>NZ_CAPS01000031.1 GCF_000333955.1 Rhodococcus sp. AW25M09
AAGATCCGCTAGCTACCGTCGTGAGCCTTTTGCACCCCTCCAGGGGTGCAAAAGGCTCACGAGGGCAACGCCCCACGTTCCTGGGCCTCGGCGAGGGTGGGGGCGGCTTTGTCCTTGGCGGAGAGCTCGAAGGTCAGGGGTGAGCCGTCGCGTGCGGTGGTGGGCCAGTCGATGCCCAGGGCCGGGTCGAGTGGGTTGATGTCGCGGTCCAGGGCCGGGGTGTATTCCAGTGAGCACAGGTACATGACGGTGGAATTGTCTTCGAGCGAGAGGATGGCGTGTCCGAGTCCTTCGGACAGGAATACCGCTTTGCGGTCGATGTCGTCGATCAGAACCGAATCCCACTGCCCGAACGTCGGGGAGCTCACGCGCAGGTCGACGATCACATCCAGGAACGCTCCGCGGGCGCAGGTGACGTATTTCGCTTGGCCGGGCGGGTTGGTGGTGAAGTGGATTCCGCGTAGGACCCCGGCGGCGGAGACCGAGCAGTTGGCCTGCTTCAGATCCAATGCTCGGCCGGTGGTCTCTTCGAACGCGGAGGCTTTGAACCATTCGAAGAACACGCCGCGGTCGTCGCCGAACTGGCGTGGGGTGTATTCGTAGGCACCGGCGATGTTCAGTTCGCGAAAGGTCATCGGTTTCCTCGGTCGATCAGGTCCAGTAGGTAGCGGCCGTACCCGGATTTGACGAGCTTTTCGGCCCGTTCACGTAGTTCGTCGTCGGTGATGAACCCGCGTCGCCACGCGACTTCTTCGGGGGACCCGATTTTCAGGCCCTGGCGTTGTTCGATGGTGCGTACGTAGTTGGAGGCGTCGAGCAGGGAGTCGAAGGTGCCGGTGTCGAGCCAGGCGGTACCGCGGGGCAGTACTTCGACCTGCAGGCGGCCGGCGTCGAGATAGTGGCGGTTGACGTCGGTGATCTCGTACTCACCGCGGGCGGAGGGTTTCAGGTCGCGGGCGATGGCGATGACGTCGTTGTCGTAGAAGTACAGGCCGGGGACGGCGTAGTTCGATTTCGGGACGGCGGGCTTTTCTTCCAACGAGATCGCTTTTCGGTTGTCGTCGAATTCGATGACGCCGTAGGCGGTGGGGTCGGAGACTTCGTAGGCGAACACGGCTCCGCCGTCGATGTCCTCGAAGCGGGAGAGTTGGGTGCCCAGGCCGGGGCCGTAGAAGATGTTGTCGCCCAACACCAGTGCGGCGGAGTCGGTGCCGATGTGCTCGGCGCCCAACACGAATGCTTGGGCGAGGCCGTTGGGTTCGTGTTGGACCTTGTAGGTCAGGTCGATGCCGAATTGGGAGCCGTCACCGAGTAGGCGCGCGAATTGGTCGGCGTCCTGGGGGGTGGTGATGATGAGGATCTCGCGGATTCCGGCCAGGATCAGCGTCGAGAGCGGGTAGTAGATCATCGGTTTGTCGTAGACCGGGACCAACTGCTTGCTGACGCCCATCGTGATCGGATGAAGTCGCGAGCCCGTGCCGCCCGCCAGAATGATTCCCCGCATGAAGCCGAAGTCTTCCAGACCCACCGATCGGCCGCTCGATTGTGCCTGCGCGATTTGCGCTGCATGAGCTGCCAGGCGCACCTAGGCTCACCGCATACCCAGCGCGTCGACAGAAGCGAGGACGACGATCGTGACGAGTCGCACCCAGATCGATACCGGCATCAGCCAGGTCACCACGCTCCTCTCGGCTGCGACGGGCGATGCTCGGGCGTCGGCGACGCCGTGTGACGAATGGACCGTTGCCGACCTGACGGACCACTTGGTGCACACCGCGGGTCAATTGGTGACGATGGCCCGCGGCGAGGAGATCGCCTGGTCGACCTCTCCGCAGTCCGTCGAGGACCCGATCCCGCTCTGGACCGAGCGCACCGGTGAGCTGCTGGCGGTGATCGACGCCGGCTCTCCGCTACCGCTCGGTATGGTCGCTGCCGAACTGTCGGTGCACGCGTGGGATCTTGCTACTGCGCTCGGACAGAGCACCGACGAGTTCGACCAGGCAGTGGCGGAGGAGGGGATGGAGTTCATGTCCGCCAACTTGACCGAGGAGCGACGGGCCGGGGCCTTCGATCCAGAGCAGCAGGCACCGGAGGGTGCCAACGCGTACGAGCGGCTGGCGGCCTTTGCCGGACGCACCATCGAGCGGAGCTGACACAGCCGGCCGGCCTGAGCCTCCACCGGTAAAGTGCCTGTTCATGAGAATTCTCGTCACGGGTGGCGCCGGGTTCATCGGCGCGAACTTCGTACATCAGACGCTCGCGCAACGCCCCGATTCGCAGGTCACCGTGCTCGACAAGCTCACCTACGCAGGAAACAGGGCCTCACTGGACCCGGTGGCCGATCGCATCGAGTTCGTGCACGGAGATATCGCCGACGCTGACCTCGTCGACCGCCTCGTTCGCGAGACGGATCTGGTCGTCCACTTCGCCGCCGAATCGCACAACGACAACTCGTTGACCGACCCGTGGCCGTTCGTCCACACCAACGTCATCGGCACCACCACCTTGCTCAATGCGGTCCGAGAACACGATGTGCGCTACCACCACATCTCCACCGACGAGGTATACGGCGACCTCGAACTCGATGACCCCGCACGGTTCACCGAATCGACTCCCTACAACCCCTCGAGCCCGTACTCCTCCACCAAGGCGTCGAGCGATCTGCTGGTGCGGGCCTGGACGCGGTCGTTCGGAGTCCGCTCCACCATCTCCAATTGCTCGAATAATTACGGCCCCTACCAGCACGTGGAGAAGTTCATTCCACGGCAGATCACCAACATCCTCAGCGGCTCCCGGCCCAAGCCCTACGGCGCAGGGCAGAACGTACGCGACTGGATTCACGTCGACGACCACAACAGCGCCGTCTGGGCCATCATCGAACGCGGCCGCATCGGCGAGACCTACCTCATCGGCGCGGACGGTGAAGCGAACAACCGCACAGTCCTCGAAGCGATCCTCGAAGAGACCGGCCATGCAGCCGACGCATTCGACTTCGTCACCGACCGCCCCGGCCACGACCTGCGGTACGCCATCGACTCGACCAAACTCCGCACCGAATTGGGTTGGACGCCAACCTATGTCGACTTCCGGGCCGGGCTGAAGGCGACCGTCGACTGGTATCGCGACAACGAGCAGTGGTGGCGACCGCAGAAAGACGCCACCGAAGCGGTCTACGCCTCCAAGGAGTCCGTCCTGCCCTGAAACGAGAACCGAGAGGCTAGCTGCTGCGCGACATCCGATGGCGCAGCAGCAGATACACCGCACGACGCATGAACGATGTCATCAGCGCCTTGGCGTTTCCGACGCGAACGTCGCCGTCGGACAACAATGTCGGGTCGCTTGCCTGCAGCGAGCGATGGAAGTCTGCGGCCTGACGTGCCTGCTGCGTCGCCAGTTCCACACTCCACTGGCCCGAGTTGATGCGGAACGACGCCAGCGGCTGCGGGAGGGCCACGATGTCGCCTCGTAGTGCGACCGCGATGAAGGTGGCCTGGTCGATCAGGTAGGGGTGGCTGTTGTCCCACAGGCCGATCTCGCGCAGCTCCGACAATTTCATCATGACGCCACCGGGCTCACCGAAGATGTTGGCACCGGCTCGAACTGCAGTTCTGGCGGCTACTCGGCCCGAGACCGTGCCGTGCAGTCCTCCCAGCCCGCGGGCGGCGATAACCGTCTTGCTGTTGGCGTCGATCAGGGCGCGCTGCGAGGCGACGAGGACCGCGGTCGGGTTGTCGTCGAATGCCTGCACCTGGGTGGCCAACGCGGTAGCCGCGATGGTGTCGTCGCCGCAGACGAGCTTGATCAGCTCACCCGTGGCCTCCTCGGTGACGCGGTTCCAGTTGGCTTGCGCGCCGCCGCCGGCCGGGGTGGTCAGGAGGCGGATGCGGGGGTCGTCGTACTTCTGCGCTACGGCCAGCGTGTCGTCGGTGGACGAATGATCGGCGATGACCAGCTCGAAGTCCGTGAACGTCTGCGCGAGAATCGAATCGATGGTCTCGGCCAGATATTCGGCGTTGTTGTACGCCGGGACGACGACGGAAACACGAGGTGTCATGGTGTGGGGGCCTGGCTCTTTCTGCGGAACGAGAAGTCGCGGTAGCCGAAGAAGCTGACGACTGCCATTACTGCTGTGACGACCAATTGTGAAGGAATGGGCGGGAAATGGAGGATAGAGACGGCGACCGTCATCAGCGAGATGTTCGCGAGGAACGCCCCGAAGTTGACGACGAAGAATCGCAGTAGATCGCGCAGAAAGTGACCCCGCACGCGGAACACCAGGTAGCGGTACATCGCGAAGGCGCACAGTACGTTGCAGAGGTACCCGAGCACGATGGCGGCGTGGTAGCCGTACTGCTCACCGATCAGCAGCTGCCACAGGATGAACCACGCGGTACCCAGTGCGGTGTTCACTCCACCGACGAGCAGGAATGCAATTTTCTGATTCTTGACGATGCGCATCAGCGGCCCGGGCGCACCGTTCATTCCTGCCGGGGGAGCGGGAGTATGCGGTTCGGTCATCGCCCTGCCGCCAATGCTTGACGCGTGGCGAACAGGGTGGAGGCGATGCCGGCGGGCAGAGTGCGGTGGGTTCGGCGATCGATCTGCGGCCACACCGTCGAACGCAGCCGTAGATCGCGACCCTGGAACACTGCGAGCGGCGAGGCTGCGAGCACCACGTTCGGCCGACGGCGGAAGACCGTCCGGCACGCCCCGAGGATCGAACCGATCGTGACGGCTTCCCCCGACGCGAAGATCTTGACCGTCGGCGACAGTCGTTGCGTCGCAGACAGGGTGAGGGTGTCGGCGACCATCTCGGCCGCGTCGGACACGTACAGATAGTCGCGCAACGTATCCATGGGTACGAAGATGGAGACGGGTGAGGCCAGGAGGTATCCCCGGCACAGGTGGGAGATCAGGCCCTGCGGCTTGGCGAGGTTCTGCCCGGGCCCGTAGAGGTTCGCGAAACGGCCGATCGCCACGTTGATGCCGGTGCGCACACCGAACTCGGTTGCGACGGCCTCGGACTCCAGCTTTGCAAAACCGTAGTCGCCCAACGGAACCGGTTTTGTTCCTTCATGATGCGGTGCTCCGGTCGCGCCCGCGTAGACGCCTCCGGCGGACGACGCGAGGAAGACCGTTCCGGTGTCTGTGCGGTTGGCGGCGACGGCCTCGATCCGCGAGAGTACGGTGCGAATCAGGTCGTTCTCGCGGGCGAATTGTGCTGCGCTGGTTCCGTTCACACCGGCTCCCGCAGCCCAGATCACGTTCCACACGCCGTCGTCGAACGAGTCGAAGAATGCCGAGCAGTGTTGCAGCAGAGCCTCTTCGGCCAAGACGTTGTTTGCCCAGGGGATGGTGCTGGTGTGCACACGATGTCCCCGGCGTTGCACCTCCCGGGTTGCTGCCGCGCCGAGCAGTCCGCCGCTGCCGACGATCCAGGTGTGCGTCGCGGTCACGTCTTCGGTGTGTTTTCGAGTGATTCGGTGGTGTCGGCAGGCACTGTGGGCTCGAGGCGTCCGAGTGGGCCGTTTCCGGGATCGGTCACGATCAGATACGGAGGCTTACCCATGGCCGTCTTGACGTTGACGCCCACGTACTCGGCTACCACGCCGAGCGAGAACAACGTTGCCCCGAAGCCGAACAACAGAATCACCATCGTCGACGCCCAGCCCTGCACCTCGGATCCGGGGTCGAACGCGAAGTACGACACCAGCACGTAGGCGACGAGAATCAGGCCGAGCAGCGCGAAGGCGATACCGATGAAGCTGACCATCCGCAGACCCTTGGTGCCGCTCGAGAGCACCATCCGCCAGAAGTGCGAGAGCAGCGTCCGCAGTCGATAGCCCGATCGACGGTCCACCTCCTCGCGCAATGCCACCGGACTCGTCGTGACGTCGCCTGCGATCCAACCGAGCGCGATGTCCAGGTACGCCTCGGATCCGGCGTACGCGGCGACCGAGCGACCGACTTCACCGAGCACCAGGCGGTAACTCTGGTAATCGACGGTGTTGTCCCCGGCCAGGGCCTTGGCGATCAGCCACTTGGCGCCTCGAGAGGCTGCGTTGCGCCACATTCCATGGGGTGCTGCGTTCGTGGGCTTGGCGTAGACCACGGTGGCCTGCTGGTCGAGGGCAGTATCGAGCATCCCGCCGATGGCGGCCGGGTCGTGTTGCCCGTCCTCGTCCATCGTGACGATCCATTCGCCGCCGCTCGACGCCATGCCCGCCAGCGTGGCGGGATGCTGACCGAAGTTACGGCTGAGCCAGACTCCTCGAACGAACGCGTGCGCGGAGGTCAGCTGTCGGATGACTGCGGCGGAGTTGTCGGGCCCGTGATCGAACACGAGCAGAACCTCTTCGACGATCAGCGGACGCCCGACGGGAGTGTGCGTCACCTGCGTCAACGGAACGATCTCGTCGATCAACGCACTGAGCGTCCGTTCGCCCTGGTAGACCGGCACCACGATGGAGATGCGGTGCGGCTCGGCAGCGGCGTGGGACATCACGAGGTCTGAGCCTAACTGCTTTGCGGCGCGGTACCGAACTCCGAAGAGCGAACGTTTCTGCGTCGTCGCACATCGAGCACCACCAGGCCGATCAGCACCATCACTCCGCCGGCCATCGCGGCCAGTCCGAGTCGTTCACCCGGCGGCCGGAAAGTGAGTTCCAGATCGGCGTTCTCGGTGCCGGGCGGCAGGTCGACGTACAGGAAGATGTCGGCCAAGCCCTTGGTCTGCAGCGTCTCGCCATTGAGCGTCGCTGTGTAGCCCGGCCAGGCCAACCGCGAGAATACGACGCTGCCGCCCTCGGCGGAGGTAACTCGAGCACGTTCCGATGTGGCGCTGAAACCCTCTGATCGAGCCATCGCATCGACAGTGGCGACTATCCGACCCTGCACGTCCGAAACTGGACCGTCAGTGCGTTCGAGGACATAGATTTGCCCGGCAGTGGTTGTGGGCGGGTCCACCCACTGCCAACCGTCCGGGGGCGGCCGCAAATCGGCGCGAGGGTAGAGCGCCTGTTGCAGAACTACACGGTCGACGCCCATCAGGTCGACGTAGGTCCGGCCCGTGTACGGCTCGATCCGAAATGCGTTCGTGAACGAATCCCTACAGGTCGAGCCCTCGAACTCGAAGCACAGCAGATCGCCGAATTTTTCGTAGCCAACAGGTGTGTAGGCGTTGACATAATCCGAATCGAGCACTTTGGCGTAGTTGCCGTACACCTGGGAGTGCCAGGGCAGGCTCGGGTCGTGTTCGTTCGTCGCGGATAGCTGTCCGGTCAAGTTGAGCTGTCCGAACTGCAGGGTGACGCCCTCCCACTGCGGGAACTCGGCCTTGGCCTGCGCCTGCGACGTGGGTAGCCACCACTTGGCAAAGGGAGCCGAGTACGCCGCAACCTGGTAGGTCGCTACTGGAACGATGGTGATCAGGACGAGTACGGCGACTGCCCGTTGACCGAAACGCCTGGCCAAATACACCCCTATTGCGCCGACAGAGATGATCAGTAGTCCTGCCACCAGGTGGCGGTTGGTGAACTGAGGACCAGAGGACGCCGCCCGAAGCACCATCACCACGACGATGACGGCAGCTGCAATCAACCGTGGGCGAACCATCCTGACAGTGCCGAACCGGCTGATCAGCACGCTGACCAGAATCAAGGAGATCAGTGCCACGAACGGTAGCAGCCGCGCCGGGTAGCGCAGCGGACCGATCGCCGACGGCCCAGCCGTGAACAGCAGCAGCACGATGAGCAGGACGATCGGCGTGGAGAGTTGTCGAAGCACACCAGGGACCGCACGCCAGGCCACGAAAGCCAGAATTGGGAGTACGAACCACCCGATGTACGTGATCGGCGCGTACGTGGTCTCGCCGGAATAGCCTTCGATACTCGATATCGACGATGGGATGATCGACGTCAGAGTCTCCGACCACGGAGCCGTCAAGAAGTTGTCGTTGGTGACGCCCTCACTGCCGCTGCGGTAGGTGACCGAGGCCGTGAGGATCCCCGGCAGGAAGGTGATCGCGCCGCATCCTGCGGCGGCGATACCGACCGCCAGGATTCGAAGAACCGGACGCCACCGCCTGACGTCTACGTACTCACCGACAGCGATGCACGCGACTACGACACCCGCCATGAGCGCGGCGTGTACGTAACCGATGCTGATGGCGAGGTAGAGAAAAACGAACGTGGATACAGGGCCGCTGTACCCGCGGGCGTAGCGAACGCCACTTGCCCATGCTTGCATCACCCATGCTGCGCCCATGAGCGACGTGATCCAGGCGGGCTGTTCGAAGAACAGCGTGAACCCCACGAAGGGAGCGCTTGCGCCGGCTACAGCCGCCCAGGCAGGACGTGCCCCGTAGGTCATGGCAACGCGATAGACGCCCGTTGCCAAGATGAGCGAAAAGCCCAGCTTCACTGCAATCGCGAGGAAGTTCAGGTTGTCGATCGATGGAGACGCGTAGTTGATCGCCATCTGGACCGGGTTGAACAAGCCGCCTTGGCCCTCTACGGGGTAGTTTCCGGCCATCCATTGGTCGAGCACCAGGGACGGAAACAGGTTTCCTTCCCTCATGATGCGACCCAGTTGAAGCCAATTACCTATGGCACCGGATTCGGTGTCATTGACGTAGAACCAGCGCGAATCGACCGCCAAAATGGCGATGAATCCGGTCACCACGACGGCGGCGACGACCGCACCCCATAGAAGCCGGGCCTTGCCGCCCGACGAACCGCCCGCGAGTGTCGAGGCACTCGTGGGCTGAGTAGGCAAGGCGGTCAAGGTCCACTCCGTAACTTCGGGTAACGACATTGCGACTCTAGCCGTCGGATCGCCCGCAGCCTGGGACGGCATGGCTGATGCGCGGGTCGAGAAATCCAGCACGGTGGTTTTGCAACCATTTTCGAGCGGCGAAGGGCACGACTCCGAGGGGGTTCATGTCGCCGAAGTGCCAGGTGCGTCTCGGGCATCAGCTTCGCCGACACCGAGAATCCGAAATTCGGTTCTGAAATAGTTTTCCCTGATGGACCGCTGGGTTACCTCGAACGCACTGCACGGCCGTAGGGTCATCTTGCCTTCGGCGAACCCGACACCGTGTCGTTCGAGACGGTACGGATCGACCCGATAATGCCTGAGAACGGTTGCGGCTGACTACTTCCCGAACAGCCGAGCCCAGTTCGATCGGCTTGTCATCTCGGCGAACGCGTCGCGATACTGCTCACGGACCACCGGTGCGTTCCGGCGCAGTTTCCACTGCGCTCGGAGTCCGCGAACCAGAAGTTCTCTCATCAGCTCTGGATTGTGACGCCTGACCCGGACGCCTTCCTGGGACGCGTCGGTGACCACGGCGTGGCCGAACAGGGATACATGCCACCAGTGGGCATCGCGGCTGGCGATGGCAACCGGATGCGGATTCAGCCGTCCACGCAACTGCTGAAGCAATCGCTTGGCCAGGACCAAGCCCTCCATGCTCGGCCACGGTGCAGCATTCGCGATCTGGTAGTCGGCACTCTGCAGATCAGGCGCATGCGCAGCTGAATGGCGTATCGTTTCGGCGAACTTGGCGCGCTCACGGCGAATACCGCTCGCTGCTTCCACTCCACCGTCGTCGAACGCGGCGGGACCGTTCAGGAAGTCCTCGATGGCCTTGATCTGAGTGAAGGCCAACCCGTATTGCATACCGACGAGGAATCGCAGTAGATCCCGAGAAAGGCTCCGGAACAGTACTCTTCCGTCGAAGTCGCTATGTAGCGCCGCGGTGAGCAGCCCGTTTCGGATGTTGAAGTACCGGTGCCATTCGTCCCAGTCCTTCCACGAGAAGTCGGCGTGCCACACACCCGCGCTGGGTAGTGTGACGGTTGCGAAACCGCGTCCGCGCGCTCGCATTCCGTATTCGACGTCGTCCCACTGAAAGAAAAGTGGGAGGGGGTAACCGATTTGGGCGATGATCTCCGACGGGATGAGGCACGTCCACCAGCCGTTGTAGCCGGCGTCGACGCGAATCTCTTGCTTCTTCTTGACAACACTCGCGTTGACCAGAGCGTTGGTTGCCGGAATTCCGACCTTCGGCCCGGTCAAGTCGGCATGCTCGGCCCCCACGAGGACGCGATCAGGGTGGAAAAGACCGAGCATCTGCGCGCCGACGATGGCCGGGTCGACGGTCATATTTGCAAAAGCGTTGATACGCAGCACAGTTTCGGGTTCGCACAGGATGTCGTCGTCCATGAGGACGACGTTGGCGTGCTCTGCTCCGACTACTTCGGTGACCTCGTACATGCCGCGGGTGAAGCCGCCGGCACCACCCAGATTGGGCTGCCGGATGTACACGAGCTTGTCCTGCAGAACATGTGCGGTGTCCTGGAACTTGGCGCGCTTTTCGACGAGGTCCGTTCCCTGGTCTACGACATACACGGCATCGAGTCCGTCCACCACCTGGGTGTCGTTGCCCAAGGACGCTACGGTCTCCGCACACTCGTCGGCGCGATTGTAGGTGCAGATCACCACTGCGGCAGGACGAATCTTGGCCGGGGAGTCGACGGTCCAGGCGAGGTCGCGAATGTTCAGCGCACCCTTGTCTGTCTCGAAACGAAGCCACAGCGCGCCGCCGTCGACGAATCTGTCCAGTGCGCCTTCGAGTTCGGTTGTGCCGGAGCCGTCCACGTCCACGGCCGCTACCGTTCGATTGCGACCGTCTGCGTCTGATGCGATCAGTGAGAATCGACCGGACCCGTTGTACGACAGACTGACTCGCACCTCGGCTACGGCGGTCCAGCGCTGCCAGTAACTAGCAGGAAAACGGCCGAAATAGGTGTTGGTGTCCACTTTCGAGTTCGCTTCGATCGAAACCTCGAAACGAGACCGATGTGCGCGACCGGAGCCGATGTGCAGATACAGATCATCTTGTATGAGAGTGGAGGGACCGCCGAACAGTCCCCGTTGGACGACGAACCGGGGCGGTGCCTCGTGTTGGACCAGTCGTGATTGCACATCAGCACTGGTGTGTGCGATGTCCGCGGTAACCTCGGTCATCAACGCTCCAAAAGTCGTACGGGTTCTTAGAGGGCCCTCTGCTGACCCGACTCCGCGATCCTACCTTCGGAATCCTTCCTTCCTGCGCAGACTCCGTTCAGGCAGAAGTGCGCGTTACGGTCGGAGCCGTGCGAATGCGTACGACGACCTGCTCGTTGTCCGCGGTGTAGCCCAGGTAGTCGAACTCTGTTCCGGTGCGTGCGACGAATTCCGTCCACGCCCGGTATTCGTGGTTACGCCAGCCGGGGAAGTTGAAGTACTCGTCGAACACGATGACGGTGCCCACGGCGAGTCGGTCGGCCACCAGTTCCAGCACGGTGACCGTCGACGAGTACAGGTCGGCGTCCAGATGCAGGAACGCCAGCTTCTCGTGATGGCCCTTCAGAAAGCCCGGTAGCGAGTCCTCGAACAATCCGGGGACGATCTGCGCGCCCGGGACCTCGGGGACGGTGTCCTGCTCGAACAATCCCTTGGGGAAGCCGGTACGCCACGTCTCGGGGAGTCCGGAGAAGACGTCGAACCCGGCGACGACGGTGACGTCTTTGTGCGACGCCAATTCCTCGGCGATGATCTCGAGTGTCGTTCCGCTGGCGACACCGAATTCGAGCGCCATGCCGCGGATGGAGACCTCGCCGAGCGCGAATCGCAGTGTCGCGTGGGGCCGGAGGAAGGTGGGAGCCTGCGGCATCATCTCCTCGGCGAACTCGGCGCTTTGGGCGGCCGCTTCGACGTCGGAGGCATAGGGGATGTCGCGACGCATCCGCATCTCGAGGCCGCGGATGAACGCGTGCAGGTCGTCGATCTCACGGCGTTGGCGCTCGAGGACGTCGAGCAGTTTTGCCTGCTGATCGCCGGTCTGCTCGGCCAGCTGTGCGGTCTGCTGTTCCAGAGCCTCGCCGATGACTCGTTGAAGCTTCTCCCGTGCCGAAAACTTGATGCGATCCGCGAGCTTCCGAGGTTCCGTCATGGGCACACGGTATCGGTATCACGCGGGTCCGCGCACCCCTTGCCGTGCGGTGCTGTGTCGATATTTGCCGGGGTTAGGCCCTACGGAAGTGGTCCCGACGCCCCAGCCCACTCAGCCGGAACCGATCGGCCGGGCCGCGAGGGCTCCTGGTGGTGATCGGAACGAACCACGTGAAGCCAATGCAATCCTGCAGCAGTAACTTTCGCATGTCCGGCCGAGGCGTCAGGTATCCGCGGGAGCGGTAGCTGAAGTCGCATCCTCCGGGTATCGAGTGTGCATCCGGCCGCTCGAGGATCGGCTCCAATTCCTCGGCCCCGTCGGGATGGACGTAGGCCGTCGTCGGGCACGTGCCCCACACTGCACTCAGGCCTATTGCGAGTGACCGCTCTCTAAGTTACGGTTCGACCATCCTATGACGGAGGTCACATGAGCTCGGACATTTCTTTCGACGTCATCATCACCGGCGGTACCGTGTACGACGGTTCCGGAGGGCCTGGGGTTCGAGCCGACGTGGGCATCGTCGACGGTGTAGTGCGGGCGGTGTCGTCCACACCGCTCCAGGTGGGCACCGCCACCGAGATCGTCGACGCCACCGGCAAGTGGGTCACGCCCGGCTTCGTGGACGTGCACACTCATTACGACGCCGAGGTGCTCGTCGGACCCGGTCTCGACGAGTCCGTTCGGCACGGGGTCACGACGGTGCTGTTGGGAAATTGTTCGTTGTCCACGCTCTATTCCACGCCGGTGGACATTGCCGACCTGTTCAGTCGGGTCGAGGCGCTGCCGCGAGATCACGTCCTCAAAGCCGTCGACACTCACAAGACGTGGACGAGCCCCGAGGAGTACATCGCAGCCCTCGAGAACCTGCCTCTCGGACCCAATATCGCAGCGCTGGTCGGGCATTCGGATCTGCGTGCCCACGTCATGGGTTTGGATCGCTCGACCGATCGCAGTCAGAAGCCCACCCGTGAGGAATGGCGCGCGATGTCCGACGCGCTCGAGAAGGCCCTCGATGCCGGACTGCTCGGAATGTCGACCATGACGAATCCGTGGGACAAGCTGGACGGCGATCGGTACCGGTCTCGTTCGTTGCCGTCCTCGTACGCCCGGTGGAGCGAATTCCGTGCTCTGCACAAGATTCTGCGTCGACGCGGTCGATTGTTGCAGAGCATTCCGAACCTGAACACCAAGTACGACATGTTGTTCTTCCTCGCCACGGCCACCGGGGTCGGCCGCACTCCGCTCAAGATCTCGCTGCTGGCGGCGGCCGATGCCAAGGCGTCGCCGTGGATCCATCGCGTCTTCGGCCCGCTCGCTCGCATGGTCAACGGGCCGGGCAAGGGTCAGTTCCGCTGGCAGCACCTGCCGACTACATTCGACGTGTATTCCGACGGCATCGATCTCGTGGTGTTCGAGGAGTTCGGCTCGGGCCGAGCGGCACTGCATCTGCGAGAAGAGTTGGGCCGCAACGAGTTGCTGTCGGACGAGGCCTACCGCCGCTGGTTCCGTGCCGATTTCGAGAAGAAGTTCAGCTCACGCGTCTGGCATCGAGACTTCGCAGACGCGGAGATCACCGAGTGTCCCGACGCGTCGGTCGTCGGGAAGAACATCGCGGAGGTTGCGGCCGAGCGCGGCGTGCACGTCGTGGACGCATTTCTCGATCTGGTGGTCGAGCACGGCCGAAAGCTGCGCTGGCACACGACGGTCGCCAATCATCGCAAGCGTCAGATGGACAAGCTGATCAACCAGCCCGGAGTGACCGTCGGATTCTCCGACGCCGGTGCTCATCTGCGCAACATGGCGTTCTACAACTTCGGCATCCGGTTGCTGCACCGCGTGCACGACGCACGCAACGATCGCCGACCGTTCATGACCGTCGAGAAGGCCGTGCACAAGCTCAGCGGCGAGTTGGCCGACTTCTACGGTGTCGACGCCGGACACCTCCGGGTGGGTGATCGCGCCGATATCGTGGTGATCGATCCGGAGGGCTTGGACGAGGAGGTCCTGGCCTACCGAGAGGAGACCATGCCGGAGTTCGGTGGGCTGAGCCGAATGGTCAACCGCAACGACCGCGCCGTGGCCGCCACTCTGGTCGCCGGCCGCGTCGTGTTCTCCGATGGGGTTTTCGCACCGTGGTTCGGCGTGTCCGAGCGTGCCGGTAGCTTCCTGCGGGCCGGTACTCCGACGGCTCCTCGTCGCCGGGAGCGCGTGTAAGTGGCGAGTCAACAGCAACGCCGGGAAGAGACAATCGGAAAGCTGCTCGACGCAGCTATCTCGTCACTGTGTGAAAAAGGTTATGCAGCAACCAGTGTCAGCGAGATTGTCAGCCGGGCCGGAGTGTCCTCCGGTGCCATGTTCAGGCACTTCGAGACCAGGCTCGACTTGATGGTGGCGGCCGCCGACGAGGTTCGCCGACGTCAGTTCGTCGAGTTTCGTCGGGGTCTGTCGGGTTTCGGAAGTGCGTCGATCGAGCACTGTCTCGAACTGCTCAGGGCGGCGTGCCGGGCCCCGATCAACGGTGCCTGGTACGAGCTTCTCACCGCGGCCCGCAGTGATGTAGAACTTCGAGAGCGGCTGCAGCCGTTCACCATCCGGTACCACGAGCAGATCGCCGAACTCGCTCGCGCGCTCCCGATTGCGGGTGCGATCGACCCACGGCATATGGAGACGGTGGTCTTCACCGTGGTGCATCTGCTCGACGGTGAGGCCTTGGCGGCCGTGGTGCATCCGCAACCCGAGCAGGAGGCCATGCGGCTGACGATGATCGCTCACCTGATCCGCGGCGGCACGCTCCACGCGATGAGCGAGGCCGGGTGACGGGTTGGACGGCTCCCGCGCGCCCCTTGCCGTACGGCGCTGTGTCGATATTTGCCTGGGCTAGGGCCTACGGAAGTGTTCCCGACGCCCCAGCCCACGCAACCGGAACCACTCGGCCAGACCGCGAGGGTTCCTGGTGGTGATCAGGAAGAACCACGTGAAGCGAATCCATTCCTGTGGCAACAGCTTTCGCATCCCGGGCTGCGACATCAGGTACCCGCGGTTGCGGTAGGTGAAGTAGCGCTTGGTCGCGTCTTCCGGGTACTGAGTGTGCATCCGGCCGCCGAGGATCGGCTTGAACTCCTCGGCCCCGTTGGGGTGAACGTAGGCCGTCGTCAGGCAGGTGCCGAACTTCAGGCCCGAGCGCTGCAGACGGCGATGCACCTCCACCTCGTCGCCGCGGACGAACAGGCGCAGATCGGGCACACCCACCGCATCGATCGTCGACGCCCGGAACAATGCCCCGTTGAACAGTGACGCGATGCCTTCGAGCAGGTCGTCCTGCGGATTGTCCGGGTCGATCAGCTCCGAGCGCAGTCGACGCCACGAGGTGCCACGCCGCAGCGGAAACGCCAACCGATCCGGATCGTCGATATCGCAGACGACGGGGGAGACCTCGTCGAGGCCGTGCCTCACCGCGCACGCCAGCAGCGTCGCCAGAACTTCCGCGCCCTCGGGACGGCCGTCGTCGTCGGCGAGGAACACCCAGTCCGCGCCGAGCGAGAGCGCATAGAGAATCCCGAGCGCGAACCCGCCTGCACCGCCGAGATTGTGCTGGGAACCCAGGTACGTCGTCGGCAGCGCGCTGGACTCGACCAACTCACGTACGGCGGGCTCGTCGGCGTTGTCGACGACCACCAGATGATCGAGCGGACGCGTCTGCGCACCGATCACCTCCAGCGACAGGGCCAACAATTCACGACGCTTGTGCGTGACGATGACGCCGACAATGCGATCAGCCACTACTGCTTGTCCTCGCGCTCGATCTCTTTCAGAATCTGCGCGACGTGATCTCCGGCGTCGTCTCCCTCGTACGCCCGCACCACGTCCTCGATGCCACCCTGCTGCCGAACCTGGCCGTGATCGATCCACATCGCGGTGTCACACAGCTGAGCCAGGAATTCGTTGGAGTGGCTGGCGAACACCAGGATGCCCGAGCGCTTCACCAACTCCTGCAACCGGATACGAGCCTTCTTCATGAACTCCGCGTCGACGGCCCCGATGCCCTCGTCGAGCAGCAGGATTTCCGGGTCGATGCTGGTGACCACACCCATCGCGACGCGGACACGCATGCCGGTCGAGTAGGTACGCAGCGGCATGTCGAGGTAGTCGCCCAGTTCGGTGAAGTCGGCGATCTCGTCCATCTTCGCGAGCATCTGCTTGCGGGTCTGCCCGAGGAACAGTCCGCGAATGATGATGTTCTCGTAGCCGGAGATCTCGGGATCCATACCGACACCCAGGTCGAACACCGGCGCGACGCGGCCGCGGATGGTCGCACTGCCACGCGTCGGCTCGTAGATACCCGACAGCAGCCGCAGCAGCGTCGATTTGCCCGCGCCGTTGTGTCCCACCAGGCCGACGCGATCGCCGTCCTTCAGGTTCATCGTGATGTTCTTGAGAGCTTCCACGACGACGACGTCGGATGAGTTGCGGTCGATGGCACCACCGGCCTTGCCGAGAAATGCCTTCTTCAACGAGCGGGTCTTGGCGTCGAAGATGGGGAAATCGACGCACGCGTCATGAGTGCTGATGCTGATGGACAACGAGGTGACCCCTAAACCCAGTAGGGCACGCGGGCCCGGTACTTCTTGAGAGCGAAAATGGCCAGCGCCCATCCGACGACGGTGAAGGCGAGCACGATGTACCAGTGGTACGCCTGCTGATCCTCGCCGATCAGGGGAGCTCGGATGATGTCCAAGTAATGGAAGAGTGGGTTGATCTCGACGAGCTTGGCGCGGTTCGCGGCCTCACCGCCCATCGACTTCAGGCCCGAGGTGGTCCACACGATCGGCGTCATGAAGAACATCAGCGTGACGAAGCTGCCCAGGATCGGGGCGATGTCGCGGTAGCGGGTGGCCACGATGCCGAACAGAATCGACACCCACACTGCGTTGAGCAGAATCAACACCAGCGCCGGGATCGCGAAGATCACCGTCCAGTGCAGACCGCCGGGCGGCCAGAAGATTGCGATGATGATGACGTAGATCAGCATGTTGTGGCCGAGCAGCAGCAGTTGACGCCACACCAGTCGATAGACGTGCACGCTGAGTGCGCTGGGTAGCTGTTTGATCAGCCCTTCGTTGGCGACGAAGACGTCTCCACCTTCGAGGATCGCCGCACTGATGAGGTTCCAGACGATCAAGCCGACGGTCACGTGCGGGAGGAACTCACGCAGATCGATGTTCAGCAGCACCGAATACAGCAGACCCATGGCAATGGCTTGGACGCCGGTGGCGATGGTGATCCAGAACGGGCCGATCACCGATCTGCGATACCGCTGCTTGATGTCCTGCCAGCCGAGATGCAGCCACAGCTCACGCTGGGCGAAGCCGGTTCGCAAGTCGCCGAATGCGCGCCGATAAGTCTGTGAGTCCGAAACCGGAGCAGGCATCTGTTCTCCTGCCTCGCTCTCGGGGTCCTTCGCTGGTGCCGACACGACGATCGACACTACCTGTCTTCGGAGATAGCGCTCATTCCACAGGCTCCACTCGAGACGAACTAGCTCATTCCGCGGGCTTCACTCGTGACGACCTTGCTCATTCCGCGGGCTTCACTCGTGACGACCTTGCTCATTCCGCGGGCTTCACTCGTGCCGCATCACAAGTACTGGCCGGTACCGCTGCCGCCGTGCCCGCCGGCACCCGGGTCGCTCCTGCCGGGCCCGCTCCCGCCGCCCGGTGCGCCCATCACGCCGGGCGGCAACGCGCCCTGACGCATCTGCTCGAGTTGGGCGCGAGCGGCCATCTGCTGAGCGAACAGTGCCGTCTGGATGCCGTGGAACAAGCCTTCGAGCCAGCCGACGAGCTGAGCCTGCGCGATACGCAGTTCCGCGTCGCTGGGGACGACGTCGTCGCCGAACGGCAGCACCAGACGCTCGAGCTCGTCGCGCAGTTCCGGTGCGAGTCCCTGTTCGAGTTCCTGAATGGACGACTTGTGGATTTCCTTCAGGCGCGTGCGGCTGGCGTCGTCGAGCGGTGCGGCCCGCACTTCTTCGAGGAGTTGCTTGATCATGGTGCCGATCCGCATCACCTTTGCGGGCTGCTCGACCATTTCCGACAGGCCCGACCCGTCGGCCGAATCCTCGTTCGCAGACGATCCGGCGGCGCGGGCGGCAGCGGCTGTGGCTTCCTCGCGGCTCAAGGCAAGCGGCTCTCCATTGGGGCCGATCACAACGACATGGTCCCCGGGGGCACTGTTCGGCTCGGATTGGGTCATGAGTCCATCTTTACGCGTCGCTCGTCGTTGCGCGATCGTCCGGGGCGATTATCCTGGTCCGGTCGTCGGGAACTGCGGAGATCGGGAGGGATCGAGCGTGCAAGATGGGCAGGCGGTCCCTGAAAATGGGGACGTGGAACACACCCTCGACCGGTCGGCGCTTAGAGTATCCGGCATGGGTTACGACGTCGCGCGAGTGAGAGGTTCCATCCCCTCGCTCGGCGACGGTTGGATTCATCTCGACCCTCAGCTGGGGATGTTGATTCCCGATAGGGTGTCGACCGCTGTGTCGACGGCGTTCCGCCACAGTGCGTCCAATCATTCGGCCGGCAACACCTCGGCCAAGCGGAGTGCAGCTCTGCTGGAATCGGCTCGTGTTGCGATCGCTGACCTGGTGGGTGCCTATCCGTCCGGGGTTGTCATCGGACCGGACCGCGCGACGCTGCTGTCCTGGCTTGCGGAGTCGTTGAGCTCGCGACTCGGCCTGGGAACCGGGCTGGTGCTTTCGCGTCTGGACGAAGAAGCGAACGTGGCACCGTGGCTGCGGGTGGCCAGCAGAACAGGCGCACATGTGCGGTGGGCCGAAGTCGAAATCGATACCTGCGAGCTGCCGACCTGGCAGTTCGACGACCTGATCTCCTCCACCACGCGACTGGTCGCCGTCACCGCGGCGTCTCCGATCGTGGGTAGCGCGCCCGATGTTCGGGTTGCAGCCGATCTGGTGCACGAGGTCGGCGGGCTGATCGTCGTCGACGCGGCCGGAGCAGCTCCGTATGCCCACGTCGACATCAAGGAACTCGGGGCCGACGTCGTCGCCATCGACGCTGCCGCGTGGGGCGGCCCGTCTGTCGGCGCGCTGGTCTTCCGGGACCCGACGCTGCTCGAACAACTGCCGTCGATGTCGCTCAATCCATCGGCCAAAGGGCCGGAGCGGCTCGAGGTCAGCAGTCATCAGTACGCGTTGTTGGCCGGGGTGGTGGCGTCCATCGACTACCTGGCCAATTTCGACGACGCTGCGACGGGAACTCGCCGTGAGCGCCTCGAGCGCTCGATCGGATCGTTGCAGCACTACCACGACGGGCTGTTCGACTACCTGTTGAAGGCGCTGAATTCGCTGGACCACGTGATGGTGCTGGGCAATGCGCCCACGCGTGTCCCCACCGTGAGCTTCACGGTGGAGGGCATGCCTGCGGTGAAGGTGTCCGAGCAACTCACTCAGGCCCGGATCGGCAGTGTCAGCGGAGTCCATGGGGGCAGCCGTCTGCTCGACGCACTGGGAGTCAACGACGAGGGTGGTGCCGTCTCAATCGGTCTGGCCCCGTACACCACCCGCTACGAAATCGATCAGCTCGTCAAAGCGCTCGCTTCGCTGGCACTTTGAGAGCGGCTGCGCCGCACGTGTATGGAACTTCGTCGCCCACTACGAAGTTCCACGCACGACCCCTGAACTGCGCTACTGGACTCGCAGAATCACCTTTCCGATGGTTTCGGCCTCGTCGAGCATTCGATGTCCTCGAGCTGCTTCGGTTATCGGAATCTCGGCGTGTACGACGGCGGTGACGCGACCCTCGGAGATCATCGGCCACAGGTGCGCAGTCATGTCCGCGACGATGTTCGCCTTGCTCGACGGCCCGGTCTCGGGGCGTCCACGTAAACCCGCCGCGTGCACCGAGCCACGTTTGGCGAGGAGCTTGCCGAAATTGAGCTCGCCCTTCACCCCGCCCTGCATCCCGATGGTGACGACCGTGCCGTCCATGGCCAGGGCATCGATGTTGCGGTCGAGGTACTTGGCACCCATGTTGTCCAGGATCAGATCGGCACCGTGATCGTCGGTCTGCGAACGGATCTCGGCGACGAAGTCTTGGTTCTTGTAGTCGATCATGATGTCGGCACCGAGATCGGCACACATGTCCAGCTTGTACTTCGAGCCGGCAGTCACCGCGACGGTGACGCCCATCTGCTTGGCCACTTGGATTGCGTGCGTGCCGATTCCGCTACCGCCGCCGTGGATGAGCAGCACCTGGCCCGAGCGCATGTGTGCGTCCATCACCAGGTTGGACCACACGGTGGAGGCAACTTCCGGAAGTGCCGCGGCCACATGAAGATCGAGGCCCCGGGGAATGGGGAACAGCTGGGTGGCGGGCACGGCGACCTGTTCGGCGTAGCCTCCACCGGCCAACAGCGCGCAGACCTTGTCGCCGACGTTCCAGCCGCTGACACCTTCGCCGAGTTCGGAGATGATGCCCGAGCATTCGAGCCCGAGAATCTCACTGGCGCCGGGCGGTGGTGGATACGCCCCCTGACGCTGCATCAGATCGGCCCGGTTGACGGCGGTGGCCGAGACATCGACGATGACCTGCCCGCGCCCTGGACGGAGGCCGGGTACCTCAGTCCATTCCATGACGTCGGGATCGCCGAACTCTTTCAATGTGATGGCGTGCATGCATCCATGATGCGCCACCGCTGCCGCAGGCACCCCTACAGGTCCCAGAGGTTGATCCCGAAGTCCTCGGCGTGCTGGTCGATCTGCCCGAGTTCGTCGTCGGTGAAGTCCAGGTTGTCCAGCGCTGCCACGTTGTTCTCGAGCTGCTCGACGCTCGATGCGCCGATCAGTACCGATGTCACTCTTCGGTCGCGCAGGGCCCAGCTCAGCGCGAGTTGCGCGAGAGATTGGCCGCGAGTGGCCGCGATGTCGTTCAACGCTCGCAGGTGTCCGATGTGGTCGTCGGTGAGCCAGTCCGGGTTCAACGACTTGCCCTGCGCTGCTCGCGAATTCGGCGGAACGCCGTCGAGGTACTTGTCGGTCAGCATGCCCTGAGCCAGGGGTGAGAACGCGATGACGCCCGCGCCCACCGCGTCGAGTGTGGCGAGTAGTTCGGGTTCGATCCAGCGGTTGACCATCGAGTAGCTGGGCTGGTGGATCAGCAGGGGAACACCGGCATCGGCCAGCAGGTCTGCCATCTTCTGTGTCCCCTCGGGCTTGTACGAGCTGATGCCCGCGTACAGCGCCTTGCCTTGCTGCACTGCGCTGATCAGTGCCCCGGCGGTCTCCTCGATCGGGGTGTCGTGGTCGGGCCGGTGGCTGTAGAAGATGTCGACGTGGTCGAGGCGCATCCGCGTCAACGACTGATCCAGTGAGGACAGCAGGTATTTGCGAGAGCCGCCGAAGCCGTAGGGGCCGGGCCACATATCCCAGCCGGCCTTGCTCGAGATGATCAACTCGTCGCGATATCCGGCGAAATCCTCCGAGAAGATGCGTCCGAAATTCTTCTCGGCACTGCCATACGGCGGGCCGTAGTTGTTGGCCAGATCGAAGTGCGTGATACCCAGATCGAAGGCGCGACGCAGGATCGCGCGCTGGTTCATAAGTGGTACGTCGTCGCCGAAGTTGTGCCACAGTCCCAACGAGATCGCCGGGAGTTTCGGCCCGCGGGACCCCAATGGTCGGAAGACCATGGATTCGTATCTGTGGGCCGAGGCAACGTACGGCGGGTCGATGTTGGGATCTGTCATAACTCGACAATAGGTCTCGGGTTGGAATCGAACATTCAACCAGCGCAAGCTACTCGTGAGTAGATTTCTTGCTTAGGATGACGCGCGTGACGACCGAATTAGCCATTGGTTCCGGGGGGGACCCGCAGTGGCTCGACACTGCGGAAATGCGAGCATGGCGTGCCTATGTCGATGGCGCGCAACGATTGATGGGGGTACTGAACAAGGATCTGCAGGACGGCCACGACCTGTCGATGGCGGAATACCGCATCCTGGTCATGTTGTCCGAATCGATCGACGGCTCGATCAGGATGAGCGAGCTGGCCGACGGTGTCCTCTCCTCGAGAAGTCGCCTGACGCATCAGATCCGGCGCATGGAAGTTCAGGACATGGTCTCTCGCAGCACCTGCCTCGACGACGGTAGAGGTGTGCTCGCCGTGATCACCGAGGAAGGCCGTCGCCGATTGGCGGAGGCGGCACCCACGCACGTCCGCAGCGTCCGCAGTCACCTCGTCGACATCCTCTCGCCGCAGGAGCTCGAGGTGCTCGGCGACATCTTCGAGAAAGTCGACGCCGCGATGGACGCGTCCGGTACCGCACCGCGACGGTGAGGGGCGATTGGGACTCTCGTTGCCCGGCCGTTTAGAATCGCACACGGAAGCGTGGCAGAGCGGCCCAATGCACTCGCCTTGAAAGCGAGAGACGTGTAAAAGCGTCCGGGGGTTCAAATCCCTCCGCTTCCGCCATCGAGCAAGGCCCTGATCTCACCGAACGGTGCAGATCAGAGCTTGTCCTTTAACGGTGTGGTCCGCTGATCGGCTCTCCAGTGGTCTAAGCCAAGGGACGCTGAACATCTGACGGGCATCGGTTACGAGCCGCCGCCCGCGAAGAAGGCCAGCAGCGCCGAGGCAGGATCGATGACCGTCGACAGGTTCGCCGCCGCGACGACGCCGAAGGACAGTGCGAGCAGCAACATGACCGTCGCGGTGATTCCGCGCAGCCGACGCTCGTTCTTGTCGAGACGAGAACGCCGCCACACGGCGATGCCGCCGGCCAGGAGCAGCAGCGTCGTCAGTCCTGCGCTCACCACCACTGCTGCGTGATAAACCCTGAAATCGCTCACCAAGGCGTCGAGCACGGGAGTGGATGCGCCGGTGCGCAGCTCTGCGGTGATCCGATCGGCTGTGGTCGCGACCGCCTGATCGGATCCGTCGGTCGGGAGAAAGCTCACTACCGAGGACAGCGGTGCTACTGAGCCTTGGATGTTGGCGACCACGATCAGGAGCGCTACCAGTGAGGCAAGTGCACCGAGTGCGCCGAATGTGCCGAGCGCCCACCTCCGGCCGCGACGGTCCGCGGCGACGTAGCGACGCCACACATCGAACAGCAGTACGGCGAGGACGGTAAGCAGGAGGGCGGCGGCCACGGCCTTGACCACGTGAAACCCCTGCCAATACGCAACGACCTGGGCCAGAGCGACTCCTGGTTTCGCCTCACCGGTCGCCCAGTACTCGACGAATGCGGGGCGCACCCGCGTCTCCAACGACCGACGAGTGATGGACCCGCTGCCGGGCCACACCTGAGCGATACTCGACGGCAGGACAGCGACTGCGACGGCAATAACACAGGCCACCAGGGTGAGGATCGGCGTCATTCTGCGTGGTTTCAACGTGCTGGACAGTGCCGTAGTCGCCACCGACAGATCCTTCCCATCGACCACCTCGGGCACGGTGGACGATACGTCGTCGACGGTATCGCCGACGAATGGGTATCAATACCGGTCGAGCGGGTACTACCTGCGCATGAGCGAACAAGCACGGCGCAACGACGGCGACAACGAGGGCCCCATGGAGGAGGAACTCGAGGAGAGTTTCGACGCCGTCGTATCCGAAGGTGCCGAGCGCTTGCACCGCACCGTTCGCACCGTGCTGATCACCGGATTCTTCGGCGGGCTCGAAGTTGCGCTGGGTGTGATGGCGTACCTCGCGGTGCTGGACGAGACCGACAGCCATCTGCTGGCAGGCCTGGCGTTCGGCATCGGCCTGGTGGCGATCTATCTCGCCCACGGTGAGCTGTTCACCGAAGATTTCCTGATGCCGATCGCCGCGGTGGTGTCCCGCGACGGAACACCTCTGCAGCTGGTGAAGTTGTGGATCGGGACGCTGCTGTCGAACCTGCTGGGCGGGTGGTTGGTGATGTGGTTGATCGCGCACGCGTTTCCGCAGTGGCTCGAGGTGTTGTCCGAGGCAGCGCATCATTTCGTCGACGCACCGCTCGATCTGCAGTCGATCTGCCTGGCCGTTCTCGGCGGCAGCACGATGACGCTACTGACCCGCATGCAGCAGGGAACGACCTCCGACGTCGCACGGATCATCGCCGCCATGGCAGCCGGCTTCTTACTGGCCGGATTGCAGCTGTTCCACTCGATTCTCGATTCCCTGCTGATCTTCGGGGCCATCCACTCCGGGGCCGACGTGGGCTACCGCGACTGGATCGAATGGTTCGGCTACACGGTGGTCTTCAACATCATCGGCGGCGTCGTACTGGTCACCGCTCTGCGGTTGGTGCGCACGAAGGAGCTCGTGAAGTCCGAACGAAGAAAGAATCCTGAGTAGTCGAGTGGGGCTGGGGTTCACGGACTGCTGTCCGACGCCCATCGCGCCAAGCTCAGGCCGGTCTCGAAGCGTCGGATCGATTTGGAGATCGGATCTTTGAATTCGATTGAGCTGGCCAGTAATTGAAGTGGGTCGGTGAAATTTTCGACGGCCCGGTCGGTGGCCTTCGGGTAGAGATCGTCGCCGAGGATGGGTACACCGAGTGAATTCATGTGCAGTCGCAGCTGATGGGTGCGGCCGGTCAACGGCGTCAGTCGGTAGCGCCCCAGCCCGTCTCGATGATCCAAGAGTTCGACGGTGGTGTGCGCGTTGGGTTCACCGACCACCTCGCGGGCGGTGAATTGCCCCTTCTCCGAGACGATTCGACTGCGGACGACGGTGGGCAGCGTCAGGGCCGGGTCATGGGGCGCAATCGCCTCGTACTCCTTGTGAACCTTCCGATCCTGAAACAGGGTTTGATACGCGCCGCGAAGACTCGGGTCCACGACGAAGAGAACCAACCCTGCCGTGACGCGGTCGAGTCGGTGAGCGGGTACCAGCTGCGGTAGATCGAGTTCCCGACGCAACCGCACGAGTGCGGTCTGCAGAATGTGCCCGCCGCGGGGGATGGTCGGCAGAAAATGCGGCTTGTCGATCACCAGCAGTGCGTCGTCCCGGTGCACGATCGAGATGTCGAACGGTACAACGGTTTCCGTCGGGAGATCGCGGTGGAACCAGACCGCCTCGCCGGCCACGTACGGGGCGTCGGGCGAGAGAGGGCCGTTCATGTCGACGATGTCGCCGGCTGCGAGCATCGCGTCGATCCGGTGCGGGGGGATGCGTCGTTCGCTCGCAACGAGAAAGTCGCGGACGGTGCGCCATGTTCCGTCCTCGGGCATCCGAACTCGGGCGGGATCGAGACCGTGCCGCTTCGCCAGGGGCGGCTGCTGGCGTCGTCTCACCGAGTGAGCGTAGCTGCCCGCCGAGGTCGCACTTGTGCAGATATTTCGGGTCGATCTACCTGCACAAGTGCGAGTTCGTCACTCGCAGCCGATGCCGTCGTTGTCGCGGTCGAGATGCTGGCCGAAGCCGTAGTCGCCGCGATAGACCGGTGCGGCACCCGCGGCACGGGCTGCATCGCAGTTCTTGTACTCGAATGTGGACGGTGCTGGCGCAGATCGCGGCGCAGGTGCCGCCTGCAGGGAAGGAGGCGGGGGCGGTGGCGGCAGAAACACGGGGCAGAACTGAGCCGAGCCGCTGTTGCACAGGAAATCGGTGATCGGATCGGCTGAGGCGACTGCGGGTGCAGTGACCATTGCAGCAGCGGCGATCATGCCGCTGATACCTATCTTGACCAGTCGGTTCTTCGCGTTCATGGAACTCCAATCGAGGGGGTGTGATCCGGATCATCCTCGCCATTTGATTTAACTGTCAATGAAGTCATTCGCCTGACCGATGCCTGCCGGGATGGGAATCTCGAGAGCAGTGCAGCCCGACTGTGTTTGAAATGAGCCCATCGGGCGTATTTACGAACGTATGAGCGAAAACGAGCAGGTCAATCAGAACCCCGAGAAGGATCCCGACGACTGGGTCACCGGTGACGAGCCGATGACCGGGCCGCAGAAGAGCTACCTGGGCACTCTCGCGCAAGAGGCAGGCGAGGACGTTCCCGCGGATCTCAACAAGGCGCAGGCGTCGGAAATGATCGACAAGTTGCAGGGCGAAACCGGCCGCGGCTGAGTGTCCGGATCGGAAGTCCACTCGATGTGACATCGACCCCCGAAATCAGCCGTTTCCGGGCCCAGGTATCGGCTATCGAATGTCACATCGAGTGGACTTTGCGTCGTTGTATCAATGACTGCATCGGACCAGGTGAACCGGTATTTTTTCGGTACATCTAACAAAGGTTCATGCAGACTTTTGTAGCTACTCGCGCACGGCTATTGTGATCGGACCCACAGCTTTGGCGTGCGCGCATATCGGTGGGTACGTTGAGTAACAGATGTTGTTTGTGTTGCGCCCGAAGGGGCCGCGCAGGGGGAGAGTGGGCAATCAGATGCACCGTCGTGTGTTGGCAGTAGCGGGAGCTGTCTTGGCAGTTTCTCTGCTCGGGTCGGGTCTGGCCGGTGCGCAGCCACTGCCCGGTACCGGCAGTGCTGATGGTGGCGGTGCGGTGCCCGGTATCGGCGCTCAGTCCCTCCCGTTCGCGTCGGCGCGTATCGATCGTGTGGACATGTTGACCGACCGTCGCGCGGCGGTGTGGGTGGAGTCTCCAGCAATGGGCCGAGCTATTCAGGTCCAGGTACTTCTTCCGGCCGCGCAGGCCGTGTCTCGTCCGACGCTCTACATGCTCGATGGTGTGAGTGCGGGCAAGGAATCCGATTACAAGGAAAGCACCTGGACGCAGAAGACCGACATCGTCGACTTCTTCGCGGACAAGCAGGTCAATGTGGTGCTCCCGGTCGGTGGATCGAGCAGTTACTACACCGACTGGAACGTCCCGGATCCGATTCTCGGTGTGAACAAGTGGGAGACCTTCCTGACGTCGGAGTTGCCGCCGCTGATCGATGCGCGTTTCTCCGGTAACGGCACCAACGCGATCGCAGGTGTGTCGATGGGTGCCCAGGCCGCGATGGATCTGATCACGCGTCACCCCGACCTCTACACCGGTGTCGCCGGTCTGAGCGGTTGCTACGACAACTCGCAGAACAATTTCAAGGATGCGGTACGGGCCACAGTCGCGATGAACGGCGGCAACGCCACCAACATGTGGGGCGAGAACTCCGATCCTCTGTGGGTCGAGCACGACCCGTCTGCCAACGCGGAGGCCCTGCGCGGCAAGGACGTCTACATCTCGGTGGGTACCGGGCTGCCCGGCCCGTACGAACTCGGCCCCGGTGGCAGTGGAGTCGAAAGTGCCCTCCAGGGCGGGCCGCTGGAGGCCGCGGCGCTGTACTGCATGACTGTGTTCGATACTCGGCTACGGGCGCTGGACATCCCCGCTACGGTCGTTTACCGCCCCTACGGCATCCACGGCTGGCCGTACTGGCAGGACGATCTGCGTGAGTCCTGGCCGACGCTCGAACGCGCGCTAGGCCTGTAGAGCACACTTCAGAAACGCGTCGTTCTCGTGCGGGTCGCCGATGGTGACCCGCACTCCGTCGTTTCCATAGGCGCGTAGCAATACGCCTTGCTCGGCTGCAGCGGCAGCGAATTCACCGGACCGCTCGGCCAACGGAAGCCACACGAAATTGGACTGAGACGGTCCGACGTCGAAGCCGCCTGCGACCAGAGCGTCGCGCACTCGGTCACGTTCGGCGATGAGCGCATCGGTGCGCGCCAGAAGCTCTGCAGACGCCTCCAGTGACGACAGAGCTGCCTGCTGCGCAATCGTGCTCACAGCGAACGCGATGCGCACCTTGGACAGTGCAGTGATCACGTCGGGATCGGCCACGGCGTAGCCCACCCGCAAGCCGGCGAGACCGTACGCCTTCGAGAAGGTGCGCAGCACGATGACGTTGCGTCGTCCGCGCGCGAGCTCCACGCCGTCGATGTGATCGCCGTCGGTGCCGGGACGGGTGTACTCGAAGTAGGCCTCGTCGAGCACCACGAGGATGTTCGACGGCACCGCATCGAGGAACGCCGTGAGCTTCTCGCGTTGGACGACAGTTCCAGTCGGGTTGTTGGGGTTGCATACGAAGATCAGATGGGTGCGCTCGGTGATCGCCGCGAGCATCGCGTCGAGATCGTGCACGTGGTCCGCGGTCAGTGGAACCTGGATGGGCGTCGCGCCCGCAACACGGGTGATGATCGGGTACGCCTCGAACGAACGCCACGCGAACAGCACTTCGTCGCCGGGGCCGCAGGTGACCTGAACGACCTCCTGGCACAGTGCAACCGAACCGTTACCCACCGCGACGTTCTCTTCCGCGACACCGAGCTTCTTCGCCAACGATTCGACGAGCGCCGTCGCCCGAATGTCCGGGTAGCGGTTGACTCCACCGACAGCCTCGACAATGGCGTCACGCACGCTGGCCAGCGGGCCCTGCGTCGTTTCGTTGCTCGCCAGCTTGATGGCACCCGGGAAGTTTCGGCCGGGAACGTAGGCGGGAATGGCGTCGAGGTCGGGGCGGATGTGCGCGGTCACGAGTGCCATTATGCGCCCGGGTTCGGGGTTGACTTCTACGCGTCCGTGATATTGCTGTGCGCGACCGGGCCGATCGTCCTATCTTCGTTAAGTATGTCGGGAATCTTGAAAGACTCCGCAGTCCTTCGTTCCGCCTCTGCGCCTTCGGTGGGTGCAGACGACGTGGTGGACACGTCCGCGCACGAATCTCCCCCGCAAGAAAAGGTGCCGCTGACGGCCGTCGAACCGGACGGACCACCGCGCGGCGGAATCGTCGTCCTGCACGAGGCGCGCGAGGTCCCCGAGTCTCTGCTCGATCTGCTGCGTGCACTCGCATTGGAAGGGTGGCTTGCCGTCGCCCCGAATCTGTTTCATCGAGGTCACGGCGATGACAAGGAAGTCTTCGGTGACGACCTCTTCGCGGACTTCGACGCCACCTCCGACTGGCTCGTTCAGCGCGGGGTCTATCCCGATTGTGTCGGAGTCATCGGTTTCGACGACGCAGGCACCGCAGCGTTGATCGTGGCTACCAGCCGTCCGGTCGGGGCAGCGGTCAGTGTCGCCGCAGCGGGCATCGTCGAACCACTCAACTCCGAGGCAGTCGCGTTGGTCGACGCTGCACCCAAGCTGCAGGCCCCCTGGCTCGGTCTCTACGGCGAGGACGACCCGCACACCCCACCAGATCACATCGAAGCCCTTCGCGACGCTGCCACGCGCTCCTCAGTGGCCACGAACGTCGTCAGCTATTCCGGTGTGAAGCATCGCGCCGACTATCAACGGGAGCAGCCCGGCAGCAGTGACCACAGCGATCCGGCCGAGGCCGCTCTCGTCGATGCGCAGACGCGAATCTTCGACTGGTTCGACAGCTTCATGCGCTGACGAGCAACAAGCATCTTTTACGCGAACGCCGTGCGAACCTGAGGCGTCGACCAGCCGTTTTGCCTTCTGGCCTCCGCTGTGGGTAATCTCTTTCCTCGGCGGTCCGAGAGGGCCGGCAGCCTAGGAGGCGTGCCAGAGCGGCCGAATGGGAGTCACTGCTAATGACTTGTCCTTTCACCGGGACCGGAGGTTCAAATCCTCTCGCCTCCGCCACGAACGGTAGAGTTTTACCGTTCAGCTAGACCAGTTGGATAACTGAACATGCGCCCGTAGCTCAACGGATAGAGCACCTGACTACGGATCAGGAGGTTAGGGGTTCGAATCCCTTCGGGCGCACAGAAAAGAGCCCCTGAGCTGCGAATATTCGCAGCTCAGGGGCTCTTTCAATGTGTTGGATGTGCCTCCCACTTAGCACAAACGATCTCTCCGGCAGCGTAAGTGTCGAGCGATTCGGACGACAGTGGGCTGGTTGGACGTTGGTAAATAGATAGCTCTGAATTGCTGCCGGACAGCCGAACCGACGTCGACTGTGCGCCTGACTCCAGCGGGCAAGGCGGGCCACGTTGTTCTAGGTCGGGTCCGATCCCTTCTGACGGTCCACCGCCGTGACGGAGCCAGTTCGCCAGGAGCTGGCTCGAAATCCGCAGTGCCTGGCTGTTCTCGCCCGCTTCGATTCCAGGGGTCTACCTTTTCGGGACGCGCACGATCAGGGCGGTGCCCTGGCCGCCGCCGCCGCACAGAGCGGCCGCGCCGATACCGCCGCCGCGGCGCTGCAACTCCAGCGCCAGATGCAGTGCGATACGTGCGCCGGACATTCCCAGCGGATGCCCGATCGCGATGGCACCACCGTTGACGTTGACCTTGTCCTCATCGATGCCGAGCTCACGGGTCGAGGCAATACCGACCGCGGCGAAGGCCCCGTTGATCTCGATCAGATCGAGGTCTTTCGGGTCGATTCCTTCCTTGGCGCACGCCACGGCGATCGCCCGGGCCGGCTGGGACTGCAGCGACGAATCGGGGCCGGCAACCACACCGTGTGCACCGATCTCCGCAATCCATTCGAGTCCGAGGCTCTCGGCCTTGGCCTTGCTCATCACGATCACAGCAGCAGCACCGTCGTTGATCGTCGACGCGTTACCCGCGGTGATGGTGCCGGTCTTCGAGAAGGCCGGACGGAGCTTCGCGAGTGTGTCGGTGGTGGTGTCGGCGCGGATGCCTTCGTCGTGAGCGAAGACGATCGGATCGCCCTTGCGCTGTGGAATCTCCACTGGAACGACCTCATCGTCGAAGACACCGTTCTTCCACGCCGTCGCCGAACGGCGATGGGAGGCAGCCGCGAAGGCGTCCTGCTCCTCACGAGTGCTCGCAACTGCACCCTGGTTGCGAGCGTCGGTGAGCCCGCCCATTGATTGGTCGGTGAAGATGTCGTACAGGCCGTCGTACGCGAGATGGTCTTTCATCGTCACGTCGCCGTACTTGAAGCCTGCGCGGGATTTTTCGAGCATGTGAGGTGCCTGCGTCATCGACTCCTGGCCGCCTGCGACGACGATCTCGAACTCGCCTGCGCGGATGAGCTGATCAGCCAGCGCGATGGCGTCGATACCCGACAGGCACACTTTGTTGATCGTCAGTGCCGGAACATTCATCGGGATCCCGGCGGCGACGGCGGCCTGCCGTGCAGGGATCTGGCCGGCACCTGCGGTGAGGACCTGGCCCATGATGACGTATTCGACGAGCTCGGGTGCGACTCCAGACTTCTCCAGTGCGCCCTTGATCGCGATACCGCCGAGGTCGGAACCCGAGAAGTCCTTCAACGATCCGGCCAATCGCCCGACCGGGGTTCTCGCTCCGGCAACGATGACAGACGTGGTCATGACAGTTCCACTTTCAATTCGGTTCCGGTAGCTGCTTCGACCTGCTCGGTGGTGACGCCGGGTGCGAGTTCGGCGAGTGCGAGGGTTCCGTCGCCGACGACGTCGATGACGGCGAGGTTGGTGATGATGCGATCGACGACGCCTTGGCCGGTGAGCGGGAGGGTGCAGGCGTCGAGGATCTTCGGGTTGCCGTCGCGGTCGGTGTGTTCCATGACGACGATGACCCGGCGGGCGCCGTGTACGAGGTCCATTGCGCCGCCCATGCCTTTGACCATCTTGCCGGGCACCATCCAGTTGGCGAGGTCACCGGTTCTCGAGACCTGCATGCCGCCGAGGACGGCGGTGTCGATGTGGCCGCCGCGGATCATGCCGAAGCTCAGCGACGAATCGAAGTACGCGGCACCGGGATCGACGGTGACTGTTTCCTTGCCGGCGTTGATGAGGTTGGCGTCGACCTTGTCCTCGGTGGGGTAGGGCCCGGTGCCCAGGATGCCGTTCTCCGAGTGCAGGGTGACCTCGACCTTGTCGGTGAGGTATCCCGGGATGAGTGTCGGTAGCCCGATACCGAGGTTGACGTATTCCCCGTCGATCATCTCCGCGGCGGCGCGTTCGGCCATCTGCTCGCGGGTCCATCCTGTGCTCATGCTCGAACTCCTGAACTGACGGTGCGCTTTTCGATGCGTTTGTCCTGTGGCCCGGTGTGTACGAGGCGTTGGACGAACACGCCGGGGAGGTGGACCTGTGCTGGATCGATCTCGCCGGGCTCGACGAGGTTCTCGACCTGCGCGATGGTGATCTTGCCGGCCATTGCGGCGAGGGGGTTGAAGTTCATGGCGGTCTTGTCGAACACGAGATTGCCTGCAGTGTCGCCTGTCTCGGCGTGCACGAGTGCGAAGTCGGCGTTGATCGATTCTTCGAGGACGTAGCGTTTGTTGCCGAACACTCGAGTTTCCTTGGGCGGCGATGCGATCGAGACGGATCCGTCGGTGTGGTAGCGCCACGGCATTCCGCCGTCGGCGATGGGGCTGCCGACTCCGGCGGGGGTGAAGAAGGCGGGGATTCCGTTGCCTCCGGCGCGCAGGCGTTCGGCGAGGGTGCCCTGTGGGGTGAGTTCGACTTCGAGTTCGCCGGCGAGGTACTGGCGGGCGAATTCTTTGTTCTCACCGACGTAGGAGGCGGTGACTCGGCGAATGCGGCCGGCGGCCAGGAGGATTCCGAGTCCGTAGCCGTCGACGCCGCAGTTGTTGGAGAATACTTCGAGTTCGGTGGCGTCGGTGTTTGCGATGGCCTCGATGAGGGCGTCGGGGATACCGCACAGCCCGAAGCCGCCGACCGCGATGGTCGCCCCTCGGCCGATGTCCGCGACCGCCTCGGCAGCCGACTTCCACACTTTTTCGGTCATGATTCTTGTCCTGCCCGTTCATTGTGCGACCACACGCCGCATCTCGAACAGAGAACTACACCTTTAGCTTTCGGTAAAGGGTCTCGCCTGAAGTGCTCACAGGATGGCCAATCCAAGGCAGACCGTCCATTCAGTGAACGCAAGCGCGCAAACAGAACGAGAAGTGCGAACAGAGGGAGTTCACCGAGGAATGGGGGTCGATCGTCCCCATCCACGTTGCTGACCGAGATGCTCGAGCAGAGGCTGGATTCGGTAGTGCAGCGGCGTGGTCAAGGCGAGAGTTGTGCTCGAGTGCGAAACGCCCTGCACCAATACCACCTTTTGGATCAGGTCCTGTAGCTCGGCCTGTGTTGTGGTGGCGACACGAACCAGCAAATCTTCCCGGCCCGTCGTGGCGTGGATTTCGAGTACTTCGGGCATCGATGTGAGTGCATCGACCACGGACTGCAGCCTGCCTTGCTGCAACTCCAACGCCATGAACGCCTGCACTGCGATTCCGACCTCGGCCAAGTCGATGTCCGGCCGGAAGCCGGCCAGATAGTGCTCCTCGATCATGCGGCTCAGCCGCGCTTGGACGGTGTTGCGCGCTACTCCGAGAGTGGACGCCAGTTCCATGATGCCCATCCGCGCGTTGCGTGAGAGGGCACCGAGCAACTCGATGTCGAGCCGGTCGATGTTGAGCATTTGGTCCAACTCCAAACGTGATCGTCGTTACTGACTGAACGATATGAATAGTTGTAGTGCAATCTGTTGATCGATCGAGCGTACAGATGCAGTCTTAGCGAAGAAAATGCAGTGTTGCTTCCGCGTCAGATGCACCGATTGGATTCACCTCATGACACAGGTCGAAGAATTACGGACCGTTCCCCGCGCTGTCGACCTCGATGATCGCTACCGAATCACGTCCGGTCCTGTGCTGATGACAGGGGTGCAGGCAATTGCGCGGCAGTTGGTCGAACAGCACGAGCGTGATCGCCGGGCCGGCAGGAGTATTGCGACGTTCGTCTCGGGCTACCAGGGGAGCCCCTTGGCCGGTCTCGATCGTCTTCTGGCCGGGATTCCGGAGTTGAAGAAGGAGCACGACGTCCGTCTGGTGCCCGGCATGAACGAGGAATTGGCCGCCACGTCGGTGTGGGGCAGTCAGATGGAATTGCCGAAAGGCCAACGCACACACGACGGTATCGTCGGGGTCTGGTACGGGAAAGGCCCCGGACTCGACCGAGCGAGCGATTCGCTTCGTCACGGCACCATGTACGGTGCTCACCCAGCGGGGGGCGTGCTCGTGCTCGTCGGGGACGACCCAGCAGCGAAGTCGTCCAGTGTTCCCGCGGCGAGCGAAAAGTCCCTGGCCGCGTTGGGGATGCCGATCTTCTTTCCGCGTAACGCCGAGGAAGTGATCGCCTTCGGCCTGCTCGGTGTGGAGTTGTCGCGGGTGTCCGGGTGCTGGTCGTCGATGAAGCTCGTTGCCGATGTCGCGGACGGTATCTGGACGATGGACCGAGACTTTGCGGACTTCACCATTGAGCGGCCCGAGATCGAATGGGAGGGTCGGCCGTGGAGCTACCGGCAACGCATTCTCGCTTCCCCGCCTGACAGCCTGCTCGCGGAGGCCGACATGTACGGCCCGCGCTGGGAGATGGTGCGCCGGTTCAACGAAGCGAACGACATCGACAGCATCGATATCGATCCGAAGCACGCGCGGCTGGGCATCGTGGCAGTCGGAACCGCCTACGACAGCGTCCGTCAAGCTCTCGACGAACTGGAGCTCGATTCCGCGCGGCTGTTCGATCTCGGCATCCGTGTCATGCGTATCGGCATGCCTTTCCCGTTGGGCGAGAAAAAGATTCGGCAGTTCACCGACGGCCTGGACACGGTCATGGTCGTCGAGGACAAAACGGCGTTCGTCGAAACGCAGGTCAAAGAAATACTGTACGGATCGACCGGTGCCCCTCGTGTCGTCGGTAAACAGGATTCGGACCGCAAGGCCCTCGTGCCGTCGGACGGGGAGCTCACCGCCGCACGACTGGTACGTCCGCTGCGCCGGATTCTCGCCGGGTATGCCGACCTGCCGAAACCGCCACTTCCTGTGCTGGATCTGACCGTGTTGCCCGCCAAGCGGGCGCCGTACTTCTGCTCGGGGTGCCCGCACAACCGGTCCACCGCGGTACCAGAAGGGTCTCTCGCCGGCGGCGGCATCGGCTGTCACACCCTCGTCACGATGTCCGCGCGGACCGATTCACAGGTGACAGGGCTGACCCAGATGGGCGGGGAGGGCGCGCAGTGGATCGGTCAGTCCGCCTTCACCGACGTCGACCACATCTTCCAGAACGTAGGCGACGGAACCTATTTCCACTCGGGCCAACTCGCAGTGCAAGCCTGCATTGCTGCCGGGGTGAACATCACCTACAAGATCCTCTACAACTCCGCTGTCGCCATGACCGGAGCCCAAGACGCCGAAGCCGGACTCACCGTTCCGGAACTGACCCACAAACTCGTCTCCGAAGGCGTCCGCAAAATCATCATCTGCGCCGACGAACCCGAACGTCACCGCGGTGCCTCCCTCGCTGCCGGGACGACGCTGTGGGGACGTGAACGTCTCGACGAAGCTCAGCGCATTCTGCGCGATACACCCGGTGTCACCGTGCTGATCTACGACCAGCAATGTGCCGCCGAAGCGCGTCGGAAGCGCAAGCGCGGCAACCTCCCCGCACGCCGCACTCGTGTGGTGATCAACGAGGCCGTCTGCGAAGGGTGCGGCGACTGTGGCGTCAAGAGCAACTGCCTGTCGGTGCAACCGATCGACACCGAATTCGGGCGCAAGACCACCATCGACCAGAGCTCGTGCAACACCGACTACTCCTGCCTCGAAGGCGATTGCCCCTCGTTCGTGACCGTCGAAATCCCCGAGGGCACCAAGCCTGCACGCACCGCGGTTCCCGAGGCTCCGTCCCTACCTGAACCGAAACGGGCTGCGCTGACCGGAACTCACAACCTGTTCTTGGCTGGAATCGGCGGCACCGGGATCGTGACGGTCAACCAGGTACTCGGTATGGCGGCGCTACGCGCGGGTCTTCATGTCGAGGGACTGGACCAAACCGGTTTGAGTCAGAAGGCCGGCCCCGTCACTTCACACCTGCGGCTCTCGACCGAACGCACTGAAGCGTCGAACCGCATCAGCCCATCCTCGGCCGACTGCATCCTCGCTTTCGATCTCCTGACCGCTGCCGACGTCAAGAACGTCGGCTACGGCCATGCCGACCGCACCGTCACGATTGCCTCTACCAGCAAAACCCCGACCGGGGACATGGTCTACGACCCGTCGGTTCAGTACCCTGCCGACGACGATCTCACCGGCCGCCTTGCGTCGCGGTCCGCGCACATCTACGCCTTCGACGCTCTCGCCGCATCGGACATTCTCTTCGGCAACACCGCCGCCGCCAATTTCATCCTCGTCGGTGCCGCTTACCAAGCCGGCGGTCTGCCGATTCCGTCGGAATCGATCGAAGAGGCAATCACCATCAACGGGGTTGCCGTGGCGTCGAACATCGCTGCGTTCCGTTGGGGCCGCACTCACGTGGCCGAGCCGAAGATCTTCTCGGACGCGGTGACACCGACCGTTGCGGCGACCCGCAGCGACACCGAAGTTCCCGCCGACCTGCTCGAAGGTCTGACTATCGAGGGAGACACGCTCGAATTGGTGAAACGGCGTGCAGCGCAGTTGATGTCGTATCAAGGCAGAGGTCATGCGCGCCGATACCTGTCCACACTCCAGTCGGTGTGGGACGCCGATCGATCGATCGGTGTCGGAACTCAGTTCACTGACGCGGTAGCGCACGGGCTGCACAAGCTGATGGCGTACAAGGACGAGTACGAGGTCGCGCGGATGCTCACCGACCCCGCATTCGTTGCATCGGTCGCCGCCGAGGTCCCCCGCGGAGAGAAATTGACCTACAAACTGCACCCGCCGGCATTGAAAGCTCTGGGCCGCAAGAAGAAGATCGGCATGGGCCCCAGGAGTCACGTAGCGCTGAAGCTCCTCGCCCGAGGCCAGTTCCTGCGCGGCACGCCGTTCGATCCGTTCGGTTACGCCAAAGTCCGCCGCATCGAACGCACCTTGCTTGCGCACTACGAGAGAACCGTGCACGAGCTGACTGCAGCACTATCGACTGAGAACTACAGCACAGCAGTCGAGTTCGCGCAGACAGCTGACCTCATCCGAGGCTACGAGGACGTGAAGATGCGCAATATCGCTGTTTACCTCGGCGCACTGAGAAGGCTTGGCATCGACGCACCTTCCCTCGGGTCGAACTAGAGGAACGCCGCCTCTCGGTTCGATCTACGCCAATCACAACATGTCCTTGCTATCGACCGAATCGATCAGAATTCAGGAGCGCAATCATGACCATCGACGTCGTCGATCACACTCTTCTCCCCACTGTCTCAGGTGTTTTCGACCGACCGGACTTCGCCGATGATTCACCCCACGAGCAGGTGGTGTTCTGCCAGGACAAGGAAACCGGACTGAAGGCGATCATCGGGATTCACTCGACCGCCCTCGGCCCCGCCCTGGGAGGCACGCGCTTCTTTCCGTATCGCGACGAGAATGCGGCGTTGACCGATGCACTCCGCCTCTCCCGCGGCATGACCTACAAGGCGGCGGCTGCCGGGCTGCGACTCGGCGGGGGTAAGGCCGTTCTCATCGGCGACCCGGGCTTGGTCAAGACCCCGGCCCTGCTCGAAGCGTACGGGCGTTTCGTCGACACGCTGGGTGGTCGCTACATCACCGCGGGCGACGTCGGAACTACCTCCGACGACATGGACATCATCGGACGCTCGACCGACCACGTCGTTGCCCGCACCCCCGCAGCCGGAGGATCCGGCGACAGCGCCCCCCTCACCGCCCGAGGGGTCTTCTATTCCATTCTTGCTGCCGCAGAATCGATCTGGGGATCTCCGGATCTGACCGGACGGCGAGTGGGGGTCGAAGGGACAGGCAAGGTCGGATACAACCTCATCGCGCTGCTCGCCGAGGCCGGGGCAACCATAATTGCCTCGGATGTCAATGCCGCCGCTCTGCAACGTGTCACAGCCGACTTTCCACGTGTGGCCATCGCTGAGACAGTAATCGACAAGGACATCGACATCTACGCTCCGTGCGCCATGGGCGCCACACTCACCGACACCACCGTGCGCATTTTGAATGCAGCCGTGGTGTGCGGAGCGGCGAACAACCAGCTCGCACAACCGGTTGTCGAAGAAATGCTTCGTGACAGGGGCGTCGTCTGGGTTCCGGACTTCGTCTCCAACAGTGGTGGCCTCATCCAGGTGGCCGGTGAGATCGAGAACAAGCCCCGCCACGAGGTCGTGGAGCAAGTCGAACACATCGGCGCTACCGTCACGAGCATCCTCGGACGCCAACATGATCAGGGAATCCTGGCCGGTCAAGCGGCGGATGCCATTGTCCGTGAGCGCCTGGGTGATGCGAGTCGCGTGCGCCGATGAGGTGACTCGGGGTACCGATCGCGCGGCGTGAAGGCGAAATTGGTCGACGATGGGTGAGTTACTGCGAGACGGCAGTAAGATACCAGGGAGCGTTTCTGATATCTCAAGGAGTGGAAATATGCGTCTATCCGCACTCGCATTCTCTGAACGCGTGAAGGCTCGCATCGACAGGGGCGAGGATCTCGTCCCGGTTCGCGGTGTGCCCGTGCTTCCCATGCCGCAGCATGTCGTGGACGCAGTCAGCGTCGCTGCTGCACAACCGCATGCGCGAGCGACCAGAGGTACGCCCGCGCTACGGGAGGCCATCGCCCATACCCTCCGAAGCACGCATTCGATGACGGTCGATCCCGAATCCGAAGTGCTGGTCACACACGGCGCTCAGCACGGGATGAGCGTCGCGCTCCGAGCACTCGTCGCGCCTGGTGACTCGGTGATCGTGCCGACCCCGACCTACTTCTTCGATGGAATGCTCAGGTCGGCCGGTGCGCAGCCGAAGTACGTTGCCACGTCCTCATCGGATGGATGGTCGATCGACCCGGCGGCGATCCGAGATGCGATAGACGGCACCACGCGAGCGATTCTGCTGTGCAATCCCAACAATCCGACGGGCAACACTCCAACGGTAGAGGTGCTCCGCGCGATCGTCGACATCGCCGAGCAGCACGATCTCTACGTGCTGTCCGACGAGTCCTACGAGCGCTACGTGCACTCCGGTCCCGGTTACGTTCCGCTTCGTAGTCTCGCCGACAGCACGACACCCGCGACCGATCGGATCGTCACCGTCACGAGCCTGAGCAAGAACTATGCGTTCACCAACTGGCGGGTGGGGTACGTACACGCCGCCGCCCCGACGCTGACGAAGATTCATTCTGCTTTCGAGTGGGACGCAATCGACGTGGGGTCCGTCCCCCAGGCAGCCGCAGTGGCGGTGCTGAGCGGCCCGCAAGACTGGCTCGAGGTCGAGTTCGCGACGATGAAGCAGCGCCGAGACGAACTCGTCCGCGCCGTGGCTCGATTCGCAGTTCCCGCGGCAACCCCCGATGCGGGGGTGTTCCTGCTCGCCGACCTGTCGGCATCCGGGCTCACCGGTCGCGAACTCGAAGAATCGCTCCTCGACCACGGCATCACCGCGCTGTCGGGAGACGGATTCCATGCGCCGGCCGGCCACGTCCGACTGCTCTACGGTGCCGACATCGACTCGGTCTCTGCACTCGGCGAGCGAGTCGGTGCATTCCTCACATCAGGCGAGGTCGGTCAATTGCGGTAGCAGAATCGGGGTCGACGTCACCGCGTGACTCGTCGTGAGTGCGTCGACGATCTCGCGTCGCGCGGACAGCGTCCGGCGTCGCATGGCCGACCGTGCCGCCTCGGGGTCTCGCGCGACAATGGCATCGACGATCGCTTTTCGCTCGTCGATGCGCGAGGGGGGCATCGACGGCGACAACCGCACGGCCAACCGCACGATGCGTTCGATCTCGTCGAAGACGTCGACGATGCTCGCGGTGAGTCGCTCGTTTCCACACCCGTTCGCGACGATGGACTCGGACTCGTAATTTTCACGAAGACGCCCGTCGAGATGCGGGCCGCCCAGCTCTCCGTACCCGTCGTCGACACTCAGTTCGATCAGGCGATCCAGGCGATCCGACGGCAACCCCCTGGCCGCGGTGAGTGCGGCAGCCTCACCTTGCAGGAGGGTGCGCATGTCGCACAGGTCGGCCGCATCCCCGAGAGTGATCGGCGAGACGACGTAACCCGCTCGCGGCAGCGGTGTGACGAGGCCGTCCCTGTGCAGGCGCGCAAGCGCTTCACGCACCGGCGTCTTGCTCAAGCCGAGTGCGCCGGCGACATCGGACTCGGTGAAGTTCTGCCCGGGTGGGCGTACCAGCTCGATGATGTCTCGCTTGAGCGAGAGGTACGCGCGATCCATCATCGAACCGTGCCCGTCTCTCGGATGCAATATCGCCGGCTCGTATCTCATGACACCCATCTTCTGTTCATCGGTCGACCATGTTTCACACAAGGTACAACTCCTCGAAGCGTGTGACATCCAGGTGAAAGATATCAATTCGTCTTGTTGATATCTTTCAAGCGGTCTAAGGTAGCTATGACGCAGGACACACTGCGCTCCCCGAGGCTCGTACGCCTGGCGCCCAAGCCGCCGATCCGTCCGAGCGCACGACGCCAACACAGTGGTGTCCACCCGATCAGGAGAACCATGAAACAGCCAGACCCGCAGAACTTTCCCGGAGGCTCGGCCGCCACCTGGCGCATCGGTGCCGATATCGGAGGCACCTTCACCGACGTCATCGCGCTCGGCCCCGACTCGCAAATCGTGCCGATGAAAGTCCTGTCGACACCGCCGGATTTCGGAACCGGCGTCATCGACGGTGTTGCCCGCGCCATGGACGCGGCCCAGATCGAGGCGGCCGACATCGATGCCATCCTGCATGCGACGACGGTTGCCACCAACGCCATCCTCGAGATGGGCGGTGCCCGTACAGCATTGGTCACCACCGCGGGATTTCGCGACGTGCTCGAACTAGGACGACTGCGACGGCCGCTGCTCTACGACTTGTCGTGGCGCAAACCCACTCCACTCGCGCCTCGCCGTTATCGATACGAGCTGGATCAGCGCATACAGGCTGACGGCGACGTCACTCGCGAGGTCGATGCCGAAGAGCTGAACGAACTGGCCGCGCGGCTTCGTTCCGACGGAATCGAAGCTGTCGCCGTCTGCCTTCTTCATTCGCACGTCGCGCCCGCACAGGAACGCGCTGTCGCCGACCGCCTGCGCGAACTATTGCCCGGCGTGTACGTCACTGCGTCGGTGGACATCTCGCCAGAACCGGGAGAGTTCGAGCGCAGCAGCACCGCAGTGGTCAACTCCTACGTCGGCCCCGTCGTCCACGACTACGTGACCACTCTGGCCGCCTCTCTGCTCGAGCGTGGTATCGACGCACCGTTCTCCATCATGCAGTCCTCGGGAGGACTGCTCGACGCCTCGTCCGTCGTCGAGCGACCCGTCCAGATCATCGAATCCGGGCCCGCAGCCGGAGTCATCGCCGTACAGAAGCTCGCTCAGCTGCTCGAACTCGACAATGTAGTCGCCTTCGACATGGGCGGAACCACAGCAAAAGCATCGCTCATCGAGAACGGTGAACCATTCGTTGCCAACGACTACGAGGTCGGCGGCGGCATGAACATCACGCGCAGTATGAGCAAAGGGGCGGGCTATGCCGTTCGGGTCCCGTCCATCGACATCGCCGAGGTCGGAGCGGGCGGCGGCAGCATCATCGACGTCGACGCCGCCGGTGCGCTCCACGTCGGCCCGAGCTCTGCAGGCTCCCGACCAGGACCGGCGTGCTACGGCCAGGGAGGGGATCGGCCCACGTTGACCGACGCGAACGTCGTTCTCGGATACCTCAATCCGAGTTCCATTGCCGGAGGAAGGGTGACGATTCAACCCACGCTCGCGGAGAAGGTGCTCGGTGTCGTCGCCGAGCGCATCGACAGCGATGCCGCATCCACCGCACGCGGTGCGTACGACGTCGCGATCTCGAGTATGACCAAAGCAGTCAAGGCCGTGACCAGCGAGCGTGGCCGCGATCCCCGCGATGCAACGATGGTCGCATTCGGTGGTGCGGGACCGCTCTACGGTGCGAGTCTCGCCCGCGAGCTCGGCATCGACACCGTCGTTGTCCCCGTGCACACCGGCCTGTTCAGCAGCCTCGGACTGTTGGTCGCGGACAGCGAACATCAGGTGGTCACCCCTTACCGCGACGAACTCGAGTCGCTCACCGAACTCGCGTCCGTGTTCGACGAGATGTCGGCTGCTGTGCGCGCTCATCTGGGTGAAGGGGACATCGAGCTGGAGCGCATCTTCGACATGCGCTACCACGGACAGCGTTTCGATCTGCGAATCACGCTGCCAGCAGGCCCGCTCGATACCGCATTCACGGAGGCACGTCACAGGTTCCACGCCGAGCACCTCAAGACCTACGGCCGGTCGGGATCGGACGCCCTCGTCGAGATCGTCAACGTTCGAGTCCGGGGATTCGTCCGCAGCGCAGTCACGATCGACCGTGCACTCGGCCTCCCGGACACCACCGATCCCGGAGAACGCAGCTGGCGTACTTGCTACTTCGGGGCACCGGTCGAAACGCCGGTCGTCACAAGGGCGCACCTGAGCGCCACTGCCGAGCCTGGACCTCTCGTCGTCGAGGACATGGATTCGACGACGCTGGTCCCACCCGGCGCCACGGCGCGACTCGACACCTACGGCAACATTGTCATCAGCTGGAAGAAAGAGATCGGCGCATGAGTAACAACACACTTCGCGATGCAGCGACATTCGAGGTCTTCCGTAACGCGATCTCCGGGCTGGCAGATGAAATGGCGATCACCATCCTTCGCACCGCCCACTCGCAGATCGTCGCATCCAGCATGGACTTCTCGGCGGCACTGTGCGACGCGAGGGGTCGGATTGTCGCGCAGGCCAACACATGTCCCGTTCACCTCGGGTCGATACCAGATGCCATGGCGGCGATCATGGACGCATTCGGCGACTCGATCACCGACGGTGACGTGTACATCCTCAACGATCCCGATCTCGGTGGCATGCATTTGCCCGACATCTTCGCGGTTGCACCGACATTCGCTCACGGATCGCTGGTCGGATTCGCCGTCACCGTCGTCAACCACACCGACGTCGGGGGTTGGGCAGCCGGCTCGATGGCCGTGCAGTCGACCTCGATCTTCGCCGAAGGAGTCCAGATTCCGCCGTCGAGGTTGGTGTCGGCCGGTGCAACGAACACCACGTTCCTGGATCTGATTCTGCGCAACGTACGTGAACCGGAACTGCTTCGAGGCGATCTCGAATCGCAGCTCGCGGCCTGCCACGCAGGCGGCGTCGGATTGCAGGGGCTTGCCGACAAGTACGGGCGCGACGAGTTCGACCTGCTCGTCGACGAATTGCTCGACTATTCGGAGACGCTGGTGCGCAGCCAACTCGACCGAGCACCCAACGGTCACTACACGTTCGAGGATCAGATCGATGACGACGGTCTAGGGTCCGACCCGATCCCGTTCGTCGTTGCCGTCACCATCGACGGAACAGACATCACGTTCGACTTCACGGGGTCCTCGCCTCAGGTGGCGTCAGCGCTGAACGCCACGGCCTCGTTCACCCGATCCGCCTGCTACGCCTCGTTGCAGGGGGCTCTCGGATCGGACATTCCTGCCAACAGTGGTTTCTACCGCCCGTTCACCTTCGTCATTCCCGAGGCCTCGATTCTGTCCGGACAACGGCCCGCCGCGCGCGGAGCCCGGGGGCTCGTCGCGTACCGCGTCATCGACACCGTGTTGGGGGCTCTCGCGCCTGCTTTTCCAGATCGTGTACCCGCAGCAGGCGACGGTGGACCGAACTCCGTGGCGGTCGGCATCACAGAGGCCGACGGCCGATCGGTGATCCTGTGGGACATCCTCTGCGGATCGTGGGGTGCAACTCCGACCGGTGACGGCAACGACGGAATCAGTCCACTCGGGGCGAACCTGGCGAACACGCCGATCGAAGAGCTCGAGCAATCCGGCCACATCCGCATCCACGGATACGGGTATCTGCCGGACTCCGGTGGCCCGGGCGCGTTCCGCGGCGGCGTCTCCACCTACCGCGATATGACAGTGCTACACGACGGAGCGACAGTGCAGATCCGTTCCGATCGACGTTTGAGTGTTCCCTACGGACTGGACGGCGGCGGTACTGGTGCCCCGTCTCAGAACGTTCTCGGATTCGGTACCGAATCCGAGCAGCTACTCCCTGCCAAACCTCACCTGACGGTCTCCGCCGGCAGCAAGCATCGGCAAGTCACCGCCGGTGGCGGCGGATACGGAAATCCCTATGCGCGTGACCCACAGCGCGTCCTCGACGACGTGATCGACGGGAAAGTGACCGTCGCCGGTGCTCTTCGTGACTATGGCGTCGCCATCGATGCCGATGCGCTCACCGTCCTCGTCGACGCCACTCGAGACGCCAGAACGAAGCCACTCAGCTCGACCTCCTCTTCCCATGGAAGGCCACTGTCATGACCGAAACCACTCCCGCACCCGTGCCACTCGACGAGGAGATCGAACGTCGGCTGTGGCGCAAGATCGCCGTCAGGATCATCCCGCTCGTCGGCGTCGCCTACGTCATCAGTTACATCGACCGCGCAAACCTGGGATACATCGCGAAACCGATGACTGCGGATCTTGGAATGACAACAGCGCAGCTCGGTCTCGCCGCAGGATTGTTCTTCCTCGGCTACATCCTGGTCGAAGTTCCGAGCAACATGATGCTGCGCCGATTCGGCGCACGAATCTGGATAAGTCGAATCATCGTCTCGTGGGGAATCGTCACCGCACTCACCGGTGCAGTCCATTCCGCCACCCAGCTCTACATCGCGCGCGTAATCCTCGGTTTCGCCGAAGCAGGCCTTGCCGCGGGCATACTGCTGTTCCTGACGTTCTGGTTCCCCAAGAAACAACGGGCATGGGCGATGTCTGCGTTCTTCCTTGCCATTCCCCTGTCCAGCATCATCGGTGCACCGATCGCTGCAGCCTTGCTGAAATGGGGCGAGTCGCTGCTGGGCATCGCCGGTTGGCGTTCGCTGTTCGTCGTCGAGGGACTTCTCACAGTCCTCGTCGGTATCGTCATTTTCCTCTTCCTTCCCGATCGACCCACCAATGCCAAATGGCTGACCGACGACGAGAAGAACCACATCGAAGGCATTCTCGAAGCGGAGGCTGCCACGCAGACGACACACGGTGGACTCACAGGAATGCGCGAAGCTCTCACCAACAAACGGACCTGGGCGCTCGCCGTCTCCTTCTTCGCGATAGTGTTCGGTCTCTATCCACTGGCGTTCTTCCTTCCGACGATGATCGAGAACCTTTCGAGCACAATCGGTTCAGCAGCGAACGTCTCGAGCGTTCTGCTTGCGGCGATCCCATCGGTAGCCGCGATCGTCGTCATGATCTTGTGGTCTCGCATAGCGAGCAAGCGGTCAGCGGTGTTCTCGACGACGGTACCCATGGCATTCGGTGTCCTCGGCCTGATCGGCGCGACAACAACACAGAACGGGCCGCTGTTCATCGTGGCTGTCTGCGTGAGCATCTCCGGCATCTACACCGCGATGCCGCAGTTCTGGCGCATCCCGGCCATGTCGATGACCGGTGCTGCGGCAGCAGCAGGAATCGCATTGATCAACTCTGTCAGCAACTTGAGCGGTTTCATCGGGCCCTACGCCACCGGAGCAATCGAAACAGCAACGGGCAGTTACACCTACGCGTTGTTGGCCATCGCGGCCGTCATGGTCGGGGGTATCGTGATCTTGTTGACCGTAGGACGCCGAGCCGAGGCCCTGGGGTCGCGGACCGCCGCCGAAGATCAGTCCATGCAACCGTGACGCAGCCTGTGCGCATGATCGTGAACCCTTGTGAAAGGACCCTCTCGTGACGAGAACCGCATTGATCGTGGGGGACGTCCAATCCGGGATCACCCAGAACTTCCCGTTTGCCGCACCCGTCGTTCCGGTACTCGAAACCGTGGTGCCTGCAGCCCGGCGCGCAGGAGTGCACATCGTGCACCTGCGTGCCGGGCTGCGGTCCAACGGATCCGACGTCCATCCGAACAACACTCTGTTCACACAGTTCCACGGCATGGGGGAGTTGTTCCATGACACCTCGGATGCGACGCTCACCGATTCGAGGTTGGCGCCCGGACCACAGGACAGCGTGGTCCTCAAACGCCGAACCAGCGGCTTCGCATCCACCGACCTCGACCTCGTGCTCCGGAGCAATGCCATCGACGAAGTCGTGGTGTGCGGCGTCGCGACCTCGGCGGTGGTGGCGGCGACGGTGTACGCGGCGAGCGACCTGGACTACCGCGTGAGCGTGCTGTCGGACGCGTGCGCCGACGCGGAGAAGGATGTGCACGAGTTCCTTCTGACGCGGCTCTTTCCTGCACGCGGGGTGGCGGTGTACCCGTCGTCGGAGTGGCTGGCGATGCTGCACAGGCCGACGCCGGACGGTGCGAGTGCCCGGTGACGAAGAGGTTGCTGCGACTACTGCATCTGACGAGGACATGTCCGTGCAGACAGTGACCACTGTCGTATCAAGGCGAATCCACTCAGGTCGGCACGATGCATTCATCGCATGGACGAGCACCGGCCTCGCGGAGGCCAACCAGTTCGACGGTTTCCTCGGTGGCGGTTGGCTGCGGTCGGACGGGCATTCGGACATCGCACATGTCGTCTACCGATTCGACACACAGCGTCATCTCGACACATGGCTGGAAAGCAATGAGCGTCGGGTGTGGTTGCAGCACAACTCCGAATTCGTCGAAGCCGCAGAGACCAGACATCTCACCGGAGTCGAGGGGTGGTTCGACGGTCTCAGTTTGCCTGCTGAGACGTCGGCGCCTCCAGTACCGAGGTGGAAGCAAACGACAGTGGTGTGGTTGGGCTTCTTCCCGGTGAGCCTGTTGCTCAACCACATTCTCGGGCCGCATCTCGTCGAATGGTCGACACTTGCTCGCACACTCTTGGTAACCACGCTCTGCACACCGTTCATGACTTACGTGGTGTTGCCGTTCCTCACCGCGCGGCTGTCGTTCTGGCTTGCGCGGTGAGGAGGCATGACACCAGACCGAGGCCGAACCGCTCCGGATGGACAGGCTACGAACATCACGTGGAGGGCGCACTGACCTCACTCCGCAGCAATTCTCGGCACAACTCAGTGCCTTGGATGCTGTATTCGTTGCCATCCATGCACCGCCGGCAAAGCCGAACTGCTCGACCTGGGCCGGCGGCAGAACCCGGCACTGCCGCCTCTCGCGGCCGTCCTGGTCGGCTTATTCCGCCATTCCACTTTCTCAGCGGCGGGTGATCAGCGCTGCCGAGCAACGATCAGTCGAGCGTTCATCTGGACTTCGCCCTTCGCTCTCCGGCCCTCATTCGGGTCCAAGACCGTGACCTGCAGAGCCTCCCGGAGTCCGCTCGCCGCAGGGTCCGTCGCATGAAGCGCGAATACGTCGAGTTGTGGGTGACGACCTTGTGTACCTGCAACGCCTAGCTCTCTTGGACCGACGCACGTACTCAGGCGCATGCGGTGTTCGGACTCATGAACTCGACACCGTACAGCGCTGGTCGCGTTTCCTTCTCGAATACTCGAATAGTGCTGCATCACATGGTTATAGGCGCACTCAACGCCAGCGATTGAGGCAAGGGCAACTGATGCCGCGAACGACCCCAAGACCAAGTAATGAGAACAGAGGTGGTGCGGTCGACGACCGCACCACCCCCGCGCTCGGTGTCGAGAGCCCCAGTCTGGTGTGTCCAGGTTTCTGCCATCGGTCAGGTCGTGCACGCTGGGCGGCCAGTAAGCCGCCTGCTGTTCCCATACTTGTAAACCCCGGTTGTAGAGATGGTGGGCGCTGCTCGCAGCGCGCTTCGGGCTCGAGACTGGGACGGTTCAGGCGCTCAGGGGCCAGAGCCATTCGGCTTCGAGGTCACCCTCGACGAGGTCGGGCAGTGCGCCGAAATAGATTTGCATGAACGGCTGCTGGAGGTGCCGAGCAATGTCAGCGCCCGTCGACCATCGTTCATAAAAGGCAAAGGCACCCGGCTGCTGTGTCGCGTTGTGCACTGAATATTGCTCGTATCCCTGCTCGGCGCGCACTTCGGGGATGATGGATCGGATCAGGTTTGCCAGTTCCTGTTCTTTGCCCGCTTTGGCGCGAGCGAAGCCGTAGACCGCCACGGGGGTTGTCGATGCCAACACATCGGCGGGAACGAGGCCATCGGGAACGGTGTTTTCGGGCGTGCTCATCAGCGCTTCTTTCGTCGGTGCCGAAGCTGAGAGCTTCTGGCTCTCATCAACGCTAAATCCGCTGTAGGCATGGTTCAATGGCCGTAGAGGCCAATTCAATACCCCAAAGAACCACAAGTCCGTTTGCCTGAGCGTTTCGGTGGAAGATCGCTACGCTGGAAGTTGTGGACGTTCTCTCTGAAGTGTTGTCGGTCTCTTCGGTCCGGGGCAGTGCAGGCGCTCGGATAGCTGCCGCCGGCGACTGGGGCGTGGAGTGGGTGGGCGACCGCGATGCCGTCGTTTATGCCGTCACCGCCGGCGTGGCCTACCTCATGACCGAAGACGATGAACCGCGACTCTTGATGCCCGGCGACGTCGTAATGCTCCCTCAGGGCTCGGCTCACGCGCTGGTAAGCGCGCCGTCAGCTACCGTGCACTCCTGCGACAACGCGGCCGCCAGTCGTGCTCGACTCCGAGGCGAGGTGCTGAAGCTGGGGGACGGCGAAGTGCAGACCCAAATTCTCGGCGCCTCGTTCACTTACGATCCAGCGGCCACACGTCGCATCTTCGGGCTCTTGCCTGAGGTAATCCATTTCCGGGCACAGCAGCTCGGTGCGAGCGCGACCGATGTCGTCAAGCTCCTCGGCAGAGAGTTGTCCGCGCCGGGGCCTGCAACCGACCTTCTCCTGGATCGGCTGGTCGACGTCCTTCTCGTGGAGGTCCTGCGGGCCTGGTTCTCCACCCAGTCGGAAGCGGACGCGTCCTGGTGGGGCGTTTTTCGCGATCCGCTGCTCTATGCGGCCGTGACGAAACTCCACGAAGCGCCTGGTTTCCCCTGGACAGCCGATTCTCTGTCGCGCGAAGTGTCGACGTCCAAGCAGACATTGATGCGGCGATTCGCCGTGTTCGCCGGAACCACTCCCGGTAGGTACCTCACTGAGTGGCGGATGAACCTCGCTGCCGTTCGTCTGCGCGATACAGACGACTCTCTCGACACGATCGCAACCGACATCGGCTACACCACCGTGTACGCCTTCAGTCGCGCCTTCCGCCGTGAACGGCAAATCCCGCCCGGCCAATACCGAATGCGGTCACGGGCCGACGTCGATTCCCTCCGGGTGTGACGTCGTCACATCGTGTTCCGGGAAGACGGCGTCCCCACCGACATCACCAACTTCGCCCTCCTCTTCGGTGACTGCCACCGTCTGAACCGCAACCACGGATGGACCTCACGGGCGGCGACGACGTCCACGCACGCGGCGATTGATGTGCCGAGGGGATTCCCAAGTGCTGAATGTCGACGCCGCGGGTTGTAGAGACCTTCGATGTGCTTGCTCAGGGCATCACCTTCCACTGATTGCCCGAATGTCTGTACGAAGCTGAGGCATCTTCACCGGACGTTCATCACGATTGACCCCGTACTACCCGTGACCGCAAGCAGTACCGAGTGAAGGCAGCCGCGGATGAGCGCTGTCATCAACACTTACTCAACACTTTCGGGGTTTGTTCGGGTGAACCCATGTGAACCGCGGCGAACTCTCGACTTCCCGAAACTGCACCTCAGCGTGTATCTACGAGACCACCACGGTCCGTTGAATCCTTCGAGCTACTACCAGGAGGTTAGGGGTTCGAATCCCTTCGGGCGTACAGAAGAAGAAGACCCGAACTGCAGCGATGCGGTTCGGGGCTTTTTCGTTGCACACCGGCATCTCGGCCGGTTCGACACGCACTCAACGCATTCGTCCGATGTCGGCACGACAAGTCGTGAGTGCGGACCGAAACGACGGCAGTGGGCTGGGCCGATCTGTATCGACAGCCCTGACGCGAGCGTTCGTACTGCTACGCTGGCGCGGCGCTGGGGAGGGCGTGACGGCACTGCCGGGGGGAATATCTGTGCTTGCGGGTCGATCTCGACGCGTTGTGGGCGGCGCTGACGGCCACCGCCGATTCGGTGGGGTCGTTGGATCCGGTAGCTCCGATTGTGGCCGCGGCCGATGCGATGCCGAATTCCGCGTTCGGTTGTGTTGCCCGGTCCGCTGCGATTGCGCCCCTCGCTTCCAGCCACGAGGCCACGAGGCCGTGGCGCTCATGGCGAGGGTCATGACAAGTGCAGGAAATGTCGAATGACTGTTGAGACCGTCCGGGGCACGACGAGAACACCCCTCGCGATCGCACTGACGTGTGTGCTTCTCACCGTCGGGTGCTCGCAGAACGGAGCAGATGTGGACAGCACATTGACACAGGAGCAAGCACAGGCTCGGACCGTCGGGGTGCTGGGACGGTCACTATCGGTGTTGCGGGAAGGTGCGCGACTGGATGTCGATGATCCGGACTTCCCTCAATCGAGTCTTCCCACAGGAGGATTCGCACCCTGCTACACAGACAACACGATCGTCGACGGGCCGCATCGTTTCAGTGCCGGCTACTGGGTGGTTCTCGGCGGCGAAGGTCGACATGATCTGGACCTATTGCTGTCCAGCTGGGCCGAGTGGGGTTGGACGGTCGAGGATGCCAGCAAGGACGGAGGTACCTCGGCGACCGCGCGGACACCCGATCAGTATGTGGTCGATGCGCTGCTGAGCACGGACGGAGGGTTGAGCTTGGGAGGGTCCTCGCCGTGCTTCGAGATCGAGGCCGGACAGACCCCTCCGCGCGCTGTCGCTCCTCTGGTGATCGAACAACGATGACCAGCCGGTCCGAGGCTGACGTCGAAGAGATCCCTGTGAAAGTCGCTCGCGTCCATCGATCCCTGACGCTCCTACGAGGTGCGGCCACCTCGAGGGACGGCGAGTTGACGATCGAGGTCTTCATCGATGGCCGGATCACCAAGATGGTTGTTTCGCAATGGTTTTCGCAGGCCAGTCCGGATGATGCCTCCGCCGCGATCGCCCGCACCCACAGCGAAGCACTGGCCGACGCAGAAGCGGCGGCAGCGGAAATCCGGCGCGAACTCACCGACGACTGTCGAGTGGCCAGAATCGTGGATCGAGTAGCGACCGAACGGCCGTCGGACGATGCTGGGAACAACCGGGACGATGACCGAAAGTCCATCTACGACAGGTGGTAACGAGCCCGATGGAACACCTGCGGCCGAGCTGACGTCGTCTGTCACGCCGCGGGATAATCTCGGTTTCGTTGTCTATCATCCTTGTTCAGGATGAAGCCCTCATACGACGGAGCGGCGACGGCCGATTGCAAACCAGCACGCCTCGTGCAGCCCGACCAATGTCGAAGTGGCGGCAAGGGCCCACCAGAAGTCGACGTCGAACACCGTCAAGGCGATGAGTTGCCCCACCAGCAGGAATCCGAAGAACACCCGCCACAGTCGCGTGCGGCGTCGTTCGACTACGGAGTCCTGATGCTCGACGTAGTCGACCGGGCGCATGGGTTCCACAGGCTTACGGTCTCATGGCCGGGTTCGATGCGGCAATGGCGACGGCAATTTTTGCTCCGCTTCGTTACCGCACAACGCGGTCCCGGCGTGCGATCCCGCAGAGTGGAGCAGTCCGTGCGTCAAGGGGACCTCGGCGTGGTGGAGACGAGGAGAGCGCGGGAGGGGGCATCGCCTAGTCCGCGCACCGAATGCGTTGTATGCGATGGGAAGTGCAGGGCATCGCCGGTGTCCAGCTGAACCTGCTCCGCTCCAATCGTCACCTCTACTGATCCGTCCAACAGGTAGAGCCACTCTTCGCCTGAGTGGCGAGCAATCGGGGCGTCAGCGGTCGGGGGGATGGTCAGCAGCACGGCGTCCAGTCCGGGGTAGCCGCCGGACAGTGTTGTCATTGTGCCGTTAGCGGATTCGTGCGGTGCGTGATCCTGGGATCGGATGAGGTGGAAGTCCCGTGTCGATTCCTCGGCGACGAGTTCGCTCAACGACACCTCGAATACGCGAGCCAACTCGATCAGTGTCCCTACCGAGGATTGGCGTCCGCCGGATTCGATCCTGGACAGCTGGGTGGCGGACAGGCCGATTAGCTCACCTACTGCGGCAAGGGTCCAACCCCGTTCGCGGCGGAGTGTGGCAATTCTGCGCCCGATCCAATTCTCGTCCTCCGGCATGGGTGCACTCTATGCGCTCCGTCGTAGAAAATTACCCCACGGGTAATCTAGATTGCCCACAGGGTTGATTCGATGCGTCATGGCTGCAAGAGTCTGTCTGGTGAACAGGCCACCCGGTTCAGCAGTAGTGCGCGCGAGTCCTGCGACTCCGCTTTCTGCGGTCGGCACCGGGTCAGCGGTGCTGGCCGTCGTACTGCTGGGCCTCAACCTTCGGCTGGTCTTCGGCAGTGCATCGGCGGTGATAACCGAAATTCGCGAGGCCTACCAACTCGGAGCCGGCTCTGCCGCGCTGCTGACCACCGGGCCGGTGGTCTGTCTCGGGATATTCGCCATCGCAGCGGCGCGGATAGTCCGGCGTTGGAGCGTGCCCGCCGTCATCACCGGCTGCTTGCTGCTCGTGCTTCTCGGGACCGCGCTGAGGGGAACACCGTGGTGGCCGGTGCTCGTGGGCGGAACATTGCTCGCAGGCATCGGAATTGCCGTAGCGAACGTTTTGGGCCCGATCCTGGTACGGCTGCTCTTCCCTCATCGGATCGGCCCGATGACCGGCCTGTTCACAGCAATGGTCAGCGCGAGTGCAGGAATCGCATCGGGTGCGACGATCCCGATCGACGATGCGCTGTTTCACAATTGGCGAGCTACGTTGCTCGCTTGGGCATTTCCCGCCGTGCTCGCGGTCTTAGCGTTGACACTGATTACCCTGCGGTACAACAGATTTAGTCAATCTGCACCGGCGACCGTGTCAACATTTCCGCGATGGCAGTCTGAGGTACTGCGCTCACCCGTCGCCTGGGCCGCCACCGGCTTCATGGGCATGCAATCGCTGTTGGCCTATTCGATGATTGCCTGGCTGCCGACCATCTATCGCGACCGAGGGCTGACTGCCGAGCACGCTGGGCTACTACTGACCGCACTGTCTGTTTCGAGTATCGCGACGGCGCTCACCGTCCCGATACTCGCGACTCGTCTACCCCGGCAAAGTGTGCTCGCCGTCGGCGTCGTCGCACTGTCCGTGGCCGGATTGATCGGAGTTTTGACCGCAGGTACCGGTACGGCCGTACTGTGGGCAGTTCTGCTCGGACTCGGTCAGGGAGGACAGCTTTCATTGGCGCTGACGCTGATCAACCTTCGGTCACCGACTGCATCTACCGCCACCAGCTTGTCGTCGATGGCGCAGTCGATCGGCTACCTCGTGGCCGCGCTGGGGCCACTCGCTGCGGGCGCACTCCGCAGCGCAACAGGTTCGTGGACCCTTCCCCTCGTGGCCCTGCTCCTGGTGATGGTTCCGCTGGCACTGTGTGGATGGTGGGCCGGACGGAACGTGCCGGCATCCGAAGACAGGTAATTGGCTGCGCGATAATCGGTCGCCGCGACGCTCCCGGTGTGTCTATGATCACGCAGTGAAGATCGTATCGATCAATGCGTGGGGCGGCGCGATGTACGACGAGCTCGCGGCATGGTTGAAAAGTGTTGATGCAGAGATTATTTGCCTACAAGAGGTCACTCGCACGCCGAATCGATCAGGTTGGGCCACTTTCGCCGACGGTGAGCGCACTCTGCCACAGAGACTGAATCTGTTCGACGACGTTTCGGCCGTGCTCCCAGGTTGGACCCCGTACTTCGTTGCGAACGATTCGGGTCCGGTGACCGGCGGCGACGGTGCCGAGTTGCGTCAGGACTTCGGTATTGCGACGTGGGTACGCGACAATTGTCCGGTCGTCGGGATCGATGCGAGATTCGTTCATTCCAGGTTCGTCGACTACGAGGACTGGAGCGTCGACGACCGCCCACGCGCGGCACTTCGGCTGACGGTGCGAGATCGCATCGGCGACAGGTCCGTCTCGGTAATTCAACTGCACGGTCTTCGAGACCCAGCGGGCAAGCAGGACAATGCAGCTCGCGGAGAACAGGCCCGCATCATGGGCGCGATGGTCGATCAGGCTCAGGTCGTGAGCGATCTGGTGGTGCTGTGCGGCGATCTCAATCTGTTGCCGTCCAGCGAGACCTTCGATCTGCTGCGCGAGCACGGGATGACCGATCTCGTCGGTGAGGCCGATACCCGCGCGTCGAGCTATCCGAAGCCAATCCGCAGTGCCAGTTACCTTTTGGTCTCGTCGACGGGTTCAGTGAAAAGTTTGGAGATCGTCACAGAGCCTGAAGTGTCCGATCACCGAGCGCTGGTGTTGGACATCTGACGCCGATATTGGACGCACGGTTCGATGGAGGCATCGAGTGTTCGGACGCGATCGGATCGAGCAGGACGCTCAATTTCACTCCGTCGGTGCTCGACCCTGGGACACGATGCATTTCGCTGGGATACTGCCCACCATGAAGCGACCGCGACGACATCGCCGTGCTGGTTGCGTCCGGTGTGGGTGAACGTCACGGTGCCCTCGCCAGGGCGGGACCTCGATTCGGACTTGTCCGAGATCACGGTGTCGGCATAAAGCGTATCGAGGTGCAGAGCCTGGGTGTCATCGTCTGGGTAGTGACGGGCGGCGACGTACTCGTTCACGAACCCGTAGCCGTCCTCGATCTGTGTCGCGTCCGGGGATTGTCCGTGCAGCCTCCGCATTTGACCGCGCCGCGTCTCTTGGTGCAGAGGGTGATACGACGGGTCGAGCTCGGTGCGTTCGATCATGTCGGCCAGGTAACAACTCGGCTGCAACGGTGGACAAGTGGGCTCTCGTAAAGAAAAGTTAAAGATCGGCGACGGCACGCCCGAACGACCGCGCAGGACCCGAATCCGACGAACCGTGCCGTCGAGGATGGTGATGGCACACGTGGACACACTTGCCCGTAAACTGGGCCTCAGAACCGACAATCACATCTTTTTCAGCTCAGCAGGATTGACTATCGCGCTGCTGGTGTTGTTCCTCGTCTTTCAGGACTGGGTCGGCAACGCGTTCGGCGTCGGGCGAGAGTGGATCGTCACCAATCTCGGATGGTTCTTCATCATCGGAGTCACGGTCTGGCTGGTGTTTCTGGTCTGGGTTGCCATCAGTAAATACGGTCGCCTGCGGCTCGGGGATGACGACGACAGACCCGAATACTCGAATTTGTCGTGGTTCGCGATGCTGTTCGCGGGCGGCATCGGAACGGTGCTGATGTTCTGGGGCGTCGCGGAGCCGATTTCGCACTTCTCCGCACCGCCCTTCGACGGTGTGGAGCCCTACAGCGTCGAAGCATCCCAGGACGCGATGAGTATCTCTCTCTATCACCTGAGTTTGCACACCTGGGCTATCTTCACGTTGCCGGGGTTAGCCTTCGGATTCTTCATCTACCGCTACAAGTTGCCGATGCGCGTTTCCTCGGTGTTCTATCCGATTCTGAAAGAACGTATCTCGGGGCCGATCGGCAAGACGATTGATGTGTTCGCTGTGCTGGGAACGATCTTCGGATTGGCCGTGTCGTTGGGACTCGGTACGTCTCAGATCAACGCGGGATTGAGCGAGCTCGTCGGACTTCCCGACGCCGTGTGGTCGAAAGTCCTGATCATCGGGGTGCTCACGGCGGTGGCCACGGCCTCCATCGTTGTCGGTTTGGACAAGGGCGTGCGCCGGTTGTCCAATCTGAACATCCTCGTCGCCGTCGGATTGATGATTTTCGTGCTGATCGCGTCGGACACCGTCTTTCTGCTGCGCCAGATATTCGAGAGCTTCGGCAACTACGCGCAGGAGATCGTTCCGTTGTCCTTCTGGAACGACGCTATGGCCGAGTTCACCTCTGATGGAGGGTGGGGCTGGCAGGGCGGTTGGACAGTCTTCTACTGGGCGTGGACCGTGACCTGGGCCCCGTTCATGGGAGTATTTCTGGCCCGCATTTCGCGAGGCCGCACTATCCGCCAGTTCGTCGTGGGAGTCCTGGTCGCGCCGTCGCTGTTCACGCTGGTGTGGTTCGTCGTATTCGGCTGGTCTGCAATGAGAATCGACGGTATCGGGGGTAGCGGAGGTCCGATCTCGGACGCGGTGTCCGAGAGCATTCCGTTGGCAATGTTCACCTTCTTCGAGAATTTTCCAGCTGCCACCTTGATTCAAGGAATCGCAGTGGTCGTCGTGGCCTTGTTCTTCGCGACATCCTCGGACTCGGCATCGCTGGTGGTCGACATGTTGTGCTCGGGCGACGGTGAGGCGGGGCCAGTGCGGCAACGCGTGTTCTGGGGCGTCACCGAAGGCGCGGTGGCTGCCACGCTGATCGTGCTGGGAGGCGAAGCGGGATTGCAAGCGCTGCAACAGGTCATCACCGTGATCGGGCTACCGATCTTCATTCTGGTCTCGCTGATGATCATCGCGTTGGTGATGGGACTGAGAGCCGAAGGGGTCAGGGTGAAACCGCTCACCCGAGAAGAGTTCCGAGAGCACAACGGTCAATCGACCGTCACCGAGTCGGACAAGGTGAGCTCGTCGCCTCTCGCACGTGACTTCGAAGACGCGGACGACCGTACCTAGCCGTTCGATCCGCACTTCGATTGCGGGCCTGCAACTACGGGCCTACGACGGCCTACGCGCGATGATGCGTCGAGCATGCGCGAGTACCGGGGCGTCGACCATCTGCCCACGGAAGGTGAAGACACCACGATTGTGGTCGACGGCCGCGAGGACGGCTGTGGCCCAGTCGATGTCGTCGGCAGAGGGCGCGTAGGCATCGCGAATGACGCGGAGGTGGCTCGGGTGAATGGCAACCTTGCCGTCGAAGCCGACAGCTACGGCGTCGTCGGCTTCGGCGCGCACCCCGTCGAGATCGGGGATGTCGAGGAACACCGAATCCAACGCGAATAACCCACGCGCCTTGGCTGCGAGCAACGTGTGCGACCGAACATGCTGCGCCACAGCGCGGTACATGCCACTTGCGTGTCTGCTCGAATTGCCGCCCATGGCAGCGACCAGATCCTCGGCACCCCACATGGCACCGATCGCGTTGTCGGCGGCGAGTGCGTCGAACACCGTCATCGCACCGAGCGGGGATTCGATCAACGCGACAACGTTCAACGGAGCCAGAGCCGCGACCTGTTCGGCCGATTCACATTTGGGCAACATGACGGTCGTGTACTCGGTCTGTTTCAACGCCTGGAGGTCCGCGGTCTGATCGTCGGTGCCGTGCGCATTGACGCGAACGATGGTGCGCGCCGGATCCAGTGGGGTGGACAGCAGCGACTCCCGCGCACCGGCCTTGTCTGCGGCTCCGACGGCATCCTCGAGGTCGATGATGACGACATCTGCTCGGGCCGCCGCCTTCTCGTATCGCTCGGGTCGATCTGCCGGGCAGAACAACCACGACGGACCGGGAGGAAGCCAGTTCACGACGCGTCCTCCGGTGGTTGCATCCGGACGAGAGTCTTACGGACGGCAACCGCGACGACATCGCCGTGTTGGTTCCGCCCGGTGTGGGTGAACGTCACAATTCCCTCGCCGGGACGAGACTTCGATTCACGTTTGTCCGAGATCACGGTCTCGGCGTACAGGGTGTCGCCGTGAAACAGCGGCTTCGGGAACGAGACCTCCGAGAAGCCCAGGTTCGCCACGATGGTGCCCTGGGTCAACTGCGTCACCGAGAGTCCGACGAGCGTGGAGACGGTGAACATCGAATTGACCAGACGCTCTCCGAAAGACGTCGTCTCACTGTAGGCAGCATCGAGGTGCAGGGCCTGAGTGTTCATCGTCTGGGTGGTGAACAGCGTGTTGTCGGCCTCGGTGATGGTCCGGCCCGGGCGGTGCTCGTAGACGGTGCCGAGTTCCATCTCCTCGAACCACAGGCCACGTTGGCGAATCCGTTTGTCGCTCACAGTCCGAGGCTCCGCGCGATCAGCATCAGCTGGACTTCGGTGGTGCCCTCGCCGATCTCGAGGATCTTGCTGTCGCGGTAGTGACGGGCGACGACGTACTCGTTCATGAAGCCGTAGCCGCCGTGAATCTGCGTCGCATCGCGCGCGTTGTCCATCGCCGCCTCGGAGCCGACGAGCTTGGCGATGGAGGCTGCCTTCTTGAAGGGCTTGCCCGCCAGCATCAGTGCGGCAGCGTCGTAGTACGCCGTCCGAGCGGTGTGCGCCCGGGCCTCCATCCGGGCGATCTTGAACGAGATCGCCTGATTACGGGCGATCGGAGCACCGAAGGCCTCACGCTCCTTGGCGTACTTGACGCTCTCGTCCACGCAACCCTGCGCGGCACCGACCGACACGGCGGCGATCGCGATGCGGCCCTCGTCGAGGATGTGCAGGAAGTTCGCGTACCCGCGGCCTTCCTCTCCGAGCAGATTCTCCTGCGGCACGCGCACATCGGTGAAGCTCAGTGGATGCGTGTCGGACGCATTCCAGCCGACCTTGTTGTAGGCGGCTTCGGCGACGAAACCGGGGGTGTCGGTGGGAACCAAGATCGAGGAGATCTGCTTGCGTCCGGTTGCCTCGTCGACGCCGGTCACCGCGGTGACGGTGACGAGTTCGGTGATGTCGGTACCGGAGTTGGTGATGAATTGCTTGCTGCCGTTGATGATCCAGTCACCGCCGTCGCGCTTGGCTGTGGTCTTGGTGCCGCCGGCGTCGCTACCGGCACCGGGCTCGGTCAGGCCGAACGCAGCCAAGGCCTTGCCCGCCGTCAGCTTGGGTAGCCACTGCTGCTTCTGCTCGTCGTTGCCGAAGCGGTAGACCGGCATGGCACCGAGCGAGACACCGGCCTCGAGCGTCATGGCCACGCTCTGATCGACCTTGCCGAGCTCTTCGAGTGCCAAGCACAGGGCGAAATAGTCGCCGCCCATGCCGCCGAACTCCTCGGGGAAGGGCAGGCCGAACAGGCCCATCTCGGCCATGCCGGCGACGACCTCGTACGGAAACGAGTGCTCGGCATCGTGTTTCGCCGACACCGGCGCGACGACCGTCCTGGTGAAATCGGCAACGGATTTGACCAGCTGCTGGTACTCGTCGGGCAGATTCGCGGACGACAGATGATCGGTCATGATGGGTCCTTCTCGGTGTCGGTGGGAACGATTCGGGCGAGGACCTGGTCGACGCGGACCTGATCCCCCACTGCAACAGTCAGTTCGACGGTGCCGTCGATCGGGGTGGTCAAGGTGTGTTCCATCTTCATCGCCTCGACGACGACGATGGCCGAGCCTGCGGTGACGGTACTGCCGGTGGTTGTTCCGACGGCGATGATCGAACCCGGCATCGGCGAGAGGATTTCGGCGTCACCGGAGTGCGCCTCGTCTTCGCGCACACTGGGCTCGGCGATTCGATCGACCCGCCAGGTGCCCCCGGCACTGGAAATCCAGGTGGCCGAGCCGTTGCGGGCGAACGTCATAGTTTCGCGTCGATCGTCGAGGACCAGATCCACAGCATCTTCGGTCGCCACGGCCCGGAGTGTGCGCGGCGAGCCCTCGTCGACGACGACCGTTGCCGCATCGAGCCTGCCGGTGATGGACACGTGGGCCGTGCGGCCACCGGATGCCAGACGGCGGTGGAACGGAGCGTGCGCTCCCACTCGCCATCCCGACGGCGCGCCCCAGATGTCCTGGCCTGCTGCCTGCCACACATCGAGCCACGCGATAGCGGCCGCGGCGATCAGTGCCTCGTCGGTTGCCTCGGCGGCTGCGAAATCCTCCACGCGGCGGTCGAGCAGTCCGGTATCGAGGTTGCCGGCTCGGACGTCGTTGTCGGCGAGCAGGAATCGTGCGAACTCTATGTTCGTCACGACTCCCAGCACGGCGGTGTCGGCGAGTGCTCGATCGAGCGTGCGCAAGGCAGTGCCGCGGTCGGGGCCGTACGCGATGACTTTCGAGAGCATCGGGTCGTAGTTGCTGCCCACCTCGGTTCCGACGGCGAGTCCGGAGTCGACGCGGATGCCCGTGCCACTGGGTTCGCGTAGTCCGACAACAGTGCCGCCGGTCGGCAGGAATCCGCGGCCGGGATCCTCGGCGTAGACGCGGGCCTCGATGGCGTGTCCGGTCAGCTCTATATCGTCCTGGCTCAGAGTGAGCGCTTCACCGGCAGCTACACGGACCTGCCACTCGACGAGATCGAGGCCGGTGACCATCTCGGTGACCGGGTGCTCGACCTGCAGGCGGGTGTTCATCTCCATGAAGAAGAACTCGTCCGGACTGTCCGCCGAGACGATGAATTCGACTGTGCCCGCGCCGGAATAGTCGACACTGCGAGCGGTGTTGCAGGCGGCCTCCCCGATGCGAGCGCGCGTCGGAGCGTCGAGCAGCGGCGACGGTGCCTCTTCGATGACCTTCTGATGCCGCCGTTGCAGACTGCATTCGCGTTCGCCCAGATGGATGACATTTCCGTGTCCGTCCGCGAGGATCTGAACCTCGATGTGCCGGGGCCGCAGTACGAATCGTTCGAGGAAGAGTGTGTCGTCGCCGAACGACGAGGCCGCTTCACGTCGAGCGCTGATCAGTGCTGCCGGCAGGTCCTCGGCACGTTCGACCAGACGCATACCCTTGCCGCCGCCACCGGCAGACGGTTTGACCAGGACGGGGAAGCCGACGTCGGGCGCACCGGCGATGAGGTCGTCGTCGGACAGTCCGGGTCGGGAGATTCCGGGTACGACGGGGACGCCGAATGCGCTGACGGCAGCCTTCGCAGCAATCTTGTCGCCCATAATCTCAATGGCCTTGGCCGGTGGTCCGAGGAACGCGATTCCCGCTGCGGCACAGGCGGTCGCGAACTCGGAGTTCTCGGACAGGAATCCGTACCCGGGATGAATCGCCTGCGCGCCGGTGGCCTGCGCAGCCGCGATCACCTTGCCGATGTCGAGGTAGCTCTCGCGAGCGTTGGCAGGGCCGAGGCGTACTGCGGTATCGGCTTCGTGGACGTGGCGGGCGTCGGCATCTGCGTCGCTGTAGACGGCGACGGTGCGAATTCCCATGCGACGCAGTGTGCGTGCGACTCGGACGGCGATCTCGCCGCGGTTGGCGATCAGAATGGTGTCGATCATCGTGGTCATGCCTCTCACATCCTGAAAACGCCGTAGGAGACCGGCTCGAGCGGCGCATTGGCGCACGCCGACAGTGCCAGCCCGAGAACCTGCCTGGTGTCGGCCGGGTCGATGATGCCGTCGTCCCAGAGCCGGGCCGTCGAGTAGTAGGGGTTGCCCTGACTTTCGTACTGGTCGCGGATCGGAGCCTTGAACGCTTCCTGGTCCTGGTCACCCCACGGCTTGCCCGCTGCATCGAGCTGGTCGCTGCGCACCGTGGCGAGCACCGATGCGGCCTGCTCGCCGCCCATCACCGAGATGCGGGCGTTGGGCCACATGAACAGGAAGCGGGGCGAATACGCTCTGCCGCACATGGAGTAGTTGCCGGCACCGTAGGAGCCGCCGATGACGACGGTGATCTTGGGGACGCGGGCGCAGGCCACTGCCGTCACCATCTTGGCGCCGTGTTTGGCGATGCCGCCTGCCTCGTAGTCTCGGCCGACCATGAATCCGGACAGATTCTGCAGGAAGACGAGCGGGATGCTGCGCTTGTCGCACAGTTCGATGAAATGTGCGCCCTTCATGGCAGATTCGGCGAACAGGACGCCGTTGTTGGCGATGATTCCGACGGGGTGGCCGTGGAGGTGGGCGAATCCGGTGACGAGTGTCTTGCCGTATTCGGCCTTGAATTCGTCGAATTCGCCTGCATCGACGACGCGGGTGATCACTTCACGCACGTCGTACGGGGTGCGGGGGTCGGTGGGGACGACGTCGTAGATCTCGGTCTGGTCGGCGATGGGTTCACGCGTGCGCACGACGTCCCACGGCCGTGGGGTGCGGGGCCCGAGGGTGGAGACGATGCGGCGGACGCGTCGTAGCGCGTCTCGATCATCGTCTGCGAGATGGTCGGTGACGCCGGAGATCTTCGAATGCAGATCGCCGCCGCCGAGTTCTTCCGCCGTGACGACCTCGCCGGTTGCGGCCTTCACCAGCGGCGGGCCGCCGAGAAAGATGGTGCCTTGGTTTTTCACGATGATGGCTTCGTCGCTCATCGCCGGCACGTATGCGCCGCCTGCGGTGCACGAGCCCATGACCGCCGCGATCTGCGCAATCCCTTTGGCGCTCATCGTCGCCTGGTTGAAGAAGATGCGGCCGAAGTGGTCGCGGTCGGGAAACACCTCGTCCTGACGCGGCAGGAATGCGCCGCCCGAATCGACGAGATAGATGCACGGCAGAGTGTTCTGCAAGGCAATTTCCTGAGCGCGAAGGTGCTTCTTCACCGTCATCGGGTAGTAGGTGCCGCCCTTGACGGTGGCATCGTTGGCGATGATCACGCACTCGCGACCGGAGACGCGGCCGATGCCGGCAATCACGCCGGCTCCGGGGCATTCGTCGTCGTAGAGGCCGTTGGCGGCCAGGGGAGCGATTTCGAGGAATGGGCTGCCAGGATCCAGTAGCTCGTCGACGCGGTCGCGGGGGAGGAGCTTGCCGCGGGCGATATGCCGCTGCCGAGACTTCTCGCTACCGCCGAGGGCTGCGGCGGCGAGCCGTTCGGCGAGTTCGCCGGTGAGTAGCTCGTGATCTGCCCGGTTGGCAGCTGTATCGATCGCCATGAGGTGCACGCCTTAGGGGGTTGGACGCCGGTGTCATAAAAGTTCAGTTAATGGTTGATAACTGACATGATAGTAAACTACGATTAACTGAGTGTCCAGGGTCGAGGGGGTGCAGGAGTTGGAGACGAAGCCGACGACCGTGCGCGAGCAACGCAAGGCCGAGCGTCGACAGCAGTTGCTCGACGCCGCGGCGTCGCTGTTCGCCGATCGCGGGTTCGCGTCGGTACGGCTCGAGGATCTGGGTGCGGCCGTCGGTATCAGCGGCCCGGCCGTCTATCGCCATTTCCCGAACAAGGACGCGGTGCTCGTCGAACTGATGGTCGGGATCTCCGAGTACCTGCTCGACGGCGGTCGCGACGTCATCGGATCCGAAGCGGTCGATGCAAACACGGTGCGGGCTCTGGTCGATTTTCACCTCGACTTCGCCTTCGAGACCCCGGCATTCATTCGAATCCAGGATCGCGACCTGCAGAGCCTGCCCGAGGGCGCGCGCCGCAAAGTGCGGCGCATGCAGCGCGAGTACGTGGAACTGTGGGTCGAGGTGCTGTGTGCCGTCGACCCTGACTTGAACGAAGCCGATGCCCGAACCACGGCGCACGCCGTGTTCGGTCTGATCAACTCGACGCCCTACAGCGCGGGGCGTACGCCGTCACGAAATGCTCGTCCGGTGTTGCGGACAATGGCACTGAGAGCGCTGGGAGTCGGCGTAGAGGTGCACTGACACTCAGAGGACCTGCACCGTGTTCGCGAGGGGCGGGCACGGGAAGAGTAAATTCTCGACGTCGGCGACAATGGCTTCATGACGTCAGAGCTTTTGCGTGCCGAGGTCGGTCGACGGCAGAGTCGATTCACTCTCGACGAGGTTCCCCGTCTGCTGGCGATGGCCGGCTTCATCGGCGCTCTGCATGTGATCGGCTGGGGGCTGTTCACGCACTACAACTCGATCCCGAGCATTCACGGCCTCACCGGAGCCGACGGCACGCTCGTCTACGCCGGGGCCGGTGTGCTGGCCTACACCCTCGGGCTCAGGCACGCGTTCGATGCCGATCACATCGCCGCCATCGACGACACCACCCGCTTCTTGCTGCAAAAGGGTAAGCGGCCGTTGGCCGTCGGGCTCTTCTTCTCCCTGGGGCATTCGACGGTCGTGTTCGTCTTCGTTGCAGCTATTGCCTTCGTCGCATCGCAGGCGTCGGCGTTCCAGGACGCGTTCGCCGGCGTCGGCGGAATCATCGGCACCCTGGTCTCGGGCACGTTCCTGTATCTCATCGCTGCGTTGAACATCGCGGTCCTCGCGGGAATCGTCGGAGTGTGGCGCCGCGCGAAGCGGGGTGAGTTCACCGAAGAAAGTCTCGACGAGTTGCTGGCGAAGCGTGGCTTGATGAATCGCCTGTTCCGTGGTCGCTACGACAAGCTGATCAACCACTCGTGGCAGATGTATCCGCTGGGTCTGCTGTTCGGGTTGGGCTTCGATACCGCCACTCAGGTAGGTCTGCTCGCGATCGCAGGCACGACGGCCATCGCAGGCGGACTGCCGCCGATGGCGATCATCGCGCTGCCGGTCCTGTTCGCCGCGGGTATGACCACGATGGACACGATCGACGGCATCTTCATGTCCAAGGCATACGGCTGGGCGTTCGTGACACCGGTCCGCAAGATCTACTACAACATGACGATGACGGGGCTGTCCGTCTTCGTGGCCCTGGTGATCGGCACGGTGCAGTTGCTGACTCTGCTTGCCGAACAGTTGGAGCTGACCGGCGGGCTGTGGGACGCGTTGGCCGTGATCGATCTCAACCTCGCCGGGCAGCTCGTCGTCGGTACGTTCTTCGTTGTCTGGATCGGTGCGATCGTGTATTACAAGGTGGCACGCATCGACGATCGCGGTGTCCCGAAGGCACACTCACCCGGAATGGAGACCACGTGACGACACGTCACCGGCTCGGCGCTGTGGCACTCACAGCAGCTCTCGTGTCGAGCGTGGCAACCTCGGCGTTGTTCGCTGCGCCGTCGTCTGCTGCACCCGCGATCACGCAGGGCCTCGGAGATGTAGTCTCCACCCGAGATCTGCCCCGAAACCTCTGGATTCCCGGCGCGGCCTCTGCCGAAGTGCTCACCTATGTCACCACCGACACGTTCGGCGACAAGGCTCTGAGTACCGGCACCGTCTTCCTACCGCCGGGCACTGCGCCGGAGGGCGGCTGGCCGGTGATCTCCTGGGCCCACGGAACATCCGGGCTCGGCGACGCGTGCGCGCCGTCGCGGATCGGCCCGACCTATGCCGAGCGAGATCTGCCGTACCTGGCGAACTGGCTCGCACAGGGTTACGCCATCGTCGCCAGTGACTATGCCGGCCTCGGAACGCCTGGATTGTCGACGTATCTCGACGGGCGAACCACCGCCCACAACGTGGTGGACATGGTCAAGGCGGGCCGCAACTACAGCGAGGACCTGTCACGATCCTGGGTGGCCGTCGGCCAATCTCAGGGCGGCGGCGCAGCGATATACACCGCTCGTTACGCGACCGAATTCGGCGGCCCCGATCTCGACTACCGCGGAGCGGTCGGTACCGGAACTCCCGCATACATCGAGAAGTTGGTCTCGATCGGTGGTCCGGGCGTTCCGCCGGTGGAACTACCGTCGGGCCTGACCGCCTATGTCGCGTACATCGGGGCTTCACTGCGCTACGCGCATCCCGAACTCGGGCTGGACAACATCCTCACTCCAGTGGGAAAGAAGTACGCAGACCTGGCCGAGACGACGTGCGTCTCGGATTTCGAGGCACAACTCGACGGTGTGACGATCGGCGACTTCTTCACCGCGCCACTGACCGGCCTGCCCAACTTCACTGCCGTACTCGACGACTACATGGCGATGCCCGAAAAAGGTTTCGACAAGCCCTTCTTCATGGGCAACGGCGTGCAGGACATCGACGTCCCGTTCCCGACCACCGCCGCCTACGTCGCCCTTCTCACGGCCAACGGTCAGCCGGTGACGTTTCGGGCTTACAACACCGACCACAGTGGAGCCTTCGTCCAGTCGCAGGCCGATACGATTCCGTTCGTGGCACAGTTGTTTCACTGAAACGCAGGTGTTCCGCTAATTCGACGGGCGCTTGCTGGGCAGTCCGTATGCGCGGGCCGTGAACTTTTCCAGCACGGTGCGCGGCAGCAATCGCTGAGCGAGGAATACTGCCGGAGCATTGCTGCCCACAGCGTAGATCGGCAGAGTCTTCTTGTCCTCGACCGCTCTCAACACTGTGGTGGCAACCGTCTCGGCCGTAATGCCCTCGGCCTCTTTGGCGTCGAGCTTGGCGATCACCGTGGTGAAGTCGCGCAGATACGGCGAATGCGGGCCACAGTACTTTGTTCGACGAGCTGAAAGTCCGGTGTCGATCGAGCCGGGTTCGACTGTGGTGATGTCGATTCCGTACGGCTCGAGCTCGAAGCGTGCTGCAGTCGAGAACCCCTTGATCGCCGCCTTGGTGGCGGCGTACGAGGAACGGTAGGCCAGCGGGAAGCTTGCCAGCATCGACCCGATGTTGACGATCTTCCCGCGGCGTCGCTCGCGCATGCCCGGCAACACTGCCTGAGTCAGCTCGACAGCACCGAACACGTTGAGCTGGAAGAGCCGGGTGATGGCGTCGATGGGCAGCTCTTCGAGTGGGCCGCACTGACTCTCGCCAGCGTTGTTGATCAGTACGTCCACCTCGAGGTCGCCGATGCCGTCCACGAAGGCTCGGATGGACGACGAGTCCGTCAGGTCCAGATCCCGGTAGTCGACTCCGGGGATCGGATCGACCACGGCGCCGCTGTTACGGCTCGTGCCGATGACCCGGTAGCTGCGAGCGATCAGAAGTTCGGCGACGGCCTGGCCGATGCCGGACGTCGCTCCGGTAACAATTGCAGTCTTCATCTCCGCCTTTTCGTTGCAGTGCGAGTTGCAGTGCCAGCTGCACTGCGATGTGCCGCCGGTGCCGACGCGGTCGGCGCGGTCGGTGTCGGGCGTTCCGTCGTGCGTTCCGTCGTGCGCAGGGTGGTGCTCGGCACCACAGTGTGTAGCGACGGCACCGACTTGCTTGCAGCCATCACTGTCCGGTCCGGACGCACGATCGCCGCGACGGCGTGACCGTGTGAGAGCCACTGTCCGAGATCGGACGATGCCGCTACCTCGACCACCGCCGCGCCGCGCCGCTCGACCTCGCGTCGCTGCTCGATGGTCAGGGGTGTCGAGGAGACGAGCAGGAACTGTCCCGGAGCCACGTCGTCCAGGCGAGCTCCGCTGTCCACGATGCTGTTGGGGCAGAGTTTTCCAGGGAGAGTGCGAATCGGTCCACGCGATCGCAGCACGAACTGCGATCGGGTGAGCGACGGCGTGGTGCTGGCGGTCGCCTTTGCCCCGATGAACGGCAGGCGACCGAGAGCAGGAGCGATAGTGGTCCGCATGATGCCGGTGAGCTTGCTCCCGCCGGTCATGGCCCATCCGATCGCCACGGCCAGCTCGATCATGGCCTTGGCGTGCGTCTTTCGCTCGATCTCGTAGCTGTCCAGTGCAGAGTCGTGCACGTGTCCGTCGAGTGCGCCCACCAGCTTCCACACCAGGTTACGAGCATCGCGCACACCCGCACCCATACCTTGGCCGATGAACGGCGGGGTCAGGTGTGCGGCGTCTCCGAGAACGAAGACCCGGCGATCACGCCATCGATCGGCCACCTGTGCTCGGAAGGTGTACTCGGCGCTGCGAATCAGCTTCATCTCCGGGATCTCGGCCGAGGTGAACCACGGTGCGATCAGAGGGTGGATGGCCGAGAGATCGGTGAACTCGTCGAGGGTCTCGTTGTCGAGTAACTGGAACTCCCAGCGATAACGGGTGGTTCCGATGCGCATGTACGTCGCCGATCGCTCGGAATCGCACACCTGATGCACACCGTCCCACTGATCGAGGTCGACGTCGGTCTCGATATCGATCACCAACCACCGCTGCTCGAAACCGAGGTCCTGCATCTTCGAGCCGATGGACCTGCGCACCACACTGTTGGCACCGTCGCAACCGAGGACGTAGTCGGCTGTTACCCAGTGCGGCGTCGCATCCTCGGTGGAGTTGTACGAGACTCGAACGCCGTCCTTCAGATTCTGCACATCGGTGATCTCGCATCCGCCGCGCATCTCCACGAGGTCGTAGCGGGAGACGTGAGATCGCATGAGCCGTTCGAGATCAGGTTGGTCGAACATGTTGGCCTGCGGATACCCGTGCGGTCGGTCGTCCGGGTCGCGCTCGAACTCGGCAAGGGTACGAATCTCTTTGGTGCACAACCGTAATCCGCGTCCGGGACGTGAGATAGCCGCGAAGTCCTCGCCCAGGCCGAGGTCGTCGAGGATGCGGTACACCTCGTCGTCGAGGTGCACTGCGCGTGGCTGTGGATAGACGTCCTCCCATCGGTCCAGGACGAGAGTGGGAACGCCGTAGCGGGCCAGCAGCAGTGCAGCGGTCATTCCCGTCGGCCCCGCACCGATGATCACCACCCGACGGTGCGCGCCGTCGGACTCGTGTCCGGTCATCGGTAGGAGACCCGGGTGCGCTGAACCCCCAGATCCAGGGCTCCGTCGGGAGTCGAGCTGGTCAGTTCGAGGACGTCGCCGTCCTGCAGGAAGTCGGGGTTCTTGGCCTGCTTCTTGAAGAAGACCTTCCATTTGACCGACGGCGGAATGAGAGCGCCGATCATCTCGATCGGCTTGGCCGGGGCTTTGAGTGCGGTACCGCCGGGCGTGCCGGTGAGCAACAGGTCGCCGGGATCGATGCGCTGGAACCTGCTCAACGCTGCCAGCGATTCGACCGGCCGGAAGATCATGTCTGCGACCGTGCTGTCCTGTCGCACAGTGCCGTTGACTCGCAGCGTCAACGTGAGCTCACCGAATCGATCGAACTCGTCGCTCTCCAGAAGTACCAGCCGCGGCCCGACCGGAGTGAACGTGGGGTACGACTTACCCTCGTAGAACTGGGTTTTGGGCAACTGCACGTCTCGCGCGGAGACGTCGTTGGTGATCACGAGGCCCGCCACGTACTCGGCCACGTTGGAGGCGTCGATCTTGGTTCCGACGGTGAGGGTCTTGCCGAACACCAGGCCGATTTCGATCTCGTAGTCGAGCAGCTTCACGTGTGGTGGCTTGACGATGTCGTCGGTCGGTCCGCTGATGGATCCCGAGGTCTTACGGAAGAAGGTCAGCGGCACTGTGTCGGGGTTCATGCCCGAATCCTTGACGTGTGAGACGAAATTGGTCATGTTCGCCATCACTCGGCAGGGTGCGGTGACCGGGGAGATCAGCGACAACGTTTCCACTGCAACAACGTCGGTGCCGGTGCGAGCCGCCTCGATGGCAGGCCGGTCGGCGAGAAGTTCGGCGGTGGTGGTCGCGGAGGTGTCGATGCGCGACGCTCCGGCCGGGGTCTCGACCCACCAGGCGTCGGAGGTGCGGAGTACAGCGATGCTCATGAGGATGCCACTTTCATCAGGCCACGAAGGCGCTCGGTGTCGAACTCGTTGTCGTTGCGCAGCGAGGAGAGGATGGATTTCAATTCGTGCAATGACGCTCTGCTGGGGGAGATTCCGAGGAAGTCCTTGGACGCCGGCGGTCCCCACTGGGCCAGACCGGACGCGGTCATCGGTGCCCAGCCGGGCTCGAGGGAGCTGTCGAACATGTCTCCGTCACTGAAATGTTCCACCAGGAATCCGTCGGGATCGCGCCAGTAGTCGAAGATCTGGCTGCCCTGGATGTGCCTGCCGATGCCCCACGAATGCCGATAGCCGCGCTGGGTCAGGAACTCGCCACCGGCGGCGATGGCATCGAGATCGGAGACCTGGTACGCCGAGTGCACATAGCGATCGGACGGCCCGAGCGTCATCGCGAGCGTGTGGTGATCGGACGGGGTGCTGCCCCGATCGCACCGGATGAAGCTCATCACCGGTCCGCGCTCGCGCTGGCCGTCGTAGTAGAGAAAATCGCTGACGATCAATCCGAGGTGATGCAGGTACCAGGTCAGATTCTCGAGGTAGTCGATGCGCTGGAGCACCACGTGCCCGAGACGTTGAACCCGGGCCGGCTGACGCGGCGGACGCTGGGTCGCGTTCAGCCGGTAGTGCGGATCGCCGAAGTTGTACGTGTGTACGTCCTGCCCCGGCAGCTCCGGGTGCTCGGTGTAGCCGGATACGACCTGGACCGGTTGTCCGCCCGGGTCGGTGAGTGTGACGACGATGCCGCCGAGCGTGTCGGGGAGTCGCTGCACCCGCTGCCCGGTGGCCTCGGCGAGTCGAACCACGTCGGCGTCCTCGGCGGCGGCGAAGGCCGCGCCCACGAATCGCGTGCGCTTGCCTCGGCGGATGATCACGCAGGGGGCACCGACCTGTGTCCCGCGGAGGTGAATCTCCTCCGGAGTACGCAAAGAAACGGTGAATCCGAATGCCACCGCGAACGCCTCGGCCTTGACCAGATCCGGCTTGCGGAATTCCAACCATGCAATGTCGCGGACCTTGATGATCGGATCGGTGTCGCGCCCCGGGTGTTCGCCAGGCAATGCGCCCTGGTCCACGTGCATGTCCTTGTGGCCGTCGACGTCCTGTGCCATTGAGCCCTCTCTCGTTTAGTGACTATATCGTCACCTATGACACCATTGTCAGTCAAGAGTGTTGACAAATTCGTCAGCGGTGAGCAAGGGTCAGTACGTCGACCAGCGCAGACAGAAGTAGGGAACATGGTGGAGACCCAGAACAGACTCGAGCGGCGCAAAGCGCGTACTCGAGGTGCGTTGATCGCCGCGGCGCAGGGCTTCATCGCCCGCGGCGAACTGAACGCGCCGATCGCGGAGATCACGCAGGCGGCCGACGTCGGGATGGGATCGTTCTACAACCACTTCACCAGCCGCGAGCAGCTGTTTCAGTCGGCGGTGGACGGTGCCCTGGAATTGCTGGGTAGCTACCTCGATTCGCTGACCGACACCGACGCCGACCCTGCCGAAGCGTTCGCTCGATCGTTCCGTATCGCAGGCCGACTCTTTCGACAGCAACCGGAGCTTAGCCGGGTACTGATCCACTCCGGACCCGAGCTGATCACCTCGCAGCACGGTCTGGGACCACGTGCGTTGAGGGACATCCACGCCGGGATCGAAGCAGGATACTTTCGCCCGCAGGACATCCAGCTGTCCCTGGCGATGGTGGCGGGCGCGCTGCTCGGCCTGGGTCAGCTGTTGCTCGAGCAGCCTGATCGCGACGACGTCGAGGCCGTCGACCAGATGGCGCACGGCGTCCTGCTCGCTCTCGGAATGCCGGAATCCGACGCGCAAGACCTGTGCACCCGGCCGCTACCGCCCAATAGTCAGCTCCCGACGTGGTGAGAGGGAACGGGTAGTCGATACCCGAAGTTCAGCGGGTGTGAGTGCTCTCGAGATCGCGGATGATCCGAGCGACTGCCCGATCCTGGACGAGTCTGCGTTCCAGAATCGGATTGAGTATTCCGCGGAGCCAGAAATACGGTTGCCAGCTCGACGGGGCGATGGTGCGGGCTCGACGCGTGCGGACCGCACGGACGAGTAGCTCCGCAGCGCGCTGAGAGGGCAGGCGCCGGCTGAGCGGCCACGGGAGAAATCCGCCGATCCTGTGGCCCATCGGGTCCTCGTCGAGGGTGTGTCGTGCCAAATCTGTATCCACCACGCCGAAGTACGCGAGACCGGCCGATGCACCGACGGCGGCGAGCTCGATTCGCAGAGCGCGGCCGAGCTGTTCCACGGCCGCCTTGCTCACCATGTATGCAGAACCACCCATGCCGGGAGTGAATGCGGCACAGGAGGACACCAGCAGGATGTGGCCGCCGCTCGCCACGATCTCGTCGGCCGCGGCCCGCACGATGTTGAGCACGCCACCGAAGTTCACCGCCATCACCGAGTCGAACACTCCACGGTCGATGGTTCGAATGGTGGCGGGCGGCGGCGTGATGCCGGCATTGGCGATCACGATGTCGAGACGGCCGAACGCGGTGACCGTCGCGGCGACGCAGCCCGCCATCGCGTCGGGATCGGTGACGTCCCCGGTGAGCAGGAGTGCTCGATCGGAACTGGTTGTCCCGGTCGGAAAGTCTCGATCCACCACCGCCACGCGGACTCCCGCGGACATCAGTGCCGCCGCCGTCGCTGCTCCGATTCCACGTGCCCCACCCGTCACCAACGCGACTTTTCCGACGAGGTCGATGTGGCCGTTCATGCAAAATCCTTCGTGGTCACGAGTGTCGGATCGGCAGTGGCCGAGGACTTGTCGAAAGCGGCACTACGACAGTGATAGTGGCCGAGCTCGATGGTGGACATCTTCCGGGTGAAGTTGCGCACCGAACCCGGCCAGTAGGTCACGTTTCGGCCCGACGGGCTCAGGTAGTAGCTGCTGCATCCGCCCGAGTTCCATACCGAACCCGCCAGCTGCTCATCGGTGTAGTCGGCAAACTCGGTCTGAGCCCGCTCGGTCACTTCGAGTGCAGCGATGGCCCCGGAGTCCATGGCGCGCAACGCCTCGAGGACGTAGTTCACCTGAGCCTCGATGGTGACCACCTGCGAGGTGTACACCACAGAATTGGGGCCGAGCAGCATGAAGAAGTTGGGGAAGCCGTGCACGGTGGTACCTCGGTACGACGACATCTCACCGTCGGGCCAGCCGTCCGCCAGAGACGTTCCGTCTCGACCGACGATGCGTCGGAATCCTGAGTGGCCTGCGACGGTGAATCCCGTCCCCAGGACGATGTCGTCTACCTCGTGCACGGTGCCGTCGGTGGTGATGATCCCCTCCGGCACTATCCGCTCGATGCCGGTGGTCTCGACAGTGACGTTCTCCCTGCACAGGGCGGGATAGAACTTGTTCGAGAAGGTCGGCCGCTTGCATCCGAACTCGTAACCGGGCGTCAGCTTCTCGCGAAGAACCGGATCCTTCACCTGACGGCGCAGGTGTGCGCGGCCCAACGCTGTGAGCGGTGCCAGCATCGAGCGATGCCGAATCAGGCCGGGAACCAACGCTTCCTGGAACAGATCGAACATGCGGCGCATGGCCCGCTCGGCCGGCGGGAACTTTCGGAGAACGGACCTGCCGGATTCGGAGATCGGCCGGTCGGGGTGCGGAAGAATCCACGTCGGCGTGCGCTGGAACAGTGTCAGGTGCGCGACCTCGGGGGCCAGACGCGGAACGAACTGCACCGCCGACGCACCGGTGCCGATTACCGCGAGGCGTCGACCCTTCACGGAGTGCTGATGGTCCCACTTGGCCGAGTGGAACACACTCCCCGAGAACGACTCCAGGCCTTGGATACTGGGAGTCGAGGGTTCACTGAACGGTCCGAGGGCCCCGATGAGGATGCGCGCGGACCATGTTCCTGCGCTCGTCCGAACCATCCACCGGGCCTGTTCGTCGTTCCACGTCGCGTCCAGTACCTCGTGACCGAAGCGGATGCGATCCCGGATCTCGAACCGGTCCGTGCAGTCGTTGAGGTACGCCTCGATCTCGGGCTGGAGCGGGTACAGCCGCGTCCACTCCGGGTTGGGCGCGAACGAGAAAGAGTACAGCGCCGATGGGATATCGCATTGCGCACCAGGGTAGGTGTTCACGTGCCATGTTCCACCGACGGCGGTGTCGCGCTCGAAGATCAGAAAGTCGCCGCGGCCTTCCTGCTCGAGTCGGATCGCGGCACCGAGGCCGCCGAAGCCCGCACCGATGATCGCGACGTCGACGTGGGGCACAGCGGTATTGGAGTGTGTTGCAGTCATGGGTGTGGGACTCCTTCTACAGATCGAGGACGAGAACTTCGCCCTCGACGGCGCCGCGTGAGACACACAGGGTGAGCGAGTTCTCCCGTTCGGTCTCGGTCAGAACCCGGTCGCGGTGCTCCACGCGTCCACCGACGAACCCGACGACACAGGCTCCGCAGAAGCCTTGGCGACACGAGTACGGTTGATCCGGCCTGGACCGGCGCAGGGCATCGAGAGCAGTTTCCTGTGCACCGACCTCGACGGTGTCGCCGGAGCGATCGAGCTGCAACACGAACGGCATGCCGTCCACCACCGCTGCGGGCGTGAACAATTCGGTGTGGAACTCGCGAACCGCGGTGCTCCGTAGCGCCTCGTCGCGCAGTCTGCTCGACAGTGCTGCGGGTCCGCAGACGTACATCGCGGACGTCCCCATCCCGAGATCGACGATGTCTGCGGGAATCGGAAGACCGTCGGCATCGTCCGTCTTGACGACCACGTGACCATGCGAGGTCAGCGCCATCCGCTGCAGTGCGGCGACGAACGGAAGACTCGCACGAGAGCGACCGTGGTAGTACAGCGTCCACCGTGCCCCGTCCTGGACTGCACGTTCGATCATCGATCGGATAGGTGTGATGCCGATGCCGGCGGCGACGAAGAGGTAGTGCTCGGCCTCGGCCATCGGAAATGCGTTGCGCGGTCCGCGAACTCGCAGGACATCACCGCGGGTGAGGGTATGAATCTCGGTGGATGCACTCCCGCTGGGGATCTTGCGAACGCTGATGCGGTAGCGGCCGGCGGGACGTCCGGCCAGTGAGTACTGGCGCACCCTGCCCGATGGGGTGGTGATGTCGATGTGCGCACCGGGTAACCAGGTCGGCAGCGGCATGCCGTCTCTGCGGGACAACAACAGTGAGCGAACATCTTCGGCCTCGTCGATCGTGTCGTCGACGACGGCCTCGAATTCGTACCCGACGTTTCTTCGTGGCCGCGCCGGGGACAGAGCCGTCACGATCGATGAATCAGCGACGACCCTGGCGTAGACGCGGGACGCGGCACCGATGGCACGCAGGCCGATGCCGGGTGCCGTCACGGTGACCTCGCCCAGATGACTGTGCGCGGGAGCTGTCACCACAGCATCGTTGGTCACTGCTGGGCCGCCAGTGCCGCGGGGGAGGTGGCCAGGTACTGCACGGCCTTGTCGATGTCGCCCATGTTCGACGGGTGGAAGCCGGGTCGAATGTAGAGGGCGAGCTGCACGAACAGGAACGACAGGCCGGGAATGAGGTGCTTGCGCGACGCGCGAGCGAAGGCGAGGGGCCAGGGGGTACGCATCTTCCGCTTGCCGATCCGCGGAGTTGCGACCGAGTTCTTGTACAGGTAAGCCGCGGTGCTGAACCACAGCACGGCGAGGCCGGCGCTGGCGACGACCGCGGTTCGGGCGCGGCGGAATCCGCCACCGTCCACGTATTGGAATGCATCGAATGCGACGTTGCGGTGCTCGAGTTCCTCGGCACCGTGCCAGCGCAGCAGATCCAACATCGTGGGGTCGACACCGATGCGATCGAATTCGGTGTTGTCCAACAACCACTCACCCACGACCGCAGTGAAATGCTCTGCTGCAGCATAGATTCCGAGGCGCTCGTTCAGCCATGCCTTGCCGGCGCGGCCGGTGAGGCCGTGATCGCCGAACACCACCCCGACGGCGAAGCGAATCCGCTGCAGGATCGGCTCGATGTCGACTCCGTGGGCAACGAGGTAGTTGCGGAAGCTTTCGTGGGAGGACGCATGGGTGGCTTCCTGTCCGACGAATCCGACGACCTCCTCGTAGAGTCTGCGGTCGTCGATGAAGGGTAGAGCGCGGGCGAACACGTCGGCCATCGCGCGTTCTCCCTCGGGAAGAACCAGGTGCATCACGTTCCAGAAGTGAGTGGCGTACCACTCGTGAGGGATGTACTGCAGCGGAACTCCGGACCAGTCGAATGTCACTGCCCGCGCCACGATCGCGTAGGACTCGTCCGTATAGCGCTCGTTCGAGTCGACCGCCTTGTTTCGTGACATTCCGAACTCCGTTTCTCCGCGATGGTGACGTCGATGCTACATAGCAACAGATAGTGTTGCAATGTTGCATTTGGCTGGACTTCGACGACGATAGGATTGGACGATGCATCCCGATGGTGACGACGGTCCGATCCTCGATGCCGCCTTGGAGCTGTTCGGCGAGGTGGGAATTCCTCGGACCACCATCGGTGACGTGGCCAAGCGCGCCAAGATCAATCGAGTGACCGTCTACCGGCGGATCGGATCGAAGGACGAACTGGTTCGGGCCGTCATGGCGCGTGAGTCCTCGCGATTGTTCGTTGCCGTGGCGGCAGCTGCGTCCCAGCAGACCTCACGAGCCGATCGTGCGGCGCACGGATTCGCGACCACGATCGATTCGGTGCGCACCAACCCGGTGCTGCTCAAGATGTTCGATTCCGAGAGTGCATTGGTGCTCGAGCAGTTGACCACCAATGCATCCGCGTTGCTCGAGGCCGCGCTCGAGGCAGCGGCGCACATCGCGCGCGGCGAGTTGGAATCCGACACGTTCGCAGTCCCGGATGCCCCGGAACTTGTTGTGCGCGTCGTTCATTCGATCTTGCTGACGCCCTCGGCCGGTGCGCCCCTCGACTCCTACGAGGACCTGCTCGCATTCGCGCACCGCAACATCGTGCCGTTGCTCGTCAGTGCCGAGTAGCGACTCTCGGCGAGGTGGTGCGCCGACGCTATGGCACCGCGCAGCCCGTGCGACGGAACTGATCGATCAGCGGCGGTGCCGCATTCCGAGCAGTCGGTCTATCAGCGGCATGACCCAGCGTTTGCGGCGGAGCGTCACGAGCTCGAATCCCGGGATGTCGAACAATTTGGTGACGCGGCTGTGGGTGCGGCAGAACTCGGCGAATCCTTCGTCACCGTGCACCCGGCCGAATCCACTGGCCCCGACGCCGCCCATCGGCACCGATCCCATCCCAGCGAATGCGATCACCGAGTTGACGGTGACCTGACCACACACCAGTTGCGCTGCAATGACATTGCCCTGTTCACGTGAGAACACCGATGCGCCCAGGGCATAGCGATGGTCGTTGCTCAGCTCGATCGCCTCGTCGATGCTGTCGACCTCACGAACGGTGACGGTGGGACCGAAGGTTTCCTCGCGGACGGCCGAGCAGTTCTCCGGGGTGTCCACCAGGACAGTGGGGCCGACGAATCGCTCGCCGATCGAGGAGAGTCCGCCGATGAGTACTCGGCCACCGGAGGCCTCGGCGTCGGCGAGGTGACGCCGAACGATGTCGATCTGGGCGGGCATCGTCATCGGTCCGTACGTGGCCGATGGGCTGGATCCGGGACGGATCGCACGGGCGTGCCGCACGAGAGCTCCGGTGAATTCGGCTGCGACACTGCGATCGACGCACACCCGTTCGACGCCGACGCAGGTCTGCCCGCCGTTGGTGAATGCACCCCAGGCCACTGCCTCGGCTGCTGCTGCGATGTCGGCGTCCGCGGCGACGATCACCGGATCCTTGCCGCCACATTCCACCACCACCGGTGTGAGCGTCTCGGCGCACGCCGCTATGATTGCCGTGCCGGTTCTCGTGGAGCCGGTGAACGCGATCTTGTCCACACCCGCGCGGCACAGTGCAGCACCGGTCTCGCCGTATCCGGTCACCAGGGTCAGGATGCCCAGTGGCAGGGATGGATTGGCCTCGTGAAAGGCGCGAACATACCGCGCTGCCACGGCGGGTGTGTACTCGCTCGGCTTGAACACGACGCAGTTGCCTGCTGCCAGGGCCGAGCCGATCGCACTGTTGGGTGCATACAGCGGATAGTTCCACGGACCGATGACGCCGACGACACCGAGTGCGACCGTGTGCACACGAGCGGAGTAGTTCGCCAGCAGTAAACCAGGATTGACGCGGCGCGAACGCATGAGCCGCGGTGCCTGACGTTCCGCCCACGCGATGTGTTCGAGGGTCAGTACGATCTCGAGCAGCGCATCGTCTGCCGGCTTGCCGTTCTCCCGGTGAATCAGGTCGATCAATTCGGCTCGGTTGCTCCAGATTTCGTGTCGCCAGGCGCGGAGGTGACGGGCGCGAGCGCGTGGCGGTACAGCCGACCACATTCGCTGCGCCCCTCGGGCGAGGTCGACTTTTCTTGCCACCGACTCTGCCGAGTCCACGGTGAACGAGCCGACGACACCGTCGTCGATGGGGGAAAGCGAATCGAAAGTAGCGCGCACCTGGACCTCGGTGGTCACAGGGACGCTCCGAGTGTGTTCTGTGCGACGTGCGCATCCCGCAGTTCGCGCTTGAGGATCTTGCCTGCTCCGCTCATGGGCAGGGCGGTGACGAATTCGATGGTGCGTGGAGTCTTGTATCCGGCCACGAGAGTGCGGGTGTGCTCGCGGAGCTCGTCCACCATCGGTGGGAATCCCTCTGCCAGTACGACACAGGCGTGAACGCGTTCGCCCCACTCGCCGTCGGGAACCCCGATCACGGCGCAGGCCAATACCGCGGGATGCAGGCTGAGCGCACACTCCACCTCGGCGCTGTAGACGTTCTCACCGCCGGTGATGATCATGTCCTTGAGACGATCGACCACGAACAGGAATCCGTCGGCGTCGAGGTAACCGACATCGCCGGTGTGCATCCAGCCGTCGCGAACGGCAGCGGCCGTCTCCTCCGGCTTGTTCCAATATCCCAGCATCACATGTCCACCGCGGACGCAGATCTCGCCGACCGATCCGGTGGTCAACTGCTTGCCGTCGGGCCCGACGATCCGGATCTCCGAGTGCGGGGCTGCGCGACCGGCCGAGCCGATGCGTTCCCCCACATGGTGTTCCGGCCAGAGCAGGGACGCGACCGGTGCCAGCTCGGTCATGCCGTAGGCCTGGGTGAGGCGGGCCTGCGGAAGCCGTGCGAGGGTGCGCTCGAGAACGCCGGCGGAAATGGGGGATCCTCCGTACAGCACGCGGCTGAGCGAGGAGGTGTCGAATTCGCTCAACGTGGGATGGTCGACGAGAAGTTGAATCATCGTGGGCACCAGCAGTACATCGGTGACGGCATGTGCAGCGATCGCGCCGAGGACGGCTGTCGGCTCGAAGAACGGAACCATGACGTGGGTGCCGCCGAGCATGACCTGCCCCACCCATGCGGCCAGATCGGCGAGGTGGAACATCGGTGCGGCATGGAGCAGGACGGATGCGTCGTCGAGCAGCTGTCCCGTTGCCACTGTTCCCAGGCCCGAGGTGACCAGGTTCGCGTGCGAGAGCATGACACCCTTGGGGAAACCGGTGGTTCCGCCGGTGTAGAACAGGCCGGCCAGTGCATCGCCGCTGCGTCGCGCGTCGGGAATGGGATCGTGGGAAGAGATCAGGTCCTCGTACGAGACCATGCCCTCGGGGGTGGTGCCGTCTCCGCAGTAGACGATGGTCTGCAGGCCGGCGCATGCCGGGCGCAGTGCCGGGACCATGGCACCGAAGGTGTCGTCGACCAGCAGAACCTTGGTGTCGGAGTCGTTGAGCGCGTAGGCGACTTCGACGGGCGACCATCGGATGTTGACCGGATTGAGCACAGCATCGGCCCACGGCACCGCCAGCAGGTACTCGGAGTACCGGTCGCTGTTGAATGCCAGCATCGCCACTCGGTCACCGGCGTCGACCCCGATGGATCGCAGGCCGGCGGCCAACCGCGCAACTCTGTCGATCTGCTCGGTGAAGGTGCGAACGCGGTCGCCGAATATCGTTGCGGCCCGGTCGGGAGTGGTTGCTGCAGAGCGGTGCAGGCCTTGAGTGAGATACATGACGTGTCCCTTGTGAGAGAGGGGGCGCGGATGCCCGAGTGGATACGGTCACGGTTCCACCTTATTGGCACAGTGTCAATAGTGCGGCCGTGGATCTACCGTGTCGTTCGGTCAGCGAAAAAGGTTGTTGGGCTAACGCTTTGAGGCGTCGTCGAGAGAACGTGCCGTGTCGAGGACGGTCACGAGTACGTCGGTCAGCAGAATTTCGACCTGTTCGCGCGTCAGGGTGCCGCGCACCAGCCATTCGCGTCCCGCGGCCTTGACCATGCCGCCGAAGGCGCGTACTGCGGACTTCGCAATTCGGCGGTCACCGCCTCTGCCCTCGAATGCAGTTGCGTCGAGCACGCGTTCGGCCGCGAGATCGTCGGCCTCGTCCAGAATCTGGGCCACCTGCTCGTCGAGGCCCGACCCGCTGGCCATCGAGACCCACGCCGTTCCGTGCGCCTCGATCACGTTCACCAACCAGTGCACGCTGCCGCGGGCGCGCTCCTCGAGCGAACCCGTGGGCAGGTGTACCTCCTCGATCGGGGGCACTGTGACCAGGAAGCGAACGCTCTCGAGGTAGAGATCGCGTTTGCTGCCGATGTAGTGGTGAATGAGGCCTCGCGCCACGCCGGCAGAGGCAGCGACGTCGGACATCGACACGTCCGGGTACGGCTTGTCGCCGAACAAGCGGACGGCGCTCGCCAGAATCTGTGTCCGTCGCTCGTCCGGTTCCAGTCGATTCCACTTGGGCGTACTCGAAGCCGGCATGGTTCTCATGATCGCACCGAACCCACGCCGCCATGCCTCAGAGGTACCGCTCGGTGCGCGAGCGCAGCGACCTCGGCACGATGAACCGATCGCCGTACCGTGATCGCAGCTCGTCGGCCCGACGCACGAATCCCTCGAGGCCGCCGTCGAACTGATTGACGAACTGCAGCACACCGCCGGTCCACGCGGGGTAGCCGATGCCGAGAATGGACCCGATGTTCGCGTCGGCAACCGTGCGTAGGACGCCCTCGTCGAGGCACGCGATCGAGTCGAGCGACTGCGCGATCAGCATGCGATCCATCATGTCCTCGAACGAAGTTCCGTGGTCCGGTCGGTGGTAGTGCTCCACCAGTCCCGGCCACAGCCCGGCCTTGGTGCCGTCCTCGGCGTACTCGTAGAACCCGCGTCCCGCCTTGCGGCCGGGCCGATCGAACTCGTCGACGAGTCGGTCGACCAGGGCGTAGGAGTTCGAGACGATCCACTGCCTGCCGGCGGCGCGGGCGGCCTCGGCCATGCCCTCGCGGATGTGGCGCGAGAGGGTCAGTGAGATCTCGTCCATGAGGGCGAGTGCGCCGGACGGATACCCGGCCTGGAGTGCGGCCTGCTCGACGGTGGCCGGGTGCACGCCCTCGGCCACCAGTGAGATCGCCTCGTCCATGAATCTGCCGATGACCCGCGTGGTGAAGAAGCCGTGACTGTCTCCGACGACGATCGGGGACTTGCCGATCAGCCGAACGAAGTCGAACGCGCGAGCCAGAGCGGAGTCGCTGGTGTGTTCTCCCACCACGATTTCCACCAGCGGCATCTTGTCCACCGGTGAGAAGAAGTGCGTGCCGATGAAGTCGGAGGTCCGCGAAACACCCTGGGACAGTGCGGTGATGGGCAGGGTCGAGGTGTTCGAGCAGAGTAGTGCGTCGGACGTCAAGTATTTGTCGACATCCTCGAAGGCCCCCTGTTTGACGGCCGGATCCTCGAACACTGCCTCGACGACCAGATCGCAACCCTCGGCATCGGCCGCGTCGGAACTGGGCGTGATGAGCGCGAGCACCGCATCGGCGTCGGCCTGGGTCTTGCGTCCCTTCGCGACGGCCTTGCCGAGAATCGAACGTGCGTAATCCTTTCCACGCTCCGCAGATTCGATCGAGACATCACGCAGTACGACGGGAACCTCGGCCGAGGCGACGACGTAGGCGATGGCAGCACCCATCATGCCGGCACCGATCACCAGCACCTTCTCGGGCACTCGATGGGGTTCGGCGGCCGGGCGAGAGCCACCCTTGTCGATGGACCCGAGGTCGAAGAACATCGACTGGATCAAATTGCCCGATACCGGCCCGCAGGCGAGTGCGGTGCAGTGCCGGGTTTCCACGAGCGATGCCGACTCGAAGTCGAGCACCGACCCTTCCACTGCCGCAGCAACCACCGCGATCGGAGCGGGCATGGGTGCACCCTTGACCTGCTTGCGGACCGTTGCCGCGAAGGCAGGCAGCTGCGCAGCCAGCGCGGGTGAGGCCGCGGTGCCGCCGGGAATCTTGAATCCCTTCCTGTCCCAGGGCTGCAGCGCTTCGGGATTGGCGACGATCCAGGCGCGCGCGCTCGCCATCATCTGCTCGTGGGTGTCGACGACCTCGTCGATCAATCCGAGCTCGAGTGCCTGTGCCGGCCGATACCGCTGCCCCTGGCCCACCACCTGGGTCAGGGCCTTGACGATGCCGAACATCCGGACCGTTCGGGTGACGCCGCCGGTGCCGGGCAGCAGGCCGAGCGTCACCTCGGGAAGGCCGAAACGAGAGTTGCTTCGGCTCAGTGCGATTCGATGATGACAGGCCAACGCAATCTCGAATCCGCCGCCGAGCGCGGTACCGCCGAGAGCGGCCACGACCGGCTTCCCCAGCTTCTCGAGCCGACGAAACTTGTCCTTGATGAAATCGAGGGCGTCGGCGATTTTCGCGTGGTCCGCGGGGCCGGCGTCGCGCAGCAGCTCGAGGTCGCCGCCGGAGAAGAACGAATCCTTCCCCGAGGTGACGATGACGCCGTCGAATGCGGCTCGATTGGCCTCCAGCCAGTCGACAGTCTGCCCGAGCGACTCGCCGAACGCGGTGTTCATGGTGTTGGTGGCCTGTGTCGGATCCTCGATCGTCAGCACGAGTACCCGGTCGGTACCGATCTCGCCGGTGATCGTGGGTGTTCGCAGAGTAGAAGAAGTGTTCATCGACTTCCTGACTTCGTTGTTCTCGCGCGGGGTGTTCACAGGCGCTCGATGATGGTGGCGACGCCCATTCCGGCACCGATGCACAGGGTGATCAGCGCGTATCGCTCGCCGCGGCGCTCGAGCTCGTCGAGGGCCATTCCGGTGAGCATCGCACCCGTTGCGCCCAGTGGATGGCCCATGGCAATCGCGCCACCGTTGACGTTGATGCGGTCGTGGTCGATGTGCAGCTGCTTCGTGTAGTTGAGCACCACCGAGGCGAAGGCCTCGTTGACCTCGAACACCGCGATGTCGTCGAGGGTCAGCCCCGCTGCGGCCAACACCTTGTGGGTGGCCGGAACCGGACCGGTGAGCATCAGCGTCGGGTCCGATCCCGCGACGACACCGGCTACGACGCGTCCGCGCGGGGTCAATCCACCTGCGCGACCTGCCTCTTCGGAACCGATCAGAACCATCGCCGTGCCGTCGACGATGCCGGACGAGTTGCCGGCATGGTGCACGTGATCGATGCGCTCCACCTCGGTGTACTTCTGCATGGCTACAGCGTCGAACCCGGCGAGCGCTCCCATCCGGTCGAACGACGGCTTCAAGGCCGCAAGATCGGCAGTGGTGGTCTCGGGTCGCATGATCTCGTCGTGGTCGAGCATCAGCCGACCGTTCGCGTCGAAAACCGGGATGACCGACTTCTCGAAGTGGCCCATCGACCAGGCATGGGCCGCGCGTTGCTGGCTGCGAACAGCGAAGGCGTCGACGTCGTCGCGATCGAACCCTTCGATCGTTGCGATGAGGTCTGCGCTGACGCCCTGCGGAACGAAGTAGCTGCCGTAGTTGGTCAGCGGGTCGCAGGGCCACGAGCCACCGTCCGCGCCGAGGGGAACCCGGGACATCGACTCGACACCGCCGGCGACGATCAGCCGATCCCAACCGGATCGAACACGTTGCGCCGCAGTGTTGACGGCCTCGAGACCCGACCCGCAGAAGCGGTTGAGCTGAACGCCGGCCACGCTGTCGGGCAATCCGGCAACCATCGCGACGGTCCGGGCGATATCGCACCCCTGATCGCCGACGGGGGTGACCACACCGAGCACGATGTCGTCGATCAGTGCCGGATCGAGCTGGGAATTCCGAGAGAGCAAGGTGGACAACGTGTTCGCGGCCAGATCGACCGGTTTGATGGTATGCAGTGCGCCGGAACTCTTCCCGCGGCCACGCGGGCTGCGAACTGCGTCGTAGAGGAACGCCTCCATGGTGGTGCCTTTCTGGGGCCTGTGCCGAGTTCTACAAGGAACGGGAGATGAGTTCTTTCATGACTTCGTTGGCACCGGCGTAGATCCGGGCGATGCGGCCGTCGACGAACATGCGGGCGATGGGGTACTCCTCCATGTAGCCGTATCCACCGAAGAGCTGCAGGCACCGGTCGACCACCTCGAACTGTCGGTCGGTGGTCCAGTACTTGATCATCGCGGCCGTCGTCACGTCGAGCGTGCCCGAAATGTGCTTGGCCATTGCGTCGTCGACGAAGGTGCGGACTACGCGGCCGATGGTGGCGCATTCGGCGAGCTCGAACTTGGTGTTCTGCAGATCGAACAGTGTTTTACCGAAAGCGCTGCGCGACTTGGTGTATTCGACGGTCTGCAGGACGGCTGCGTCGATCATCGCAGCAGCTGCGATCCCGCAGATCAACCGCTCCTGGGGGAGCTGCTGCATCAACTGCGCGAATCCGAGACCTTCTGCTTCTCCGAGGATGTTGGTTGCCGGAATGCGGAGACCGTCGAAGGTGAGTTCAGCTGTGTCCTGTCCCTTCTGGCCGATCTTGTGCAGTACCCGGCCCCGGTGAAAGCCTTCGGTGTCGTCGGAGACCTCGGCGACCAGCAGCGAGAGTCCCCGGGCTCCCGCGGACGGGTCGGTCTTGGCGGCGATGATGATCAGATCGCAGTGAGCTCCGTTGGAGATGAACGTCTTTCCGCCGGTCACCACGTAGTAGTCGCCGTCGCGTACCGCTCGGGTGGTGATGCCCTGCAGATCCGATCCGGTGCCCGGTTCGGTCATCGCGATCGCGCCGATCCACTCTCCCGAGCACAGCTTCGGCAGCCACCGCTCCTTGTTCTCCTCGGAGGCGTAGGCGAGAAGGTAGTGCGGAACGATCCCGCTGTGCACGCCCAGTTGCATGGACGAGTCACCGGCGCGCACCTGCTCCTCGAAGAGCACGGCCTCGTGGCGGAAGTCCCCGCCGCCACCGCCGTACTGCTCGGGTACCGACATGCCGAGCAGGCCGAGGCGGCCAGCGCTGCGGTAGACCTCTCGGCTGGGGCGTCCGGCTGCGGCGAATTCTTCGCGATGCGGCGCGACCTCTTTCTCGAAGAATCCTCGGGCGAGCTGGCGTAGGTCGGCGAGCTCGGTGGTGAGGTCGCCGGTGGTGCGGTCTGCGAGTGCAGTCATGGTGGGTCCTTGGCTCGAAGCGCATCCGTCGTTTATTGGCGCTGTGCCAATAAAGATGCCCGGCGCTCTAGCGAATGTCAACCAACGAGCTACCGCTCAACTCGAAGTTGGGGATGGATTCGCGGCGGAATCCGTCCCCAACTTCGAGTTCGGCACTCCGTAGATGGTTGCGGGAATTACAGTGACCCCATGCGTATCGACGAGTATCGGAAATTTGACGGACTCGGCCTGGCGGAACTGGTGGCCACCGGTGACGTGACGCCGCGCGAGCTCGTGGATTGTGCACTGGCGCAAGCCACGTCGATCGATCCTTCGATCAATTCGATTGTTCGACTCATGTCGGAGCAGGCCGACGCGCAACTGACGGATACACTGCGGGGCCCCTTCGCGGGCGTGCCATTTCTGATCAAGGACCTCTCACAGGACTATGCCGGTTTGCCCACCGCGAGTGGATCCCGGTCGTTGACCGACCTCCCTATGCCCGAGCATTCCACCGTCGTGCAGCGGTGGCTCGATGCCGGCCTGGTCATCTTCGGAAAGACCAACACGCCCGAGTTCGGCGCAAAGGGAATCACCGAGCCGGCTGTGTTCGGCGCAGCCCGAAACCCCTGGGACCGCAGTAGAACTCCCGGTGGCTCGTCGGGCGGATCCGCTGCTGCGGTCGCGGCCGGAATCGTCCCGGTCGCGGGGGCGAACGACGGCGGCGGATCGATTCGCATTCCGGCGTCGTGCTGCGGACTTGTCGGGCTCAAGCCCGGCCGAGGACTGGTGCCGTCGGGACCCTCCTTCGGTGAGCCGATGCACGGAGCAGCGGTGCACGGAGTGGTCTCCCGATCGGTACGCGACACCGCCGCGATGCTCGACGTGTTGGCAGGTGGGGAGCCGACGTCCGGATACCTGCCCGCACGTCCGGAAGGCAGCTTCCTGTCTCGACTGGACACCGACCCCCGGCCGCTACGCATCGGGATGTATGCGACCACCTCCGTGAATCCGAACCCCCATCCGCAGGCCGTCGCCGCGATGGAAGCGGCAGCGAAGATGCTGACCGACCTCGGCCACACCGTCGAACTGCTCGACGCGCCGCCGTACGACGATGCAAGCCTCAATCGCGAATTCCTGTTGGCCTGGTTCACCTATCTGGCCTGGGAAATGGATGAGGTCAAACGCAAAACCGGCTGCGGCGACGACAAATTCGAGCGCGATACCCGGATCATGGCGGCCCTGGGCAGATCTGCCAGCGGCGTCGACTACCTGGAGGCGGTGGAAGGTCGGCATGTGCATGTGCGTGCGCTGGCCACGTACTTCGAGACCTTCGACCTTCTGCTGACGCCCACCCTGGCCGAGCTACCTCCGAAGATCGGCGCATTCGATCTGGCGAAACCGCTCGAATTGGCGTCGGAGTTGTTGTTGCGCAGCAGAACTGCTGGGATTCTTCGCTACACCGGCATCGTCGATCAGATGATCGACGACAACATTTCGTGGATTCCCTACACCCAGTTGGCCAACGTCACCGGCCGACCGGCACTGTCGCTACCGCTGCATTGGACCCCGGAAGGGCTTCCGATGGGCGCGCACTTCACGGCACCGCTGGGTGGCGAGGAGCTGCTCGTCCAACTCGCAGGACAGCTGGAACGAGCAGCACCCTGGGCCCACCGCTACGACGAGATCGTCTAGCTTCGATTCTCGTCGGGCCGGCGCGCCTCACTCGTTCCTGCCGGTAGGGGCAGGAGGGTTTGCGACATACCCCCTATGGGTATGGTGGCCACGGCGCGGTCGGTCCGGACCGCGCCGCAAAGGGCGCTGCTGGCAAGGGGAGGAACGGCGATGAGTGCATACATCGGGGCATTTGCAATGCTGTGTCTGTCCCTGATCGGAATCGGCCTGGTGTATCTCTCGGCGCGCACGAGCGCAGTCGAGTCCACCCCGGTGATGTCGCTTCCTTTCCTTTCCGGGTGGTCCCCGCGTGAACATGCCCTCTCGCGCTTTCACGCGCGCTGGTACCCGTTGACCGTGCTGTTTCTCGCCTTCGACGTGGAAATGCTCTTCATGTACCCCTGGGCCGTGGTAGTCGCGGAGGTCGGTATCGGGGCCATCGTCGAGATGTTCGTGTTCCTCGGCGTGCTGATGGTCGGCGTGATCTGGGCCTGGCGGGAAGGTGCGTTGCGGTGGGTCTGAAATCGCTACTGGCGGCGCGCGCGGTGCGGGTGGCGCACGTTCTGCTGGTGGAAGCGCCGGGATCGTCGCGTACCCGCATGGCGGCCGAGAAGGCGATCACTCGACGTGGATGGCAACTCGCGACGTCGCCCGCTGATGCGGATGTCCTGCTGACCTGCGGCGACCCGGGCGAGGAACTCGAGAGCGCGTCGAACCGAATTTGGGACCAGATGCCGGGGCCTCGTGTGCGGGTGACCGTGCGATCGAGGGATGACGTCACCGGAACTCTCGACTCGGCCAGGAGCGGGCTTCTCGACGATCGAGCTCAACGAATCGATGCGGGGGAGCGCCGAGCCGGACCACCCGAACCCGACGACGTCGAGCCGATGGGCACGCCGCACGCCGACGATGACGGTGACATGGACATGGACATGGACGCCGACGACGACGGTGACATGGACATGGACGGTGACATGGACATGGACATGTCGCCTGGAGGCGTTGCGTTGGCGGAGGACGGGCCGGATACCGACGGACTCGACCTCGATGTCCTCCACATCCCGTTGGGCCCGGTGCTGCCGCACTGGCCCGCGGGGCTGGTGCTGGACTGCACCGTGCAGGGCGACCTGATCATGGCAGCGCAGGCCCGGTGGATCGACACCGACAAGGTGGCAACCGAGGCCGATGACGCCGACCCCCGGTGGTTCGCGGCCTTGCGGTGCGACGCCGTGGCACGACTTCTCGGTGTTGCGGGATGGGACGCGGCTGCGGACACGGCCAGGCGAATCCGCGACGGCGTAGTGGACGGCGACGCCGTCGATCTGTGCACCGAGCGCATGCACGCCTTGAACACACGAGTCTCACGCAGCCGAATCCTGCGGTGGTCTCTCCGGGGCATCACGGTGCACGGTGATGACGGCGCAGCGGTAATTGACTGCGCAGCGGTGGAGGTCCATACGCTGCCGGCGCAGTGGCTGACCGACGCAGTCTCCGCGCTCGAGGGACAGCCTGTACAACCGCCTGAGCACGTCGACGTCTCCGAGCTCGGTTCCCTGGTGACCGGCCTCGATCTGGCCGCGGCGCGGATGGTGGTGGCCGCACTGGCACCGCGTCTGATGGTGATGTCCGATGCCTGACATCGTCGAGATCGGACCCGCCTGGACGCTGATCGCCGCGCCTCTGCTGCTCCTCATCGCTGCTGTCGGTGCCTGCCTGGACCGGGTGTTGGCGCGGCGTTCGATGAAAATGCCAGTTCTGGTTGGCTTTTCGGCTCCGTTCGACGAGGCTGCCCGGCTGATGCGCCAACGTCGGCGTACTACGGTGTCGGCGGACCGCACGCTCTGGCGCGTCGGTGTCGCCGGACTGGTGGTGGTCGCGCTACTGAAGATCGTCGTCCTGCCGCTGGGCGTGTGGACTGTGGCCGACCTGCCCACGGGAGTCGTCTGGTTCAACGCGATGGACGTGATGATCTGGGCTGTGGTGTGGCTGGCAGGGTGGGGCGCGAACAGTCATTTCTCCCTGATCGGTGCGTATCGCTTTCTGGCCCAGGCTCTCTCCTACGAGTTGCCGTTGATGTTCGCGCTGACGGCGCCCGCAGTTGCCGCAAGCAGTCTCCGGCTCGGCGATGTGGTCGCGGCGCAGCAGGGCCTGTGGTTCGTGGTGTGGATGCCGGTGGCGTTCGGCATCTTCTGCATCAGCGTGATCGCGTTCTCCGTGTGGGGGCCGTTTTCGACGGCTGCGGGCACCGACATTGCCGGCGGTGTGCTGACCGAGGTGTCGGGTGTCGATCGTTTGATGCTGCTCGTCGGGCGCTATGCGCTGCTGGCATCGGGGGCGGCATTCGCCGCAACGTTGTTTCTGGGCGGTGGCGCGGGGCCCGTATTGGCGCCGTGGGCGTGGACGCTGGTCAAAACAGTCCTGGTACTTGCCGCGTTCGTCGCTGTCCGGCCGCACCTTCCGGCGATCAGGCCGGACCGTTTCGCCGAGGTCGGTCTCGTGATCCTGATGCCGCTGGCTTTGCTGCAGCTGCTCGTGGTGTCCGTCGTCGTAGTGGTGGGGAGTTGATCATGGTCGCATCATCGATAGCGGAGTCCATTGTGTTCTGGGTGCTCGCCGCCGTTGCGATCGTGGCCGGCGCTTTCGTGTTCCGATTCGACTCGATGGCCCGCGCCACCTATGCGCTGGCGCTGTCGTTCGTGGCCGTCGGCTGCGCGATCCTGCTCCTGCGACTCGACTACATCGGCATCATCACCGTCCTGATGATGGTCATGGAGATGGCGATCATGGCGGTGTTCATGGTCATGCTGATGGGAATGAACCCGGCCCTGATGCCGATGAGCATGGTGCACAACAACAAAGGTGCCCTCGGCATCTCGGTGACGGTGTTCCTCGTCCTGGCGGCAGGTGCCGTGCTGGTTCCGTGGCCCACCGGATCGAGGCCAGACCCCGGACCACGGTCGGAGCGAACGGCCGCGTTGGGCGAGGCGATCATGGGACCCCAGATGCTGGTGATGATGTCGATCAGCGCCGTGCTGTTCGCGACCATCGTCTCGGGCATCGTCCTCGCCGTGTCCCGAAGCCGATACCAACGACTCGGGGACGATCTGAAGCGTCGGCCCGCGAAGGATCCACGACCCGGGGGAGTAGGCCGATGACGCTGCAATCGATACTCGTCGTGGCCGCCGCATTGTTCGCGATCGGGCTCTACGGCGCCCTGTCGCAACAGGTTGTCGTCATGATCATGATGGGCCTCGAGCTGATGATCAATGGTGTTCTTCTGGCTGCCTCCGCGATCTGGTGGTACCTCGCACCCGTTCCCGACGGTCAGGTTCTGCTGCTGGTGATCCTCGCGGCGATGACCGTGGAAATGGCAATGGGATTCGCGGTGGCCTTGCTGTATCACCGTGCGAGTGGCGCCGACATGACAGACATGGCAACGGATCTCTCGCAGTGACGGCGGCGTTGTGGGCCCTCGTGCTGGTACCCGCGCTGGCGGGCGCTTTCCTGTGCCTCGGCGGAAAGTCCGTGAACCGACTTGCCGTACCGATCTCGATCGCGATCTCGGTGATCACCTTGATCGTTGCCATCGCTGTGGCGGTGGGCCGGCCCACGGTGTCGGTAGCGTTCGTCGCCGGCAGCACATTCGGGCTGGCGGTCGACGGTCTGTCGGCTCTGATCGTTCTGTCGATCGCTGCCGTGTCGATGCTCGTGTTGATCTACGCAGCGGCCGAGCCCGTGACGCCGCGCGCTCGTTTTCACGGCCTGATGCTGTTGTTCGTCGCCGCCGTGATGATCACCGCCACGGCGACGACCCTGCCGGCGCTGCTGTTCGCCTGGGAGTTGATGGGTGCTGCGTCGTACGCCCTCATCGGGTTCTCGTGGAAAGACACCGATCGCGTGTCCTCCGGCCTCACCGCATTTCTGACCACGCGCGCCGCCGATACGGGTCTCTATCTCGCGGCGGGTGCCGCGCTGGCTGCAGGCAGTTCGCTGTCGCTCGACAGCCTCTCGGAGCTACCCGCCGGATACCGCGACGTCGTCGTAGCCGGAATACTCGTTGCGGCGCTGGGCAAATCGGCCCAGGTGCCCTTCACCTTCTGGCTGTCTCGGGCCATGGTCGGCCCAAGCCCGGTCAGTGCGTTGTTGCATTCGGCGGCCATGGTCGCCATGGGCGGTTACGTGCTGCTGCGGGTCTCGCCGTTGTTGCAGTCGACGAGCTGGGCAGCGAGCACGACGGCTTGGATAGGGGCTGCGACGGCTTTGATCTTCGGCGCGGTTGCGGTGGCGCAGCGAGATCTCAAGCAACTCCTGGCCGCATCGACTGCTGCCCAACTCGGTTTCGTGGTGCTCGCCGCCGGACTCGGGTCGGTGGCGGGCGGGGCCGCGCAACTGGTCGCCCATGCGGCGACCAAATCCTTGCTCTTCCTCGTCGCGGGTGCGTGGCTCGCCGCGCTGGGTACCAAGAATTTGAACGACCTACGCGGTGCCGCGCGGCGGTGGCCGGTCACGGGTGCGTTGTTCACCGTCGGCGCGCTGAGTTTGGCCGGCGTCGCGCCGTTGTCGTTGTGGGCGACGAAAGATCATGTGCTCGCCGCCGCCGGGACAGAACGGCCCCTACTGTTCGTAGTGGGGTTGGCAGCGGCAGGACTCTCGGCCGCCTACGCCGGCAAAGCGTTGGTGGTCGCGTGGTCCGAGCCCATAGCGGAGCCGAACTTCGACAGCGAAGAGGCGGGCACCAGACGGATCGCCGGGTGGCAGCAGATACCGCTGGTCCCGCTCGCCGTCGGTGCCGCGGTGCTGGGCGTACTCGCGACCGAGAGGCTGCTGGCGCCGATCGCCGAGGCCGTGGGACTACCGACATCGCCTGCACCGGGTGCTCTCGAACTGGCCGGGTCGACGGTGCTCGCGGTTGTCGTACTGCTGTTGGTGTGGCGATTTGCGGTGCCCGAACCGGCATGGGCGAGATCGTGGCTCGGGCTCGAGCGAGCCACACACGTCGTTCTCGTTCGTCCGGTGCTCGCGATCGCGCACACCTTGGCCGGTTTCGACGATCGCGGCATCGACCGCACGGTGACGGCTGTCGCGTCTGCCGCTGGTCGCGCGGCGGGGCACCTCGCGCGTGGCGATGACCGAATTGTCGACGGTGTCGTGTCGGCTACGTCCGAAGCCACCCTGACTGTGGGAGGGCGAGCGGCTCGTGTCGACGATCGGGGCGTCGACGGTGGGGTCGAAACCCTGGCCCGGCAGACCCGCCGGTTGGGGACGCTCACCCGGCGAATCCAGACCGGCCAACTCCACCAGTACTACGTTCTCGTCGTCGCCGTGTCGGCCGCGGCTGTCCTGCTCGTTCTAGTCGTGAGGTGAACGTGCTCAGTCTGATCATTTTTCTCCCGCTCGTGGCGGCGTTGATCGTCGCCCTGACATCAGCGACGGGTCCGAGCGTTGCCCGATGGTCGTGGGTCGCAGTCACCGCCGCCGAGGTGGGGCTGGCAGTGTGGTTGTGGGCCGGGTATTCCGCGTCGGCCGGAGGTTTGGCCTACGAGCAGCAGGTGCCGTGGATACCGACCGTGCGCAGCAGCTACCACGTCGGGCTCGACGGGCTCTCGCTCCCGCTGGTGGTGCTGACCAACATCGTGTTCCTGGCCTGCGCCGTCTACGCACTGCGAGAGTCGAATCGACCTCGCGGGCAGGCCGCGCTGTTCCTGGCGCTGCAGACCACGTGTCTCGGCTTGTTTGCCGCTCAGGACCTGTTGATCTTCTTCGTCTTCTTCGATCTGTCGATCGTGGGCATGTACTTCGTCATCGCTGGTTGGGGGCACGGAAACGCCCAACGTGCTGCATTGAAGTTCTTCCTCTACACGTTCCTCGGTTCGCTGGCGCTCCTGCTCGGCTTCATCGGCCTGTATCTCGCCAGCGATCCGCACACCTTCGACATGGTCGAGCTGGCAGAGGCGGCACCGCTGAACGGACGCGGCCTCGCGGGCGGACTGGTGATGGCAGCGATCCTGCTGGGACTGGCGATCAAGACGCCGACATTCCCGTTCCACACCTGGCTGCCGCCCGCACACACCGACGCTCCCGCAGTCGGTTCCGCGGTTCTGGCCGGAGTGCTACTGAAGATGGGAACGTACGGGTTCGTGCGCATCGCGATGCCGATGCTCCCGGAGGCGTGGCGCGCATGGGCGTGGGTGATCGTGGCCGTCGGCATCATCTCGGTGCTCTACGGCGCACTCGTCGCGCTCGCTCAAACGGACTTCAAGCGGATGGTGGCGTACACGTCGGTCAATCACATGGGGTACATCGTGCTGGCGGTGGGTGCGGCCGGTGTGGTGGCCGATTCCGCAGACCGTGCGCGGGAGGTGGCGGTGACCGGTGCCGTCGTACAGATGGTCAGCCACGGATTGATCACCGTCGCACTGTTCTTGATCGCGGACGTACTGCGAGATCGGGCGCACACCTTCACGATGTCGTCCTTCGGTGGGCTCGCCGGGGTGGCCCCACGGTACGCAGGGCTGTTCGCGGTGGCCGCCTTCGCCTCGCTCGGAATTCCGGCCTTCAGCGGTTTCATAGCCGAGTTCCAGATCTTTGCCGGCAGCATCGGCGTGACTGCCGTTGCCGCGATCGCACTGCCCGGCATCGTGATTCTGGCGGCGGTGATGCTCCGAGCGTTACAACAGGTTCTCACCGGTCCGGCCGGGGAAAAGACGACGGGATTCGCCGACGTCCGTCCTCACGAATTCGTTTCCATCGGTGGACTGTTGCTGATCTCGCTCGTGATCGGTGTCTTCCCGGGGCCGCTGCTGTCGGTCGTCGAATCTGCCGCGACGACGGTGGTTCAGTTGGTCGGCCGATAGATGGACATGAGCACCGATTCGCTGGCGATGGCACCGCAGATCAGCCTGTTCGCGGGTGCGGTCATCACCTTGCTCGTGGGCTCGTTCCTCCCGCGCGCGCGGCAGTGGGTGTCGCGCGCGCTCGCCGTTGCGGCATTGATCGCCTGCTCGTCGGCAGCGATCGCTGCTCTGGTCGGTGCCCCTCGGCGGGTCTTCGAAGGCACGTTCGCGGCCGACGACACGACATCGATCGCGGCACTGATCATCTGCAGTGCAACGCTTCTGGTGATTGCGCTCGGTGTGGACGAATTGCGCGGCAGCGATAGGGAGAGCGAAGCGTACGTCCTGTTGCTGCTCGCGTCGTTGGGGGCGCTGCTGATGGCGGGAACGACGGACCTGCTCGTACTCATCGTCGCCTTCCTGTTGGCGTCGATCCCGCTCTACGCGTTGATCGGGTTGGCCCGTACACCGGACGCGGCCGAGGCCACGCTCAAGACGTATCTGCTCGGTGCGCTCTTCGGCATCGGCTTGATGCTCGGCGTCACCATTGTCTACGGTGCGGGCGGTGCCACCACGTATGCCGAACTGGCGCAGGTATTGCCGGATATTTCACCGGTGATCGTCGGGGTCGGTGTCGTGGCCGTGCTGGGTGCACTGCTGTTCAAGGCGGGCGCGGTCCCGGCGCACTTCTGGGTACCCGACGCCGCACAGGGCGCGAGCACGTGGGCGGCCGCTTTCGCGACGACGGTGCCCAAGGTGGGCGGGCTGGTTGCGATGTACCGGCTGTTCGACGAGGTGGATCCCGGCATCGAATGGCCCCTCCTGATCGCGGTCGTTGCTGCCGTCACGATGACGCTCGGCAATCTTGCGGCGTTGAACCAGAGCGATCCGAGGCGACTGTTGGGCTGGTCCACCGTCAGCCAGGCCGGATACCTACTTCTGCCCGTCGCTGTCGCCGGTGGTAGCGATCTGGCGTCGTCGTCGCTACTGCTGTATCTGGCCGCGTACGCGGTGACCAACGTGACGGCGTTCGCGGTGATCGCCGCGCTCCCCGAACTGACCACGCTCTCGGACTATCGGGGCCTCGCTCGCCGCCACCCGTGGCTGGCCGGGGCACTGGCGATCAGCCTGCTCAGTCTGGTCGGGACGCCGCCGACGGCGGTATTCATCGGCAAACTGACTACGTTCACCGCAGCGTGGGACGGCGGATTCGGGTGGCTTGTCGCGATCGCAGCCGTCAACACCGTTGCGAGCCTTTTCTACTACCTGCGTTGGCTGGCACCGGTGTTCGCCACCGGGCAGATCAACCGGGAGTTCACCGATCCGCGCCCGGCGGGGATGCGCGCGGCCATCGTCGGTGCAGTGGTGATTCTCGTTCTGGGTATCGGGTCGGGTGCATTGGGGACGATGTCGGTTCAGTGATCGACGATCCCCTTGGAATTCGATTGCGGCACTGACGAAGCGCGGGGAATCGACAGCGCCACTGCGCCGACGACCAGATACAGCCCTCCTAAGGCCCACGTCCCGGCGTGGGAAGCACCCGACTCGCCGCTGACGAACACCAGGAAAATGCCCGCGCAATTGTTGACCGCGTGCAGCCAGATCGCCATGCTCGCATGAAATCGGGCGACTTCCATCGCTTTCCACACCAGCAGGGAGAAACCGATCGTGAACGCCGCGAAAGCACCGATCGGTACCTGAGTCTGAATGCTGCCGGGCATCGCGAACAAAGGCAGATGCCATCCGAACCAGATCACGCCCGCGGCAAGCGACCCGGTCACTCGATTCAGCCGCCCTACCAACCACGGTTGAAGAAAGCCGCGCCACCCGAACTCCTCCTGCCCGCCGCCGAGCACGAGCATCAGCAGAAGGTAGGGCCCGATCATCCACAGTGAGGGCTGGGATTCGGAGATCTCACCGGAGGCCATGCGCGCGCTCGCCGCGATTGCCACGATCGCGACCACCAGCGCCCCGAAACCGACGAATGTCCATCTCCCGCTGGGTGGTAGTCGCAGACACGACCGGAAGAATCGCCAGGCATCGGCCGGCGTCGATCGCCGAGCCACTACCCACCACACAGCGACTGCAGGGCCGATATCGCCCAAGGCGGAACACGCCGCGGCGAGCGGCTCGGGGCCCACATCGTTGCGTAGCAACACGATTGCCGCGCCCCACCAGAGCCAACTCCAGGCGAAAGCGGCGACCACGTACAACGCGGCGTCCCCGTACCCGCGCCGATTCGACCCGACGACAGCACCGTTCATGTCGGCATCATGCCCCACGGCGGGAACCGGCCGGCGTGTTCGTGTGTCAGAGGGCGGTCAGAAGCGAGAAGCCGAATTCACGACCACGGAATCGTGGCTTGCAGAACCGCCTCTTTCAACGCGGCGGTCCGTAATGCCGTCACCGTCTGATACTCGGGATCGGCCACCATCTCGCTGAACGCCTTGCGTGACGGGTACTGGACCAGGAGCACTGCATCCCAGGCCTGCCCGTCCTCGGCGGCAAGGGCGGTCGAACCGTCGCCCGCGTAAAGCACCGTCGCGCCGTAGCGCGGGAGGAACGTCTCGTCCAATGCTTTCGCATATTCTGCGTAGGAGTCGCGACCACCCTCGGCGAACCGAAGGAGGTTGAGCATCACCACCGGACCGCCGGGATCTTCTTCGAGGTAGCGCTTGAGGTCTTTTCCGCGGGGATCGATAGCCATCGTTCGAGTATGCGTGAGCCGTCGATCCTGTGGAGCAGAAAGCGCTGTCGCGTCGAACTACTTCTTTCCCTCTCTCAGCGCCCCGCCCACCGCGGCCAGGGCGGCCAGGGCCGCGGAGATTCCGCGCCGGGTGTTCGGATCGAAGAGTCGCTTGGCCAGCTTGATCGGACCCTCCGGTGCGCGAGTGGCTGCGGTGTAGGACTCCTGCCGAGCCTGACGAATGCCGGCAGCGACCCGCTCCGAGTCCTCGGGGTCCAGGTCACGCAGCGCACCGGCAAGCGCGATGAGCGAGCGCAGAGAGTCTCCGTCCACCCCGTCCAGCAGGATCTTCAGCAGTGAAGGATACGAGCGTGCGGCACCGGCGAAGGCGCGCAGCAAACCACTGTCGTGCAACGCATCGACCAGGTCGTCGAGTTCGTCGGATGCGGCGGTGTCTGGAGGTGTCGGCGGGGTGAAGGCGAGAGGCTTGGCCATCGGATGCTCCTGTTCAGGCTTTCGAATCGCGGGGCGTGGGATCGGAAGGGCTGGCGTAATCGTCACGGGCCCATTTGCGTTCGACCTCGACACCGGTCTGCGGTGTCGGGTTGCCGTAGCGGTGGTGGTTTCGAGGCAGTGGCGACCCTGTCGGGTTGCCGGAGCCGTCTCGTGCACCCTTGCGTCCTCTGTCGGCACCCCTGCGGGAGCTACCGCGCATGTCGTGCTCCCCGTCGGCGCGTTCGATGCGGGCGGACACTTCCTTGTACGCGGGGGTGTGAGAATCGGGATCGATCTCGTTGGAGGTCAGTCGGTTGATCTCCGCACCCTGCATCGGCACCCACACCTGCCCGTCGGCGACCTCGTCGGACAGCAATGTCCGCAGCGTGATCTCGCCGTTCGGAGAGGTCAATTTCACCCAGTCGCCGGTCGCCAGACCACCGTTGTCCTGTGCTGTGCGCCAGTTCATCTCGACGTAGCTGTCCGGAACCAGTTCGCTGAGCCCGGCCGAGCGCAGCGTCAGATTGCCTTCGTGAAAATGCTCGAGCACACGACCGTTGTTGACGTGCAACGGATACTCGTCGTCGGCCTGGTTGGTCGGCTCTCGGAACTCGAGTGGGTAGAGGCGGGCCTTCCCGTCGTCGAAGTGAAAACCGTCGGTGTAGAGCAAGGGTGTGTCGGTACCGTCCGCGGCCACCGGCCACTGCAAGGAGCCGTACCCCTCGAGGCGGTCGTAGGTGACGCCGGCGAACAGTGGTGTCAGCTCTGCGATTTCGTCCATGATCTGACTCGGGTGGGTGTAACCCCACTCGACACCCATGTGCGACGCGATGTCCTGCAGAATTCTCCAGTCCGGTCGGGAATCGCCGATCGGCGGCATCGCCTGATAGAGGCGTTGGATGCGCCGTTCGGTGTTGGTGAACGTTCCGTCCTTCTCCAACGATGCCGCGGCGGGCAGTACCACGTCGGCGAATTCACATGTGCGAGAGAAGAACAGCTCGGATACCACCAGGAACGGCAACCGCTCGAGGGCTTCTTGGACGTAATGGGCGTTGGCGTCCACGAGAGCGAGTTCTTCACCCACGACGATGAGCGCCTGCAGCGAACCGTCGTGCGCCGAATCGACCATGCCGTGGTTGTCCAGGCCTGGCTCGAGCGAGAGCTCGCGGCCCCATGCCCGGGTGAACTTGTCTCGGATTTCCTCGTCGCCCACCGACTGATAGCCGGGGTAGAAGGAATTGATGGTGCCGAAGTCGCTGCAGCCCTGAACGTTGTTGTGTCCACGCAAGGGGTACGCACCGGTGCCGGGGCGTCCGTAGTTGCCGGTGACCAGCAGCAGATTGGACACCGCAGTAGAGGTGTCCGAGCCCATGTGGTGCTGGGTGACGCCCATGGCCCACAGCCCGACCACCGACTCCGCCTCGGCGATACGGCGGGCGACGTCGCGCAACGTCTCCGCAGGAATACCGGTCCGCTGCTCGGCGTACTCGAGGGTGAACGGTGCCAGCGACTCGCGGTAGTCGTCGAGTCCGTTGACCTTCTCGGCCAAGAACTTCTCGTCCGCCCACCCCTGATCGAGGATGTGGAGGGTGACCGCGGACAGCCAGACGAGGTCGGTGCCCGGCTCGGGACGGATGAAGACGTCGGCGCGCTCGGCGAGGCCGTGCTTACGAAGATCGGCGACGATCAGCTGATGTCCGCCGACCTTCTGCGCTCGTCGCAGCCGGGCCGCGATCACCGGGTGCGAATCGGAGGTGTTGGACCCGACGATCAGCACCAACGCCGCTCGCTCCATGTCGCTGATCGATCCGGCATCGCCGCCATAACCGACGGTGCGCCACAGCCCCTCGGTCGCGGGTGCCTGGCAGTACCGAGAACAGTTGTCGGTGTTGTGGGTTCCGAGCACCTGGCGCGCCAACTTCTGAGTCAGGTACGACTCCTCGTTGGTGGCTTTGGACGACCCGATCACCGCGACGGAATCGGGGCCGCTCGCCTCGACGATGGTCTTCAGTCGGTCCGCGATGACGCCGAGGGCCTCGTCCCACGAGGTCTCGACGAATCGATCGCCCTTGCGAACCAGCGGCCGCGTGAGGCGGTCCGGTGCATTGATGTGGTCCCAGCCGAACTTTCCCTTGACGCAGGTCGAGATGGAATTGGCCGGGCCTTCGTGCTGCGGCTGGATCCGCAGGATTTCCCGGCCGCGGGTCTCCACGTCGAACGAACATCCGACGCCGCAGTACGTGCAGACCGTCTTCGCCGTGCCCGTCGCCGCCATTCGAGCAGCCGATTCGGCCTTCGAGATCGCGTACAGCGGAAGGTAGCCGGTTGTCGGTTCCACCGTCTTGACCAGGTCGATGGCCGGCTCACGTGCCGCCTCGGGCCAGTCCGTCATCAAACCGTGGCGGCCCAGCATCGACTTCTCCATCAGTGCGTTGCACGGGCACACCGTCACGCAGTGTCCGCACGAGACGCACGAGGAGTCCGCGATGGACTCACCGCCGTCCCAGAGCACGCGAGGGTTGGGGTCCTCCCACCCGATCGACAGTGTCTCGGTCACCTGCACGTTCTGGCAGGCCTCGACGCACCGGCCGCACAGAATGCACTGATCGGGATCGTATCGATAGAAGGGATTGCTGTCGTCGATCTCGTAGGGCTTCGGCTCGAATCCGATGCGCTCGTGAGTCAGGCCCGACGCTTCGACACCGTGCTTGAGCTCGCAGGAGCCGTCGTTGTGGTCGCAGATGGTGCAGTAGAGGACATGCTTGTGGACCAGGCGCTGCGCAGCCTCTTCACGGGCCGTCGCCGACGCACCCTTCGTGGTGACCTGTAGCCCGGACGCCGTGTCGGTGGCGCACGCTCGGACCATGCGGCCGTCGATCTCCACCATGCAGGTGTCGCAGGTCTGTACCGCCCCGAGTGCCGGGTGATAGCACACCGCAGGAAACTCTTGCGCGGCATCGTCGATCAACGCCTCGAGTAGTGGTCGGCCCTCGACGGCAGGCACTGTCCTACCGTCGATCGCGACCTCCACTCGACGGCCGGTCTCGGCTGCCGCGTCCTGCGACAGTGGTGCGAACGACGCGCGCGCAGCAGCGGCGGGATCGCCATCGGGTTCGGAGACAACATTCGGCACAGGAACTCCCTCGACGACGCAGTCGACCGAGTCGCAACGCGGCCCGCTCGCGATGATAGTCACCGTCCCTACAGGCCGGTGCTGGTTCGGAGGATGGCCCGGGGCGGGTCTTTCCAAACGGCGTCGTTCCAGGAGCCGTCGGCAACCATCGGCACGCTGCCGCGGCGGCCACCATCTGCAGTACCCGGCAGGAGAAGAACGCCGAGGTTAGCGCGTCGCGCCGAGCTGAGCCTTTCCCATGATCCCCGAAGGCCGTTGCCTTACCTGTCCGTCGACGATGTCGACGACGCCGCCGGCCCATTCGGGATCGGTGTCGGCGGCAGCCTGGGGGTCGGCATGTGTGTCGGTGCCCTCGTCGGCCGTGACGGTGATGGCGCGCCGCAAGGCCTCTCGCACGCTCATCAGGTCCGTATCGGAATCGGCGAAGACATCCGTCGCCGCGTTTCCGCGGCGTACCACCATGTCGTGGGTGAGGCTGTCCACCAACGAGATCACGGTTCCGGGAGGCATAGCGGTGATGGTGGCGACCGCCCGGCCCACCAGTCCGGTCGGCAACAGTGGGACGGGAATCTGGGCGCGCCGCAGCCCTGCGACGCTGCCGTACGCCTGCAGTAACTCCGGATAACTCATCGTTTCGGTGCCACCGATGTCGAACGAACCGGGACGCGCGGTGTCGCCGAGGGCTCGGGCGATGATGGCGACCACATCGACGACGGCAATCGGCTGGACCTGCTTGCGCATCCACGTCGGGATCGGCGTCACCGGCAGCCGCTCGGTCATGCGTCGAACCAATTCGAATGACGTCGATCCGGAGCCGAGGATGATCGCTGCGCGCAGCACGGTGGCGTCGACCGAGCTGTCGAGGAACACTTCCTCGACCTGTAGCCGCGAGCGCAGATGGTCCGACAGGGGCGTGTCGTCGTCCGGAATGAGGCCGGACAGGTACACGATCCGGCGCACGCCGTTGCGCTCCGCCGCGGCGGCCATGGACTGGGCCGCGTGGCGATCCTTCTCGACGAAGTCTCCCTCGTCCATCGAGTGCACCAGGTAGACGACCGCATCGACATCTGCGGTCGCGGTATCGAAGGTCTCGTGCTCGTCGAGGTCGAACCGCACCGCGGTGACCTCGGTGCCCCAGGCGAAGCGCGACTTCTTGCCCGGGTCACGCATGGCCGCGTGGACGTCGTGGCCCTGTTCGAGGAGCACGGGGATCAGCCGAGACCCGATGTATCCGGTTGCGCCGGTGACCAGTACCCGCATGTATTTCTCGTTTCTGTAGGTAAGGGCAATACCCGTTGGTAGCAGTCTCACTCCCCGCTGTCGGAGCGAGGTGACACACTGTCCGGGTGAGTGCGCGAACCAGGAACAACGTCAGGGTCGTCGGGGCTGCGGACGGTCCGGTCGTCATGTTGGCGCACGGGTTCGGATGCGACCAAACGCTGTGGCGTTCGGTGACCGAGCTCTTGGCCCCCGAGTTTCGCGTCGTCCTGTTCGATCACGTGGGAGCCGGGGCATCGGACCCGGCGGCCTGGGACGCGGAGAAGTACGCGTCCCTCGATGCCTATGCCGACGACATCATCGCCATTGCCGATGAGCTCGACTTGCGCGAGGTCACGTTCGTCGGTCACTCGGTGGCGTCGATGATGGGTGTTCTCGCGGTCCCGAAGGCCTCCGAGCGATTCTCCAAGCTCGTGCTGCTGACGCCGTCTCCCCGGTACATCGACGACGGTGACTACCGGGGCGGGTTCAGTGCCGAGGACATCGACGAGTTGCTCGAGTCGTTGGACAGCAATTATTTGGGTTGGTCGGCGTCGATGGCACCGATCGTGGTGAACGCACCGGATCGGCCCGAGCTGGAGAACATGTGGACCGCGAGCTTCTGTCGAACCGATCCGGCATGTGCACGGGTCTTCGCCCGCGCCACCTTTCTGTCCGACCATCGTGCGGATCTGGCGTCGGTGGCTCTACCGACACTGATCATCGACAGCGCACGGGATTCGCTGGCACCGCCTCAGGTCGGCAGGTACGTCCGTGACCAGATCGCCGGCAGCGTGCTGACGACACTCGACACCAGCGGACACTGCCCGCACGTCACCGAACCCGAGCAGACCGCCGAAGCGATTGCGGCATTCGTGAGATCGTCGTGATTCACGAACTCGACATCGAGGATCTCTACGAGAACGCGCCGTGTGGCTACCTGTCGGTCCTGCCCGACATGACGATCGCACGATTGAACGCCACGCTGGCCGCATGGCTGGGCTTCGAGGTCGACGCGTTGATCGGGACCGACTTCACCGAGCTGCTCACAGTGGGCGGACGCATTCATTACGAGACACATTTCGGCCCCATTCTCCAGATGAGTGGCCAGCTCGACGGCATTGCGCTGGATTTCGTCACATTCGACGGGCGGCGGTTGCCGGTATTCATGACCGCGAACGTCAAGACCGACGCCGCGGGAACACCGCTGTTGATCCGCATCACCGCGCTCGACGCCAGGGACCGTCGCTCCTACGAACGCGAGCTGCTCGAGTCGCGAAAGCGAGCGGAGTTGCTGGCCAAGACGCTGCAGCGGTCGCTGTTGCCGCCGACTCTGCTACCTCCGTCGGGGATGACAGCGGCAGCCCACTATCAGGCAGCGTCGAGTGACGAGCTGGGCGGCGATTTCTACGATCTCTTTCCACTGTCCGACGACCGATGGGGATTTTTTCTGGGCGACGTCTGCGGCAAGGGCGCAGCTGCTGCAGCCGTGACGTCGTTGACGCGGTACACACTGCGCGCGGCCGCGGTGTACGACCACGACCCGGTGGCAGTGTTGCACAACCTGGATTCGGTTCTTCGGCAGGAGTTCCGTGACAACAATGCGCAGTTCTGCACGGCAGTATTCGGAGTTCTCAGCCGTTCTGCCGGGGGATTCGAGGTGTGCATGGCCAACGGTGGCCATCCGCCGCCGCTGGTGATCCGCGCCGACGGCAGCGCGCATTACGCCTATATGACCGGGGGGCAGTTGGTAGGGCTTCTTCGCAACGCTCGCTTCGTATCGACCACGGTGACGTTGGATGCCGGGGACACCTTGATGCTCTATACCGACGGTCTCACCGAAGCCCGGGTGAGCCGAGGTCGTTACGACGACGACGGTGCCTTGTTGGAATTCGCCACCGAGCATGCTCCCGCGACTCCGGCCGTCCTGATCGACCACCTACGAAAGCTGTTGAAAAGCTTCGGCGACGGCCTCGTCGACGATGCCGCGGTAATGGCCCTGGGAGTTCCCTCCCTCACGACAGGCCCGTCAGTCGAGAGCGGCCAGCGCTGACGCCAGGTCGGAATGCAGAGCGAATTCCTGGTCCAGGCCCATCAGCTTGATCGGCCGGCTGGTGGTCGGACCGTCGGCGACGACCGAGAACGCAAGTGTGTCCCCGTGGTCCTTCTGCGCCGTCGCCAGTACCGTCATCGCCGCGGAGGCGAGGAACGACACGGCCGACAGATCGATGACCAGTGCCGACGGCGTCGACGCGACCTGGGCGTCGACAGCGGCTGCGAGGGTCGGTGCAGTGGTGATATCGAGTTCGCCGGAGACCGCAATGACGGCCACGCGACCATCGTTGCTGGACTGGATCGAGAATCCGGCGGTGTTCGTATCAGCTGGCATGTCTACTCCTGAATCTGTACCCGCCGCGCTCGTCGACGGGGTATGCGGACCATTCAATCAGTAGGCACTACTGGAAGGTGACCTGCGTTCCTCTGAGTGCGGGAGCTCCGAGCGTCGTCGTCCAAGAGGGTACTGCGTCGGGCTCGATTCCGGTGGCTCCTCCGTAGACGACGGCCAAGGTCTGCTGCTCGGTGACCGAGCCGGCGTACGAGGCGGGTACCGGGGAGAGCTGCGGTATCGGCAGCGCCGGGACGTCCTGCTCACCGGGGTTTCTCGTCGGCACCTGGTACGAGCCGTCGTTGATCGAGCCGCCGGGGTACTGCGGGAAGTACTGGCCTGCGGAGCGGTCGAGAGGGGAGTAACACGTCGGTGCTCGATCCTGCTCGAACAGGCGCGGTTCGTCCTGGTTCGGCAGGTATCTCCCCTTGGGGTTGACGAACGGCATCGAGACATTGATGCCGGGATACTCGTCGCCGACGCCGGTGACGATCCTGCCGCGACGGGCGCCTTCGGCGAACTGGGCGGCAGTGCAACCGATAGCCGGGGAGAACTCGGCCAGAACTTCGAGGGCCTCGCGTGAATTCGCGGCCAGCCCGATGAGATCGGCGGAGTTGGCGTCGAGGAAATCAGCGGTAGTGCTCGATGCTGCGGTGACCGAGGAGTACAGCGCTTCGAGAGCAGGACGCTTCTCGACGACGGTGTTGCCGGTGATCCGCAGGTTGTCGAGTGCGTTGATCAGTTCGGGTGCTGCATCGGAGTAGGTCTGCGAGAAGTCGGCGAGACCGCGCAGATCCTGTTGGATCGCCGGCAGTTCGGTGTTGAGCCCGGCGAATATGTTCTCCAGGCGGTCGATTGTGAGGCCGAGTTGCTCACCGCGCCCGCTCAGTCCCTGCGCCAGTGCGCCGAGCGTGTTGGACAGATCCTGTGGCGGAACGGCCTGGAGCAGCGGCAGAAGTCCGTCGAGCAGTTGACCGACCTCGATGGCGTTGCCGCTGCGATCCTGCTTCAGGACGGTGCCCTCGGTGATGGGGGTACCGGGCTTGCCGTCCGGCAGGATCAGCGCAACGTAGCGCTCGCCGAACAGCGTCTTGGGGAGCAGCCGTGCGGTCGCGTTCGACGGAATCATCTCGGCGAGGTCGGGCTCGATCGCCAACTCGGAGGTGACTGTGCCCGCGGTGGTGGTGGCCGAGCGGACTTCGCCGACGATCATGCCGCGCACCTTGACGTCTGCGTTTCGGGGCAGCGAGTTTCCGACGCTGTCGGTTTCGAGTGACACCGTCACGACGTCCTTGAACGTCTTGTTGTACGAGGTGACGCTCCATCCGACGAATACGACGATGAGTACGACGAGAGCAATGCCGAGAAGTCGGTTCTGCACCGGCGAGGGGGAGCCGGTCATGCGACGGTCGGGACGACAACAACAGCCATGCGGCGAACCTTAGTGCTACACGACGTCACACCAACTATCGAAATCGACTTTGTGAGACAGACGCAGATTGCTCGTCGAACGTGATGCCTGTCACTCTGTTGCGAAAGCGCGCGGCGCGTCGATCAATCGGCAACCAACTGGGTGGTCGAGGAATGGTCACCGCGCCCGCGTTCGCGCTGCCTCCCGATGACGTATCGGCCCGGGGTTATTCCGGTCGCGCCGTGCTCGGGGTGCACGAGATAGGCCGTCACGGAGTTGTCGAGAATGCCGAGGGCGAGCCCCCTGCGGTCGAGGACGGGACTTGACCAGGTGCAGGTGCCGCCGTCGGCGACCAGGCTGTGGGGGTTGCCACCCGCCGCGCTGCGGAGCAGTTCGATTCCCGACAGCGGTACCGTCTCGGTTCGGGTCTGTTGCCCCGTGCCGACGATGCCCGCGAGCATGTCGAACGGAACGACGATCAGGTCGCCCTGGGCCTGCAGGCCGTCGATGACGGGAACGGAAATTTCCTGGTCGAGATGATCGAAGACGTCGAGACCGGTCAGTGTGGTCAGTGCGGACAGGGTCATGTTCGAGTTCATGTGAATCACCTTGTGTGGGGTCAGGTTCTGCGGAGCAGTTGGGCGTAGTCGGTGCCGTTCAGGCCGTAGGTCCAGCCTGCGGCGTCGAGTGCGGACGAGATGTCGCCGGGGACCCGTAGACCGTAGCGACGGCGACGGCCATCGCGCTCCCGAGAACCGTTGACGGCCAGTAGGATCCGTTCCTCGCTGCCCCAGCCTGCGGGGGTGGCGAACAGCTGCAGGGTGCAGCCGGGGTTGCCCGGGTCGTCATCGTTGTCGACGAGGCTCAACCCGGCTCGATCCAGGTAGGTGTCCCAACCGATTCGCTCGATGGCGCTTCGCCGGATCTCGACGTTGCGTTCGGCGGTGATGCGCTCGACTGTCGGATCGTGCATCACCCAGTCGGGAACCACGGTGCCGTCGAGGACATTGATCGCGGTGTCGTCGGCGAATTGGAGTGCCGGAGAAGTCGAATTGTGCAGGCGCACTTCACCGTGCACCGGATCGGGGATGGGCTGGGTGTGCAAGGCGGTGGGGCGTTCGGACATCACCGCGATGTTGTCGAAAGCCCACCACCACCCCGTCGAACGGACGAGGTCGGATTGAATGTCGAGTAGTTCGACGTCCGCGCTGTCGAACGTCGAGAGGTGAAAGCGGCGATAGATGTCGTAGTAGGCCACCCGGTGTGCTTCCTGCTGGCCGTACCAGGTGACACTTCCGAAGGAGTGTGGAACAAGGCCCCTGATTGCCGAAGCGACGCCGTCGAACAGGCTGGTGTGCAACGAGTTCCACACGGTCCGTCGAATGATGGGATCGGGACTGATGCCGGCGCGGGCAGCGTCCTCCGGTGGGCTGTTCGCTGCGGTGATCCGCGCTCGAAGATCGCTCTGATGAAGAGTATTTCGATGAGAGGTTCGCCGTGGCCATTCGATTCTGCGTCGATCGATTCGCTGGTCCATTTTTCGACGTGAATCGGACAGTAGCGATGCAATGCGTCCCTGTGCCTTTTCGGTCTTCGCGCGGGTGATGAACATGTCCGTCATCAGTTGCTCCGACGTGACGAAGGCAGCGGCGGCAGCTGGGGAGGGCACCCACACGAACTGTGGCTCCTGGAAGCCGGCTCTTCGATACAGCTGTGCCACAGCAGATTCCGTAGTAGTTCGATCGGAGGGGCCAGCCTTCAGGCCGTAGCTGAGCCAGCGGTCGCGCTGCGCGCAGACGGCACGAATGCTCTCGGCGTAAGTATCGGGATTGTCACTGAATGTGCCGCGACGGGGAAATGCCGACGGCAACGGCACGGCGCTCACGAATTGGAGGCGGTGTCCGCCTTTCCGGTTGTCATGAACAAAAGGGTGACACGACAATCGCATGAGCGCAAGAGCGAAACGGCCCGCGTACTAGCTCCGCGAGCCCAGTACCAGCTTCGCGGCGCTGATGTCGTCGATGACCAGATCGGTGATCAGCCCACCGTGAAGTGCTGCGTTGAGCGCTTGGAGTTTGGATTCCCCGGCCACTATGGCGACCCGGCGAGGAACAGCTTTGAGTCGATCGAGGCTGGGTCCGCTGGAGCGCTCGTTCAACGCGATGCGGTCGTAGCTGCCGTCGGAGCGCAGAAACACCGTCGCGATATCTCCGACGACGCCGTCGCGCTGAAGTTCGGCACCGTCCTCGCGTTCGAGGTAGCCGGCGCTGTACACATGGCTGGGTACTGCCCCGCTCATGACGCCGATGCTGAACACGGCCAAGTTCATCCGATCCTGCAGTTCGAGTACCCGTTTGATGCTGCGTTCGCGCCACAGATGTCGACGGGTCTCCGGATAGTCGAAGAATGCGGGCACCGGAAAGCCCTGTGCCGCAGCACCGTAGGCGTCGGCGAAGGTTCTGATGATGTCCGTTGCGTAGGAGACTCCGGTGGTGCGAGTGTTGGCTGCACCGTTGAGCTGTACGACGGTCGAGTTGTGGGTTCGCTTGGGCGCGAGCTTGCGGCTGACTGCGCTGACCGTTGTCCCCCAGGCGACACCCATCACCATGTCCGAGTCGAAGAATGTGGTCAGTAGTCGTCCGGCGAAGGTGGCAACACGATCGAGGCGCTGCAACTCGTCGATGGTTTCCGAGACGGGTACGACGTGTGCACGAATGTCGTACAGATCGGCGAAAGCGCGCTCGATCCGCGGTGCCTGGCCGAGTGGTGTGGAGATCTTGATTTCCACCAGTCCCGACGCCCGCGCGAAGGTGATCAGTCGTGAGACTGTCGAACGAGATACTCCCAGCTCACGGCCGATCGCCGCCATCGTCATGTCCTGGAAGTAGTACAGCCGGGCCGCCTGGGTGGCGTGTCCGGTGCGCAGATCCAATTCGGGAGCACTGTGTGGGTCGGTCACCGGTATCAGTGTACGACCGAATTGCACATATGTGCATTAGCTGTGCAACACGGTGCAGGGCGTCTAACGTGGGAAATGGCACGCAATGTGGCGTGCATCACTCACTTTACGGAGGCTACACAATGGCACGTAAGGAACCGGAATGGGGACTGCCGGCGCACATGGCCGCAGAGTTCGCCGGAACCATGATTCTCATTCTGTTCGGCGTGGGCGTCGTCGCGCAGGTGGTGTCGGGCGGCGAGGCGGGCAGCCTCGGTGGCCACGATTCGATCGCCTGGGCGTGGGGGCTGGGCGTGATGTTCGGCATCTATGTCGCCGGCCGTATCACCGGCGCACACCTCAATCCCGCCGTGACGATCACGTTCGCGCTGTTCCGCGGGTTCGACTGGAAGATGGTTGCGCCGTACATCCTCGCGCAGACCGCAGGTGCCTTCGTGGCCGCACTGCTGGTGCGCTGGAACTACAACGACATGATCAATGCCGTGGACCCGGGGCACACCACCGCCACCCAGACGATCTTCTCGACGCTTCCCGGTAACGGAACTCTGCCGGTCAGCGTGTCCTCGGCGCTGATCGACCAGATCATCGGCACCGCGATCCTGCTGTTCCTCATTGTGGCAGTGACCGATTCGCTCGGCACCGCGCCGATGGCCAACATGGCACCGCTGATCGTCGGCCTCATCGTCGTCGGTATCGGCTTCGCGTGGGCGACCAATGCCGGATACGCGATCAATCCGGCCCGAGATTTCGGACCTCGCCTGGCGTCGTACATCACCGGATACGGTGGAGCGTGGCGCGATCAATACGGCGGCCTGTACTTCTGGGTCCCGATCGTCGGACCTCTCGTAGGCGGACCCATAGGAGTGCTTCTGTACGACCTGCTCATCGGAAAGAACCTTCGCAAACAAGAAGGTGCGACGCCAGAGCCGCCATCTCGACTCCCAGCCGATACCCAGACAACAGGAGAAAAGCCATGACCGAGACCGCAGGGAAGTACATCGCCGCGATCGATCAGGGAACCACGTCCTCGCGCTGCATGATCTTCGATCACGCAGGGACCGTCGTCGCCAGCGACCAGAAGGAACACCAGCAGATCTTTCCCCAGGCCGGATGGGTCGAGCACGACGCGTCGGAGATCTGGGACAACGTGCGCGCCGTCGCCGCAGGTGCCATGGCCGCAGCGGATCTGACGCGCGAGGACATCGCCGCGGTCGGCATCACCAACCAGCGCGAGACCACGCTGGTGTGGGAGAAGGCGACAGGCAAGCCGATCTACAACGCCATCGTCTGGCAGGACACTCGTACCGATCGCATCGCCACTGCACTCGGTGGGGGCGACGCCAACAAATACACCGCCAAGACCGGTCTGCCGCTGGCCACTTACTTCTCCGGCCCCAAGATCAAGTGGATCCTCGACAACGTGGACGGCGCACGCGCCAAAGCCGAGGCGGGAGAACTGTGTTTCGGCAACATGGACACGTGGGTTCTGTGGAACATGACCGGCGGAACCGACGGCGGACTGCATTACACCGATCCGACCAATGCCTCGCGGACCCTGCTGATGGATCTGGACACCCTGCAGTGGGACGAAAGCATCTGCGCCGACATGGACATCCCGATGTCGATGATGCCCGAGATCCGTTCCAGCTCCGAGGTGTACGGCAACGGGCGCGAGCGCGGTCCGTTCCGTGGGGTGCCGATCGCCGGAATCCTCGGCGACCAGCAGGCGGCCACCTTCGGTCAGGCCTGCTTGTCGCCCGGTGAGGCCAAGAATACCTACGGCACAGGCAATTTCGTATTGCTCAACACCGGTACCGAAAAGGTCATGAGCAAGAACGGATTGCTGACCACGGTCTGCTACAAGATCGGTGACCAGCCGACGGTGTACGCGCTCGAAGGTTCCATCGCCGTGACGGGTTCGCTGGTGCAGTGGCTGCGCGACAACCTCGGCATGATCTCCTCGGCGTCGGACATCGAGACCGACGCACGGTCGGTGGACGACAACGGCGGTGCCTACTTCGTGCCCGCATTCTCCGGACTGTTCGCCCCGCACTGGCGCGCGGATGCCCGAGGTGCCATCGTGGGACTGACGCGGTTCGTCAACAAGGGTCACTTGGCGCGTGCGGTACTCGAAGCCACCGCGTATCAGACGCGTGAGGTGATTGAGGCCATGAATGCCGACTCCGGTGTCGATCTCGAGGTGCTCAAGGTCGACGGTGGAATGGTGGTGAACGAGCTGCTGATGCAGTTCCAGTCCGACATCCTCAATGTCGATGTGGTGCGCCCCGTCGTGGCCGAAACCACCGCTCTCGGAGCGGCATACGCGGCCGGCCTCGCCGTCGGATACTGGGAGAGCGAGGACGACATCCGGCAGAACTGGGCCGAGGACAAGACATGGACTCCGTCCATGGACGAAGAACAACGGGCCAAGCTGTACGCCGGTTGGAAGAAAGCAGTGACACGTACTCTCGATTGGGTTGATGAAGAATGAGTTCCACCACAACAGCTTTGAGTCCCCAGGGGCGCGCGGATGCGCTGGCTCGGATGGAGGCCGAAGAGCTCGACATCCTGGTGATCGGCGGCGGCGTCGTCGGAGCGGGCACGGCGTTGGACGCGGTGACTCGCGGATTGAAAGTGGGATTGCTCGAGGCGCGCGACTACGCCGCCGGCACGTCGAGCCGTTCCAGCAAGCTCTTCCACGGTGGACTGCGCTACCTCGAACAGTTCAACTTCGCGTTGGTGTTCGAGGCACTGAAGGAACGGTCGCTGGTACTGAACAAGCTCTGCCCGCACCTCGCTCGCCCGGTGCCGTTCATCTATCCGCTCGAGAAAGTGATCGACCGTCCGTACGTCGGTCTCGGCATCGGCGTGTACGACGTCATGGGTGCCGGCCGCGGTGTTCCGAGCCACCACAAGCACCTCGGCAAGAAGAAGACGCTCGAGTCCTTCCCGTCCGGCAAGCGATCGGCGATCCGCGGTGCGGTGAAGTTCTACGAGGGTCAGGTCGACGACGCACGACACACGATGATGCTCGCTCGTACGGCGGCAGCCTACGGTGCGTTGTGCGCCAACAGCACTCGCGTCACGGGTTTCCTCCGGGAGGACGACAAGGTCGTCGGCGTCGTGGCGAGCGACCTCGAGACCGGCCGTTCCTTCGAGGTCCGGGCCAAGCAGGTCATCAACGCCGCGGGTGTCTGGACCGACGAGGTACAGCAGATGGTCGGCGGCCGTGGACAATTCCAGGTTCGCGCATCCAAGGGCGTGCATCTGGTGGTGCCGCGCAATCGCATCAACAGCGCCACCGGCATCATCACGCGAACCGAGAAGAGTCTGCTGTTCGTCATCCCCTGGGGCAGTCACTGGATCATCGGCACCACCGACACCGACTGGAAGCTGGATCTGGCTCACCCGGCCGCGAGCCAGAGCGACATCGACTACATCCTCGGTCATGTGAACAAGCTGCTGGCCGATCCATTGGACCGGACCGATGTGGTGGGTGTCTATGCAGGACTTCGTCCGTTGCTGTTCGGCGAATCCGATTCCACCAGCACACTCTCGCGTGAGCATGCGGTATCCAGCCCGGTCCGAGGACTGACCGTCATCGCGGGTGGCAAGTACACCACTTATCGTGTGATGGCCAAGGACGCAGTCGATGCCGCAGTGCACGGGCTCGAACGCACGGTACCGAAGTGCGTCACCGAGGACATCCCGCTCGTCGGTGCCGACGGATACCTGGGTGCGTTCAACTCTCGTGCTCTGACGGCCGAACGCACGGGTCTGCGCGTCTCCCGCGTCGAGCATCTACTCGGTCGGTACGGCACTCTCATGGGAGAGTTGTTGGACTTGATCGACGCCGATCCCGAGCTCGGCAATCCGCTGGAGAGCGCGCCGGAGTACCTCAAGGCAGAGGTGGTCTATGCGGCCAGTCACGAGGGCGCGCAACACCTCGACGACATCCTGACCCGGCGCACTCGCATCTCCATCGAGGTTCCCGATCGTGGTGAAGCGGCCGCCGACGAGATTGCTCGGCTGGTCGCGCCGATCCTCGGGTGGGACGATCAGCACGTCACCGAGGAGATCGAGCACTATCGTCTTCGTGTTCTGGCAGAACGTGATTCGCAGGAGCAGCCCGACGACGATACCGCCGATGCCGCACGACTCGGGGCACCGGATGTGCGACTCGGAGTGAGCTGAACCGACCGATGGCGGCGGTCCTCTCGACGAGGACCGCCGCCATCGACGGTTATTGCTGTATCAGCCCTGCAGCAACGTGAACGAGTGCTCGCGAATCAGGATCGACGGCCCGCCGGCCTCGTACGCCTGATCCGAGTCGCTCGAGGTAGACAGGGTCCACGTTCCTTCCACAAGCGTGAATTCCACTGTGGCATCGGAGGCATTGACCATCCACGCGAACGACGCATCCTTGTCGTCGGCGCGCATGAGGACCAGGATGCTGTGGGCATTGCCATCGGACCAGTCCTCGTCGGACAGCTTTTGGCCGTCGGCTCGGTAGAAGTCGACGGTATCCGGCCCGGCGCCATCTTCGTCGGAATCGCTGTCGTGGCGGAACCACGTCGGGCGCAGTGCCGGGTGCTCGTCGCGTAGGGCGATCAAGTGCGTGGTGAAGTCGATCAGATCCTGATCGGCTGTGCTCCAGTCGAACCAGGAGACCTCGTTGTCCTGGCAGTAGGCGTTGTTGTTGCCGTTCTGTGAGCGGCCCAGTTCGTCGCCACCGAGGATCATCGGCACCCCGGCCGAGAGCAGCAGCGTCGCAAGGTGGTTGCGCTGCTGCCGGGCCCGCAGTGCGTTGACTCCCTCGTCGTCGGTCGGCCCCTCCGCGCCGCAACCCCACGAGCGGTTGTCGGATTCGCCGTCCTGACTGTCCTCACCGTTCTCCTCGTTGTGTTTGTCGTCGTAGGAGTTCAGGTCGGCCAACGTGAAACCGTCGTGCGCGGTGATGAAGTTGACGCTCGCCAACGTAGGTCGCCGGGTGCTCTCGTAGACGTCGGGGCTGCCGGTGACGCGCTGCGCCAATGCAGGCAGCGCTCCGTTCTCGCCGCGCCAGAAGTCACGGACGTCGTCGCGGAACTTGCCGTTCCACTCCGACCAGCGGGCCGGGAAGCCGCCGACCTGGTACCCCTGGGTATCCCACGGTTCGGCGATGAGTTTGACCGGAGCGAGCGTCGGGTCCTGGTGCACCAGGGAGAGAAATGCACTGTGCACGTTCAGATCCGAGTCCTGACGCGTCAGCGTGCTCGCTAGGTCGAAGCGGAACCCGTCCACGTGCATCTCGGTGACCCAGTACCGCAGGGAGTCCAGGATCAGTGCCAGAGCAGCGGGGTGCCCCACGTTGAGACTGTTGCCGGTTCCGGTGGTGTCGTAATACGCACTCCGGTCGTCGTCGACGAGTCGGTAATGCGAGCCGTTGTCGATTCCCTTGAGCGAGAGCGTCGGTCCCAGATGATTACCCTCGGCGGTGTGGTTGTAGACGACGTCGAGAATGACCTCGATGCCGTTGTCGTGCATGGCTTTGACCAGTGCTTTGAACTCGTCCACCTGGCCGCCCGTGTCGCCGCTGCTGCTGTACTCGTTGTGTGGTGCGAAGAAGCCGATGGAGTTGTAGCCCCAGTAGTTGCGACGCCCCTCTTCGAGTAGATGCGAATCCTGGACGAACTGGTGAATCGGCAGCAATTCCACTGCCGTGACTCCGATGCGCTTCAGATGCGCAATCGCCGCCGGATGCGCCAGGCCGGCGTAGGTACCACGAATATCCTCGGGGACATCAGGATTGGTGGCAGTGAAGCCCTTCACATGGACCTCGTAGACCACCGTGCGGTCCAACGGTGTGCGAGGCGACTGGTCGCCGGACCAGTCGAAGTTCGACTGCACTGCAACGGAATACGGCATATGCGGAGCCGAGTCCTCGTCGTTGCGGGTCTCCGGCTCGGCATGCAGGTGGCTGAAGACCGACTCGTTCCAGTCGACCTGGCCGGTGATAGCGGTTGCGTATGGATCGAGCAGCAACTTCGCCGCATTGTGCCGCAGTCCCGAAGCGGGATCCCACGGGCCGTCGACGCGGAGGCCGTAGCGAACTCCGGGTGTCACGTCGGGAACCCGATCGTGGAACACATGGCCGGTGCGCAGTGTCAATGGTGTTGTACTGCGCTCTGTTCCGTCGTTGTTCAGCACGACCACGGAGACCGAGTCCGCTGTTTCGGAGTAGACGGCAAGGTTGGCGCCGTCGTTCGTCAGACGCGAGACGCCCAAGGGGTAGGGGAGACTTGATGAGGAGGGCATGCTCGCGTCATTACCCCCGCGAAGGTCGAGGGAAACGCCTGCGTACCGGGCGTTGGGCTAGGATCGACGGCGATATAGCGCCCGTCGAGAAACGTGCGGCCGCACGCTACGAAGGGTGAGGCGATGAATTCCGCACGACCTGACGACGGTTCGGCCCTGCTGGACGAGCTGTTTCCGGGTGACAATGCCACCGACGCTCGTTTCCGCGAGCTCGACTGGTCCGCGACGAAACTCGGACCGGTCGAGCAGTGGCCGCACGAACTTGTCACGGCCATTCGCACGGTTATGCCGTCGACCACTCCGATGCTGATCTGGTGGGGCCCGGACCTGGTGCAGATCTTCAATCACTCGTACACCGATCTTCTGGGAGACAAGTTTCCCGCCGCCGCCGCCCAGCCTGCGGGTGAGTGCTGGGCCGAAATCTGGGACGACGTGGGGCCGATGGCTCGCGAGGTTGTCGAGAGCGACGAGCCCGTTCACCGAGCCCAGTACATGTTCATGATGCACCGGCACGGCTTCCTCGAAGAGACCTACTGGACGTTCTCCCACAGTCCGATTCGTGGACCGGGACGCACGGTTCTGGGGTTGTTCGTCACCCCGACCGACGACACGGTGCAGGTGGTGGGCCAGCGACGAATGAGTGCGCTGCTGCGGTTGGGTGCGCTCGACGCCGGAGACGGTGCAGGTCCGCCCGGAATCGCCAGAGCTGCGGTGGATGTGCTGGGAAGTGAGCCGCGGGAGTTTCCGCTCGTCGCCGCGTTGTTGCGCGACGACCTGGCCGAGAACGGTCCCCTGCGCTGCGTCGCCACCAGCGGCGACGCGGATTACGAGAGTTCGACGTGGCTGGACTCCGATGTCTTCGGTGTGATCGAGGGCGTGGTGCCGCGCGCAACCGTGCCGGTGGACGGGAACGTCCCGGAGGCGGTCGTGATGCCGCTGACGATGGCTGGTCGCGTGCAACCGATCGGTGCACTGGTGATCGGGGTCAGAAGCAGTCGAGCCGTGGACGAGTCGCTCACGTCGTTCTGCGGAGTCCTTGCCGAGCGCGTGTCCACGGCACTGACCGCCTCACAGGCGTTCGAGATGGAACGTCGGCGGGTCGCGGCGCTGGCCGAAGCCGACGAGGCGAAGACACGGTTGCTCGAGAACGTGGGGCACGAGTTTCGAACCCCGCTCACCCTGCTCGCCGGTCCACTGGAGTCGGTACGTGAGAGCACGACGTCGACCCTGTCCGACTCCGACCGAGACTCACTCGACGTGGTCCACCGTGCGTCGACCCGGCTACGACGTCTGGTCGACGATCTGCTCGACGTCGTCAGCGCGGACGCCGGCCAGCTGCGGGCCCGACTCGAACCCACCGACCTGGCCGCGGTGACGCGTGACTGCGCGTCGATGTTCGCGGCGGTCGCATCGGACCAGGGGCTCGACCTTGTCGTCGACGCGAGCGAGGAGGTCGTGATTCTCATCGACGGCGAGATGTGGTCGAAGGTCGTGTTCAACCTCGTCGCGAACGCCGTCAAATACACTCCGGCCGGCAGTGTCTCCGTGCGCCTGCGGGCCGAAGCGGACACGATTCGACTCGTCGTCGCCGACACCGGACTCGGAATACCCGCCGACGACCTGCCCCGAGTATTCGATCGGTTCCACCGAGTCGAACGGTCCGGTGCCCACAGCATCGAGGGGACCGGTATCGGCCTCGCGCTCGTATCGGACCTGCTCACTGCCCTGAACGGGCGTATCGACGTCGACAGTGAGGTGGGCCGCGGCAGCACCTTCACGGTGGTCGTGCCCCGATTGGCGGTCGAGTCGGCCGCGGCCCTCGATCGACCGGTTGTGCACGCGGATTCGGTGTCGGCGATCTTCGCTTCGAAAGAATCGGCGACGGTCACCTCCGACCGAGCAGACATTCTGCTCGTCGAGGACAACATCGACATGCGCAACTATCTCGTCCGACTGCTCAGCGACGAAGGCTGGACCGTCACCACCGCGGGCGACGTCGAGACAGCGCTCGATCGTGCGCGATCGACAACGCCAGGGCTCGTGCTTACCGACGTCATGCTTCCCGGCCGCAGCGGCCTGGAACTGGTGAACGAGATCCGCCGAGACACCGGCCTGCAACGGGTGCCGGTGATCCTGTTGACCGCGCGAGCGGGAACCGACTTCGTGCTGGACGGCCTCGGACGCGGTGCCGACGACTACATCGTCAAACCGTTCCACGACCGAGAACTCGCCGCCCGGGTGCGCGTTCACCTGGAACTCTCCCGCATGCGCGAGCAGTTGATCGAAGAAAGCGGCAACCAGGCCGCGACGCTGCGCACCGCCCTCGACACCCGCGGATCGATCGGCCGAGCCGTCGGAATCCTGATGTCGGTCTACCGCATCGACGCCGACGCCGCCTTCGCCCAACTGACCGAACTGTCGCAGAACACCAACCGCGAGACCCGTGACCTGGCCGCGATGATCGCCGACGACTTCATGGCCGGGCTCAGCCCGGAGAGTCAGTGATTGCGGCGATAGTTCTCTCGCTCGCGTTCCATTTCGGCCATCTTCTTCGCGCTCTTGAGGTCGGCCGGTAGTCCATGAATTTCGAGGCGTCGGGCGCGGTTCTGATCCATGTACGCGGCGGTGTAGAACAGCGCGAGGAGCAAACTGAGCAGCACCATCGAGGCACGGAGCCAGATCGCTCCAGGGAACAGGACGAAGAATCCGATGAAGATCGGTAGGAACGGAATCATCGACCGCAGGATGTGACGCGGCGTTGCTCCCGGCCCGACGAGGTCGCGTCGAACCCAGTTCTGCATGGAGTCGGGCAGTTTGCGCCCGAGGACCGCGTAGCCCAGCCACTGGCCGAGGGATGGACGGCTCCGAATCGGGTGCGAGTTCATGACAATGCTCCTGCTGCGATGGCCGCGTCGTTGACACGGGTGAGGACGCGTCGCAGATCGTCGAGTTCGGCGAGTGACGCGCCGAGCCTCTCCACGACGGCGGGCGGAATTTTCTCGGCCTGCTTGCGCAGCGCGGCTCCGGTCGGGGTGAGCGAGACGAGAAGCACTCGCTCGTCTTCGGCGCTGCGGTTACGGGCCAGCAACCCCATCGATTCCAGACGCTTGAGCAGCGGGGAGAGGGTGGGGGAATCGAGTTGCAGGGCTGATCCGATGGCTTTGACCGACATGGGCGACTCGCCCCACAGTGCCAGCATCACCAGGTACTGCGGATGCGTCAGTCCCATCGGCTCGAGCAGTGGCCGATACACCGACAGCACGGCACGGTTGGCTACGGCGAGCGCGAAGCAGACCTGTCGATCGAGTGCGAGCGGATCTTCGACGGTGGTCACGAAATCCAGGCTAGCAGATTTAGTTAGGGCGCTAATGATTAGTGCACGATGCATTGTTTGTATGTGGAGCAGATGCCCGAAAAGCGCTGCAAAGCAAGGTGAATTCTCAACTAGTGCGGGCGTGGCAGAGTTCCGGTCGGTCTGATTCGGCGAACTTCGTCCTCGGCGTTTCATTGGGTCCGAAGGTGTGCGATGCTCCGTGTCGATTCGCTGTTTTCGTGACAAAGCCCGAGAGGATCCCCATGCGTCGTCGACGTATCTTCGTCCCGTTCGTCGTCGCCGCTGTGGTGTCGTTGTCATCGGTCGCCGTTGTCTCCGCCGATCCTGCTGTGGCTGCCGCTCGCATCGTCGACACCGCGATCGCGTCCGACACCCTGCGCACCGTGAGCGTGGACTCTCCTGCGATGGGCGGGATCGTCGAAGTGCAGGTACTGACTCCCGCCGTGAAAACCGGACCGCGTCCGACGCTCTACATGCTCAGCGGTATCGGCGAAGAGGACCCGCACAACAGCATGTGGTTGCGCAAAGGTGGGGCGGCCGAATTCTTTGCCGACAAGAACGTCAATGTCGTACTGCCACTGGCAGGCCCCGGCAGCTTCTACACAGACTGGCAGCGCGACGACCCGACACTCGGCCGGTACCAATGGGAAACGTTCCTGACCGAGGAACTGCCGCCGGTGATCGACGCAGCGTTCGACGGCAACGGGCGCAACGCGATCGCCGGACTGTCGATGGGCGCGCAGTCGGCCATGATGCTGGCGGTGCGTAACCCGGACGTGTACTCCGGCGTCGCGTCGTACAGCGGTTGCTTTGCATCCTCGGACCCGATGGGTCAGGCGAACATTCGGTCGATCATCGCTGCCTTCGGCGGCAACGCCGACAACATGTGGGGCGGCCCGTTGGATCCGGACTGGGTCGAGCACGATTCGGTCGTCAACGCCGAACGTCTGCGCGGCACCGCCGTGTACGTATCGGTGGGAACGGGAGCGCCGGGGCCGTACGAGAGCTTCGACAGCGTGGACGCTCTCGACGTCGTGGTGATCGGTGGTCTCATCGAAGTGGGCGCGAACTACTGCACCCATCGACTCGCCGACCGACTCGGTCAACTCGGGATTCCGGCAACGTTCGACTTCACCGAGACCGGAACCCACTCGTGGCCTTACTGGGTGGACCAGCTGCCCAAGAGTTGGCCGACCCTGGCGGGATCACTCGGTATCTGAGCGGGCTCCTTACGTGCGCCAGGGGCAGGCGAGAGGGCTGGTGAGGCCGAGGTGCCTCTCCAGCTTCGTTACCGACGCGTCTCGGATCGCGCTGTAGATCGCATACGGATCGTGCAGCGTTCGGCCGAGCACTCCTGCCATCGAGTCGGCATCGAACGAGGTGGCTGCGTTCTCGGAGATGCGGGTGCCGTCGGCTTCGAGATTGGATCGAAAGATCCCGGCGGCAGACTTCGGCAGGAAGTCCTCGTACACGATCGGATCTGCGGCGACGAAGCCTGATTCGACCAAGTCGACCAGCCCTCGAGTCCGGTCGGTGGGCGTTGGACTCAGGCCCGTCGTGCGAAAGCTGAAGTAGGCCAGATCTTCTGCCAGCCAGTCGGCTTCGCTCTCGGGTACCAACGAAGCCCACCTGGCGGTCTCTCTGCCGGATCCCCGGTTCTCGGATCGTTCCAGGTAGGTGTCGTAGCGACTGCGGCCGAGCACGGTAGCGGCCGCCCCCCGCGCTTCGACTTCACCGAACCGGACCCGCAGGTGGCCGGATTCGAGGCGGCCGTCCTCGTCGGCGAACATCCGCTCTTCGTTCAGTGCTCGGAATGACGTCTGCCGCAGCAGAAGTCCCGGACCGGACATGCGGGGCGGGCCCTGGATGGTGTCGATCATCGCCACCCCGCGCTCTTCCATACGGCTGTGCAGGAGGTCGATGTCGAGGACCCGGGGCGTCAGATGATTGATGTGCGTCGAGGAGACTCCGCCGATATCTGCTGCTACGGCGGAGACCGCTTCGAGTTCGCGGTACCACGCCCTGTCGATGGGGTCACCGGACAGCGCGAACGAGGACGTGGCCAGATCCAGGAATGTCGCGGCGTCGTCTTCGGAGAGTCCGCCGTCGGCCTCCGCTTTGCCGGCCAACTCGAGTAGCTCGTGTGGGAAAAGCGTTCTACGGTCGAGGAATTCGGTGAGCCTACCGCCGAGGTCCTCGTCGAAGAAGCGTCGGTCCGAGGCCACCAGCATCGAGGTGAACACCCGAAATGGATTGATCGCGAGTTCGTCCTGCTCGATGGGGCGAAACGCCGTGGACACGACAGGAATCGAACTCGACGCGGTGTCGCGCAGATCGTAGAACCCCACCGGATACATACCCATGGCACCGAAAATGGTTGCCACCTGAGACATCTCGCGTGCATTACCGACGCGGATGGCTCCGTGGCGTTCCGCGGTGACGCGGTCGATCGAGCCGTAGCGCTCGGCATCGGCACCGGTGGCCCGCAGCGTTTCGGCATTGATCGTCGCCGTGACATCCAGCAGCGTCGTATAGGCGGGAACCTCCTGCCCGTACAACGCCGAGAGACGGAGGGCGAATTGCGCCCGCAATTGCGTCGGTATCACGTTCACCACTTCATACTGCGCCTTTCGGCACCTTCGCGGAACCCACGATGGCGCGACGTCGACGTGGTTCGGATCAGTGCGCATCTACCGCAGAATGTGTGCGCGATCACACAAGACCTTCTCGTGGGCGCGGGCGCAATCTGGAACGGACACGCCACAGGTGCCGCGATAGGCACCCGAGAAGGAGCGAAGAATTATGACTGCAGTACAGGAATCGGCCGCACCGTCGTTGCCGACCGGAACCGCCACCGAGCTCTACATCGCGGGACAGTGGCACGGCGCATCCGACGGCGGAACCTTCACCGACATCAACCCCACCACCGAACAGCCCCTGGCTCAGATCGCTGCAGCTACGGCATCGGATGTGGACGCGGCGGTGCGTGCAGCCCGTGCTCAACTCGGCGGTGAGTGGGGTGCAACGCCCGGGGCGGTCCGCGGACAGTTACTCAATCGAGTGGCCGATCTGATCGAGCGGGACGGCGACCTTCTCGCTCGACTCGAAGCTCTGGACATCGGCAAGCCGGTGGGCCAGCCGTCGATGCTCGACATCCCCAATGCAGCCGCCACATTCCGACACTTCGCCGGCTGGGCCGACAAGATCACCGGGAGCTCCATCCCCACCGCGGGTTACTTCGGGCAGCCGACGCACTCCTACACCGTTCGCGAGCCGGTGGGCGTCATCGGCATGATCGTCCCCTGGAACACCCCACTGATGATCGCGGCGTGGAAGCTCGCGCCGGCGCTGGCCGCCGGAAATACCGTGGTCGTCAAGCCGCCGGAGGACGCGCCACTGTCCATCCTGCATCTCGCGCGCCTGATCGGCGAGGCCGGTCTGCCCGGCGGAGTCGTCAACGTTCTTCCAGGATTGGGCGAGGTGACCGGTGACGCGTTGGTCGGCCACCCCGACGTCGACAAGATCAGCTTCACCGGCAGTCCTCGGGTCGGCAAGCTCATCGCCAAGAAGGCTGCCGATACGTTCAAGCGGACGACGCTCGAGCTCGGCGGCAAGTCGCCGCAGATCATTCTCGAGGACGCAGATCTCGAGGCGGCGATCAACGGAACCGCGATGGGCCTGTTCTTCAACCAGGGACAGGTCTGTGCGGCCGGCACGCGAGTGCTGGTGCACCGCTCGCTGTACTCGCAGGTGGTCGACGGCCTGGCCGCCGCGGCGTCGGCGCAGGTTCTGGGAGATCCGTTCGATCCGTCGACGACGATGGGCGCGCTGGTCAATGCCACGCAGCGAGACACCGTCCTCGGGTACATCCAGGCCGGACGCGACGGCGGAGCCCGAGTGGCCGCCGGTGGCAGCCGACCGGACGGGGCAGGCTACTTCGTCGAGCCGACCATCTTCGCCGACGCCGACAACGGCATGAAGATCGCCCAGGAGGAGATCTTCGGACCCGTCGGCACGGTGATTCCCTTCGATACGGCCGACGAGGCGATCTCCATCGCCAACGACACCGTCTACGGGTTGGCAGCGAGCATCTGGACCCGCGACGTCTCGCGGGCACACACCCTCGCGGCTCGAGTGCGCTCCGGTGCCGTATGGGTGAACGGTTGGGCGGCAATCGATCCCGCACTCCCGTGGGGCGGCATGAAATCCAGTGGCACCGGACGTGAACTGGGGTGGGCCGGAATCGAGGCCAACACCGAGGAGAAGGTCGTCACGATCGTCCTCTAGAGCTTGCGCAGGTGAGCGGGACTTCGACCCCTGCTACGAAGTTCCGCTCACGTCGAGTTACGCGGTGTTTACCGAAGAACACGCGATTCGTAACGAGCAGGCCGCAGGATTTAGTTCAACGGACGTAGAACAACGTCCGACGAATCGGAAAGGGGTGATGGCGATGCGCGAACCCTAGGTCCGCGTCGGAGTCGAGGACCGCTACCGTATGGCTGTGCCCAAGCTCGTGGATCACGACGAACGCCGCCGCGCGATTACCGCCGCAACCTGGCGTTTGATCGCTGCCAGAGGAATCGATGCTGCGAACATGCGGGACATCGCGACCGAGGCGGGATACACGAACGGCGCACTGAGTCATTATTTCGCGGGTAAGGACGAAATTCTCCGCACCGCATTCGAGCACGTCTTCGAGGCGACGAACCGTCGTATCGACGAAGCCCTCGGCGAGGCAACGGGATTCGAGGCTCTTCGAATCTTCTGCCGAGAAGTGATGCCGACAACCGACGAGACTCTGCTCGAGGCGAGAATTGCAGTCTCGCTGTGGCAGCGCGCGATGTACGACGAGCACATGGACGAGACCAACCGTCGGTCCCTGGTCTCGTGGCGCACTCGGATGGCGGAGTTTCTCGAGCAGGCCCGCGCGGAAGGTGACGCCGGCGACTTCGATGTCGATCTCGCCGTCGAAACACTGCTCAACATGATGATGGGCATGCAGATTCTCGGCGTGCTCACCCCTGACGACACCACTGCCGACCGGCAGTTCGAGATGCTCGATCGGTTCATAGCTCAGCTGTAGCCACCCGGCTCCCAGGCGGCCCTCCCGCTTCGCGTGCCTGTTTTATTCAACGTATGTAGAACCACATCGTAGTATCACCCGACCCCGAGGAAGACCGATGCCGACCCTCACTCCCCACGCAATCGACCACGCTCTGTCGTTACCCACCGAAGACGAAATCGCTCAGGTCCGCTCGATCGTCGATTCCGCCGGATTTGTCACCGCCGCAACCCGGTTCGTCTATGTCGGACTCGACGAGCCGAACAAGTCCGACTTGTACGTCGCAGAACCGACCACCCGACGCACATTTCGAGTGCTACTGCACGACATCTCGACTCCCGATGCCGTCGACCTACTCGTCTCCCTCGACGACCGTCAGGTGATCGGTTCCACTCGGCTCGACGCGACCCGCGACGGTCAGATGCCGGTGCTCGACGAGGAATTCGAGCTCGTCGAGAGTGTCCTCTCCACCGATCCGGACTGGCTCGCCGCGCTGGCCGCGCGCGGACTGGACGTAGCCGACGTTCGAGTGGCACCACTGTCGGCAGGCGTGTTCGACTACCCGGGCGAGCACGGTCGACGAATACTGCGCGGCTTGGCTTTTCGGCAGGACTACCCCGCCGATCACGCGTGGGCCCATCCGATCGACGGGCTGGTCGCTTTCGTCGACGTGATGAACCGGACGGTGGACAAGGTCACCGACCTGGGTGCGGTTCCCATCCCGGAGGAATCGGGCAACTTCGACGATCTGTCCGTCACCGGCCCGCTGCGGACCACGCAGAAGTCGATCGAGATCACCCAACCCGACGGTCCGAGTTTCACGGTTCGAGGCAATCGCGTCGACTGGGAGAAGTGGTCGTTCAGAGTAGGCTTCGATGTGCGTGAAGGTCTGGTGCTGCACCAGATCGGTTTCGAGGACCACGGTACGGTTCGGCCGATCATCCACCGCGCGTCGATCGCCGAAATGGTTGTTCCCTACGGTGATCCGTCGCCGCTGCGGTCGTGGCAGAACTACTTCGACACCGGTGAGTACCTGGTGGGACGGTACGCGAACTCACTCGAACTCGGCTGCGACTGCGTCGGAGACATCACGTATTTCGACGCCGTGATCGCCGACGAATTCGGCAACCCGAAAACGCTGACCAACGCTGTGTGCATGCACGAGGAAGATTTCGGGGTGCTGTGGAAGCACACCGATCTGTGGTCGGGGTCTCAGGAGACCCGTCGCCAGCGTCGACTCGTGATCTCCTTCTTCACCACCATCGGCAACTACGATTACGGCTTCTTCTGGTACCTGTACCTCGACGGCACCATCGAATTCGAGGTCAAGGCAACGGGAATCGTGTTCACCTCCGGACATCCCGGTGGTGACTACCCCTACGCCACAGAGATCGCCCCGGGACTCGGAGCGCCGTGCCACCAGCACCTGTTCAGTGCTCGACTCGACATGATGATCGACGGCACCGGCAACTCCGTCGAGGAGATCGAGACCCGCCGAGTGCCGATGGGGCCGGACAATCTGCACGGCAATGCCTTTGCTCTGCAACACACCCCACTCACCACTGAATCCGAGGCGCAGCGTGTTGCCGACGGCACAGTGGGCCGCGTCTGGCATGTCACCAATCCGACCTCACTGAGTCGGCTCGAAAGACCCGTCGGATACACGCTGCACCCCGAGGGGCAGCCGCTGCTTCTCGCCGACGACAACTCGTCGATCGCGCGACGCGCCACGTTCGCCACGAAGCATCTGTGGGTGACCCAGTTCGACCGAAGCGAGCGCTATGCCGCAGGCGATTTCGTCAACCAGCATCACGGGGGAGCGGGCCTGCCGGCGTTCGTCGCCTCGAACCGCAGCTTGGTCGACGAGGACATCGTGCTGTGGCACACCTTCGGGCTCACCCACTTCCCGCGGCCCGAGGACTGGCCGATCATGCCGGTGGACTACACCGGGTTCAAGCTCAAGCCCGCGGGATTCTTCGATCGCAACCCGACGCTCGATGTGCCGCGCACGACCTCTGCGCATTGCGCCTCCTCGAGCTGCGAGAGCGGTGAGCAGAGTGTCTGACACCCAATCGAATTCGACGGCAGGCGCGCTACGCGGATCCATCGGCGTCGTGGGGATCGTGTTCCTGGTCATCGCCGCTGCTGCGCCGCTGACCGCCATCGGTGGAGCATTGCCGGTCATGATCGCGACCGGCAACGGTGCCGGCGCTCCGCTCGCCTACATTGTCGCGGCAGTAGTCCTGCTGATCTTCAGCGTCGGCTACGCGGCCATGAGCCGGCACATGGTGGACACCGGTGCGTTCTACGCCTACGTGGAGAAAGGGCTCGGGAGAACCATGGGCCTCGGCGCCGCGGGTCTGGCGCTGCTGACTTACACCGCCATTCAAGCGGGCATCTACGGCCTTGCCGCATCGACCGTCGACAGCCTGGTCGTGAAATACGGCGGTCCTGATCTGCCGTGGTGGCTGTGGGCGCTCGGCCTCGTCGCGATCGTGGCGCTGCTCGGCTACCGCAGCATCGATCTCGGAGCCAAGGTGCTCGGAGTACTGCTGGTGCTCGAGATCGGGATCATCGTGATCCTGTCGGTCGCGGTGTTCGTCAAGGGTGGCGCCGCCGGCATCGACGTCGAATCGTTCACTCCCTCGGCCTTCTTCGATGGATCCCCGGGAATCGCGTTGATGTTCGCCATCGCGTCGTTCATCGGCTTCGAGGCCACCGCGATCTACGGCGAGGAGGCGCGCAACCCCACGCGGACTGTTCCGATCGCGACCTACGCCGCCGTCGTCACCATCGGATTGGTGTACGCGGTGTCGAGTTGGGCCGTGGTGCTCGCCTTCGGTAGCGCGTCCGTCGCGCAGGCCGCTGCCGATGACACGGCGGGGTTGACCTTCGCCGCTGCCGCCCAGTACTTGGGCCCGATGGCGGCGGACATCATGGAAATCATGTTGGTCACCAGTCTCTTCGCCGCCTTGCTCGCTTTCCACAACGCAATCGGACGGTACGTATTCGCCCTGGCCCGCAAGGGCGTCGCCCCGTCGATGTTGGGACGCACCCACTCTCGGCACGGCTCCCCGCACATGGGATCGCTGTTCCAGACCGGCTCGGCAGCATTGGTTCTCGTGGTCTTCGCCGCAGCAGGCGCAGACCCGGTGCTGGAGTTGTTCACCTGGATGTCCGGACTGGCCACCGTGAGCATCCTGATTCTGATGATCCTGACGGGTGGGGCGATCATTGCGTTCTTCCGTCGATCGACTGTGGACAAGCGCACCTGGCACACCGTTGTCGCCCCGGCACTCGGAACCATGGGGCTCATCGCGATCCTCGCCCTCGTGCTGGATAACTTCACGCTGCTCATCGGCGGTTCGGGAGTGCTCGCCACCTTGCTGTTGATCGTCGTTGCGGTGTTCTTCGTCGGCGGGCTCCTCGTAGCTCGGCTGGGTGGATCTCGCGCCCGAGACCTAGAGCCGACGGGCTGACTCCGATGGTCATGACGGTGTTGATGGCGCTCGGTGCAGTGGGTGCTGTTCTCCCGCTGTTCGGACGCCGAAACCACGATGGGCGGGTCCGGTGGGCTCACCTGTGCATGGGTGCCGTCATGGCCGCGATGGTGGTGTTCGGCATGAATGCCACCATCGCGATTCCGGCGAGTCTTGTCCTCATCGTGGCGGCTGTCCATGTGACTGCCGGAATCACGACACCGTCCTCGTCGGGGCCGTGCGTCGTCGACCTCACCTGCATGGCGGTCCTGCTGTTACTGACGCCCTCGATCCATGCCCATTCGGTACCCGACGCAGTCTCTGCGGCTCCGTTGCACCGGCATGGAGCAGGTCTCGACCCAAGGCTCGTCGTGCTGGCTCTGCTGGCAGCGTGGATCGGACTGACGCTGAACATGTTTCACAGGAGCCACTCGGGGCGTCGGGCCACGGCAGGTTCCCTTCTCATGATCGTCGGAATGGCACCCGTAGTTTTCTGATCCCACTGTTCAGGAGAGAACAAGGACCACAGCAGACATCTCCGATCACAATGGGAGTAGAGGTCTTCCGTGTCTCCAGCTGGGTTCATCCCTGAACGAGGGCGCATCTGGCCCAGAATGTGTGCGCGCAGCGACATGTTTGTGCTTGCGGATTGGGCCACTGTTGTGTCGACGGTCACAACAGAAAGAAGCAGCGAATGTCGACGGATTACATCGTAGTGGGAGCAGGATCAGCCGGAAGCGTCATCGTCCGACGGTTGCTCGACGCCGGGCATACCGTGCACGTGATCGAGGCCGGGCCGGTCGATACCGACCCGGCGATCCATTCGCCACAGGGCTGGCCGACGCTGCTGGGTGGCTCGCAGGATTGGGGATTGTTCACCACTCCGCAGAAGCACGCCAACGATCGCCGGATCTTCTGGCCTCGTGGCCGCGTACTCGGCGGCAGCTCGTCCCTCAACGGAATGATTTACGTCCGAGGACATTCCAGCGACTACGACGGTTGGGCGTCCGCCACCGGAGATGCGGGATGGGCCTGGGAGAACGTACTGCCGCTGTTCAAGCGTTCGGAGTCACACGAGCTCGGTGCCACCGAGTTCCACGGCGGCGACGGCCCGCTGCCGGTGTCGATCATGGGCACCCCGCACCCGCTGGCAGCGGCCTTCGTCGATGCGGCAGTCGAACATGGGCACAAGCTGATCGACGACTTCAACGCCGACGAGATGGTGGGTGCCGGCTACAACCACACCACCACCCGCGACGGCGAGCGGATGAGCGCGTGGAAGAGCTTCGTCGGCCAGGTGCTGAACAATCCCGATCTGACCGTGACCACCGGAGCGCTCGTGCACAAGGTGGTGCTCGAGAACGGCCGAGCAGTGGGAATCGAGTACAGCCTCGGGGGTTCGGAGCTGGAGCGATCGTTCGCCGATCACGAGGTGATCCTGTGCGGCGGAGCTCTCGGCTCACCGAAAACGTTGCTGCTCAGCGGAATCGGCCCGTCCGATCACCTGAGTGCAATCGGGATCGACACCGTCGTCGACTTGCCCGGCGTCGGCGAGAATCTGCACGACCACCTGCTGCTCAGCAACATCTACGAGTCCCTCGAGCCGCTCGCCGCCGGTACGAACAACCTACTCGAAGCGCAGCTGTATGCCCGCAGCACCGGATGGGCCGGCGCTGCACCCGATCTGCAGCCCCTGTTCATGCACATTCCCTACCCCGCCGACGGATACCCGGTGCCCGAGAACGGCTACACCATCGCACCTGGAATAGTGGCTCCCCGCTCGCGTGGCACCCTACGGTTGGCGTCGGCGGACCCGAGCGAACTGCCGCTGGCCGATCCGAACATTCTGGCCGATCCGTACGACCTGGAGGCGATGGTCGACGCGGTGGAGATCTGCCGTGAGATCGGTGCCTCCGACGCGTTCGCACCCTGGCGCAAGGCCGAGGTGGTTCCGGGGCCGAGCGCGCGCACACGTGACGACCTGCGGGCCTACGTTCGCCAAACCGCGGGCACGTACCACCACCAGGTGGGCACCTGCAAGATGGGTGCGGACTCGGATCCCAATGCTGTTGTCGGAGCTGATCTTCGGGTCCGCGGTATCGAGGGGCTGCGGGTCGCGGACGCATCGATCATGCCCACGGTGCCGTCGGGCAACACCAACGCGCCGTCGATCATGGTCGGCGAGCGGGCCTCGGACTTGATTCTGGGGAGCTAGTCTTCGAGTGAAGGCGGGGCCCGCGAGCCCCGCCTTCAGTCGGCGCGGTACGCGCGCGGCGACATGCCGTAGGTTTCCTTGAACAGCTTCGAGAAGTTCGATGAATCGATCAAACCGTGACGTGCACAGATGGTTCCGATGCTGTCCGCGGCGAAGCGTGGGTCTCGGAGATCTCGGTGACACCGATCGAGTCGCCTGGATCTGATCCAGCCGGCCACCGTGCGACCATCGGACTCGAAGAGTTTCTGCAGGTAACGCACCGAGATATGCATGCGTGCAGCGAGGGACGCGGTGGACAGCGTGGGATCGCCGAGATGTGACTCGACGAGACTGTTGGCCTCGATCAGCAGCGTCGAACCCGGCGCGTTGTGCGGTGCCGCGTCGTCGAGGGCTGCACAGAGCAGATCGAGGACGGCGTTCTCCAGCATCGGTGTCGTGGGGAGGGTTCCGTCGACCGTGGTCCTGCGCAGGCCGTGCAGAAACGGCGAGACCAACGCGCCGACACCGTGATCGCCCTCGATTCGACGGGCGGCGACGGTCGTCAACTCACGAGAATCGATGCGCAGCGCTTCGCGCGGGAACATCACCACGAACATCGCGAAGTCTCCGGCGAAATGCAGATCGTAGGGGGCGCTGGTGTCGTACACCGCGAAGTCGCCCGGGTTCAGTACGGCCTCCCGATCGTTCTGCACGATGGTGCCACATCCGGTCACTTGCAAGCCCACCTTGATCAAGCCGGGGTCGGCCCGCTTGATGGTGGCCCGAGTACGTCGGACGTCGACCTCACGGCCCGCGACCTCGCTCAGTTGCAACGATCCCAACGTCGACGACACCAGCGTGCCCTCGAACGACGAAAGCCCGGTGGACACAGCCTCGAGCGGCACGAACGCCGTCGAGACGTTCTCGCGCCATTGCTCGAAATCCAGTGCCACCGGGCTCATCTCATACGGACGGACGGTTGTCTATCAGCCGGCGGGCTTTGCCGATGGAACGCTCGAGGGCCGCCGGTGCGACGACGTCGACCGCAACGCTGACGCCGATGCGATCCTTGACCAACTTCTTCAGCGTTGCCGCTGCGATCGGATGGGTGTCGAGCGCAGCGTCGGGGCGGGCTTCGACGAGGACGGTCAGCGTGTCCATGCGTCCGGCGCGTTCGAGCACGCACTGGAACTGTGGTGCCAGTGCAGGAATCGTCAGAATCAGCTCCTCGATCTGAGTCGGAAAGAGGTTGACGCCGCGCAGAATGATCATGTCGTCGGTGCGGCCGGTGACCTTCTGCATCCGACGCATCGTGCGGGCCGTGCCCGGCAGCAGACGAGTCAGGTCGCGGGTGCGGTAGCGGATGATCGGCATCGCCTCCTTGGACAGCGATGTGAACACCAGTTCACCTTCCTCGCCGTCGGGTAGGACTTCGCCGGTCACCGGATCGATGACCTCCGGGTAGAAATGATCCTCCCAGATGTGCAGTCCGTCCTTGGTTTCGACACATTCCATCGCGACGCCCGGTCCCATCACCTCGGACAGGCCGTAGATGTCGACGGCGTCCATGTCGAGGGTCTTCTCGATCTCCTTGCGCATCTCCTCGGTCCAGGGCTCGGCTCCGAACACTCCGGTCCGCAGCGACGTCTTCGCCGGGTCGATGCCCTTCGCGACCATCGCGTCGACGATCGTGAGCATGTACGAGGGCGTGACCATGATCGCGTCGGGCTCGAAATCCTCGATGAGCTGGATCTGACGGTCTGTCTGACCGCCGGACATTGGAATGACTGTGCAGCCCAGTCGTTCTGCGCCGTAGTGTGCGCCGAGTCCGCCGGTGAAGAGTCCGTAGCCGTAGGCGACATGCACCTTGTCCGACGGTTTCACTCCGCCCGCCCGCAGACTGCGGGCGACCAAATCGGCCCAGTTGCTGATGTCGCCGGCGGTGTAGCCGACGACCGTCGGCCTGCCCGTGGTGCCCGAGGACGCATGGATCCGCGAGACCTTCTCCTGCGGAACCGCGAACATGCCGAAGGGATAGTTCTCGCGAAGGTCTGCCTTGGTGGTGAACGGGAACTTCGCCAGATCCGACAGATCCTTCAGATCGGTCGGGTGCACGCCTGCGTCATCGAAGGCCTTCTTGTAGTGCGGGACGTTGTCGTAGGCGTGCTGCAGCGACCACTGCATCCGCTCCAGCTGGAGCGTGGAAATCTGATCGCGGCTGGCGAATTCGATGTCCGGTGTGTCGGTGGGGGTGGACAGGACGCTGGTCATGGCAGTCTCCGGGGGATCAGGCGTCGAAGTCGACGGTGACGTTGTCGCTGACGGGGAAGGTCTGGCAGGTGAGTACGAAGCCGGCGTCGACCTCGTTGTCCTCGAGTGCGTAGTTGCGGCGCATGTCGGTCTCGCCGAAGGTGATCTTGGCTCGGCATGTGCCGCAGACCCCGCCCTTGCAAGCGAAAGGAAGGTCGGAGCGCAATTGCTCTGCGGAGTCGAGAATCGACTCGTCCTGCGGGAGTGAGCCGGTGACGGTCCGCCCGTCGAGGGTGATGGTGACCTCGCTGCTGGGACCGGTGACGCCGGGCTCGCGGTGCTTCTCCTGCGGCGGGGGCACGTCGTCGACGTAGAACAGTTCGTGGTGAATGCTGCTCTTGGCGACGCCGAGTTCTTTCAGAACGTCCTGCGCGTCGTTGACCATGCCGAACGGCCCGCACAGCCAGAAATGATCGATGTCCGGCGTGGGGACGACGGTGCCGAGGATGTTCTTCAGCCGCTCGGCATCGAGCCTGCCGCTGAACAGCTCCACCTCGCGGGGTTCCCGCGAGAGAACGTGGATGACATCGAAACGTGAGCCGTACTGGTCTTTCAGATCGGCGATCTCCTCGGCGAACATCACCGTGCGGGTCCGCCGATTGCCGTACAGCAGAACGACTTCGGCGTCGGGGTTGGCCAGAACGGAGGCCGCGATGGACAGCATCGGGGTGATACCGGAACCGGCAGCGATGAGAACGTGCCGCCCGGCTGCGGCCGGATCGGCGTGAAACGTGCCGGTCGGGCCCTGCACATCGATGCGGTCGCCCGCCTTGACCTCGTGGACGAGCCACGAGGAGAACAGACCGTCGGTGACCTCACGTACCCCCACACGGGGCCGGGTGCCTGCTGCCGCGCAGATCGAGTACGACCGACGATGCTCGACGCCATCGACCGTACGACTGAGCATCAGGGATTGGCCCGGCCGAAAATCGAATTCGGTCGTGAGATGTTCGGGTACGTCGAAGGTGACGGCTACGGCGTCGTCGCAGAGTGATTCGACGTCGGCGACGGTCAGGGTGTGGAAGGCCTTGTTGCGCAGATTCTTCTGTGCGGGTTCGGCTGTGACGGTCATCAGATTTCCTTCACGTGGTCGAAGGGTTCGAGGCAGTCGTCGCACCGATACTGCGCTTTGCACAGCGTCGCACCGAACTCGGATGTCAGGCGGGTGTTGCCGGAACCGCATTGGGGACAGTCGATCACCCGAGGCTTGAGCGTCAAGGTCAGCGGAACCGGACCCGACGCGCGGGCCGGGGCGGGGCCGGGCGTCGAGTAGCCGGATTCGCGGAGTTTGCGCAGACCGTCCTCGGAGATCCAATCGGTGCTCCAGGCGGGGCTCAGGCTGGTGACGATCTCGACGTCGGTGTAGCCGCCGTCGGTGAGCTTGTGCTCGATATCGTCGCGCATCGTCGCCATCGCCGGGCACCCCGAGTAGGTCGGGGTGATCGTGACGCGGACGCTACCGTTCTCGCGGACCTCGACATCGCGAAGGACGCCGAGGTCGTCGAGCGTGAGCAGTGGCATCTCGGGGTCCATGACGGTGGCGGCGATCTCACGCGCAGTTCTCTCGAGTGTGGTCACCAGACTCCCTCCGGGTGGGCTCTGGCGACGACCTGCATCTCGGCGATCAGCGGGCCGAATGCTTCGGTGTGGATGCCGCGGCGACCGCCGCGTCCGCCGATGGTGCCGACGGATTTGCCCTCGGGCGCGTCCAGCTCGGCGGCGTGCAGAACCTGAGCGAGAACAGAATCGAACTCCTCGCGAACGTCGCGAGGATCGACGGCGACGCCGACCTTCTCGAGTGCTAGCTCCTCGTCCGTCGGGAGGAACAGTTCCGAGACGTACGGCCAGATTCTGGTCACCGCATCGCGAACTCGGCGCTTCGATTCGTCGGTTCCACAGCCCAAGGTGACGACCCAGCGTGCCGCGTAGTCACGGTGGTACTTCAGTTCTTTGACCCCCTTGTTCGCGACGGCGGCCAGCACCGGATCGCGCGAGGTCTGCAGACGAGTGAAGACGGCGAGCCGCCACGTCGCGAACACCAGCAGGCGGACCTGGGATTTCGCGAAGTCTCCGTTGTCGAGCTCGGTGAGTCGCACGTTTCGGAAATCTGCGTCGTCACGGAAGAACGAGAGCGCATCCTCGGCCGGTGCGGGGGAGGTGTCCGAGACGAACGGCACGACCGTCGGATCGGCTTTGGCGGCTCGGGCAAGGAGTAGCCGGGCCTGTCCGAGGAGATCGAGACCGACATTGGCCAGTGCGACTTCCTCTTCGAGTTCCGGTGCGCGGGTGCTCCACTCGGCCAGGCGCTGCGAGCTGATCAGCGCGTCGTCGCCGAGCATGAGGCAGTACGCGGCAAGGGCTTTCGTATCGACGTCGTCCGGCACGGTGGTGTCGACCCCGGCGAGCGGATCGTCGAAGCTCGTCCCGAAGGCCCACTGCCCGTGCGAATCCTCGTCGACGAGGCCCTCGTAGGCGTTGTCGTGATCAGTCATGAGTGCTTGTCCTCTTGGGAAGTGGGTCTCACATGTGGGGGACGTTGTCGGGGATCTCGTAGAACGTGGGGTGGCGGTACACCTTGTCGCCGCTCGGTGCGAAGAACGGATCCTTCTCCGACGGCGACGATGCGACGATGGAGTTGGACGGAACCACCCAGATGCTCACGCCTTCGTTGCGGCGGGTGTACACGTCGCGAGCGTGGCGCAGGGCCATGTGGTCGTCGGCGGCATGGAGCGAGCCGACATGCACGTGGTTCAGGCCGCGCTTACCGCGAAGAAACACCTCGTACAGGGGCCAATCAGCCTTGACGGCTTCCCTTTTGGGTTCCACCGGTACGTTCTCGGTGGGAACGGCTCCGTGGCCGCCCTCGGCGGTGAACTCGGTCATGACGCTGCGTTCCTTTCGGCGAATGCGGTTGCGGCCTCGCGGACCCAGGCTCCACCGTCGTGGGCTGCCCGACGGTTCGCGATGCGCTCGACGTTGGAGGCTCCGTTGCCCTTGATGACCTGCATGAACTCGGACCAGTCGGGCTCGCCGAAATCGTGCGACTTGCGCTCCTCGTTCCACTTCAGATCCGGGTCCGGGAACGTGACGCCCAGTGCCTTCGCCTGCGGGATCGACATGTCCACGAAGCGTTGGCGCAGTTCGTCGTTGGTGTGGCGCTTGATGCCCCACTTCATGGACTGCTCGGTGTTGGGGGACTCGTCGTCCGGCGGGCCGAACATCATCAGTGCCGGCCACCACCAGCGGTTCACCGATTCCTGAACCATGGCGCGCTGTTCGTCGGTGCCGCGCATCATCGTGGCGAGCAGTTCGTAGCCCTGACGCTGATGGAACGACTCCTCCTTGCAGACGCGGATCATCGCGCGTGCATAGGGTCCGAAGCTGCTGCGGCACAGGGGAACCTGGTTGCAGATCGCTGCGCCGTCGACGAGCCAACCGATGGTGCCCACATCGGCGTACGTCAGGGTGGGGTAGTTGAAGATCGAGGAGTACTTCTGCTTGCCCTCGATGAGCTTGACCGTCAGGTCGGCGCGGTCTGCTCCGAGGGTCTCTGCGGCGGAGTACAGGTAGAGGCCGTGGCCGGCTTCGTCCTGCACCTTGGCCATCAGGATGGCTTTGCGGCGCAGTGACGGTGCGCGGGTGAGCCAGTTGCCCTCCGGCTGCATGCCGATGATCTCCGAGTGCGCGTGCTGGGCGATCTGGCGAATGAGCGACTTGCGATAGCCGTCGGGCATCCAGTCGCGGGGCTCGACGCGCTGTTCACGGGCGATGGTCTCGTCGAACCCGTCCTGCAGCGTTTCGGCGGACAGGGTATTTGACGTGGTCATAAGTCCTACTTTCATTACCGAATGATCGGTTGGTAACCAGTATGCCTCGAAGTGACCCCGGGCACAAGAGCGGCTTCGCCGCATGTGCATGGAAATTCGTAGCAGGGGTCGCAGGGGTCGAACTTCCGCTCACATGCCGACGAAGGAGGCTCTCTTCTTGGCCAGGAAGGCGTCGACGGCGGCTTTGTGGTCCGCCGTTTGTCCCAGTTCGGTCTGCGCCTGCGCCTCACGGTCCAGGGCGTCGGAGAGTCCTGATCTCGCGATCAGCGACTTCACCTGACGGTAGGCCTGGGTGGGGCCGGTCGCGAGTGAGGTGGCCAGCGAGCGTGCGGTCTCGAGGACGTCTTCGTCGTCGACGACGCGGTGCACCAGGCCCCAGTCGAGGGCCTGGGCTGCGGTGACCCGGTCGCCGAGCAGCATCAGACCCGCTGCCCGGCTCGATCCCAGCGCCTCGACCAACGAATAGCTCAATCCCGAGTCGCTCGCGAGGCCGATGCCGGTGAATGCCGTCGCGAACGAGGACTTGGTGCCGGCCACCCGGATGTCTCCGGCCAGCGCGATCCCGAGACCAGCGCCGACGCATGCACCGGGGATGGCCACGACGATCGGGGCCTCGAGCGCTGCGAGCCCTCGGATGACCGGGTTGTAGTGCTCGCCGACGGTATCCATCGCCGTGGCCGGGTCGGCCTCAAGCGCGGTGACATGCTCACCGAGATCCTGGCCGACGCAGAAGTTCTTGCCCTCGGCGGTGATCAATACGGCACGCACCTCGGGTGCAGCGGCGCTCTGAACTGCCTCCGCCAACGCGAGTTTCGTCGCGACGTCGAGTGCGTTGTGCGCCTCCGGACGCGCGAGGGTGATGGTCGCCAAGCCGTCGGCGACGTCGAACCGTACCGTCATGCGTTCGTCCAATCGTGAAAGCCGCGACCGGACTTGCGTCCGATGTCGCCGCGAGCAACCATCTCTCGCAACAACTGCGGGGGAGTGAACCTGTCGCCGAGTGTCGACGCCAGGTGTTCTGCGATGGCGAGTCGAACGTCCAACCCGACGAGGTCGGTCGACCGCAGCGGGCCCATCGGGTGCTTGTACCCGAGTTCCATGGCGCGATCGATGGATTCGGCGTCGGCGACGCCTTCCTCCAGCATGCGAATGGCTTCGAGCCCGAGGCAGACGCCGAGCCGGGACGTCGCGAAGCCGGGGGAGTCGTTGACGAGCACCTCGGTCTTGCCCAGGAGCGACACCCACTGCTGTACTCGTTCCACCACGTCCGAGGAGGTGGCCGGGGCACGCACGATCTCGACGAGAGTCGACGCCGGAACCGGGTTGAAGAAGTGCATCCCGATGAAGCGGCCCGGATCGCTCAGTGCCGCGCCGAGCTCGGCGATCGAAATCGAGCTCGTGTTCGACGCGATGACGGTCTCGGGCCCGGCGATCTTGTCGACGAGCGCAAGCACTTCGACCTTGAGCGTGGGGATCTCGGGCACTGCCTCGACGATCAATTCCAGCTCGGCAGAAAGATCTGCGGGCCCGGCGACGGTGGACACCCGGGCGAGAATCGCGGCGGGGTCCTCGCTGAGCTTGCCGCGCTCGTGCGCTCGATCCAGCCCGGTCGCGACTCGGCCGAGTGCGGCTTCCTGGTCGGCTGCTTCGGCGATGACGACAGTGGAACCGAGGGCCGCGAACACCTGGGCGATCCCTGCACCCATCCGGCCTCCGCCGACGACGGCGACTGTATCGGGAGTACTCATTTCTTCTTCTCCAGAAATGCCGTCATGCGGCGTTGTTTGTCTTCGGTCTCGAACAGAACGGCCTGCGCGATGTCGTCGGCCCACGGGTGTGATCCGGGCGCATCGAGGATCTTCTTGGTGAGCTTCAGTGCCAGGGGTGCCTGCCTCGCAATGCGATCCGCGAGGGCATGGGCTGCGGCCAACGGCTCGTCGACCACGTCGAGCACCAGGCCGGAGCGGAGTGCCACCTCGGCGTCGAGCGTCCGGCCACCGAGCAGTACCTGCTTGGCGACGGACACTCCCACGAGAGTCGGCAACCGATAGCTGGCACCGGCGGCAGCCATGATGCCCAGCCCCGGTTCGGGATTACCGAACACCGCTGTCGGCGACGCGATACGGATATCGCAGGCGTAGGACAGTTCGGCTCCGCCGCCGAGGGCGTAGCCGCGGACCGCGGCGATCGTGGGCAGGGGGAGTGCGGCGATGCGGTCGAACAGGTTTCGGTTGATACCGCGCAGTGCATCGTCTCGGGTGCGGGCACGCAGTTGATTGATGTCGGCACCCCCGGCGAAGTGCTCGCCCTGCCCGGTGATGACGACGATCTTCGGGTCCTGCTCGACGAGGGCGCACACCTCGTGCAAGTCACCGATCATCTCGGCGTCGATTGCGTTGCGCTGCTTCTCTCTCGACAACGTCACGACGACGCGGTCCGTCGATTCCTCGACGACGAGCGTGTTCACGGTGCCTCGATCAGCATCGACACGCCTTGCCCGACGCCGACGCACAGTGTCGCTAGCCCACGGGACGCCTTCTCGCGCT
>NZ_CAPS01000030.1 GCF_000333955.1 Rhodococcus sp. AW25M09
CGGTCCCATCCAGGGCAGCCAGCCGACAGAACTGCCGTCACCGAACATGTCCCTATACGCGCCGCGGTCCGCGGAAAGATCATCGGTGCTGGCACGTTCGGTTCCGTCCGCCGTGCCGCGGAGGTCGGTGAGGTCGCGGAGGTTGATGTGCAGGTTGACGTGGGGTCTGTCGCCGCCTTCGGTGGGGCGGTCACTGGAGGCGAGGTAGTGGTCGAGGATCTGCCCGAACGCATCCGCTCTGCGTTTGGCGGGGCTGCGTTCGTCTTGGGTGCCGTCGGCGGCGGGGCGGGGTTCGGTGAGGGGTGAGAGGGCGGTGAGCAGTTTTTCGCCGGTGACGGCGTCGAAGTCGCCTTTGAGTGCCAGGCGTCCGTTCAGGGTTTTGGAGGCGAAGAGTTCGTTGCGGTCGGTGTCCTCGGCGGGTGGCTTGTTGCCGCCGTAGAGGTCGTTCAAGCGGGTGATCGCTGCGCGCAGTGGGCCGGTGCGGGCGTCGGGTCCGGTCGCGGCTTTGATCAGCGCTGCCCGGGCCATATCGCAGCCCTCTTGGGGGAGGTCCTTGGGTGGGGTTTCGGCGAAGTCGAGGATCAGGGCGGCATGGTCGAGGGACATCACGCCGGTGTTGACCGCGTCGGCGATATCGGGGAAGTTCTTCAACCCGCGGGCGAGGGCGAGGATCTTGTTGGCTTTTCCCGCCGAGAGCAGGGTGGTGGAGGTGAGCCAGCCGGCGGGGCCGGGGAAGCCGAGTTTGTCTTTGCCGACGCGGGTGTCGATTTCGGCGACGAGGGCGATACGGCGGGCTTCCAACAGTTGAATCTGATGGGAGACGTCAGCGGCGGCGGCGAGGAGTTGGTCCTCGCTCAGTTGCCAGATCGCTGTGGTCATACCATGAAGTGTATCGAACGTGTGTTCGAGACACAATGATAATCGAAACGAAAACTATTGCCGTGCTTAACTATTCGTGAATCGCAACGTGTCGGTGGCTCGTGGTAATGGCCCACTCAGTGGCTGCGGATGAGGTCGTACACATACGAACGACCTCCGTTGCGGCTTAACCAGACGCCCTTCCGGTGGCACATCGCCCGCGTCATCGAAGGGTCTGCTGGAGATCTCGACGATCGACGCGTCACACACCACCCATCCGTAAGCGGATGGACTCCTCGATACGACGGAAAGCCATGGGACGCGCTGTCTCCAACGAACTGCTACGCCCGGCTGTCAGTCCGTCGGATGGATCGGAGCGGCCTCTCGTGCAATGGTTTCCAGCTCGGATCGGTACGACGCCCACCATGCTGCGTCGCCGTCGGCCATGTTTTCGTTGCCGAGTCGCAGCCCGACGGATCCGTCGATGAGCTCGCGCAGGATGTCTGCATGACCGGAATGTCGGTTCGTCTCGGCGACGAGGTGCACGAGTATCCGGTGCAGATCGACGTTCTGCTTGTCGGCGGGCCAGTGCGGCACGACGCCGGGTGAGTTCAGCTCCAGTGCGGCGATGGTGGCGTCGGAATGTACCCACGCGTCACCGTAGAGGGCAACGATGTACTCGGACACTCGTCGGCAGTGGCCCACATGTCGGAATTGAGCCGGGCCGCAGCTGATGTATCGAGTTCGGCGAAGCGCGCCGGAAACTGGCGACCGAAGGTGAGCCCGAAATAGCCGTATTCGACGAGCGCCAGATGTTTGATCAAGCCGAGCAGGTTCGTTCCGGTCGGAGTGAGCGGCCGGCGCTTCTGGTACTCGCTCAATCCGTCCAGTTTCCACAGCATGTTCTGGCGGGCGAGCTGAAGGTACTGCCACAGCATGTCCTTCACCGGGATCAGCTCATCGACGCGTGCCACACGAGCGCAGCAGCCAGGGCCCCGAGGCCGTTGAGGGACCAGTGCAGCGCGATGGGGGCAATCAAGCTGCCGCTGCGGCTACGCAGCCACGTGAACACCACTCCGGCCGCGGCGGTTGCTACTACGGCCAGACCGATGCCCACTATTTGCCCGAAGACTCCGCCGCCGAGGAATCCGCTGAGCCCCACGTTGCCCGCCGTCAGCCCCAGCGAGGACGCGATGTGCCACAGGCCGAACAGCAGGGATCCTGCGGCGAAGACGCCGCGAGCCCCGGTGATGCGACCCAGCGTGCCGTGGAGGACCCCGCGGAACGCGAGTTCCTCGGGGATGACGGTCTGCAGCGGAATCACGATCATCGACGCGATCAGAGCGGCGGAGACGGTGGCGTACCTATCGGCCATGAAGAACGGCCGGGTGAGCGGCAGCAGTGCGCCGATCGCGACCACAGTCAGGACGATGCCGACGGCACCCAGTGCATACAGCGAACCCGTCTTCCACTGTTTCGGAGACAGACCCAGCTCGGCCCACCCCAGACCTCGTCGGTTCGAGAGGACGACCAACAGAACAGCGGCGATGGGAACCGTCGCGATACTGGCCCAGGCCGTGGTGAAGTGCGCGATGAGGTTGGTGCCCACGAGCACGAGGACGACGATGGCGACGTCGAGGTACGCGTGGAAGGCACGGCGGGGTACCACGCTCCCGGCCGGATTCACAGCAAGCATTGGGCCGAGTGTACTGGCGTCAGCTGAGAGCGCCCGGTGAATCGAGGCTCCTGTCGAGACCCTTTCTGTCGTAGACAAGGGTGAACACCAGGCCGAACACGAGCCCGATGAGAAGTCCGAGCAACGTCATCCACACCGAATGCAGCAGGCCGGCGTCGAGTGAGGCGTTGAAGTACAGGATGGATCGGGTGCCGAGGAAGATCTGGTGCATGGGCTCGAACTGGGCAAGCCAGGTGAAGATCGGCGGGCTGGCCTCGAGCGGGATCGTGCCTCCCGATGACGGTAGCGCCAGGATGATGAAGACGATCAGGTTGATCAGCAATCCCGCGCTGCCGAATGCGGACATCACCGCCAACGCAGTGAAGCCGACGGCGATGATCGCGAGAGCGCCGTACATCCACAGGGTCCACGCGTGCGTGATGGGCATTCCGAGCAGATGACTGATCAGCAGATACAGGCCGGACACGAGCAGCGCGAGAACGAACATCACGAGCCACTTGACGAGCAGCGTCTGGAAACGGGTGATTCTGGTCGGCCCGCGGTGGATGTACTTGGGACCGATTTCGGTGGGAGTGAACCCGAGTAGGCCGTCGACGAGTGTGCTGACGATGGTCGCACCGGTGAAACCGGCCAGTACGAGCAGCAGTGCGTAGTAGAACGCAGAAAGTCCACCGCCGGTGCCGTCGGGCAGTGGATCATGCTGGGCAACAATGACATTTATCGGCTGCGCCAACGCGAGTGCGCTCGCTCCCGCCAGCTCGGTGTCGCCGAGCTGCTGCCGCACCTGATCGGTGATCTGTTGGCCCACAGTCTGATTGACCGATTCGAATGCGGGTGTGGCAACTCCTGTTACGAGCGACATTCCGAAACTGCCCGCGCGCGGATTGGTGTAGACGGTGATGATCGGCTTCTCGACGTCGCCGGGAATCACACTCGCCTGCGCCAGGATTCCCATTCTCTTGGTGAAATCACTGGGGATGACGATGGAGCCGTAGACCTCGGCCGTCGACAGCAGCGATTCGGCCTGGGCCGGTCCGACTTCTCGGAAAGCGACCTTCTCGGGATCGACGTTCTGCAGCAGCCCGTCGACGATGTCGTTGCCGATGTTGCGTTGCTCGCCCGCAAGCGTGTCGCCCTGATCCTGGTTGACGATGGCGATCGGCAAGTCGTGCAGATTGCCTCGGGGGTCGAGAACGCCGCCGAGATACAGCGCGGCCAAAAACGACATCAACGCCGATACCACCAGAATGGGGGCGAGCCAGAAACGCGGCGAACGAAAGACGTCGGCCATCGATCGCGGGGTTCTGTCGGAGTTCACCGGATCAGTGTCGCAAAATCTGGTGAACTCGCGGGGCCGTAAAGCACTTTCTGCTCCACTCGACACTTCGACCGGCGGAATTCCGCTGACAAAAGCGAGGAGTGGAGCAGAAAACGAAACAGATTACGCAGTTGCCCGACGCGGCAGCTTCCAGTCGGGTCGGACCCAGTGGCACGTGTAGCCCTCGGGGTACTTCTGCAGGTAATCTTGGTGCTCGGGCTCGGCTTCCCAGAAATCGCCTGCCGGGGACACCTCGGTGACGACCTTGCCCGGCCACAGTCCCGACGCGTCGACATCGGCGATCGTGTCCTCGGCAACGCGCTTCTGCTCGTCGTCGAGGTAGAAGATCGCGGAGCGATAGCTGGCTCCGATGTCGTTGCCCTGACGGTTCTTCGTGCTCGGATCGTGGATCTGGAAGAAGAACTCCAGCAGGTCCCGGTACGACGTCTTGGATGGGTCGTAGACCACTTCGAGGCCCTCGGCGTGGTTGCCGTGGTTGCGGTACGTCGCGTTGGGCACCTCGCCGCCGGTGTATCCGACGCGGGTGGAGACCACTCCCGGAAGCCTGCGGACGAGCTCTTCGGCTCCCCAGAAGCACCCTCCGGCGAGAATGGCGGTTTCGGTTGCTGTAGACATCGTTGCTCTCCTAGCGTCCTATCGAACTAGCGCTCTATCGGCCGGTACGTGAGGTTCAACGAACGAGCGGGCCTCATAATTCCGAGTCGTGGGTGCGCTCGCCGACCTCGAGAACCAGTTTGCCGGTGTTCGCGCCGTCGAACAGCATGTTCAGCGTCGATCCGAAGGCGGTGATTCCACCGATCTCGATCTGCTCGCGTGCGGTCATCGTGCCATTGGTGAGCATGTCGGACAGCGCTTCGATGCCCTCCCGGAACCGATCGAGGTAGTCGAAGATGATGAATCCGGTCATCGATGCTCGATTGATCAGCAGGGACAGGTAGTGCGCGGGACCGGGCTGAGGGTCGGTGGCGTTGTAGCCGGAGATGGCCCCGCACAACACCACTCGTGCGCCTTTACGCAGGCGAGACAACGCCGCGTCGAGAATCTCGCCGCCGACGTTGTCGAAGTACACGTCGATGCCCTTCGGTGCCGCGGCCTTGAGCCCCTGGTAGACCGACTCGTTCTTGTAGTCGATCGCCGCGTCGAAGCCGAGTTCCTCGGTGAGCCAGGCACATTTCTCGGCTCCGCCGGCAATGCCGATCACAGTGCAGCCCTTGGCTTTCGCAATCTGCCCCGCGATGCTACCGACGGCTCCAGCGGCACCGGAGATCACCACGGTGTCGCCCTCGGTGAGCTTGCCGACGTCCATCAGTCCGAAGTACGCGGTCAGGCCGGGGAAGCCGAGGGCACCGAGCCACGTGGGCGCCGGGGCGACGGATTCGTCGACCTTCTGTACCCCGGTGCCATCCGACAGGGCATGCTCGGTGACGCCGAACGAGCCCGAAACTATCTCTCCGACTGCGTAATCGGGATGGTGAGATTCGAGCACCCGGCCCACTGCATGGGCGCGCATGACCTCACCGATGCCGACGGGTGGTACGTACGAGCGTGCGTCGTTGAGCCAGCCCCGCATCGCCGGGTCGAGAGAGACGTAGTCGACGGTGACGACGAACTCGCCGTCGCCCGGAGTGGGTATCGGTTCCTCGGTGAGGTTCCACGTCGATTCGTCGGGACGCCCCACCGGACGCTGCGCCAATCGGATCTGACGGTTCGCAGTTGTCATCTACCGTTCCTTCCACATCGAAGACGTGCATGTCGAAAACAGGGCACTTCGACACTAGGGCAGAATGACGTCACGATGACCAACGCGCCGAACACCACCCGCCTCGCCCCCCGACTCGTCGCAAGCGACGTCGACGGCACTTTGCTCGACCAGCACGAACGTGTCTCCGAACGCACCCGACGTGCCGTCTCGGCCGTCGTGGCCGACGGAGTGCCGTTCGTGCTGTGCACCGGCCGGCCGCCACGATGGATCCACCCCGTCGTAGAGCAGCTGGGATACGCGCCGATGTCGGTGTGCGCCAACGGTGCGGTGATCTACGACGCCGCTGCCGATCGAGTGCTCAATGCCGAAACCCTGTCGGTCGAGACGCTCCAGTGGTTGGCCGACGTCGCTTACCGCGCGTTGCCCGGGTGCGGTCTGGCCGCCGAGCGGGTCGGCCGTACCGCACACGACTCCGCCACCGCACAGTTCGTCAGCTCGCCGGGATACGAGCACGCCTGGCTCAATCCCGACAACATCGAGATGACCGAAGACGACGTGGTCGACGTCCCCGCGGTCAAGCTACTGATCCGGTTGACCGGCACCACCAGCGGACACATGGCCGATGTGCTGTCCCCATTGATCGCCGGCCGCGCTGACCTGACGTTTTCCACCGACAACGGACTCATCGAGCTGTCGGCTCCAGGGATAACCAAGGCATCGGGCCTGGCCAAGGTCGCCGAGTCGCTGTCGGTGGACGTCTCGGACATCGTGGCCTTCGGCGACATGCCCAACGATGTGCCGATGCTGTCGATGGTCGGACTCGGCGTCGCAATGGGCAACGCACATCCCGCCGCCGTCGCGGCGGCGAACGAAGTCACCGTCACCAACGCCGAAGACGGAGTGGCGCGGGTTCTCGAACGCTGGTGGTGACGTCCCGACCACTACCCAGCACAACACGAAAGGGCCGAGTCACCGTAGTGACTCGGCCCTTTCGCTGACGACTCTCAGCCTGCGGGTGCAGGCTCCGGCACCGGTGCCGGAGCCACCGGTGCCGCCACCGGGTTCTGCATTTGCGCGCTGTAGGTGTCGTTGTACGTCTTGATCACCGTGGTGACGATTCCGGTGAGCTCGTTGAAGATCAACGAACCGTTCTCGAAGTCCGTCCGGAAGCCCTCCTGCACCCGGAACTCGTCGGTGATCGGTAGGCCGAGGACACCGTCGACGCCGCCCTGCTGAAGGTACTGCTGGAAGATCTTGCCGATAACGGCTACAGCCTGACCGGCCATGTTCGTGATGATCTCACCGTTGGCGAACTGAGCCTTCTCGCGGCCACCGCTCACCTGCACCAGACCGCTCACCGGTACACCGAGTGCACCGGTCTCACCGCCCGAGGACAACCACTTCTGCGCGACGGGACTGGTCGCTGCCAATCGCTGCAATTCTGCGACCAGCGCCGGGATGTTCTCGCCCGGAGTGGAACTGGCTTCGGTACCCGGACGTGACGGTGCCGCGTCGGTCACTGCGGTATCCGGAGCCGTGTCGGTCGTGTCCGGTGTTTCCACCGGGGCCTCTCCGCCACCCAGATTGGCCGCTGCGATCTCACGGATCTCGCCGAGGCGGGCATATCCGGCGTTTCCGGGGCATTCTGTGTTGCCGACGTCGCGGTGCCCGAAGATCACCGGCAGGTCGATGCTCTTGCCCTTGCCGACGAACGTGAAGTCCGTTCCCTCGGAGGTCATCGTGGTGGTGCCCTTGGGGTCGAGACCGGCATTGCCGAGTCGCCATCCGAGGAACTTGCCGACGGAGTCGACGGTTTCCTGCGAGGGATCCTCGGTGGAGTAGTCGCCCATCATGGCGACGCCGACGGTGTTCTCGTTGAATCCGCCCGCGTGTGCGCCCTGAACCGGCTTGTCCAGGCCACCGGCACGGCCCTCGAAGATCTGGCCGTACTTGTCGACGAGGGCGTTGTAACCGATGTCGCACCAGCCGAGCGTCTGCGCGTGGTAGGCGTAGATGGCGCGAACGATTTCGGCAGATTCCGACTTGGAGTAGTCGTTGCTGCCCGCGGTGTGGTGCACGGTGGCACCACCGATGAAGTCGTCGTACGTCGGTGTGTCGCAACGGATCGACTCGTCGGCACCCCACTGGGCGCGAGTGATGACGTTGGGGCCTGCGTTACCGGCGACGGGAGTGGCGATCTCACTGAGCGCCGAGTCGGCCGGGGACGTGCCGGGAGTGATGAGCACGGCACTGATGTCGCTGACGGCCGCAGCCAGCTGCTCTGCGGAACTCGCCTGGTTGGGATCCGCTGCCGGGTCTGCCGGTGCAGGCTCGGCTGCTGCCGGATCCATTGCGGCCGGATCGAGTGGTGCCGGATCCTGTTGGCGCAGAGGCTTGCTCGACGACGCCGGGGTGTAACCCAGCGGCTGGTCGGTGGCGACGGCTGGTGCCTCTACTGCCGGTGCTTCCGCAACAGGTGCATCGGCGGCAGGCAGTTCGACGACGGGAACCTCGGGAACCTGCGCACCGGCAAAGCTTTCGGGCGCTGCGCTGCTCGTCAGTGGCGTCAGCAGCACCTGCACGGCCTTGGTCAGTCCCACGAAGATCGGTTCGGTGCCCTGAGTTCTCGGTGCAGGCGCGGAGTCGTCGGCCGTGCTGTCGACCGGTGCGGTCTGGAGCCACGGACCCCAGGAGCCGTCTTCGAGCTGACGACGAACCTGCGCGGACGCACCGTTCAACTGCTCGGAGGTCAACGCCACCATGCTGAACGGGTTGTCCTGCCTGATTTCCTTGACGGCTGCACCGAGCGGCGGTCCGGTGGGATCTGCCGCTTCGGGGTTGACCGGCGCGGACGCGTCCACCCTGGGCACCGGTGCCTGCGCGGTTGCGTTCCCGGGAGCAGGGGTGGTGAGGCCCGGGATGTCGGGGATCTCGATCGGCGGGATGACGATGGAATCCGGCAACGGCAGGTACTTCAGATCGGAGAGCCGCAGATCGGGCAACGGTAGTCCGGTGAGCTGCTGCAGCGGAATGACGATGTCCGGGGCAGAGCTCAGCGCGGTCTCGACGATCGTGGTCGGCACGGTGACCGGGGTTGTCTCGTTGGCCGGTCGAACTCCGGTTGTCGTGCTGTCGGTGAGGCCTGTGACCGCAAAGGGGGTCGCTACGGCGAGCAGTGCGACAGCACCGAGAACGATCGACGGCTTCGTTCGACGGTTCGGCAAGGCGGTACTCCCTGGTTGTTGGTAGGTATGCGTCGTTGGAATCGCGATTGCTGAGCAACATGAATAACATCAGCAACATGAGTCCCATCAGACACAAGGCTAAACCTTAGCTTGACAGTTAGCTATCGGCGGGAGCTCCGAAGACGCGGCGCGTCGGGGTTTGCACTCCAGGTCGTTCCGCAGGCTCCACTCCGTTTTTCTGGGTCATTTCGCAGGCTCCACTCCGTTTTTCTGGGTCATTTCGCAGGCTCCACTCCTGCCCACCTAGGCTTTCCAGCTGTGACTGTGCACTTCATCGGCGCCGGACCAGGCGCAGCCGACCTGCTCACGCTGCGAGCCGTCGAGTTCTTGCGATCGAGCCCGGTCTGCGTCTACGCCGGCACCTACATCGACGACGCGATCCTCGAGCACTGCTCGGCCGGCACCCGCCTCGTCGACACCGCGAAGCTCGACCTCGACGCCATCACCGCCGAACTCGTCGCCGCCCACCAGCGCGGTGAGGATGTTGCGCGCCTGTGCTCGGGCGACCCGTCCCTCTACTCCGCGCTCGCCGAACAGTCCGCTCGGCTCGACGCCGCAGACGTGCCCTGGGACGTCACCCCCGGTGTGCCGGCGTACGCGGCCGCTGCCGCCTCGCTCGGCGTCGAGCTGACGGTGCCCGAGGTGACGCAGTCGGTGGTGCTCACGCGCGCGCAGGCCCGCTCGACGGCGATGCCGAACACCGAGGCGCTGGCGAACTTCGCCGCCACCCGCGCCACACTGGCGTTGCACCTGGCCATCACCCGCACCCGCATCCTGGCCGACGAACTCGCCGAGTACTACGGCCCGGATTGCCCGGCCATCGTCGTCTTCCATGCCAGCAAGCCGGACGAGCTGATTCTGCGCGGCACTCTGGCCGACATTGCCGATCGGGTCGAGGCCGCGGGTCTGCGTCAGGCCGCGGTGATTCTGGTGGGGCCTGCCCTGGCTCGACGCGTCGTCGCCGAATCACACCTGTACGACGCGTGCCGGGACCGCTCGTGAAGATCCATCTGATCGGCATCGGCGGCGGACATCCGGATCAGCTCACCGTCCAGGCCGTCGAGACGTTGCGGGCCGTGGACGTGTTCATCGTGGCGGACAAGGGTGCGTCGGTCGGTGATCTCGGAGCTGCACGGCGAGCTGTACTCGAGCGTCACCACGGCGGCAGCTACCGGATGATCGAGGTACCCGACCCGCCGCGTGACCGATCTCCTCGGCAGTACGAGAGCGCAGTGCTGGATTGGCACGACGCCCGCGCGCACGCGTACGCAGAGGTGCTCGACGGGCTCGCGGAGGGCACCGTCGTGGGGTTCCTCGTCTGGGGCGACCCGGCGCTCTACGACAGCACGATCCGCGTCGTCGAGCGGATCGCGGCGCTGCGCGGCGACATCGAGTTCGATGTCACACCCGGCATCTCGAGCGTGTCGATGTTGGCGGCGAGTCATCGGATCGTGCTCAACCGCATCGGCGGTCCGATCGTCATCACCACCGGAAGGAACCTGGCCGGGGATGTCGCGGCCGGTCTCGACAATCTCGTGGTGATGCTCGACGGCAACCTGGCCTGCAGTGCGTTGACCGGCGCGGGATGGGGCATTCATTGGGGAGCGAACCTGGGCACCGGTGACGAGAAACTGGTGGCGGGTCCACTCGACGACGTGCTGGGCGACATCCGCCGCGCCCGCGAGGAGGTCAAGTCCCAGCACGGCTGGGTGATGGATACCTACCTGCTCCGACGCTCTACCGAATGACGCCTGGCGCGGTAGGTCCGTCACCGTCGTCGGATACCCTGGTTGCCCGTGACTGCTGTGAGCTCCGAGACCACCTCTTCCGACGCCTCCGCGACCGGCCGATACGACCTGATCGTCGTCGGATCCGGGTTCTTCGGACTGACCGTCGCAGAACGGGCGGCGTCCCAACTGGGCAAGCGTGTGCTGGTGCTGGATCGGCGGCACCACCTGGGCGGTAACGCGTACTCGGAGGCCGAGCCCGAGACGGGTATCGAGATCCACAAGTACGGCGCGCACCTGTTTCACACCTCGAACAAGAGGGTCTGGGACTACGTCAATCAGTTCACCGACTTCACCGGGTATCAGCACCGCGTGTTCGCGTTGCACGACGGCCAGTCCTATCAGTTCCCGATGGGCTTGGGTCTGATCTCGCAGTTCTTCGGCAAATTCTTCTCGCCTGCCGAGGCGCGCGCGCTGATCGAGGAGCAGTCCAGCGAGTTCGACTCCAAGGATGCACAGAACTTCGAGGAGAAGGCGATCTCGTTGATCGGCCGTCCTCTCTACGAGGCGTTCATCCGTGACTACACCGCCAAGCAGTGGCAGACCGATCCGAAGGAACTGCCCGCAGGCAACATCACCCGCCTGCCGGTCCGGTACACGTTCGACAATCGGTACTTCAACGACACCTACGAGGGCCTGCCCGTCGACGGCTACACCGCGTGGCTCGAGAACATGACGCGCGACGAGAAGATCGAAGTGCGCCTGAACACGGACTGGTTCGACGTCCGAGAGCAGATCGTCGCCGAGAGCCCGGACGCCCCGATCGTCTACACCGGCCCGCTGGATCGTTACTTCGACTATTCCGAGGGTGAATTGGGTTGGCGCACCATCGACTTCGAGACCGAGGTGCTCCAGACGGGGGACTTCCAGGGCACTCCGGTGATGAACTACAACGACGCCGACGTCCCGTTCATCCGGATCCACGAGTTCCGGCACTTCCACCCCGAACGTGACTACCCGACCGACAAGACGGTCATCATGCGTGAGTTCTCGCGCTTCGCCGAGAGCGGAGACGAGCCGTACTACCCGATCAACACTCCCGACGACCGGAGCAAGCTCGAGTCCTACCGCGCCCGCGCCAAGGCCGAAGCCGCATCCAACGGCGTGCTGTTCGGTGGGCGACTCGGGACCTACCAGTACCTGGACATGCACATGGCCATCGCCAGCGCGTTGAACATGTACGAGAACACCTTGGCTCCACACTTCGAGTCCGGCGCTGCTCTGGCGGGCGACAAGTGACCGCCAGGCATCTCCTCGAGGACGGCGCCCCGGACGCAGTGCCGGTTCTCGGGAAGTCGCTGTTGCAGCGAGTGTTGCTACCGCGCTCGGGTGAGCCGCTCGACGTGCGCACGCTGTACCTCGAAGAGGCGCTCACCAACGCCAAACGCGCGCACTCGCTGTCGCGGACCTCGGTGACCGTCGGTGCCGAGTCCGAGGTGTCGTTCTGCACGTACTTCAATGCGTTCCCGGCGAGCTATTGGCGGCGTTACAGCATTCTGAAGTCGGTGGTGCTGCGCGTGGAGGTCTCCGGGCACTGCCGAATCGACGTCTACCGGTCCAAGGCCGATGCCTCGCGCATCCACGTCGAGGGCCGTGAGGCCGTGGACGGCGATGCGGCGCAAGAGTTTCTGATCGATCTGGGCCCGTTCGAGGACGGCGGCTGGATCTGGTTCGACATCACGTCCGACTCCGAGGTGGTTCTCGAGAGCGCTGGTTGGTACGCGCCGATCGACGCTCCGGGCGAAGCGACCGTTGCCGTCGGCATCCCCACGTTCAACCGTCCGACGGACGCCGTCAAAGCTCTTGTCGCCCTTGGCTCGGACCCGTTGGTGCTGGATGTCGTGAAAGCGGTCATCATGCCGGATCAGGGCACCCGCAAGGCGAAGGACGAGCCCGGATTCGACGAGGCCGCAGCGGCCCTCGGTGGCCGCCTCGCCATCCACGATCAAGCCAACCTCGGTGGGTCGGGTGGGTACAGCCGCATCATGTACGAGGCGCTCGAAAATACTGCGTGTCAACACATTCTGTTCATGGACGACGACATCGAGATCGAGCCCGACTCGATCCTGCGCGCGCTGGCCATGTCTCGGTTCGCCAAGGTCCCGACGCTCGTGGGCGGTCAGATGCTCAACCTGCAGGCGCGCAGTCACCTGCACGTCATGGGTGAAGTGATCGATCGCGGCAACTTCATGTGGACCGGTGCGCAGAACGTGGAGTACGACCACGATTTCTCCGAGGACCCACTGCGCACCAGCAAGCTCCTGCACCGGCGCATCGACGTCGACTACAACGGCTGGTGGATGTGCATGATTCCGCGCGTCGTCGCCGAGGAGCTCGGGCAGCCGCTGCCCCTGTTCATCAAGTGGGACGACGCCGAATACGGTTTGCGGGCAAGGGAAGCCGGCTACCCGACGGTGACGCTGCCCGGCGCGGCGATCTGGCACATGGCGTGGAGCGACAAGGACGACGCCATCGACTGGCAGGCGTACTTCCACCTGCGCAACCGCCTCGTGGTGGCCTCGCTGCACATGCCGGGTGACGGCAAAGGCCTGGTGCTCGACACCGTCAAGGCCACCATCAAGCATTTGCTGTGCCTCGAATACTCGACGGTCGCCATTCAGAACCTCGCGATCCGCGACTTCCTGGCCGGTCCCGAGCACATTCTCGAAATTCTGCCCACCGCTCTTCCGACGGTGCACGCCCTGCGCAAGGAATTTCCCGACGCCGTCGTCGTCGGTAGTTCCACGGAGTTGCCCCTTGCATCCGGGGAGGAAATCGGAGCCGTCGGCGAGCCGACCAACCCACTGTCCAAGGTTCGTCGGCTGGCAAAGGGTGTGCTGCACAACGCAAAACAAGAGCATCCGCAGCACCACGACCGCCCGCAGCTCAACGTCCCGACCCTCGACGCCCGCTGGTTCCTGCTCTCGCAGGTCGACGGCGTCACCGTCACCACCGCCGACGGCCGAGGCGTCGTCTACCGCAAGCGGGACCGCAAGCAGGCCGCGGCGTTGCTCAAGGAAGCCCTGTCGTTGCGCAAGCAGCTGGCAGCCGAATTCCCCGAACTCAAAGCTCGGTACCGTGACGCGGTGCCGCATCTGACCAGTAAGGAAACGTGGGAACGTGTCTTTCGTTACCAGGCGTAAAGGCCAGAGCGAGGTACCGACGGAAGTTCGGATCCTCGAAAAGGTACAGAGCACCGTCGGCAGTGCCCCCGGAGCGATCACCGTCGCACGTGGCATGTCCCACTTCGGTGAACATGCCCTCGGGTGGGTCGCGATCGCCGGCATCGGTGCTGCACTGGACGCGCCGCGTCGGCGTCAGTGGGCGTCGGTGGCTGTCGGCGCCGTCGGATCACACGCCGCGTCGATCGTCATCAAACGGGTCGTGCGTCGGCCGCGTCCACACGACCCGGCCGTGCGTATCAACGTCTCGACGCCGAGCAAGCTGAGCTTCCCGTCCTCGCACGCGACATCGACCACAGCCGCCGCGGTTCTCCTCGGCCGGGTGACCGGGCTACCGTTACCGGCGGTCCTCGTCCCACCCATGCTGCTCTCGCGCTTGGTGCTCGGAGTCCATTACCCCACCGACGTGTTGGCCGGATCGGCACTCGGCGCGTTGACGGCTGCGGCCGTCGTGAAGTTCGAAGGAGACAAATGAGCGAGGATGCCGCACCCGTAGGCGCACCGCCGAAGAACCTCGCGGACGGCATCGTGAAGGCGCTTCGTCCGCGTCAGTGGGTCAAGAACGTGCTGGTGCTCGCCGCGCCGCTGGCCGCGGGCTCGGTGACCGAGTCCGATGTTCTGCTGTCCGTGGCGTTGGCCTTCGTCGTCTTCTGCTTCGCGGCCTCGGGTATCTACCTCGTCAACGACGCGCTCGACGTCGAGGCCGATCGCGCTCATCCCACCAAGCGGTTCCGACCGATCGCGGCCGGTGTGCTGCCGGTCAACGTCGCGTACGGCATGGCGGTGGTCTCACTGGGGCTGGCGATCGGACTGTCGTTCATCGCCAACTGGAAGCTCGCGCTGGTCATCGGCGTCTATATCGCCGTTCAGCTGGCGTATTGCTTCGGGCTCAAGCACCAGGCCGTGCTGGACATCTGCATCGTCTCCTCGGGCTTCCTGCTCCGTGCGATCGCCGGCGGGGTAGCTGCGTCCATCCCGCTCTCGCAGTGGTTCCTGCTGATCATGGCGTTCGGATCGCTGTTCATGGCGGCAGGCAAGCGGTACGCAGAGCTGCATCTCGCCGAACGCACCGGCGCGAAGATCCGCAAGTCGCTCGAGAATTACACCACCACCTACCTGCGATTCGTCTGGACACTGTCCGCGACGGCCGTCGTCATCTGCTACGGCCTGTGGGCCTTCCAGCAGGACGCCGAAACGGATGCCAACTGGTTCGCCATCTCGATGATTCCGTTCACCATCGCTATCCTGCGATACGCAGTGGATGTCGACGGCGGCGAGGCAGGCGAACCCGAAGAGATCGCGTTGGGAGACAGGGTTCTGCAGCTACTCGCCATAGCGTGGATCGGAGTGGTTGGTGTCGCTGTCTACCTCGCCTGACCAGCGAGACACACGAGATAAAGACTCCGCTCGGATATCGATCACCAGGCCCGTCTTCTGGATCGGGACCGTGGTCGCCGGAGCGTTGTTCCTCTGGGGCGCGTGGGAACGCCGCTGGATCGCCGACGACGGCCTGATCGTGCTGCGTACCGTCCGTAACCTGCTGGCCGGCAACGGCCCGGTGTTCAACGCAGGCGAGCGGGTGGAGACCAACACCAGCACCATCTGGACCTACCTCGTGTACGCGGGCAGTTGGCTGAGCGAGGGCCGACTCGAGTACGTGGTCCTGACGATTGCGCTCGTCCTGTCCACGGCCGCCGTCGTCATTGCGATGATCGGCACCTTCGCGCTTCGTGGTCGCACTGCGACGCGGACCTTGTTCCTCCCGGCCGGCGTACTCGTCTACATCGCGGTGCCCCCGGCCCGCGACTTCGCGACGTCCGGACTCGAGACCTGCCTGGTCATCTTCTGGCTGGCGACTCTGTGGCTGTTGATGGTTCGCTGGGGCCAACGCCGCGGCGGTGGCGCCGAGCTGCTGCTGCTGGCCTTCTTCGCCGGTCTCGGCCCGCTGGTGCGTCCGGAACTGTCCATCGTGGCCGTGCTCGCACTGGCGATGATCTTTCTGGCTCCGCAGAGCTGGCTGTCCAGGTTTCGGGTGTTCGCGTTCGCCGGAACCGTTCCGGTGGCCTACCAGATCTGGCGCATGGGTTACTACGGTCTGCCGTACCCCAACACCGCGGTATCGAAGGATGCGGGTGGAGCCAAGTGGTCTCAGGGATTCGCGTACCTGTCCAACCTGGTGGGGCCGTACCTGTTGTGGTTGCCGCTCGTGCTTCTCGTCGTCGGGGCAGTGCTGTCGGCGTCGCGGATTCGGTTGTCTGTGCCCCGTACGTTCGGCGGCTGGCTCGCGGCGCTGCGGACGCCGTCTGCCGTCGTGCTGTTCGCATTGATCAGCGGATTCGTTCTGGCTGTCTACGCGATTCGCGTAGGCGGCGATTTCATGCACGGTCGAACCTTGCTGCCGGCATTGTTCACCCTGTTGTTGCCGATTTCGGTGTTTCCCGTTGCGCTGCCGAAACGGTGGTCTGCAGACCGGGTCACAGCAATATTTTTCGCCGAGATACTCGTGTGGGGTGCCATTGTCGTCTGGGCCGTCGCGGCGGCGAATACGACGGGGATGCCCCAGGGCACGATCGTCGGCAGGAACGGCATCGTCGACGAGCGAGCCTTCTACTCCCTCAATACCGGGCATGCCCATCCGATCCTGGCCTCGGATTACCTGGACTACCCGCGGATGCGAGCGATGGTCGAGGCGATCGACGACACCCCCGACGGTGGGCTGCTGTTGCCGTCGGCGCAGTTCACTTACTGGGATGTCGTTCCGCCGCCGCTGCCCATCCCCGAAGGTGGCGTCGGTCACACCGTGTACTTCCTCAACCTCGGAATGACCAGCATGAACGTCGGCCTCGATGTCCGGGTCATCGACCAGATGGGTCTGGCGTATCCGTTGGCCTCGCACACCGAGCGGCTCGAGAACGGCCGGATCGGGCACGACAAGAATCTCTATCCGGATTGGGTGGTGGCCGATCTCGACCTCGTCGACATCCATCCGTTCCTGCCCTGGTACTTGGACGAGGACTGGGTCAAGGAAGCCGAGGTGGCGCTGACCTGCCCCGACACCGAGGAATTGTTGGCCTCGTACCGCGACCCGTTGACGAAGCAATTGTTCGTCCGAAATTTCAAGCGCTCGTTCTTCTATGCCGGATATCGATTCGACCGAGTGCCCGAGTACGAAATACAACGATGTGATCTTCCGGCTCCGATACCGAAAGGTGACAATTAGGTGTCCGGACACGAAAGAGTCACCGGGTTGCGCCGAATTGGTCTCGACGCCAAGATGAGCTATCTCGATCATGTAACGGGGGGAGTATTTCGCGCGATATGTGCGGAGGATGTGTCTGCATCCGACTTCTGTGGTCGGGCGACGGACATGATGAACTTGCGAGATCAATCGTTGATTGCGTAACCGATGTGAAGACGAAGCAGCTGAGAGGTCGAGTGCATGCTGGGTAGATCGAAGAGCCGGTCCGCGGATGAGCGTGGAGGGAACAAGCGAGCGGGGTCGTGGGGACGCCGCGCCGCCACGTCCATGCTGATGGCGGTGGTCCTGCCACTGGGATTGGCTGTGGCGGGCGGTGGCGCAACTGCCAACGCGGCCTTCGACGGCAATGCCATCGACGTCTGGACGGACTCGAGCATGGGCCCGATCAAGAGCCGCGTCTGGCGCGCGGCCGACGGCAACACCAACCGCGTCGTCTACCTCCTGGACGGGCTGCGGGCCACCTCCGACATCTCCGGCTGGGAGCACGAGACCGACGCCGGTGCCGTGTTGGCCGGGTACAACATCAACGTCGTCGAGCCGGTCGGTGGCCAGTCGAGCTTCTACTCCGACTGGTACGCACCCTCGAATTTCAACGGACAGAAGACCACCTACAAGTGGGAAACCTTCCTCACCCAGAACCTGCGGGAGAACCTGCGCGACAACTGGGGCTTCAACCCCAACCGCAACGGCGTCATCGGCATCTCGATGGGCGGCTCGGCTGCACTCACGCTCGCCGCATATCACCCGGATCAGTTCAGCTACGCGGGCTCGCTGTCCGGCTACCTGAACATCTCCGCTCCGGGTATGCGCGAAGCGATGCGTCTGGCGCTGCTGGACTCCGGTCGCTACAACATCGACGCCATGTGGGGACCGCCGTGGGATCCGGCGTGGCTGCGCAACGACCCGTTCGTCTTCGCTCCTCGTCTGCGTGACAACGGCACTCGCGTGTGGGTCTTCGCAGGCAGCGGCCTGCCCGGCGGACTCGATCGCCCGCAGAGCTTCGTCGACTACTACAACACCGCCAACGGCATGGGCCTCGAGGCGATCGCGTTGGCGAACAGCCGCGCCTTCCAGATCCGCATGGCCAGCATCGGTGCCAACAACGTCACCTATGCGTTCCCGCCCGTCGGAACCCACCAGTGGGGCTACTGGGGCGAGCAGATCCGGGTCATGGCACCGGACCTCAGCGCCAATATCGGTAGCTGAGCCGGTCACGACGCAGTTCGGTCGTTTCGCCCGTTTCTCGGCCCGTAGTGAGAACTCACGACTTTTCAGGGCTGTTCACCGGCGGGCGAGCACGATAGTCTCCTGTTTCGGGGAAACGGCGACATGAAACTGCGACGCTGATCACAGTTTTGCCTTGGAACCGCTCGATGGAATAACCTCCATCGAGCGGTTCCTCTGTTCTCAGCAGAACCACAGCTTCTTCGAGAATTTGCAGCTTCACCTCGGCCTCGTGGGCCACCAGTTCGCCCTGTTCGATTGCCGGGGGCCGCTACGAAAGCGGAGACGGCGTAGATGAGAGAGAGCACGATTCATGCGATTTGCCGGCCTCAGCAGGACCCCGCAGGCCCGATCACGCTGGCGTCAGCGCCTGCTCGAAGTGGGAGCTGCAGCGCTCGTCCTCCCCGTCGCAGTCGGTGTCGTCGGCGGAGCCGTTGCTGTCGCGGCACCCGCTCCCATCGCGCACCAGAGCCCGGCCGGTGGCCGTGAAGACCTCATCGTTCCGTCCGAGATGGGCCCCATCAAGGTTCAGGTCCAGTGGGCCGCTCGCGGCGGAAACGCCGCTCTCTACTTGCTCGACGGCCTGCGTGCTCGCGACGACCGCAACGCCTGGACGTTCGAGACCAACGCACAGGATCAGTTCGCCAACGACGACGTGACGCTGGTCATGCCCGTCGGCGGTCAGTCCAGCTTCTACAGCGACTGGTACACCTCGTCGAACTTCAACGGCCAGGAAGTCACCTACAAGTGGGAGACGTTCCTGACCGAGGAGCTGCCGGCATTCCTCGAGAACTACGGTGTCTCGCGGAGCAACAACGGAGTCCTCGGACTGTCCATGGGCGGTTCGGCCGCGCTGACCCTGGCCGCGTACCACCGCGATCAGTTCAAGTTCGCCGGCTCGCTCTCGGGATACTTGAACATCTCCGCGCCGGGCATGCGTGAGGCCATCCGTATCGCGATGCTCGACGCGGGCCGCTTCAACGTCGACTCCATGTGGGGACCGCCCTGGAACCCGGCGTGGCTGCGCAACGACCCGTTCGTCTTCGCACCGAAGCTGCAGGGACTGTCGCTGTACATCTCGGCAGCCAGTGGCCTGCCCGGCGAGTACGACCACCCGGCCGCGCCCATCGACTTCTACAACACCGCCAACGGGATGGCGCTCGAAGCGCTCTCGCTCGCCAACACTCGGGCCTTCCAGATTCGTATGTCCGCCCTCGGTATCCCGGCGACCTACAGTTTCCCGTCCAACGGCATTCACGCCTGGCCGTACTGGGGAGCCGAGCTGTGGAAGGCTCGCGTTCAGATCCTGGACGCGCTCAACGCCTGACAGCGATCGTCTGTCGATGTTCGGAAAGTGCCGCCCTGCGTGAAGTACGCGGGGCGGCATTTTTCGATGTGGGGCCATCGCGTCCCGCAATTTCGTTCACAATTGCACCACCAGTCACAGCGCGTCTGCTGTTCGTCGGCACCGCGCACGTGTAGAAAGACATACGAAGCATGTCTCGATACGAGACCTTCGAAGAGTCACATCGAAAGAGAGTCACCATCATGCGTACTGGGCTTGTTCGCTTCGGTCGGACTACCTCGGCCGGCACACGGGCTCGGCGAGCGGCAGCCGCACTGACCGTTGCGTCCGCGCTGATGGTCCCCTTCGCTACGACGACCGTGGCTGCTGCGGCACCCATCGCCCAGGCCGGGCCCGCCTACACCCAGACGTCCGGTGCGACGGTGACCTCGGTGGACTGGCTCTCCGATCGCCGTGTCGCGCTGTGGATCGAGTCTCCGTCGATGGGAACACCCATCCAGGTTCAGCTGCTGCTCGCGCGTGACTGGAACATCAACCCGCAGGCAACGTTCCCGCAGGTGTACATGCTCGACGGCCTTCGCGCGACCGATCAGGAGAACGGCTGGACGGCCGAGACCGATGCCGAGTCGTACTTCGCCGACAAGAACGTCAACGTCGTCCTCCCCATCGGCGGCCAGTCCAGCTTCTACTCCGACTGGGTCGACCAGGACAACGGCAAGAACTACCAGTGGGAAACCTTCCTCACCAAGGAACTCCCGCCCATTCTGGCCAAGGATTGGCGAAGCACCGACACCCGCGGAGTCGTCGGGTTGTCCATGGGCGGTACGTCGGCGATGTTCCTGGCCGCACGAAACCCCGGTTTCTTCACGTTCGCCGGTTCGCTCTCGGGCATTCTGACCACCACCTCGCTGGGTATGCCGCAGGCCATCCAGTACGCGATGACCGACGCCGGTGGTTACAGCTCCAAAGCCATGTGGGGCGCGCCGTCGAATTCCTTGTGGGCGCAGCATGATCCGTACCTGCTCGCGGACAAGTTGAAGGGCGTCAGCCTCTACATCTCCAGCGGCAACGGGTCGACCGGGCCCTATGATCAGCCGTCGGGCATTCCGGGGGTGAGCACCAACTACGCCGGTATGGGACTCGAGATTCTGTCGCGATTGACCTCGCAGACGTTCGCCACCAAGCTCAACCAGCTCGGCATTCCCGCTCAGGTCAACTACCGGCCGTCGGGGACGCACTCGTGGCCGTACTGGCAGTTCGAGCTCCATCAGCTGTGGCCGCAGCTCGCCACCGCACTCGGGGTCGAGGTCGACAAGCCCGCGTGCCAGGTCGCGGGACTGATCGGCAATGCGAGCGGTGCCAATTCGTGGCTCGGCCCGTGCCTGACCCAGGAGTACAACGTCGCAGGGGGACGCGCTCAGGACTTCACCTTCGGCCGGGTCTTCTTCACCCCCGACACCGGTGCGCAGGTCGTGGCCGGTGCAATCGGCGGCATCTACCAGGGCAGCAAGGGCCCCGAGGGCCGACTCGGCTTCCCCACGACAAGCGAGATCGGTACCCCCGACGGCCGTGGACGGTTCAACGCCTTCCAGAACGGCATGGTCTACTTCACGCCGCAGACCGGTGCGCACGTGGTCCAGGGTGCTGTGCTCGACGAGTGGGCCGCTCAGGGCTACGAGGGCGGGCCGCTCGGGTACCCGGTACTCGACGAGGTCGAGACACCGAACAAGCCCGGTTCTGTCCAGGGCTTCGAGATCGGTGCCATCTACAGCTCGCCCGAGGCGGGAGTGCACTCGGTGCAGGGCATGATTCTCGGCAAGTACGGCGAATTAGGTTGGGAGAGCGGGCCTCTCGGGTTCCCGAAGTCCAACGAGATCGGCCCGATCCGGGACGGCGGACGGTTCAACCAGTTCGAGACGGGCAACATCTACTGGAGCCCGCTGAGCGGTGCGTGGTCCACCCCGTACGGCCCGATCTTCGATGCATGGGGATCGGTCGGCTACGAGGGCGGCCGTCTGGGCTATCCCACCAGCGACCAGTTCGACATCGACGGTGGCGGGAAGCAACAGAACTTCCAGTTCGGCATCATCACGGTCAAGGACGGCGTGGCCACGATCGCGCCGTAGCCACGCCCGAAGCTCCGAGAGGACTCTTCAGAGTCCTCTCAGAGCGTGTCTGTACTGTCGCCTGCGAACCCGACGACCGAAGGATTTCGATCGATGACGCGTAATTTCCTGGCCAGAACTGTGTCTCTCGGCGTCATGGCCGTCGCGGCGACCTCGATGCTGGTGGCCTGCGGAAGTGACGACTCGACAGCCACCGGGGCTCCGCCGAGCACCACCACGGCCGCCGAGTCGACGGCCGAGGCGAGTTCGACGACGTCGGCACCTGACACCACCACCACCACCACCGCTGCCCCGACGACCAGTCCGGGTGAAGCGGCCACTGCGCCGCCCGAGCAGCCGCAGCCAGTCCCGGACGACTTCCCGGGCCCGACGGCGAGTCAGATCGACGACCGCGGTCGCAGCTTTCTCGACGAGCTGAAGAAGCAGGGCATCACTCCTGCGGGTAACGGCGACATCGCGGTGTCGACGGCCAACTACATCTGTGCCGCCCAGGCCCAGGGTGTGGCGGCGGACGAGATCTCCACCTACGTCACCGCGAACGTGGGAGTCGAGGCCAGCGCAGCCGGAACTCAGATGACCGAGACCCAGGCTCAGCAAGCTGCCCAGACCTACATCGACGCCGCGCAGGCGACGTACTGCAAGCCGTAGATTAACGCCGATGGCCAAGCGTAAGCGCAGAATTCTCCCGGTGATCGCCGTTGCGGTGATCCTCGGACTGATCATCGTCGCCCTGTGGTACCTGCTCGCCGGACGGCTACCGAAGGGACCGGAGGGACCGCCGCCGGGGCCGGAGGAGCCCACGTCGCAACCGGCGGACTGCCCCGACGTGCAGGTCATTGCCATTCCCGGCACCTGGGAGTCGTCATCGACCGACGATCCGTACAACCCGTCGGCAAATCCACTGTCGCTGATGCTCAACGTCACGCGTCCGTTGCAGGAGCAGTTTCCCAGCTCACGCGCCGATGTCTACACCGTCCCGTACGTGGCTCAGTTCTCGAATCCGATCGCACTGCCCCCGGACGGTCAGCAGTCCTACAACAACAGCCGTACCGAGGGTGAAGCCGTTGCGGTGCAGAAGATCAGCGATGTCAGTGCGCGGTGCCCGCTGACCAACTTCATCCTCTCCGGCTTCTCCCAGGGTGCCGTCATCTCCGGCGACATCGCAGCCGACATCGGCGCGGGTAACGGACCGATCTCTGCCGATCGTGTTCTCGGTGTCACCCTCATCGCCGACGGAAGACGCGACGGCGTCTCCGGTACCGATGTGCCGGCCCCGCTCGACGGTGTCGGTGCCGAGGTGGCTCTCGGCGGACTCGACCTCCCCGGCATCACCATGACGGGGCGTCGGGAAGGTGGCTTCGGCGCTCTCGACGACCGGACCAACCAGATCTGCGCTCCCGGCGACTTGATCTGTGCATCACCGTCGGATGGATTGTCGCTGCGCAACATTCCACAGAGCATCCAGATTTTGATCGGTGCTGCGGGTAACCCGGTGCACGCGTCCTACAACAGTTTTGTCGTCGACGGCTCCGGCACGACGGCTCCTCAATGGACGGCGGCGTGGGCTGCGGACCTGATCGAGAACGCGCCGACACCCGCGCATTCGTGACGATGTAGCGATCGGTAACGGATACATCACAACGCGGCGTGTCGCGAACTATTGCGGTGCACAAACCTTGGCCGAGCAACCCCCAGCCGGTGTGATCGGTTCCGGCGAGCGGCTAGAGTGACGCCTTGGACCTGCGCGGATCGGCCCCGGCCGGCTGCTCAGCTTCCCGTCGACCAGCCGTTCCAGACCCCGAACGCTTTAGATCCCGAACGCTCCAGATCCCTGAGGAGACCATCAGATGAGTTCCGCCGAGGCCGCGACCGCTGGGCCGCGCAAATTCCGATTCGCTGCAGGCGGAGAGGGAAACGCCGAGGAGGGCGGGGCTCGGAAGTTCATCAAGTTGGCGCAACAGGCCGAGGAACTGGGCTACGACAGCTTCATGATTCCCGACCACCTGGGCAACCAGGTCGGTCCCATTGCAGCACTCGGCGCACTTGCCGTCGCCACCGACAAGATCCGGCTCGGCACGGCGGTGTTGGCGAACGGCTTCCGGCATCCCGCAGTGCTGGCCAAGGATGCGGCGACGATCGATGTGCTCTCCGGCGGGCGACTCGAACTCGGCCTCGGTGCGGGCTGGATGCGTGAGGAGTACGACAAGGCGGGTATCACGTACGACCGGCCGGGCGTGCGGATCGAGAAGCTCGAGGAAACTCTCGAAATTCTCGACGTGTTGTTGCGTGGTCAGGAATGCAATTTCGAGGGCAAGCACTTCACGATCACCGGACTCAAGGGCAGCCCTCGGCCGCGGCAGGGACCGCGTCCACCGATCTGTATCGGTGGCGGTGGACCGAAGATGCTGGCGTTGGCGGCCAAGCACGCAGACATCATCTCCGTGGTGCCGAGCACCTCGAAGGAGGGCAAGCTGCTGCTCTCGGGTATGACGATCGAGAAGACGCTCGAGCGCGTCGAACTCATTCGCGCCGCTGCCGGGGATCGATTCGACGACATCGAGTTGAACTGGGCCATCACCACCATCGTCGTGACCGACGACCGCGAGCAGATGGCCGAGATGGCGCTGGCGGCCTTGGACAACGGCTACCCGCCGAACGTGGACGTCGACGTCAAGCTCACCGTCGAGGATATTTTGTCGTCTCCGTATCTCGCATTCGGGACCTACGAGGAAATTGCCGATCAGATCCGTAACGTTCGGGCGCGGACGACGATGTCTTATGTCGGGGTTTTCCCTACTCAAATGGAAGCATTCGCGCCGGTTGTCGACTTGCTGAAAGGCGAGTGACGCAGATGTGTGTCGGTACGATGTAGCTGGCCTCGAAGCCAGGTGCCAAACCGACACCGGTCGAGCTACTAGTCAGTAACATAAATTGCTGTTCGGTGTCTGTGTTCATGCAGCCGGGCGTGCGGGCCCAGGTCGCGCAAGCTGTATGGCGGCGGATTCGTGTTTGAGGAGATTGAAGTAATGAGCCACACGTTCGATGATTTCATCGATGAGAACGGCCACATCACCATCGATGAAGGGCAGACGCTCGTCCGCCACGTCGAGGTGAACGTACAAGAGAATGCCGACACGCTCGCGTACCGGTTCGTGGACTACTCCCGGGAGCGCGAGGGCGAGGCCCACGAGTTGACCTGGGCCGAGTTCGGACTTCGCCTCAAGGCCGTTGCTGCTCGCCTGCAGCAGGTCACCCAGCCCGGTGATCGAGTTGCGATCCTGGCTCCGCAGGGCCTCGAGTACGTCGTGGCGTTCTTCGGTGCGATCTACGCGGGGACGATCGCAGTGCCGCTGTTCGATCCCGACGAGCCCGGCCACACCGACCGTCTGCACGCCGTCCTCGGCGACTGCAAGCCGAGCGCCATTCTCACCGCCAGCAACTCGGCCGCCGGTGTACGCGCGTTCTTCCGCGCATTGCCCGCCGCAGAGCGTCCCCGCATCATCGCCGTCGACGCGGTGCCGGACAGTGTCGGCGAGACGTGGGTCGAGCCCAAGGCCGGGCTCGACGACATCGCTTACCTGCAGTACACGTCCGGTTCGACGCGGACCCCGGCCGGCGTCGAGATCACCCACCGCGCGGTGGGCGTCAACGCGCTGCAGATGGTCGACAGCATGGAGATCAACCACGACTCCCGCGGTGTCACCTGGCTGCCGATGTTCCACGACATGGGCCTGCTCACCGTCATCCTGCCTGCACTCGGCGGCAAGTACATCACCATCATGAGCCCGCGCGCCTTCGTGCAGCGGCCGTGGCGCTGGATCAAGGAACTCGCCGCGGTCTCCGACGGGGCGGGTACGTTCGCGGCGGCCCCGAACTTCGCCTTCGAGCACGCCGCCCAGCGCGGACTGCCGAAGAACGGCGAGAGCCTGGACCTGTCGAACGTCATCGGTCTGATCAACGGCAGTGAGCCCGTCACCACGTCGTCGATGAAGAAGTTCAACGATGCGTTCGGCCCCTACGGTCTGCCGAAGTCCGCCATCAAGCCGTCCTACGGTATGGCCGAGGCCACCTTGTTCGTCTCGACCAGCAAGCACTCCGACGAAGCCAAAGTGGTCTACGTCGACCGCGTCGAGCTGAACGCCGGCAACTTCGTCGTCGTCGCACCCGACGCTCCCGGTGCCATCCCGCAGGTGTCCACCGGAACGGTCGCCCGAAGCCAGTGGGCAGCCATCGTCGATTCCGAGACCGCCACCGAGGTCGAAGACGACCACGTCGGCGAGATCTGGTTGCACGGTGAGAACATCGGCAAGGGTTACTGGGGCCGCGAGACCGAGACCACCGAGACCTTCCACAACAAGCTCGTCCACCGGATTCCCGAGGGCTCGCATGCCGAAGGGGCTCCCGAGGGCGGCAACTGGATGCGTACCGGAGACTTCGGCGTCTACTACGGCGGCGAGCTCTACATCACCGGACGCGTCAAGGACCTCGTCATCGTCGACGGCCGCAATCACTACCCGCAGGACCTCGAGTTCTCGGCACAGGAAGCCAGCAAGGCATTGCGGCCCGGTTTCGTCGCGGCGTTCTCCGTTCCGCTGAACCAGCTCCCCGACGTCGTGTTCGAGTTCAGTGGAGCAGCGCTGACGAAGGACTCGGACGACAGCTCCGAGCAACTCGTCATCGTCGCCGAGCGCGCTCCCGGATCCGGCAAGGCGGACCCGCAGCCGATCGCCGACGAAGTACGTACCGCCGTATCCGCGCGGCACGGAGTCACGGTCCGCGATGTCCTTCTCGTGCCGGCCGGTTCCATCCCACGCACCTCCAGCGGCAAGATCGCCCGGCGCGCCTGCAAGGCCGCCTACATCGAGGGCACGCTGCGCGGCGGCTACCAGCAGACGGCGTTCCCCGACGCCGAACTGCCCGACTGACGAACGCGCACCCTCCGTTTTCCTCCGACACAACTTGGTGAGTAATGGCTGAACTAGAGACAGACAAAATCGAGCAGGTCGGAGGCGGCGACCTCACCGTTGCGCAGCTTCGTGATTGGCTGCGCAACTGGGTTGCGGACGCGACCGGGCAACCGGCGTCGGCCATTTCCGACGACCGTCCGATGGAGGAATTCGGTCTGTCCTCTCGCGATGCCGTCGCGTTGAGCGGTGAAATCGAGGAACTCGTGGGAGTCACGTTGACTGCCACCGTGGTCTATCAGCACCCCACCATCGCCTCGCTCGCGAAGATCATCATCGAGGGTGAGCCCGAGGAGCCGGTCGGCACCGTCGACGATGCGTTCTACACCAGCGGCGGGCAGTCGGGCGACGCTCACGACGTCGCGATCGTCGGCCTCTCTTCACGCTTCCCCGGCACCGGACAGACTCCGGAACAGATGTGGTCGCTGCTGATCGAGGGTCGCGACGGCATCACCGATCTGCCCGACGGCCGGTGGCAGGAATTCACCTCCGATCCGGTCATCGCCGCGGCCGTGGCCGCAACGGTGACCAAGGGCGGTTACCTCGACGACGTGAAGACCTTCGACGCCGAGTTCTTCGCGATGTCGCCCAACGAGGTCGTCAACGTCGATCCGCAGCAGCGCCTCGCCTTGGAGCTGACGTGGGAAGCACTCGAGCACGCCCACATTCCGGCCAGCTCGATCAAGGGCAGCCAGGTCGGCGTCTTCATCGGTAGCTCCTCCAACGACTACCAGCTCATTGCCGTCAGCGACCCGGCAGTGCACCCGTATGCGCTCACCGGCACCTCGACCGCCATCGTCGCCAATCGAGTGTCGTACTTCTACGATTTCCGCGGGCCGTCGATCGCTGTCGACACCGCCTGCTCGTCCTCGCTGGTCGCCGTGCACCAGGCCGTGCGCAGCCTGCGTACCGGCGAATCCGACCTGGCCGTGGCCGGCGGCGTCAACATGCTGCTCGCGCCGCCGATCACCGTCGGATTCGGCCAGACGGGTGTGCTCGCGCCCGACGGCAGGATCAAGGCGTTCTCCTCGGACGCGAACGGGATGATCCGCTCCGAAGGCGGCGGACTCGTCGTGCTCAAACGACTCGAGGACGCCGAGCGCGACGGCGACGACATTCTCGCTGTCATCGCCGGATCCGCGATCAACCAGGACGGCCGCTCCAACGGTTTGCTCGCGCCGAACCCCGATGCGCAGGCCGACGCACTGCGATTCGCGTACCGCGACGCCGGCATCAACCCGTCGGGCGTGGATTACATCGAAGCGCACGGCACCGGAACCATTTTGGGCGATCCCATCGAGGCGGACGCTCTCGGTCGCGTCGTCGGCCGAGGCCGCGACGCCGACAAGCCGGCCCTGCTCGGATCGGCGAAGACGAACTTCGGGCACCTCGAATCTGCCGCAGGCGCAGCAGGTTTGATCAAGGTTGTCCTCGCGATGCAGGAGAACAAGCTTCCCGCGTCGTTGAACTACGTGGGCCCCAACCCGTACATCGACTTCGACAAGGCTCATCTGAAGGTCATCCCGGAGGCCACCGACTGGCCGCGCTACACCGGCAAGGCCGTCGCGGGCGTCTCCGGCTTCGGTTTCGGTGGTACCAACGCACACGTCGTCGTGCGCGAGTACGTCCCGGGTGAGACGGACGACGCATTCGACGCCTCGGCAGTGGACCCGGAGGCCGTCCTGGTCGAGGGTGTCCCCGAGGCCGATCCCGTTGTCGACGCTGGGCCCGTTGTCTCGGACGTGGAGACGACCGATCCGGTGACCGAGGCCGAAAAGCCCTTGGAGACAGTGATTCTGGCTGTGTCTGCGGCGCTGCCGTCGCGTCGTAAGCGCGCCGCCTCCGAGTTGGCCGATTGGCTCGAGACCGAAGAGGGCAGCACGACGCCACTCGTCGATGTCGGCCGCACGTTGGCTCGACGCAACCACGGGCGTTCGCGCGCAGTGGTTCTCGCATCCACCACGGCCGAGGCCATCGCCGGCCTTCGTGCCATCGCGGCCGGTAAGCCGGGTCCGGGTGTGTTCTCCGCCGATTCACCTGCGTCCAACGGCGCGGTGTGGGTGTTCTCCGGATTCGGTTCGCAGCATCGCAAGATGGCGTCGCGGCTGTACCGAACCAACGCAGTGTTCGCCGCGGAGGTGGACAAGGTCGACGAACTGCTGGTGGACGAGGCCGGTTACTCCATCAGAGAGATCATCCTCGACGATGCGCAGACCTACGAGTTCGAGAACTCCCAGGTCGCCATCTTCGTCATCCAGATCGCCTTGGCCGCAACACTTCGCGCACACGGTGCCGAGCCGGCAGCCGTCCTCGGACACTCGATGGGTGAGGTCGCGGCCGCCTACGTCGCCGGAGGGCTCAACCTCGAAGACGCGGTCCGCATCATCTATGCCCGCTCGCGGTTGCTGGACGAGGGGCAGGAGGGTCTCGGTGCTGCCTCGCAGGGTGCCATGGCGCTCGTGGAGTACACCCCGGACGAGGTCAAGACCCTCACCGATCAGTTCCCCCATGTCGAGCCGTGCGTGTACGCCGCGCCGACACACACCACCGTCGGTGGACCTCGCGCCGAGGTCGAAGCCCTCGTCGAGATGGCCGAGGCCGCAGGGAAGATGGCCCGACTGCTCGACGTCAAGGGAGCCGGTCACACTGCGGCAGTCGACGTGCTGCTCGGTGAGCTGGCCGCCGAACTCGCCGGGATCGAACCGAGCAAGCTCAGCTGCGGGGTCTACTCGTCGGTCGATCGTGAGGCGCACTATCGCGTCGGGCATGCGGCGATCCACGGTGTCGACTACTGGACCAAGGGCATGCGTCATCCGGTCTGGTTCACCCAGGCTGTCAATGTTGCTGTCGGAGATGGGCATACGACGTTCATCGAGCTCGCTCCGAATCCAGTCGCGCTGATGTCGGTGGCTGCCACGGCATGGGCCGCCGGCGTTGCCGACTCGACGCTGATCCCGACCCTCAAGCGCAAGGAAGACGAGGCCGAAACGTTCCTCGCCGCTCTCGCGCAGCTGTACGTGCATGGGCACGCCATGGAGTTGGCAACACTGTTCGAGACCGGCCCGTACGCAGCTATCCCGCGTACCGCGTACCTACGCAAGGAGTTCTGGCTCAACTCGCAGGTCAGCTCCAGCGGCAACACCCGGGTGCCCGGCGCACGCGTCGCGCTGCCCGACGGCCGTCACGTCTGGGAAGTTCAGGCCTCGGCCGTCACCGGATTCGATGCGCTGGTCACGGCCGCTGCCTCGCAGGTGTTCTCCGATGTGGCACTGGGTGGGTCGGTTTCCCACGCGGCAGTGCCCAAGGCCGGGACGATCGTCACGACGTTGACCTCGCACCTCGGTGGCGCGTCGGTACAGGTACACGGCCGCGAAGGTTCGGCGTTCACGCTGCTGCACGAGGCGGTCGTCACCTCGGGTGATGCGCGTCCGGAACCTGTTGTGGCGGTGGAGCCCAGTTCGTCTCCGATGGAGGAGCTGCCGGAGGTCGTCGAGACGTTCGGTGACCGTTGGGATCCGAACGGCAATCAGAAGCTAGAAGACCGATTGGCGATCATCGTCGCCGAGTCCATGGGCTACTCACCGGAGGACCTGCCGCCCGAGGTGCCACTGATCGAACTGGGTCTCGATTCGCTCAGCGCCGTCCGAATCAAGAACCGGGTGGAGTACGAATTCGATATTCCCACAGTGCAATTGCAGGCTGTCCGCGACGCGAACCTGCGTGAGGTGGAGAAGTACCTGCGCTATGCGATCGAGAACCGCGACGAGGTGCAGGCGCTGGCCGATACGCAGGCGGCAGAGAAGGCGGCCGAGCAGGCCGCTGTAGCTCCGGTAGCCGAAGCTGCTCCTGTCGAGCAGGCTCCTGAAGCTGTTGCGGCACCAGCTGTTCCCGCTGCAGCAGAGACCGACCTGGGCGGTAAGGAAGCGTTCGCCGAAGCGGCCGGATCCGATGTGCCCCCGCGAGACAACGCCGAGCGGATGACGTTCGCAACGTGGGCGGTCGTGACGAAGGAATCGGCCAAGGGCATCTTCAACACCCTGCCGATCCTCGACGACGAGACGGCCGAGAAGATGGCGGCTCGGCTGACGGAACGGGCCGGCGGCGAGATCACCTTCGACGACGTTCTGGACTCGGAGACCATCGAGCAGCTTGCAGACAAGGTGCGCCCGCATCTGGAAGACGGTGAGATCGACGGTGTGGTGCGCAATCTGCGTGCCCGGCCCGAAGGTTCCACAGCCACACCGGTGTTCGCATTCCACTCGGCCGGTAGCTCCACCGTCGCCTACGAGCCACTGCTGCGGAAGTTGCCTGCGGGCACGCCGATGTACGGACTCGAGCGCGTCGAGGGACCCATCGCCGTTCGCGCCGCGGAGTACGTGCCGCTGATCAAGGCGATCCAGCCCGAAGGGCCCTACGTGTTCGTCGGCTGGTCGCTCGGCGGCATTCTCGCCTACGAGGTGGCGCGTCAGATGGAGGAAGAGGGCATCGAGGTCGCCTACGTGGGGCTACTCGACACCGTCATGCCCGGCACCGCGATCCCGGACACCAAGGACGAGGTCCGTAAGCGTTGGGAGCGGTACGCCGCGTTCGCCAAGAAGACGTACAACGTCGACTACCCGATTCCGTACGACAAGCTCGTCGACTCGGACGACGAGGGACAGATCCGCATCATCACCGATCTGGTGAAGCTCAGCGGCGCGAAGATCCCCGGCGGGATCATCGAGCACCAGCGCACGTCGTGGCTCGACAACCGGGCGATTCAGACGGCCGAGCTCAAGCAGTACGGCGGGCACGTGACGTTGTACCTGGCCGACAAGTATCACGACGATGCGATCGCACTCGAGCCCGCATACGCCACCCGTGAAGAGCACGGTGGCTGGGGACCGGTGGTCGAGGACCTCGAGATCGTGTACGTCGGAGGCGATCACCTCGCGGTCGTCGACGAGCCGTACATTGGAAAAATTGCGGCCCATCTGTCGAAGACGCTCGAGAACATCGAGTCTGCAAGAACCGGAGCGTAGATCTTGAGTGGCACCACTGCGGAGAAGCTGGCCGAACTACGGGCCAGGCTCGAACTGGCCGAGGAACCGGCCGGTGAGATCGGAATAGCGAAGCGCGCGAAGAAGGGCATTCCCAGTGCCCGCGAACGCGTCAACTCGTTGCTCGATCCCGGTAGCTTCATCGAGATCGGCGCGCTGGTGAAGGCACCGAACGATCCGGGCGCTCTCTACAGTGATGGCGTCGTCACCGGTCACGGAACCGTCGACGGCCGCCCGGTCGCAGTCTTCTCGCACGATCAGACCGTCTTCGGCGGCACCGTCGGCGAGATGTTCGGCCGCAAAGTCGCCGGCATCATGGACTTCGCGATCAAGATGGGCTGCCCGGTCGTCGGAATCAACGACTCCGGTGGAGCTCGAGTACAGGACGCCGTCACCTCTCTCGCCTGGTACGCCGAGCTGGGCCGACGCCACGAGGCGCTGTCCGGCCTGTGCCCGCAGATCTCGTTGATCCTCGGTAAATGTGCCGGTGGCGCGGTGTATGCGCCCATCAACACCGACATCGTCGTCGCCACCGAAGAGGCGTACATGTTCGTGACCGGCCCGGACATCATCAAGTCCGTCACGGGTGAGGACGTCAGCCTCGACGAGCTGGGCAGTGCTCGTGTGCAGGCCTTGAACGGAAACGTTCACCACGTCGCGGCAGACGAGAAGGCCGCGTTCGACTGGATCAGAAACTATCTGAGCTACATGCCGTCGAGCTGTCAGGAAGAGTCACCGGTGATCAATCCGGGGCTCGAGCCCGAGATCACCGAATCCGATCGCAAGCTCGACTCGTTCATGCCCGACGCCGACAACGCCGGTTACGACATGCACGACATAATCCTGCGCATCTTCGACGACGGTGAGTTCCACGAATTGTCGGGCCAGACCGCACCGAACGTGATCACCGGATTCGCGCGAGTCGACGGTCGACCGGTCGGAATCGTCGGCAATCAGCCTATGCACCTGTCCGGGGCGCTCGACGCCAAGGCAGCCGACAAGGCCGCGCGATTCATCCGCCTCAGCGATGCGTACAACATCCCCATCATCTTCCTCGTCGACACTCCCGGCTTCCTGCCCGGCGTGGACCAGGAAACTTTGGGCGTAATCCATCGCGGCGGCCGCTTCATCTTCTCCTTCGTCGAAGCCACGGTGCCGAAATTGACGGTGGTGATCCGCAAGTCGTACGGCGGCGGATACGCGGTGATGGGCTCGAAGCAGCTGGGATCGGACATCAACCTCGCCTGGCCGACCGCCCGCATCGCCGTCATGGGTGCCGAGGGTGCCATCAACATCATGAGTCGCAGGCAACTCGCCGAGGCCGGAGAAAATGCACCGGCGCTGCGCAAGCAACTCATCAACTTCTACAACGAGCATGTCGCAACCCCCTGGATCGCCGCCGAGCGTGGCTACATCGACGCCGTCATCGAACCGTCGAGCACGCGCCTCGAAATCCGTAAGGCCCTGCACATCCTCAGAGACAAAGAAGTGATCAAGAGTCCGCGTAAGCACTCGTTGCTCCCGATCTAGCCAGACTTAAGTGGGGCGGACCTTCGTACACCAGGGTCGCTCCGCTCCCGTTCGGGATCAATGTGGGTTTCAGTCACTCAGATTGCAACGAAGTCGCATTCATTCATTTGTCTCTTTGAGCCAGAAGCGAATGAATGCGGCTTTGTTGCAGTTGGAGTGCCTGCAAGCGGCATTCATTCGATGTTGTATCGGCTCACCGAATGAACAGCGAGGGGCGTGGTCTCGCCAGGGCCTGTTGATAGCCTGCGCGAAGATCCGCAAGCACGCGCTGAGGGGCGTCCCGTATGTCCTGCGGCAGATGCGACACCACGATCGCACCGTGACGTTGCATGAGAGCTCGGCGCGCCATCGTGTTCGCATGGTCGATCGGTGACAGGTGGTGGGCGAGCGAGTCGATTTCCCACCCGAAGCAGATCGCGTCCACGAATCCATCGGGACTGCCGAGGAACGTACCGTCAGCTGCGAAGAGGCGGGCGTTGTGAATCATCGGTGGGAGCCCGCTCGATCGGTAGAGCCGCTGAGCGTCCGCCTCGGCGACGGAGTGGGCGTTTCCGTCCAGATCCCCGATCGCCAACCGCGTCGATGCGCTATACCGTCTTGGCCCCTCCGCCAACTCGATTGCCAGCTCTTCCAGTGATACCGCACCCCGTCTGATGATCTCCGCAATCAACGCCGTGCATTGAGATCGACCGCGTAGTGCACGGGTCGCGTCGACGACACTTCGGGATACCGGAGCACAGCGCGGACCGTGGTTGAAAACGGCTTCGGGCATCCGCCAGGTGCGTTCGGCTCGCACGAACTTGACGGATGCTCGCTGCATCTCGTTGGGCACGAGAATGTGAACCTCGTTCGAGGGTGGATTCGGGCCCAACCCATGGATACTCAATGCCGCGTTCCCAGTGAGGATGCTGCCTGGCCCGCCGTACGCCAGGGCCGCTGCCATCCGTTGTCGGTGAGATGGGTAGCCGTTGTACAGCAGCACCACACCTGGCAGCAAGTGCTGCCAGGGTCCGCCGGCAGCGCATCTGCCGGCCACCGTCCCATCCGCGACACCAGCGGCCCGCAGCTGTGCCCTTGTCACGACGCCGTGATCGGCGACGTCCGCGAGTATGGATAGGTCTGTGGCCCAAGCTCCCCGTTTCATGCCTCGACTGTCGAACGCGACACCGACACTCCGACGCGGAAAACAGTCGTTCAAGGTTTCCCAGTGGATGGGTGCCGAAGTTGTGCACAACTGCGTCGACTTGTGGCGTACGCACCGGAAATTTGTCGGGGGTGAGTGCTAGGGCCCCGGTCGGCCGACAACGCACCCACCCCTTCTGAATGAATGCGGGATTCAGTCAGTCAGAGTGCAACAAAGGGACATTGATCCCCAAGGGAGCGGCGGAGACTGGGGGCGAGCGATCAGTCCTCGAATACGCGCAACTGGCCGTCCTTGTACCAACCCAATCGGGTGACGTCAGCGGTGTTCACCTCGGCGGGCACGGCGTTGGGGTAGTACTGCTCGTAGCGTTCGAGTGATCCCCAGTCTCTGCCCCAGTCGTTGTCGAGATACGTCGGGATGGCGGTGGGCTTGGCGAGCAGTTCGGACCAGCCCAGTGGGCCGCCGTTCTCGCCGGATTGCCAGGTGTCGGTGGAGCTGACGGCAAGTGGGCGGTCGGGGAGGATGCGGTATCCGGGGACCTCGGCGATGCCGTATCGGTGGTCGAAGGGGCGCTGGCACGGGAACTGCAGTCCGACGGCCCAGTCGAGCAGCACGGGCTGGTCGCTGCCGATCACAGTGTTGAGGTTTTCCATCACGGGCACTCGCGGTGGGGTGAACGCGAGCCATTGGTCGCCGGTGAGGTTGGGGTCGTTGGCGACGATGCGGACGGCATCGGCGTCGGGCGCGATGTCTGCCAACGGGATTCGGAGGTTGCGCCACGAGGGTGCGGGTCCGATGTCTCGGGGCAGGTAGGTGCCCTGGGCCTGGACGGTGCCGTCGGGCTGTCGTGTGCCGTATTCGAGCAGCAGCGACTGTCCGTAGGTGAGGGCTCCGGTGTCGTCGTACGACCAGATGCGTCCGGCTGCGGAGAAGACGATCAGAGGTGCATCGTCGCTGCGAGCGGGCAGTTGGTACCAGCTCGAGGTGGCCTTCGCGGGCTCTTGGATACCCTCCTGGTATGAGCCGAGTACGGGGGTGGTGGCGGGGTCGAGGCCGAAGGGGAGGGCCGCGGTCGAGCCGTTGACGCCCACCGCGCCGGTGCCGCCTGCGGTTCCCGAGCTCTGGCCTTCCTCGAAGGCGGGCCCGACGGCCTGTTGGTCGGTATTGCCTTGTCCTGGTTTGACTTCCACTGCGTCGGCGCTGAGGTCGCTGGGGACACCGTTGGCGGTGAAGTTACTCAGGGTCGAACTCGAGCCGCCGAGGGGGCCGGCGGCGGGATCGAAATCGCCCGGAAGTGGGTTCAGTATCCCCGCGTTGGGGTCCGACTCGACGAGCACATCGTTGGCGAGTCCACACGAATTGCCCAGCACCGATTGCACATTCGATCGTGCCAGTGAGTAGGCCGGGTACTGGGAGACGGCTCCCTTGACGAGGGAAAGTATCTCGAACAGCACCATGATTCCGGCGATGACGGTCAGCGGAGCGGCCGCGAACTTGCGGATGCGCCTACCACGCGTCGACGACGGTTTCGGTTGCGGCGGAGCGTATCCCTCGCGCAGGTACTGGAACGCGGCGACGGCGAGGACGAGTCCGAACAGGATGAGGAACAGGGTGCCGGATTCGTTGCCTCCCAGCGATACCGTCTTGTCGAACCACGGCACGCCGTAGCTCGAGACATACCAGTAGCCGTTGATGCCCGAGAACGACAGCGCGAGTACGAACATCAGACCGGCTGCGAACAGTGAACGGTTTCGTCGCGAGCGCAGTGCACTGGCGGAGACGGCCACAGCCGTCAGTGCGGCGAGTCCGCCGGCGATTCCCGCGTAGGACCCGAAGTGGTGAGTCCACTTGGTGGGGTTGAACATCATGAAGAAGATGGTCCCCAGAACGACGCCGAGCAGGCGCCAGGCCGGCCCGTTCGCGATGCCGGGAATACGCCTGCGGCGCAGCAACACGAACAGCGTGGTGAACAGGCACAGGATCATCGTCAGGAACGCGAAGCGGCGGGCAACGGAGCCGTCGACGGTCTGGACGAAGAGGTAGTAGTAGCGCAGGAAGTCCTGGTACCAGGCCTCGTTGGGGCCGATGATGGTGCGCACTCGGGTGGATTCGATGACCGTCGCGTACGTCTGGTCGGCGAACACCACGACGAGTACCAGCACACCGGCCGCGGCCAACGGTGCCAGCAAGGCCAGGGTGCCGACCTGGCGGTGGCGTCGAACGACGATACGAGCGATGGGCCGTGCGCCGGCGAGAAGTGCGGCCACACACATCAATCCGGTGGGAGCTGCTGCGAGAGTGAAGGCTCCGATCAGACACGCTGCGGCCGCGGGTAGCAGTCGGCCGGTGGCGATCGAGCGCTCCACCGAGCACCAGGTGAGAAGTGCGCCCAGGGCGACGATCGGTTCGGGCCGCAGTCCGTTGTTGTAGGGCAGCCAGAAGGCCAGGAACACGAGTCCGCCGGTCCACAGGGCAACGTTGGATTTGCGGACGGCTCGGCCGAGACGCGGCACCACCTCGCGGCTGATCACCATCCAGCACAGGACTCCGGCGATGAGGGCGGGGAGCCGCATCCACGGGCTGGCGGTCGAGATCTTGGCGAACACGGCGAGCACGTCGTAGTACCAGCCGAACGGTGCCTCGGGCACGCCGAACCAGCGGAAGTAGTTGGCCATGTAGCCGGAGTGGTCTGCGGCGCGGGCCATCGTGAGCAGATAGCCGTCGTCGGAGGTGTTCGCGCCGACGAAGTGCCAACCCACCAGCACACCGAGAACGGTGACATCGACGCCGGTGAACTTCCACCAATGCGAGGGGAAGAAGCGGCGATGTGCACGGCCGTCGGTCCCGTCGAGTCGGCCGAGTGCACCGATGGCCAGCGCCGTGCACGCGATGGCAAGGATCATGATCAGCAGCTTGAGCAGCGTCGGCGACGACGAGAAGCGGGAGTCGACGTCGACCGTGACGGACATGTCGGCCTGTGCGGCACCGCTGAGGTCGCTGAAGATACCGACGACCTGGGGGCGTAGATCGCCGTCGAGTCTGCCCTCGATCGGTCGGCCGTCGTCGCCGGTGAGGCCGGTGAACGCCGCGGAGGTGTACTGATCGTTCGAGGTGATCTCGATGGACGCGCAGCGCGTGCTCTCGACGTCGACGCGCGGTGCCGTCGCGACGACCACGTTACGGTCCAGGACGTCGACGTTCTGCTCGCCGACGCGCACGAACAGACTGTTGAGTGCGGCACCTTCACCCTGCGGGGGTGCGGTCGCCAGCAGTAACCCGCCCGACGCGGGCAATGCTGCGACGGCAGAGCACGGCAGCGTCGCGCTGAGGCTCAGCGGTGCCTGGGACACCAACGGGGCATCCACGTCCTCCAGAAGGCCGTTCTGCGGCCATTCGATGGTGGCGGTGGTCTGAGTCACGGGCGCGAACGGAGTGATGAGCGCGAACAGCACCCCGAGCACCCCGGCCACGATGGCGATCAGCCGAGGGATTCGTACCTGAGCACGAAGTTCGTCCGTGGCTCGCAGCGGAGCGGGGACAGGTGGGCCAGCTGATGAATCTGTCACGACGTCGGGCACGAGAGTCGATGTTATGCGAGCGTCACGAAGAGGTCACATGTGACCGGTTCGGGTGCTACTCCCGCTTGCGGCGGAAAAAACGGGCTATCAGTCGGTTTTCATCGGTCCGTCGCTGGCCAATCCGGACCGCGACTGCTGCTCGACGGTAATGTCGGCCTGCTGTGCGGCGGGATCGAGTGGCATGTATCTCTCGATCGAACCCCAGTCCCGGGCGTAGTCGTCGGCGAGATACGACGGCAGTGTCTGTGCCCCGAGAAGCAGTTCGGTCCAGCCGAGCGGTCCGCCGCCGAACGAGTCCTGCCAGGCATTGGTTGATTCGGCACCGGTGCGGTCGGGCAGAATCCGGTACTGCGGTACCTCGGCGACGCCATCGCGGTGATCGAACGGTCGCTGGCACGGAAATGCCAATCCGACGGCCCAGTCGAGCAACACCGGGTCGGTCGATCCGACGAGTGAGTTCAGCGTCTGCGTCTTCGGGACCCGCGGCGGCGTGACGGCGAGCCACTGATCACCCGCCAGGTCGTTGTCCTCGGCGACGATACGTACGACGTCCGCATCGCCGGGCAGGTCGTTCATCGGGACCCGCAGGTTGCGCCACGACGGCGACGGGCCGATGTCGAGTGGGGTGACCCGCCCGAGCGCGAGCACGTCCGAACCGTCACGCCGTCCGTATTCCAGTTCGACGCGTTGCCCCGGAGTGACGACGCCGTCCTTGTCCACCGACCGGATGCGGCCGGCGGCGGCGATGGAGATGAGGTCGCCGCGGTCCGATGCGCTGCCGGGCAGTGCGTACCAGCCCGAGGTCAGTGATGCAGGCTCGGTGGCACCGAAGGTGCCCAGCACGGGAGTGGTCGAGGGGTCGAGGCCGAACGGCAGAGCCACTGCGCTGCCGTTGATTCCGACGTTCTCGTTGGTTCCGCCGGAGGTGCCCGCGGAGTTCGATGACGTGCTCGATGCGCTTTGTTCGGAGTCGTCGGGGCGGATGGAGTTGGCGCTGCCCTGGGCGGTGTCCTCGGAGTCTGCGGTCAGGTCTCGGGCGACGCCGTCGGGGGTGAATCCGGTGTTGCCGCTGGCTCCGAGGGCGTCCGCACCGGGGTCGATCGGTTGCAGGACCGAGCCGTTGACGTCGGTTTCCACCTGCACGTCACCGGCTAGCCCACACGAGTTTCCGGCGAGAGCCGCAAAGTTCGAGCGGGCGATGGAGTACGCCGGATATTGCGCCACAGCACCTTTGGCGAACGAGAGCACCTCGAAGGCGACGACACCGCCGGCGACGATGGTCAGTGCCGACGGGGCGAAGCGTCGACGCGTGGTCGGTTCGTTTCTGCGGTAAGGCAATCGAACATGTTGGTAGGCGGCATACAGCAGCGTCAGCACCGTCAGGCCGAGCAGGATCGTCGAAAAGCCCTTCCCGGCGATCGACGGCGGCTTGTCGAACCACGGAATGCCGTAGCTCGAGACGTACCACCAGCCGTTGGAGCTGGTGAAGGCAAGCGCCGTCAGGAACAGGACGGCAGCGGTGAACAGTGTTCTGTTACGCGGAGATCGAACGGTGGCGGCGGTGACGGCCACCGCCGCCAGTGCGGCCAGCGATGCCGCAAGACCGGCGTAGACACCGAAGTGGTGGGTCCACTTGGTAGGGGTGAACATCATCAAAGCCAGTGCACCCAGGATGATTCCGAGTATTCGACGCGACGGCCCGGTGGCGGTACCGGGGATGCGTCCGTTCTTGCGCAGCATCACCGCGATGCACACGACGATGCACAGCAGCATCGCGAACATACCGAATCGTCGGGCCAGTGAGCCGTCGGGCGAGATGGTCATCAGTGCGTCCCAGCGCACCCGTTCTTCGAACCACGGGACGTTCGGTCCGATGGCCGCGCGCACGCGGGTCGCCTCGAGCACGGTGCTCAGAGTCTGGTCGGCGAAGATCGCGATCAGCACCGCAGTTCCCGACGCCAGCAGCGGGGCGAGAACTGCGGGTAGGCCCACCTCTCGGGATCGTTTGACCACGATCATCACCAGCGGGCGCAGTCCCGCGAGCAGTGCGGCCACAGCGATCAGTCCGGTCGGTCCGGCGGCGAGCGAGAACGCGGCGATCAGGGTTCCGACCGCGGCGGGCAACAGTCGTCCGGTGGCGATGGCGCGCTCGATCGAGCACCAGGTCAGCAGTGCACCGAGCGCGATGATGGGCTCGGGGCGAAGCCCGTTGTCGTAGGGCAGCCAGAATGCGAGGAATACCAGGCCGGCGGTCCACAGTGCGACGCGGTTGGTGAGCACTGCGCGTCCGAGGCGGGGGATGACCTCGCGGCTGATGACGAGCCAGCACAGCAAGGCTGCGATGGTGGCGGGCAGCCGCATCCAGATGCTGGCGGTGCTGATCTTGGCGAAGGCGGCGAGCATGTCGTAGTACGGCATGCCGAACGGCGCTTCGGGCACGCCGAACCAGCGGAAGTAGTTGGCCATGTACCCGGCGTTCTCGGAGACACGGGCCATGTTGAGCAGGTAGCCGTCGTCGGAGGTGTTCGCGCCGATGAAGTGCCACAGCACCAGCACCCCGACGACGACGGCGTCGACGCCGGTGATCGACTTCCAGCGCGAGGGCAGGAATCTGCGGTGGCGGCGACCGTCCAGGCTGTCGAGTCGGTGCAATGCGAACAGGGAGGCGATGACGGCGAGCGCTCCCACGATCATCGCGAGCAATTTGAATGTCGACGGAGTCGAGGAGTAGCGCGAATCGATGTCCACGCGCACGCTCAGGCCGTCGACCGGCGCGGTGAGATCGGTGAAGATGCCGACGACCTGTGGCCGGATGTCCCCCTCCACGGTGTTCGCATCGCCGTCGAGGTCGACCACCGTGCGTTCGGCGTCGGACGAGATCGTCAGTGCGCAGTCAGTGCTCAACTCGGAAAGCGGCGCTTCGGCGAGGACGCGATCGCGCAGCAGCGCTTGCAGTCGACCGTCGTCGACCCGCACGATCAGTGCCTTCTGCTCGGTCTTCGCAGCGGCTGTCGGAGCGGTGGAGACGAGGGTGCCGTTGCCGTCGAGTCGGCCGGCTGCGCTGCAGGGAATCGTTGCGTCGATGTTGAGCGGTGAGTAGCTCACCAGCGGGGCGTTGGCGCTGCCGAACGAGCTCTGCGGCCACGACAGCGAAGCGACGTCCTGCTGCACCGGAAGAAGTGGTGTCGCGATGGCGAGCACTGCGCCGATGATTCCGGTGACGATCGCGATCAGCCGTACGGTCTTGAAATCCTGGCGTCGCGAGGTCGTGGAGGTCTTCGGAACAGCAGAGGCAGGCACGCCGGACATGCTATTGGACGAGCTCCCGCACATCCCACACCCATACGCCGCCGGTGTAGACCGGTTCGACGCCGAGCAGTTCGCTGACGGTCGCGCGCAACGCGACGGTCCGATTACTGGTGGGAAGCACTACGACGTCCGCCTCCCAGAACCGCAGATCCTCGAGTGCCTGCGCACGTTGACCGTCGGTGATCTCCGGGACGGTGCCCTTGTCGTACACCGAGCCCAGCAGCAGCGCCGTGGGCCGGTCGACGGCACCGTATTTGGCCACCTTGTCTTCTTGATCGCTCGGCCCGACGAAGTATCCGGCGGCGAGCGGGAAGCCCATGTCTGCGTCCATCTGCCAGCGCAGCGGCCGAGCGTCCTCGGGCCGCGGGAGGGGCACGGTGACCACGGAACCGTCGTCGACGTAGTTCTCCCACGAACCGTCGGAAAAGAACTGCGGCGTCGGAGATTTGTCGACGGCGACCAACGGCGTCGGGATCAGAGGCACAAGTGCGAGGGCCAGCCCGGCGATCCAGAACGCAGGCAGTGGTCGCAGTCCGTTGCGGAACGCGCGGTCGGTGGCCAGCACGAGCAGCAGCGCCAATGCAGGCACTGCGCCCAATGCGAACCGGGTCTCGAGGACGGATTCGACGAGGGGGTAATCGGCCAGCTTCGACCACGGCAACGTGATGCCGGTGTCGTCCTCGCCGATGACCAGCGTGGCACCGAGCGACAGCACGCTCATGACGATTGCCGTCGCAGCGGCCGCGCGGGCGCACGCGACCCGCCACATCCAGACAGATGCGATCAGGCACAACACCAGCAGCGGCCAACCGAAGTACGCGTTTTCCTCGGTGGCGTTGATGCGGACGTTCTGGCCCGGTGCGGCGACGCCACCGAGCGATTGCTTAGGGAATTGGAACAGCGCTTTCGCGTCGTTGCCCATCGGGCCGTGTTCGAGGAACGAGTACGACTGTGGGCCGAAGAACTGCCACCACAGCGGCAGCGCGACGAGCGTCAGCGCGATGCCGGCCGACACTGCGAGACGCGGGACGGACAGACGGATTGCGGGCCACAGCGAATGCGGTCTCGACAGGTAGTAGACGACGGCGAAGATGGCGAACGACATCGCAAAGATCAGCAGCGGCTCTTCGCCGAGCAGGATCTGCAGCGCGATGATCAGGCCGAGCCCGACGGTGTTCTTGGTCGTCCCGCCGCCGTGTGCGATGCGGATGACCAGCATCGCGATGATCGGCAGCAGGAACAGCACCACGAAGTTGGGGTGGCCGTTGGCGTGGGAGATCGCGCCGGGCGCGAAGCCGCACAGTGCGCCGCCCACCGCGGCTGCGCCCTTGGAGGCGTTGAGCTGACGAGAGAACAACCAGTACCAAGCGAGGGCGGTGCCGGCCAAGCCCGCAGTGAGTGCGATGGCCCAGGTGACGGTGGGCCCGAAGAGCAGCGTGATCGGGGCCAGCGGGATCGAGATGCCGAACATCGCGGTGTTCGCCATCAGATTCACCCCGAGCGGGTAATTCTGCAGGTCACTCGACAGTGGGTTGCCCAGATTCGCGACGGCGTGGGCGGCGACGGAGAAGAACCATTCCCACATCGTCTGGTCCTGGCCGCTGTTGTAGAGGTAGCCGCCACTCAGATTGCGCCACTGGCCCTGCAGGACGTACATCGCGGCGACGAGAAATCCGACCGCCGCAACAGCGTCACCACGTCCGACGCCGGAGTGTCGAGGCGTTGCCGTGGTGGGCTGCCGCTCGAGAACGCTCTGGTCGTGGGTGGTCATCGCGTCGAGGTTACAGAAGGATCACAAGAGGCGAAAACCTGAAGGACTTGGGTCACATCTCATGACGTGCGCACCACCAGCGCGAAGGGGCCGATATCGGTGACGGTGAAGCGCGGATCCTCGAACAGCGACTCGTCGAAGGTGACGGTGTAGCGACGCACGTTCGGGTCGTTGGGGTAGACGTCCTCGGCCAGACGCAGGGTGTAGCCGTCCGCGCCGCGTCGGAACAGGAAGGCGTCCGGGGCGCGCCACTGGCTGTTGTTCAGCGCGTCGACCAGCTGATCTGGGGTCTCGAGCTCGGTCCACCGCTCGATGGCCTCGGCTCGCTGATCGAATTGCGCCAACGGGTTGGCGTAGTGCGAGGTCAGGCCTTGGAAGCCGAAGTACGGGTAGTAGCTGAGGAATGAGGTGTCGGCGGTCAGTACGACGGTCTCGTCGCGCGGTCTGCCCGTCTGTTCGGTGAGGGTGTCGTCGACCTCGCGGTAGTACGACACTGCGCTCGGCGGACGCATGTCTGCTCGATTGCCGTCGCCGTCGGTATCGGAGTACGCGACGGTGATCTCGGTCTGCAGTACCTGCGGGATGTTCTGCGCGAAGGCCATGGCACCGATGGTCGCCACGACGACGGCAGCGATACGGAACTTCGGCGGCTCGTTGATGGCCTGGTAGATCGCATGGCTGCCTTCGAGGAAACCGAAAACACCTGCGCTGCCGAGTAATACGATCAGTACCGCTTCGAGTCGGAACGAGAGCAGCGTCGTGCCCGCCGCTGTTGCGGCCATGGACAGCAGCGTCCACAGGTAGATCGAGACGACGCCGACGCCGAGTGCCTGGGCCCGGCGCGAGGAGGAGAATCGCACCGCGACCCACACTGTGCCGATCAGGCAGAGGATGCCTGACAGGGAGAACTCGAACATCGGGAACGGCAGTGTCGCACCGGCTTCGGGCAGGTAGTGCAGGGCCGTGCCCGATGTGGACGGTGCGCCGCGCAGGAAGTCGATCAGGTACGGCAGCCATACGGTAGCTGCGATGACGCCGGAGATGACTGCGATCGCGGCAACTTTGACGGCGATGGGAACCAGTGCACGCCAGGACTTCCGTTCGCGATACGCAAGGACTGCTGCGAACAGGGCCATGAGCACGACGGTGAACGCGGCCAGGCCGAGATACAGGGTGTAGAACGTTGCGGCCAGGCCGAGGAAGAGTCCGGTGCCGACCACCGCGCCCCATCCGCCGGCTCGTCCCCCATCCGGGATGAATGTCCCTTTCTTGCACTCTGACTGACTGGATGCCACATTCATCCCGTCGGGGGTGGCCGTTCCAACCCCTTCCGGGGCAGGAGTAGCAGGCCGGTGCAGCGCTCCCCAGGCGAGGATCAGCGCCGGAGCGAACAGCAGCACGATGACGGCGCTGTAGGCCTCGGGGGAGGCGTAAGCCACGACCAGCGCGGTGGTGACGGCGCTGACTGCGACGGCCCAGTCGCTGCGAATCAATGCCTTCCACAACACGAATGCCACCACCGAGGTGACGGCAAGCAGTCCGATTGCGTAGGGCTTGAACACTTCCCAGCCGTCCATGCCCAGAACATTGCCGACGCGACCGCCGAGCCAGAACCAGCCGGCCGGATAGAAGGGCGGGATGTCGATATAGGTCATGTCGCGCAACGACGCGGAATCGGTCAGTCGCGTCAGGTATTCGGTACGAAACTCCTGGTCGACGGAGATGCCGAACAGATAGAGCTTGGTTGCCGCCAGCGGCATCCCGAGGGTGACGGTGACGAACCCGGACAGTCCGATCCAGGCTGTCAGTCGAGCCGCCCACGGCCACTTGTGGATTCGGTACAGGTAGATCGACGCGGCGAACAGTACTGCGGCGACCACCTGCCCGAGCGTCGTCAGTGCCCGCGTGACGTTGGACGAATTGAACGCCGGCCACTGAACCAGAGAGAAGGCATACAACCCGACCGTCGCGACCACGACCGCGACGATCACACCGACAACTGTTTCGCCGACGGCAGAGGCGGTTCTGCGCACCGGTGCAACCCCGACTGTCATGTAGTTAGATGGGCAGCTTGCGGAAGATCGGCCGCGGCACGTGCCGCAGCACCATCATCACCAGACGCCACGGAGCGGGAGTCCAGATGAGCGGGGTGCCCTTGCGTGACGCGTTCACCGCGAGCTTCGCGATGACCTCCTTGTCGACAGTCATCGGAGCTTCCTTGACGTGCGCGCTGAACTTGGTGCGCACCATCCCCGGGCGGACGACGGTGACGCGAGGTCCGAACTCGCGTAATGCTTCTCCGAGTCCGAGGTAGAAGCCGTCGAGTCCGGCCTTGGTGGAGCCGTAGACGAAGTTCGAGCGTCGTACCCGCTCGCCTGCCACCGAGGACATGACGATGATGCGGCCGGAGGCCTGCGCCTTCATCTTCTCGCCCAGCAGCACGCCCACCGAAACGGAGGCGGTGTAGTTGATGTTCGCGGCGAGGACGGCCTTGCGCTGGTCCTGCCAGAGCTCCTCGGCATCGAAGTCGACGGCGAAGGCGACGATGGCGACGTCGACGTCACCCTTGGCCCAGGCCGCGTCGATCACCTTCGGGTGTGACGCGGTGTCGAGTGCGTCGAAGTCGATGATCTCGACGGACTTCGCGCCCTTGGCGGTCAGCTGTGCGACTGCGCTCTCGCGCAGCGGGTCGTTCGGCAGCGCAGCGAGGATGACGCGGGCCGGAGACTTCGACAGGTACTCCTCGGTGATCGCGAGACCGATCTCGCTTGTGCCACCCAGAACCAGAATCGTCTGGGGGTTGCCGACGGCATCTATCGTCACAGCAGTTCCAACCTTCTTGCCATATCGGAGGCGAAAACGCCTGTGGGGTCAACGGATCGACGGACCTTGATCCATTCGTCGATTCGCGGGTACATCGAGTGGAAGGTTTCGGCGTCGGTGCGAGAATCCTTCGCGGTGTAGAGACGACCGCCGAATTCGAGCACCCGCTTGTCGAGTTCGCGCACGAACTCGTTGAGGCCGGGTTTGATCGGGAAGTCCACGCAGATGTTCCAACCGGGAATCGGAAAGCTCAGTGGTGCTTTGTTGCCGGGCCCGAACAGCTTGAACACGTTGAGGAACGAGTAGTGCCCGGACTGCTGGATGTCGACGATGATCTTCTTGAACTCGTCCACAGCCTCCGGCGGCACCACGAACTGGTACTGCAGAAATCCCTTGGAGCCGTAGGCGCGGTTCCACTCGCTGAACATATCGAGGGGGTGGTAGAACGCCGTGAGGTTCTGCACCTTGTTGCGGTAGTTGCCCGACTTGCGGTACCAGACTTCGCCGACGGCGGAGAAGGTGTACTTGTTCGCCAGACCGTTGGGGAAGATGTCAGGAAACTTCACGAGAGGCTTCGCGTTGAAGCGCAGCGGATCCTTCTGCAACTTTTCCGGAAGCTGGTCCAGGCGCGCCAACGATCCACGTGACACGGCCGCGCGACCGAGCTTGGGGGGCGGGGCAACCGCGTCGAACCATGCGCTCGAGTAGTCGTAGTTGTTCTCGCTGCCGTCGCTGTGCAGGGCGATAGTCTCGTCGAGCGTGCTGGTGACATCGCCGTCCGCGATGAAATAGGCCGTTTCCGTCGGCGTCATTTCGATGGTCGCGCGCAGGATGATGCCGGTCAGGCCGTTGCCGCCGACCGTCGCCCAGAACAGCTTGGCGTTCTTGCCCGACGGCGTCAGGTGGCGGATCTGACCGTCCGCGGTGAGCAGTTCCATCGAGCGGACGTGGTTGCCGAAGCTGCCCGCGCTGTGATGGTTCTTGCCGTGGATGTCCGTGCCGATGGCTCCGCCGATGGTGACCTGACGGGTACCCGGAAGCACCGGAACCCACAGTCCGAACGGCAGCGCGGCGCGCATCAACTGATCGAGGTTGACGCCACCGTCGACGTCGACGATCCGCGTCGAGGCGTCGATGCTGTGAATGCCGTTGAGGGCATTCATGTCGATGACGAGTCCGCCGGAGTTCTGCGCGTTGTCACCGTACGAGCGGCCGAGGCCACGGGCGATGACGCCGCGTCGTAGGTACGACGGCTTGGAGTCGCTCTGCTCGGCAACCTGCTTGACCGCGCTGGCGATGAGCTCGGGGTCGGAGGTCGAGAGCACCTCGCCGGTGGAGGGCGCGGTGCGGCCCCAACCGGTCAGTGTGCGGGTCTGCGTGGGTAGCGGCGCAGTGTTCCCGGCCTGTGGTTCCAGGGGGAAGAGTGCGTCGTCGGCTGTCGTGGACATCGCTCAAGAGGGTACCCGCTCAGTTCTCGTCACCAGCCCACTAGGACTGTCTACCGTCGAGATCTACTGACCAACCCGGGAGGAATATGTCTTGGTGGCAGCTGTCGGTGCCTGCCTCCACGCACTGTCGCAATGGAGTCAGGTCCGGTTTGAGAGGGTAAGGGTCGGGACTGAAATCATGGATGATCCCCCAACTTCCAGCCAGTAAGCAGGTCGCCGCTACCGCGCTGAGGATCGTTTTGCCACCCGAGCTGATGACGGCCCAGAGCAGCACGATGCAGATGGCAACCGGAATCAGTATGTGGCGCTGAAATGCCTGGGATGAGGCGACCATGGACGGTCCGTACGCGTTGACTGCGGAATACAGCAGGATCACGCACAGCAGCCACAGGGGTAAGGCGACTTTGGGCAAGCACGCGACGGTGAGGGCGACGACGATGGCAAACCAGGCATAGACCGCGACCGTAAGTGCGGGGTGTGGTGTACCCGCCAGCACGTTGGTGTCGCCGAAAAGCCAGCTGCCGCCGACTCTCTCACCCGCGGTTTTGGCCAATAGGACAAGCGTTCCTCCGCCGGGCGTCGATCGCTCGGACGACAAGTATGTAGCGAGCTGGATGACCGCTCCCACCGCGGCGACGGCGACCACGTAAAGAGAGTGCCGTGTTCTGCCGTTGCGCCACCATCGCCACACAAAAAATGGCAGAAACAGCACGATCAACGGTCCGCTCAGTCCGATGAGTCCTACGGCCACCAACTCGGCTCCACGCCCGATCCGCCGTGCCGGTCAGTGCTCAGGATCAACAAGAGCAGGGTCAGACCCGCCACGAAGATCAGGTTCGCGATATTTCCGTAGGGCTCCCATAGCGGTGCCATCAGGCACAACGAGGCAAACAAGCCGCCGCGCAGGACGGGCGAGGGAATGAGCCACGCCAGTCGCGTCGACAGAGCGGGCGTCAAGAACAACAGGTGCACCACAACGGCTGCCCACAGGTAGGCAATCGGGGCAGATGTAACGGGAAGCGGCTCGAGAAGTGCGGCGACAAGGCGCGGTATCACATGCAGATAGCCTGCGTAGGGCGTGATTATGGCGGCGATACCGTCGTTGTGGGCCTCCGCGAGAAATATCTGGCCATCTTCGGCGAACAGTGCTGGAGAGCGCATCCGCGGCAGGCCTCGAAGCACGAACAGCGCGGCCGCGATAGCGGCGATGAACAACATTGGTCCGCGCCGAGCTCGAGCACTGGACGAAACTTCCTGCGCCGACGTCACACGGACAAGTTACTTGCATGCACTTTCTGCAACGAGGCGGTGTCGAGTAAAGGCCGCTGTCGACGGCGAGCCGCTAGTGTCAGTCCTCGTGTCCACCCCCGATCGCTCCACAGACGACGGCTTCACGGGCGACGACTGGTCGCCCGAAGACGACGAGCTGCAGCACCACGTCCCACTGCCCGTCGAGCTGCCGCTGACCGAAAACATCGCCGACGAGGCGCTCGACCTCAAGACGCAGGTGCTGCGCTTCCTGGCCACGGGTGTGTTGTCGGCGATAGTCGACCAGGGCGTCAACCTACTGCTGCATTTCGTGTTCGGCGTCGGCGTGACGCTGGCGAAGGCCATCGGCTTCGTGCTCGGCACCACCACGGCCTACCTGATCAACCGGCGTTGGACGTTCAACGCTGCACCGTCGCGGGCCCGGTTCATCGCTGTCGTCGCGCTGTACGGAGTGACCTTCGCCGTCCAGGTCGGGATCTACACCTGGCTCTACCAGGCCCTTCCCGACGGCTTCTGGTACGCCAACGTGGCCTTCGTCTTTGCCCAGGGCACGGCGACGGTCATCAACTTCCTGGTTCAGCGTTCGTGATCTTCAAGATCCGCTAGCTACCGTC
>NZ_CAPS01000029.1 GCF_000333955.1 Rhodococcus sp. AW25M09
CCTGATAGAGGTGGTAGCTGCCGCGCAGGAGCGCGGAACACACCAGCGACCTGTTCTCGCTCAGTCCGAGTCTGCGGAGCCGAGAGATCAGGTACGCCACGACGATGATCTCCTCGGCACCGGAGTTGGCCAGGGCGTACAGAATCAGTGCCGGGACGCGCCACCAGTGGTCGTCGAGGGCGCTGGGAACGACGTTCAAATTGAACCCGAGTGCGTTGCCGACGAGGTACAGCGCGAGGCCGGGCAAGCCGAGCAGCGCCGCCAGGCCGACGCCGTGACCGAGGTCGATCTTCAGGCGCGGCCTGGCCAGTCCGACAGCGCGCGGGGCCAGATCGGCTCGCCACAGCAGGTACAAGCCCAGCGCGCCCCACGCGCACAATCGCAGGATGCTCAGCAGTTGGAACAGCAGATCGACCAGGCTGAAGCTGGACCGCGACGAGTTCAGTGCGACGGTCTGATCGGACAGGGCAGCGGTCTGCAGGGCGTCCTCGACGAGCGAGAGGATGCTGCTCAGGCCGCTGAGGCCGAACGTTGCCAGCAGCACGATCGCGATTTCGACCTTGATGGTCGTGCGTTCGCGGGCGTCGGGCAGGGGAGCGGTGTGCTCCGGCGGCGGTGGCGTCAACCAGTTCTTGAAGTCGATCACCGCACGAGTCTGCCCTGTTTCTCGTGCTGAGGTGTCAGCCGCGGGCGCGTAGGCCGTTGAGGAACGGGCAGCCGGCAAGCACCCGCAGCGCGCGGCTGAGGGAGACCACGTCGTCGACGGGCTCGGCGAATCCCAGCCTGACGTCGTTGTCTGCGTGCTCGCCTTCGATGCGCAACCTGATGCCGTAGCGATCGATGCCCAGTGGGCGCACCCGTCCCTGCCGCAGCGACGGCGGGAGCCGCCGGGACAGTTGGGCGAGCAGATCGGGATGGTCTGCGTCCAGATGCTCGAGCCAGGTGGTCTCCATCTCCCAGAACGGGTCGGGGTCGGCGGCCAGCAGCGAGTCGATGTCGACCGGCTCCGCGCCGGTGCTGTCTGCGACCACAGCGGAGCCGACGATCAGCCGCATCAGCGACGTGGTGTGCCCTACGTCCAGCAGCGCCGGATGCGGGTGTTCGGCGGCCACGGCTCCGGCCATGGGACGCATGAGCGACGCCGGTACGGGACGCAGTTCGCCGCGAAGCCACACCAGCGAACGGACGGTTTCACGCAGGGCGAGCGGAGCGTGATCGGTGAGTTCGAGAACGGCAGGAATTCCGGCGCGGGAGGACTGCCAGGTATCGGCGGCGTCGAGCGACTCGGTCGGGACGGCCAGAATCATCTCGCCGTTGGGTCGCAGGTGGTGCAGCGATGTGATCACCGGATCGCTGCCGTCGATGGCCAGGTTGGCACCGTCGGCGCGCATGCAGGCACTCCGCACGCGTTCGGCGGTGGAGGGTCCGGTGGTGGTGGTTGCGCCGAGCATGGGCTCCTCCGATGCGTTCGGGCCCGATAGTGGGTCGAGTAGGTGAGGCAAACCTAAGTTAGCGCGGTGGGGCGAGGATCGCAAGAGCGCGCCGGGACTAACGTGAGCATGTGCCGATTCCGCTGACCCTCGGTGTGCCGCACCGACCCGATCCGAACGCGCTCGTCCACGAGCTGCTGCTGCCGCGATGTTCCGATGCCCAGGCTCTGCAGACGGCCCCACGCGGGGACGAGTACGGCCCGCCGGTCGTTCGGGCCTCGACGCTGCTCGCCATGCCGGGATCGGACGATCTCGGACGCATCGTGGTGCACCTCGACGTCGATCCCGACGAGCTTCGCTCGGGTCGGACCGGCAATTACGAGGCCGTTCGGTTCGACGTCGATGCTCCGGCCGAGCATCTCGCCGACGCGCTCGCGCTCCGGTTGCCCTCCCCTCTGGTCGTCTTTCCGGTGTTCGACGCGATCGACGTGGCCGAGACGGCGGAGGCGGTCGTCTTCGCGCACCGGACCCCGGGCATCAGCGCCGTGGACACTCCGCGCCGCATCGCCGACGTGCTCGCGGTGGTCTCGCACGCCGATGTGGGCCTGGTGGCCCGCGCCGACACCGGCGACCAGGTGCTGGCGATCCTCGCCGCAACGGTGGCATCGTTGCGGGGGGACGACATCGCCGGTGCCCTGGCCGCCCCGAACGTCGCCGCGCTGCGGGCTCTGATTCCCGAGGCCGCGGAGGCGGTGCGGGAAGTGTTGCTCGGAATCGAGATCGCGGACGCCGCCCGCGCCCGTGCGCGGCTCGTCGAGGTCGGGTTGATCGCCGACCGGAGCGCGGCAACGTAGCCTTCAAGGCGTGCCTCGTATCGCTTATTTCGGTCCATCGGGAACGTTCACGGAGATGGCGCTGGCGCAGTTCGAAAAGCAAGGAACCATCGATGCCGTCGGCCTGGAAGGTGCGGTCGAGAGGGTGTCGGCGTCGAGCCCGCCCGCGGCACTCGAGGCCGTGCGCTCGGGCACCGTCGACGCCGCCGTGGTTCCCATCGAAAGCTCGATAGAAGGCGCAGTTCCCCCCACCCTCGACGCGTTGTCCGAGGGTCGCCGCTTGCAAATCGTTGCCGAGACCGAGATCGAGGTGGCCTTCACCGTTCTCGGTGGCCCCGGTGTCACGCTCGCCTCGGCCCGCACGATCAGCGCCTACCCGATCGCTCTCAATCAGGTGAGGCAGTGGCTGCAGGCCGCCATGCCCGATGCGGTGGTCCAGTCGGCATCGTCGAATGCGGGTGCGGCAGAAGATGTTGCCGCCGGAACCGTCGACTCTGCTGTGTCGACGCGGCTCGCCGGTGAGCGTCTGGGGCTGCAGTCGCTGGCCGAGGGCATCATCGACTTCGAGGGCGCGCGAACCCGCTTCGTACTGGTGACACCGCCACGGCCGGTTGCGCCTCGCACCGGTGCAGACCGCACCTCGGTAGTACTCGAGCCGCCGAACGATCCCGGCACGCTGCCTGCGGCGTTGGCCGAGTTCGGAATTCGCAATATCGACCTGACGTTCATCGAATCACGTCCTACCCGTTCGCAATTCGGTACGTACAGATTCTTCATCGATTGCTCGGGCCATATCGAGGATCCGCTGGTTGCCGAGGCGCTGACGGCATTTCACCGCAAGATGCCACTCCGCTTCCTCGGATCGTGGCCCATGGCAACAGGAGTGGGCGGATCGGTGCCACCGCCGATCGACGAACATGTGCAGTGGCTCAGTGACATCCGCGCCGGACGCTGTGATCTGTGATGGGCAAGCTGATCCTCGTGCGGCACGGCCAGACGACCGCGAACGTTGCCAAGGTATTGGACACCGCGCCGCCCGGAGCGGAGTTGACCGAGCTGGGGCACCAGCAAGCCGAGAAGTATGCGCAGACGTGGGTCGGGCACCCGCCTGCTGTGTTGGTCTCGTCGCGTGCGTTGCGCGCCAAGCAAACAGCCGGCTACATCGAGCGCGCGACCGGGGTTCCGCTCGTGGTGTCCGACGGAATTCACGAGACCTTTGCCGGAGACCTGGAAGACCGAGACGACCCTGACGCGCACCGCGAGTTCACCGAGATCTTCCATCGCTGGCACACCGGTGATCTGGCGGCGGCCGTGTCCGGCGGAGACAGCGGGCACTCTGTGCTGGAACGCTATGTGCCGGTGCTCGACGCTCTCCGCATGCAGTATCTGGGCGACGAGACGGCCGGAGATGTCGTCGTCGTGAGCCACGGTGCCGCCATCAGGTTGGTCGCGGCAGTACTGGCCGGGGTCGACGGCTCCTTCGCTGCGGACAACCACCTCGACAACACCCACACCATCGAGCTGGTGCCGCTGCCGGGCGGCGGGTGGGCCTGCGCCAAGTGGGGCACGCTCCTGCCGCCGTTCGAGGGCAAAGGCAGCCACAAAGCGGACAATCCGATCAGCTAGTCCGGTTCCCGATCAGCCAGCCCGGTCCGACCGCTAGAGCCGGTGCTCTCGGGCCGCCGCGATCAGCTCGGTCAGGGCCGCAGTGACTTTGCTGTTCGTTGCGCCGGTCAGCGAGGTCCAGGACGTGCCGTCTGCGGCGAGGGCCGAGGTGGCGACGATGCGTCCGGCTCGGGTGTCGAACAGGGCCACGGGCCGGCCCGCCACATGCCGGGTGCCGTGTCTGCTTGCGACGGCCGTGATCTCGGTTCTGCCGGCGCTCGTGGCCATCGCCGACGCGAGTGCCGCGGCGCGGTCGTCCGCTATTCCGATTCGGCGCAGCCGGGACGCGGTTGCGCCGACATCGCTCGGGGCCGCGTCGAGGGCCTCTGCCAGCAGGTCGGTCGGCGCGTTGATGTTGCCCGGGTCGAACGGTGTGGCCGAGCCGATCGATGCAGCGAGGTCTCGGGCCGGGTCGCCCTGGATCACACCGATGGTGAGCACGTCGTCTCTGCGCACAGCCGAGACCGTGATCCGGTCGTCGGACGCAACGCAGATTCGGGTAGTAGGAGCGGGCTCCTCGACCTCGAACACGCGAGCCGAGATGTACCAGTGCGGTTGTTCGAGGACCCGCAGCCAGTGCTGAAGATCCTCGTGAACGCGGCCACCGGTCAGTAGTCCCACGGTGTCGAGTGCGCTGCGGCCACGCCCCAGTGCGCGGTCTCGGGCAACTGCGTCGTCGAAGCGCGGAAACACATCGAGGACAACGGGCAGCTCGGCGATCGACAGTTCGTCGACCAGGAAGTCCATCTCGTCGACTCCGAGCCTGGCGTTCGGCAATGTGTGGCCCACCGGCACGGTTCCCAAGTCGATCAACGGCCGTTCCCGCTGGTGTCGGATACGGGCAGAGTCGGATCCGCGCCGATGACGGACGGCGCAACGGTGCGGCCGTCCGCGAAGTGCTCGAACTGCTTGAGGTAGTCAGGAGTCTCGTGCTCGTCGTCCTCGGCCTGCCCACGTGCGCCCGAGGCCGGAGCGCCCGCCCCGCCGGTTCCACGCTGAGCGAGGCTCCCGTCGGCTGCGGTGGGTGCGCCGAATCCAGCGGCGGGACCATTCTGGCCTGCAGCTACCGGCGTCGACCCACCACCGGCCGGACCCAACGCAGAGCCGGGGATTCCGACGCCGCCGCCGACGCCGCCGTTTCCGCCGCCACCCGCTCCGAACGACACCGGACGCGTGGACGCCGGGCCGACCGCAGGAGACGCCGAACCTCCCGGCGCGAATCCGTGTCCACCGGTGGCCCCCGATCCGCCGGACAGTGCGTTCGACGCGATGTTCGATGCGGCGGTGGCCACCGTGGACACACCTGTTCCGGCGATGGAGGTGGCAGCGCTACCGATCTGGCCCGCTGCCGCGGCCACACCGGGATTCTGCATGGCCGCCATCGCACTGCCGACCGCAGCCTGAACGGGCGAGGTCATCAGCGCGCCGTTGGCGAATTTGCCCAGGCCGCTACCGGAATCGGACACGATGCCGGGCGGGTGATCGAAGGTGGTCTTGACGATGCGGTGCGAGGAGACCAGCTCGAACCCCTCCATGACCAGGGCCGCACGGATGTCGAGCAAGCGGTCGGCCACCTCGGCTGCCTCGTAGCTGCCGTTCAGCGCACCGCCCGTCGAAGCAGCGGTGACCTTGGCGGCCTGTACGGCGCCTATTTCCACAAGCGAGGGCATGGTCGCCAGCGCGACGCCGTAGGAGGTACCGGCGGCCGGGGCCTCGACCGACAACGCCGCAGCTTTGAGTGCCGTCGTGCCGGTCCAGGTTGCGAAACGGGCGAGCGCCGCCTGAGCGAGCAGCGCCGAATCGCCCTCCCAGCCTGCGGTCAATGCTGCCGTCACGGCGGCGATGCTCGCCGACGCCTCGGTGAACGCCGCCGCCACCGAACCCCACGCACCGCCTGCGACATGTAACGGCACCGGACCCGGCCCGAGCAATCGCATCGAATTTCCGGTCGCCGTGCGTGGCAGCCACACCACACCTGTCACTCCGAGCGTCATCCTCTAGCCCCCATGATGTTCGAACCCTGCGTCATTGTCGTGGTGCGGTCGAGATCTGTGCGGTCGAGATCTGTGTGGTCGAGATATGCGTGGTCGCGATCGGTGCCTGCGTCAGATACCGGGTAGTCCCGGCAGGCCACCGGCCGTGTCGTCGTCGGTGGCCACGTAGTCCGCGGCCTGCTTGCGCAGTTCCTCGGCCGCCCGGTGCAGCTCCGAGATGCCCTGCGCTGCTGCGGGTCCGAAGGTGTCGGCCGCGGTACCGAAGAATCGTTCGGTGAGCAGCGACACCTCGTCGGTGCCCGGCGGCAGAGGCCGCACCGGGACAGCCGTCGCGGTGACGGCGGCCTGTAGCCGAGCGGCGACCGCATCGAGTTCCGAAGCAGCGAGCTGAAGTGCCACCGGATCCACCTTGATGACGGTCATGAGCCACGCTCCTTGATCGAAGAACTTCCACTGTCGGTAGATAGGACGCCACCGTGCTCGGTTTGGTTCCATCGACCCGAGAAAAATTCCGACCGACTTCTCGGCCACCGAACCGGCCATCCACAGGCAGTGGTGAGAACCGAGTGCGGGTTGGCCCGGCTCGAGCGTGACCTGCCTCCGGGCGAATGGACCAGTGCACCGGTGAGACGTATTCAAAGTGCCATTGACGCGCTTGGGTGGGGGGCGCGCTGGGGTCGATCGGTGGGTCAGGACCGAAGCGGGTGTGTCGGCTCAGCCGAATCCGAGTCGATGCAGTCGCTCGTCGTCGATGCCGAAGTGATGTCCGATTTCGTGGGCCACCGTGATGGCGATTTCGCGCCGAGCCTCGGTCTCGTCGTCGACCATCTCGAGGATCGGCTTGCGGTAGATGGTGATGACGTCGGGGAGGTGGCCGCTGTACTCGAAGCGGTCGGTCAGCGCGATGCCCTCGTACAAGCCGAGAATGTCCTCGGTGGGGTGTTCTTCTTCGACGAGAACGACCACGTTGTTCATGAAGTCGGTGAGCTCACGCGGGAGGGTGTCGAGCGCGTCGGACACTGCTTCCTCGAAGTCGACGCGGCTCATGTGGGTGGGGATGTCAGCCTCCGGCAGTGATCGGAGCAGCGCCTGGAAGCGGGGTCGGGAGCGCGCGGCCGTCGGGAGCGGCGGGGGGTGGGACGGGCGCTGTGCCGTTGATGAGGATGTCGCCCTTGGCGGTGCCGACGATGGTCGCGAAGCCGCCCGATTCGAGTTCCTTGCCCACCGAGCACGTCACCCGGCGGCTACCGGCAAGCCAACTGGAGACGTCGATGGTGTCCCAGAACAGCGTGAGGGTCTTGTCGCGCAGTGCGGTGTCGTAGCCGAGGTAGCTGTTGACGGCATCGGTGCACGTGCCTTCCAGATACTTGTCCTGATCGCCCTCGGACGGGTTGTCGCCGGGGAACTGCTGAGTCAGGTTGATCACCGACGCCACTTCGTACGCGTGTGGAGCCGAGCAGTCCACCGGATCTGCGGGCACGTTCTGATTGATGCCGATGCACGTGCCCGTCGGCCAGACCTTGGACTGGTCCTGATCGAGAATGGAGCCGGTCACCTCCAGCAAGGCACCGGTGTTCGACGGCATCTGCACCCCACAGCGCAAGGTCCGTTCGCCCTTGGCCCACCCGGCCTGGCTGGGGAACATCAGCCCGACGCCGAAGCGACCGCTGGGATCGAATTTGGCACCGACGTAATCGTCGACGGCGGCCATGCAGTGTTCGTCGCGCAATTCACCGAAGCGAATGGACCCGGGGTACGGCGAACCCGGACCGAACTCGACGCCGGGGTAGACGCTCATGTCTATGTCGCGGGCGACCTCGAAGCGATGGGGATCGGCGCAGGGTACTTCTGCGAGATCCTGTCGGTCCGTCTCCGGATCGTCGGTGGGCGTCCACTGCAGGCACACACCTGGATCGGCGGCACCGAAAGAGGATGCCGTCACAGGTCCGTCGGTCACGGGCCCGGCGGCCGCCGAATGCGTGACGATCTTCTCGGGCGTCGAGAACCCATCGGAGAAGACAACCGTCGCCCCGGCAGCGAGCACCGCACCCACCGCGACCATGGCAAGCCCACGTCGAGCGGTGTTTGCGGACAGCGTTCGACGAGTTCTCTCGCTCGTCGGGGGAGCTGGTTCGTATCCGGACATCGCCCCCCATCATGCCCGAATACGTTCGGTCGTCATGAGCGACCCGACCGGCGACGGTGACCTCGGCGAGCTCGCCGTAGGCCGTTCGTGATGGCGCGTACCGACGACGTTGCAGGTCGGGCCAGTCACGTCGAAGCGGGCGTTCCGGTGGTACCGCACGCGCGCGCTGCTCGAACGCAGTGCCGATGTGACCGAGTCGACCCATTCGGCGGCCGCCCGTCGGCGATCGATGCCGCCACGCTGTTCGGACGCGAGGACTACCTGGGGTTGCTCGGCAAGTAAGGTTCGTTCTCGTGATCGACCTGAAATTCCTTCGCGAAAATCCCGATGCCGTGCGCGCCTCGCAGCGCACCCGAGGCGAGGACCCCGCTCTCGTCGACGCACTTCTCGACGCGGACGCGTCCCGCCGGGCAGCGGTGCTGGCGGGAGATCAGTTGCGCGCCGAGCAGAAGGCACTGGGAAAGCAGGTCGGTAAGGCCTCAGCCGAGGATCGTCCCGCTCTCCTCGCCGGGGCATCGGAGCTCGCCGCCAAGGTCAAGGCCGCCCAGGCCACCGAAGCCGAGGCCGATGCGGCTCTCGATACCGCTCACCGCGCGATCTCCAACATCGTCCAGGACGGCACGCCTGCAGGCGGCGAGGACGACTTCGTGCTGCTCGAGACCGTCGGCGATCTCCCGGAGTTCGATTTCGAGCCCAAGGATCACCTGGAACTCGGTGAAGCGCTGAACCTGATCGACATGGAGCGCGGAGCGAAGGTGTCCGGCTCGCGGTTCTACTTCATGACCGGCTACGGCGCGCTCCTTCAGCAGGGCCTGCTGCAGCTCGCGGCGCAGAAGGCCGTCAAGAACGGCTTCACCATGATGATCCCGCCGGTACTGGTGCGGCCGGAAATCATGTCGGGAACCGGCTTCCTCGGCGCACACGCAGACGAGATCTACCGACTCGAAGCCGACGACCTCTACCTCGTCGGAACCTCGGAAGTGGCGCTCGCGGGGTACCACTCGGGTGAGATCATCGACCTCGCCGACGGCCCGAAGCGCTACGCCGGCTGGTCGTCGTGCTTCCGCCGTGAAGCAGGCAGCTACGGCAAGGACACGCGCGGCATCATCCGCGTCCATCAGTTCGACAAGATCGAGATGTTCTCGTACATCAAACCGGAAGACGCGGCGGCCGAGCACCAGAAGCTGCTGGAGTTCGAGAAGGAAATGCTCGCTGCCGTCGAGGTGCCGTACCGCGTCATCGACACAGCAGGCGGCGACCTCGGCTCCTCGGCTGCTCGCAAATTCGACTGCGAGGCCTGGGTGCCCACCCAGAAGGCCTACCGGGAGCTGACCTCGACCTCGAACTGCACGACCTTCCAGGCCCGACGCCTGGGCGTGCGCTACCGCGACGAGAACGGCAAACCGCAGACCGCGGCGACGCTCAACGGCACCCTCGCCACCACCCGCTGGATCGTCGCGATCCTCGAAAACCACCAGCAGGCCGACGGCACCGTCCGGGTTCCTGCGGCCCTCGTGCCTTTCGTCGGAACGGACGTACTGCGCTAGTTCGCCGGCCGGCTACTCAGGCGATATCGCCGATGCAGTACCCCTCGCCGCCGATCGTCAGCACGAAGGTTCGGTTCTGATAGGTGCCGGATGCGTCGATGATGTCTGCGTTGACCTGGGTGTAGATGCCGTTCTGCGCGGTGACGAAAACGCTGTCGGAATTGAACGAGGTGATGGCGGGCAGGATGTCGGGATTCTCGACCAGGGGCGGCGCGGTGGGCAACCCGGTTCCGGCGGGATCCCACAGCCGGTTGCTGTCGCAGACGATCGGGTAATTCTCCTCGACATCGGCGCGGTTGACCGGAGTCCCGGCGAGACGTCCCAGATAGCGGTCGACGGTGTAGGCCGCATCTGTCGCGTCGAACACCGGCGCGGTGCCGGTGGGATACACGGTTGGGCACGCGTAACCGGATGCGATGTCAGAACGTTCGACGCTGACCGTCGCAGTGGGTCCGGTCCACGTCACGGCAAATTGGCCGTCGACGCCGGGGGTGGCCACCGCAGCGAGGATTGCGTTGGTGTCGACGTACATCGCGGGAATCTTGGTGGGCGGAACCGTCCAGCATCGCGCGGTGACGACACCGATGCCGCCGCCGGCCAGGTCATTGACGAACGGTCGCAGCGCAATGGCAGCGCCGGGGTTTCCGGGGACCTCGCCGACGGGCGGGCCGGGCGGGATCGGCGGGGGCGCGATGGTGGTCGCGACGGCCACGGTGGACTCCGGGGCGGTGGACTGCGGGGCGGTGGACTGCTCTGCGTTGGAGTCCGGGCCGTTGGACTGGGCGGCCTCGCTCGTCGCGGCAGGTTGCTCCGATGGAATTCCTACGGCGGAATCGCAGGCGCCGACGAGGGCGAGCGATGCGATCAGCGGCAGCGCGGTTCGGACGACTCGTGTGCGCCGGGCTGGTGCCGCTCTGTTCTTCACTGTGTTTCTCTCCCCCATTGCATTCTTTCCCGACCTTTTCTCCGGCCTCGTCCACCGACTACGCTAACGGACTGTGGAACCCGTCTACCGATCAGTCATCGGCATAGCCCGTACGATCTTCGCGTTCGAGGGCCTGAAATTCGAGGTCGAGGGCGAGGAACACATCCCTGCCACCGGTGGAGCGGTCATCGCCGTCAACCACACCGGATACATGGACTTCACCTACGCCGGGCTGCCTGCGCGGAGCGTGAAGCGCTACATCCGTTTCATGGCCAAGAAGGAAGTCTTCGACAACAAGATCTCCGGCCCGATCATGCGTGCGCTGCGGCACATACCCGTCGATCGCGGGGCGGGTGCCGAGTCGTACAAGGCGGCCGTCCAGAGCCTGCGCAACGGCGAACTCGTGGGCGTGTATCCGGAGGCGACTATCAGCCGCAGCTTCGAGATCAAGGAATTCAAGTCCGGTGCTGCGCGCATGGCTATCGAGGCCGGTGTGCCGATCATCCCGACGGTCATCTGGGGCGCGCAGCGCGTATGGACCAAGGGCTATCCGAAACGCCTGGGTCGCACGAACACTCCGATCTCGATCGCGGTAGGCGAGCCGGTGCCGGCGGTCGGTCCGCCGAACGAGCTGACCGAGAAGTTGCGCACAGTGATGCAGAAGATGCTGCTCGAACTGCAGGAGAGTTATCACCACGAGCCTGGTGCCTACTGGGTTCCGGCGCGACTGGGTGGCAGCGCACCGACCCTCGAAGAAGCCGACAAGCTGGACGCCGAGGACCTCGCGGCGCGTGCCGCCAAGCGGGCCGAGTAGGCATCACGGTGCATCTACGCGGTGAGCGGGTCGTGTTGCGGCCCGTCACCACCGAAGATGTGCCGGAGCTCCGTCGAATACTGCGTACCCCCGAGGTGTACGCGCGATGGGGCGACGAGGACGCCGATGAGAACTGGCCGTTCGACGACCCGAGCGAGAACCGTTTGGTCGTCGAATTCAACAGTGCAACAGTGGGATTGATCCAGTACGGTGAAGAGGTCGATCCGATGTATCGGCATGCGTCGATCGATATCTTCCTCGATCCGGCGGTGCACGGGCATGGTGTCGGCAAGGATGCCGTGGGCACACTGGTGCGGTACCTGACCGTCGAGCTGGGTCATCACCGGGTCGTGATCGACCCGGCCGCCGACAATGCTGCTGCGATAGCCTGTTACAGCGCAGTCGGTTTCGAGCCGGTGGGGATCATGCGCAAATACGAGAAGGGTCCGACCGGCTGGCACGACAGCCTGCTGATGGATCTCATCGTCGAGTAGTTTCGCGTCAGGTGGTCAGCGGAAGTGTCAGACGCAATCTCGCGCCGACAGGCCCTGCCTCGCAGACGAGTTCGCCGCCATGGGCCCGCGCGAGTGTGCGTGCGATCGAGAGGCCCAGCCCGACGCCGCCGGAGGCTCGGTCGCGTGCGGAGTTCAGCCGAACGAGCCGCTCGAAGATGCGCTCGCGGTCGGCCTCCGCGACACCGGGACCGTCGTCGTCGACGGTGACGACGGCCTGAGCATCAACGCTGACAGCCACTCGGACTGTGCCGTCGGGAGGAGTGAAGCGGCCGGCGTTGTCGAGGACGTTCGAGAGAATCTGCTCGATGCGGCCCACGTCCACCCGCACCGGTACCGACTGCGGGGCGTCGACCTCGAAATGGACGTGTGGGGACAGTAGAGCTGCCCGCTCGACGGTTCTTCGCGTCACGTCCGCGAGATCCGCATCGGTCAGTTCCAGATCCGAAGCATTTTCTGCACGAACGGAATCCAGCATATCGGCCACCAGACGCGACGCCCTGGACGATTCGCCGATCAGGAGCTCGCTCCACCTGGCAACTCTGTCCGGGCGCCGCTCGGCATCGCGCACCAGTGACTGCGCCAGCGCCGATATCCCGGCTACCGGGGTGCGCAGTTCGTGTGCCGCGTCGGCCAGGAATCGGCGCATGTCTTCCTCGGCCAGGCGCGCTGTGTGCGCGGCTGCGGCCTCTCTGCTCTCGGCGTCCTCCAAGGCGTCGAGCATCTCGTCGACAGCTGAGGCGGTTCGGCCGAGGTCGGACTTCGGTTTGGAGGGTAGGAGTCGCTTGCCCCTGTCGCCATTGGTGATTCGTCGCGCCACCGACGTCATCGAGTCCAGCGGAGACAGGGCGCGCCGCACGGCGACGGTGAGAGCGGCCGCGGCAAGCAGGAGCGTCACGGCACCTGCCACGACCATCAGAATGCGCAGTTGCTGTCGAACATCGGTGATGGCAGTGGTGTCGCCGAGTAGCGACAGCGTCGAGCCGTCCGGCAGAGGCTCGGTGATCAGCAGCGAATCCGTCGGTGGTGCAGGAGGATCGGGAGGGCCCGGGGGAGTGGGAGCGTTCGATGGGCCGGGAGGCCGAGTGGCGGGCTCGGGCACGTTGTCCAGAGCGGGGGGTCGGCCACCGGGCGCACCGTAGACCGCGCTGTCGGCGGTGGTGACGCGAACTCGGATGGCGTCGCCCTGCAGCGCCTGAGTTAGGTCCTCCGGACCGACGCCGCTGTTCACCAGTTCGATCGCACGGTCTGCCCGGTCGGTCAATCGGGCATCGAGATCGCGTCGGAGCTGTTGCCCCAGAACGACATCCACCGAGGCGCCGACGATGATGAGTAGCACCGCGAACAGTGCGACGACGGTGGCCACCACCCGCATGCGCAACGACGGGGTAGATGTGTGGTTCGTTGAGGTGCTCATTGTGGGGCTCATTGTGGTGCTCGTTGTGGGGCTCGCAAGGCGTAACCGAGACCGCGCACGGTGTGGATCATTCGCGGGCCATGGGCGTCCATCTTGCGACGCAGTGCACTGATATGCACCTCCACCAGGTTGCCGTCGTACGCGCCGTAGCCCCAGACCGCCTCGAGGATGGAGGTTTTGGAGACGGTGCGTCCGCGCTGCGCGACCAGGAACGTCGCCAGGCGCAGTTCGGTTGCCGTCAGGTCGAGGACGTGACCGGCTCGGGTGACAACTCCGGCCGGTTCGTCGACCAGCAGATCGCCCACCTGCACCGCATCGGACGATCGGCCGCGTCGGCGCAGCACCGACCGCGCTCGCGCAACCACCTCGTCGAGCTGAAACGGTTTGACCACGTAGTCGTCGGCACCTTCGCCGAGACCGCGGAGCCGGTCGTCCAATTCGTCTCTGGCAGTGACCATGATGATCCCCGCGTCGCTCCTCTGGCGAGCGACGTCGATGAGGGCGAACCCGTCCCGAGCGCCGGGCAGCATCACGTCGAGGATCACCACATCCGGGCGGAAGCCTGCCATCGTCGTCTCGAACGCGTCACCGTCGGCTGCAGCGGTAGCGACGAAGCCGGCGTCCTCGAACGACGCGACCAGAGCTTCCCGGATGGGCAGTGAGTCCTCCACCACCAGCACTCGGGGAGCGGAGTTGTGTGTCATGCCTCGATTGTCACCCGCAAGCTGAAGCGATCCTGAAGATACGCGCGGCTTCAGGATCACTTCAGCTTGCGGCGGCAGGGTCGGTGAGAGAACGAATCCAACGACACCGGTCCGAACAAGGAGTGAATGTGAACGATCAGACCCAGCCGATACCGGCCGCGTCGAACGCAGGAGACGGTTCGATTGCCGAATCCGAGGCACCACAGCAGACTGCACCGAAGCGGAGGAAGGGAAGGCTACCGCTGGTGGCGACGGCAGCAGCTGGGCTTGCCGTCGGAGCCCTCGTCGCGTCGGCCGTGTTCGCAGCTACTGGACCCGAGACGTCGCCCGCGGTCTCCACCGTCGCGTCGTCCTCGTCGCTGCCGCAGCGTACCGACGGTGGTGGAGGGTCCGATGCGTCCAGTACGCCGGCAGCTCCCGATTCCACCGACGGGTCGTCGGCTCCCACACCCGCTGACGGCGCGACTCCACCTGCGCCGGGTGATGGCGTAACCCCGCCTGCGCCGCCCATAGGTGGACCGGGACAGGGTGGCCCAGGTGAGGGTGGGCCAGGTCCGGGAGGGCCAGGAAAGGGCGGACCAGGCTCGGGCGGTCCCAGTGGCGCTACATGTGCCCCGGCTGACGGCGCGACCCCTCCGGCTCCGGCTGATGGTGCCACCCCTCCGGCTCCCCAGGCCGACGGTGCAACCCCTCCGCCCCCTCCGGCTCCCCCGGCCGACGGTGCCACCCCTCCGGCACCGGCCGATGGCGCTACCCCGCCTGCACCGCCTGCTGGTTCGTCCGGTTCCTGAAC
>NZ_CAPS01000028.1 GCF_000333955.1 Rhodococcus sp. AW25M09
ACTGACGACAGTCCGTACAGCGCCCCCTGGTCCGTCAGTACTGCCCAGCCGATGGCGACCGACAGGCTCAGCGCCAGACCCAGCCACGCTGCGAGTGTGCGGCCGCGAACGCACATGAAGGTGTAGATCACCACCGACATCCCGAGCGGCCAGGTTTGCAGGGCACCGGAGACCGGGACCGGTAGTACTGCGAAGTCGAGCGCAGCGGCCACCGGACCCGACGCGGTCAGCAGCGCGGTCACCCGTGGGCTCAGTGGATCGCCCGGGGCTCCGAGCAACAGCATGACGGCACCGGCGAACACGAGGACGGCTACGAACGGTGGCCACACCGCCGACACTCCGTCCAGGGTCGCCGACGCACACACAACGCACGCGAGGATGTAGAAGCCCGCCACCGCATACGCGGCCGAGGACTTCATCGACAGCAGGTCGCGGATGTCCTGACCGTTCATCGCTTCCAGCTCAACTCGACGATGGTGCCGGCGCTGGAGGATTCGATATCGGCCGAACCGCCGTCGAGTTGACGCATCCTGCCCTCGATGCTCACCGCGACGCCGAGTCTGTGTGGGGGCACCGAGCGTCGATCGAAGCCGATGCCGTCGTCCTGCACCGTAACCTGCAACGTCGACGACGTCAGCGAGACGGCAACCGAGCGATTCGACGACTGCGCGTGAATTCGACTGTTGCGCAGGGCCTCTGCGAGCGCAGCGGCGATCGCTCGGACGACTTCCGCCGGGTAGTTCGCCGCCGGCTGGCCCGGTGCTTGCTCACCCACGGTGAAGTCGATGGACTCGTCGACCGCCGTAGCGGCAGCACGAAGCTGAGCCAGCGCCTCGTCCGCGGAGAACGTTTCGGAGACCGTGCCGATGGTCAGGTCGTCCAGATGTGCGAGAGCCGAGCGGGCCTGGCGCGCCAGGGTCGGCGTGCGGCCGTGCCGCGCGACGGCCAGCAGAGACGACATGACCTCGTCGTGGATCAGGGCGTCGAATCGTTCACGCTCGACCTCGCGCGCAGTGGCTGCGGCGGCCAGTGCGGCATCGCCATGGGTAGCGCTGATCGTGGCGTCGAGAATGCGGCCGGTGCGCAATGCGGCCAGTGTCGCGGCCACGAACACCGTGCAGAACATCAACCCGAAGAATATCTCGGCGATCACGTTGCTACGGGGAAACGGCTCTCGCACGGCCTGATTGATGAGCTGGACGATGACGACCGATGCTGTCGTGTGAACGAATGCAGGTAGTGGTCGCCAGACGGTGGCGGCGGCAAGCGAAGCCAGGCCGGGAAATGCGGCGAGAAACGTTCCACCCTGATCGAAGGTGACGCCGTCCCAGGCCACCCACCACAGCAAGGCCATGATCGGGAACGCAAGGGCGGCAACGGAACCGGCGACCCGTATGACCGCGATATTCGGGTGAAAAGTGAACGCTCCGAACGTCAAACCGCTGCCGAAGGTGAGCACCACGGCCGTCCAGATCCACCACCCGGGCATGGCGGCGCTGTTGCGCGCGATATCGGGAATCAGTAGTAGCAGATACACGATGTAGCCGGTGCCGACGAACCGGCCGAAAATTCTGATCAGGCGGTCGGTCGATCGATGTGCTGCGTCGGTACCCGTCACCCGATGATCTGTGTCCATTCACCCCTCCGGAAGAGGAGTGTAAACCAAGGTCAGGCGTCTTCGGTGGTGGTCTGCTTCTCGGTTTCCTGCGCAGTCCTGGTGCGCAAGAAACGAACGAATGCGACGACGGCGGCAGACAGTGCCGCGACCACCCCGGCCGCGATGTACGGGGCGGCAGTGCCGGGCATCAGGCCCTCGAAGAACAGGACGGCACCGAAGACGAAGAACAGGATCGCTGCGCTGTACTGAATCACCCGCTCCGGCAAGTGCTTTCCGAGTACTGCGCCGACGACGATGGCGAGCGCGTCGGCCGCGACCATGCCGACCGTCGAGCCGATCCACACCCCGACCCAGTCGTTGTCGGCGGCCAGAGTGACGGTGGCCAGCATCGTCTTGTCGCCCAGTTCGGCGAGGAAGAATGCCGAGGCGATCGCCAGGAATGCAGACTTGGTGACACGGGAGGCCTTCGCGCCCTCGTCGTCGGACAGGGAGTCGCCGCGCAGCGTCCAGAGTCCGAAGATGACGAACGCGATACCGCCGATGATGGAGATCAGCTCGGTCGGGATCGAGACGCCGAGGAAATGGCCGACCGCTACGGAAACCAGGTGCACGACGGTGGTCGCCACCGTGATGCCGCCGATGACGACGTACCACTTGTAGCGCAGAGCGAACGTCATGGCCATGAGCTGGGACTTGTCGCCCAACTCGGCCACGAAAACGACAGCGAAACTCAACAGTAGAGCGGACAGCACAGCAGACTCCTCGGTCGTCGAAAGGACCGAAGGTCTCGCCCACCGGAACTGGCCGGTTCAGGTGCCGGGCCGCAGTGGGCGACCAGTATGTCGACACGATGATTGGGGGCTACTCCCCTTCGCTGCCGACGACTTTATGGGGCCCGGCACGAATTGTCCAATGCGCCAATAAGTTTGGCACCCCGAAGATTCGTGTACGGGCACCGGTCACGATGCGAGAAGCATCGCCAAAACTGCGGTGTCGGGATCGCTGATGGGATCGAGGCCCACCCGGCTCACCATCGAGGTGACCGTGCCGTCGGACTCCGCCTCCACCCACGCCGCCCGATGGTCCAGACCCAGATGCGGAAGGCCGGGCAGCAGAACGCAGCCGGACGCCGCACCCACGCACTCCGGCAGTGTGGGTGTCGTCTCCGACGGCGGATGCAACATCAGGAGTGCGGCAGGTTGAGGTCCCGAGAAGCGTCCGGGAGCCAACGCGAAGTCGCCGATCACCGGACCCTCGGCGACGACCAACCCGACCGTCCCCGGCGCTGGGTCGTCGGGCAATTCCTCCCGCGCCCCGAACACCGTCGACGTCGCCAACAGTCCCGGCATCGACGCAACACGGACGGCTAGAGCCAAGAATTGAGCCCATTCCTTGGTGGTATCCGGCCAACGACCGGAAATCACGAATCCGCGGAGCAGACCGGCGGCATGAAACGGTGAAACACCGATGAGATCGCGCTCGTCCATCTCGAAATTCCTCCCAGACAGGTACAGGCCAGAAGCCGGGCACACGACGTTGGGTAAGGAAGAGAATGGACCGAAAACGGCTGGCACACAAGATGGGGAGAGTGCCAGCGCCGAATTCGTACGCCTTCGAAGCGTGAATGGACCATTGCACCCGTCTGGGCAATGGTCCATTCACGCGGTCGGTGACGCTGGTGCTTCAGAAACTGAAGCTGGTGGTGCTGAGACTTACGGGAAGATCAGGCCCGGGGTCTTCGCCGTCGCGGCCTCGAAACGAGCCTGGACATCGGCCCAGTTGACGACGTTCCAGAACGCCTTGACGTAATCGGCCTTGACGTTCTTGTACTGCAGGTAGAAGGCGTGCTCCCACATGTCGACCTGGAGCAGCGGGATGATGCCCAGCGGCACGTTGGCCTGCTGATCGTAGAGCTGGAAGGTGAGCAACTTCTTGCCGAGCGAGTCGTAGCCGAGAACGGCCCAGCCCGAGCCCTGCAGGCCGTTGGCCGCAGCGGTGAACTGGGCGCGGAACTTGTCGAACGAACCGAACTGGTCGTCGATCGCGGCACCGAGATCGCCCTCGGGCTTGTCGCCACCGTTGGGCGAGAGGTTTTTCCACCAGATGGAGTGGTTGACGTGGCCGCCGAGGTGGAACGCAAGGTTCTTCTCGAGCAGGAAGATGCTGCCGTGATCCTCGGCTTCGCGAGCTGCAGCCAGCTTCTCGAGCGCGGTGTTGGCACCGGCGACGTAGGTGGCGTGATGCTTGGAGTGGTGGAGCTCGTTGATCTCGCCCGAGATGTGCGGCTCGAGGGCGGAGTAATCGAAATCAAGGTCGGGCAAGGTGTACTCGGACACGTGGTTCCCTTCTCTAACGACGCCGTGCCCATCATGTGATGCGGACACGTTCGTCCTACTGCGGATCTTTCGTAGGGTTCAACCCAATCTCATTCCTACCCCTTGTGCAACCGTTGTAACCGAGATGCTTTTCTCGGAATAAATTCGTGTGAACAAGACAGTCAATTGCAGAGCTGAGAATCCGCTTCGAATATCACGAAACAGTTGCGGAACTGCCCTGAATTGGTTCTCTAGATGAACGGAACCTAAACTCGAGAGTGTGGAAGGGGACCGGCCGACCGAGAATGCGGTCGAGGAGTCCGTCGCCGTGCAGACCGTCGCCGCGCCCCGAGTCCAGATGAACGGTGCGAACCTTCTGCGCACGATCGCCGCCCTCGCGGTCCTGTACTCGCACATCTCGTTCTACCTGCTCGACGACGTCGGCGGTGGCTGGTGGATGCTCGATCTGGTCGGCGTCGTATTCATCGGAGGCCTGGGCCTCAACCTGCACCTGTCGTTCGTCGGAGTCAGCATCTTCATGCTGCTCACCGGCCTGCTGATCACTCGATCTGCCATGCGGCAGTCGCGTCGGGACTTCATGGTGGCGCGACTGGCTCGGCTCGTGCCCGCCTTCTGGTTCGCCATCGCGTTGGCCGTGATTCTCGTCAAACTCGGCCTCAACGGCATGTTCAGTGGTCAACCCGGCATCACCAACGGCGAGGCAGCGCTCAGCTTCTTCCTCGGTGGATTCTTCCTCAAACCCGAGGTGGCAGTGCTCGGAGTGACGTGGACACTCGTCGTTCAGGTCGCGTTCTACCTCTACTGCACCTCCATGCGGTCCACCTTGCGCTCGCGGCCGATCGTCGTGCCGATCCTCGGGGCAGCCCTGTGTGCGCTGATCATCACGTACAACATGTACGCACCGCAGCCCTATGCGATCCCCTTTCTGACCAAGGTGGGCGCAATCCTCCCCACCCTTTTCCTCGGCCAGATCATCTACCTCGGCTGGGCGCGACTGGCCACCTGGCGCTGGCTGTCGGTCGCCGTCATCGCACAGATCGAGGTCATCCGCCTCGCCATGGAGGCTCGCGCGTTCTGGACCAGCGACCGCTACCTCTGGACCCTGTTCGTGATCGTCGCAACCGTCGTAGTGCTGGCCAGATACGACGGACCCATCACGCGATGGCCCGTCATCCGCTGGATCGGGACCCGCAGCTACGGCATCTATCTGATCCACACGCTGATCCTCTACCGCATCTACGCGACGGTGGAACCGCACTTCGGCCCCACTGTCGCCGTCATCGCATTTCTGATCGGAACCGCCGCCATCGCCGAGATCATGTACCGGTGGATCGAGCTGCCCGCGGCGCGATGGATCAGTGAGTGGTACGCGAGAATCAGCGCTCGATCCGCCGCACGATCTGCCGCCTGAGCCGCTGCCAGAGGTACTCGATGTGACATTCAGTGGCCTTTTCGGGGGTCGATGTCACGTCGAGTGGACTTGGGCGTGGCGGGTTCGGGCGGCACTACAGCTGCGGGAGTACCTCGGACGCGACGAGTTCGAGGTGATCGATATCGGTGAGATCCATGGTCTGCAAGTACACGCGGGTGGCCCCGACGCCTCCGAAGCGCCCGATTTTGTCGACGAGTTCGGCGGGCTGCCTGCGGCACCGTTCTCGCGTAGTTCCGATACCTCCCGACCGAGTGCAGCGGCGCGTCGAGCAATGTCTTCTTCGGTGCGGCCGCAGCACAGGACCAGGGCGTTGGAGTAGACCAGAGAATCGGGGTCGCGGTCGACGGCGCTGCATGCGTCGCGGACGCGGCCGAACTGTGTTTCGGTATCGGCCAGCGAGGCGAAGGGAATGTTGAACTCGTCGGCGTATTTCGCGGCCAGTGCCGGGGTTCGCTTCTTGCCACCGCCGCCGATGACGATGGGCGGATGGGGAGTCTGCAGCGGCTTCGGGAGTGCAGGGGAGTCCGTGACGGGGTAGTGGGCGCCTGCGTGCGAGAACGTCTCGCCGGTGGGCGTGTCCCACAGGCCGGTGATCACGGCCAGTTGCTCTTCGAGCCGATCGAAGCGTTCGCCGAGCGGCGGGAAGGGGATCCCATAGGCCTTGTGCTCGTCCTCGAACCAGCCGGCACCGAGGCCGAGTTCGACGCGGCCACCGCTCATGGCGTCGACCTGGGCGACGCTGATCGCGAGTGGTCCGGGGTAGCGGAACGTTGCCGAGGTGACGAGTGTGCCGAGCCGAATGGTCGACGTCTCGCGGGCCAGGCCCGCCAGCGTGATCCATGCGTCGGTGGGGCCTGGCAGGCCGTCTCCGCTCATCGCGAGGTAGTGATCGGACCGAAAGAAGGCACCGTAGCCGAAGTCTTCGGAGGCCTTGGCGACGCGGAGGAGGTCGTCGTAGGTTGCTCCCTGTTGGGGTTCGGTGAACACGCGCAGCTCGATCGAGGTCATGATTTCCAGCCTAATCCTCGATCGTGATGAGACTGGCGTGCCGACGTCACCTAGCGTGTGTCGGTAGAGGCCTGGGTGCGATCGCGTACGACACGGGCAGGAATGGACGGGAAAACCGCATGAGAATGAAGCTGTCGCGTTTGTCGGACGTGTTCTGGTTTCTGCCGATGGCGTTGGGCATCAGTGCGCTGGTGCTCGCGCAGGCTCTGATCTTCGTGGATCGCGCTTTCAACGACGCAGATCTCGGCGTCTGGGGTGCGCTGCTCTACCGCGTCGGTGCGAGCGGCAGCCGCGACATTCTCGGCGCGATCGGTGGCTCGATGTTGGCCGTCGCCGCAACGTCGTTCTCGATCACCGTGTCGGTCTTGGCCACTGCGAGTTCCACCTACGGACCTCGCCTGGTACGAAACTTCATGAACGACCGCGGCAATCAGTTCGTTCTGGGAACCTTCGGAGCAACGTTTCTCTACGCGCTGATGGTGCTGCGATCGATTCAGGATGCCACCATCGACGACGGTCAGTTCGTTCCCGACATCGCGGTCAATGTCGCTGTTGTGTTGGCTGTCCTCGACGTTGCTGTCCTGGTGTACTTCATCAATCACATCGCCGGTTCCATCCAGGTCTCCACCCTGTCGGCTCGGGTGCGTTCGGAGTTGGTGGCCGTGGTGGACACGCTGTATCCGGAGGAGCAACCGGAGAATTCCCGGCCCGCGGTGCCGCCCCGGACCGAGAGCGCAACGGTCGGAAGCAAGGAGTCCGGGTTCGTGCTGAGCGTGGACGAGGCGGCATTGCTGTCCGCTGCCGAGTCCTGCGGGTGCATGATCGAAGTGCTGGCGCGGCCCGGAGATCACATCGTCGAGGGCGAAACACTGGTGCGCGTCCATCCCCCCGAGCGGGCAGACGATGTCGCGGATGCGGTGTGCAAAGCCGTGGATTTCGGCATCACCCGAACTCCGTATCGCGATATCCAGTTCGCGGTGCAGCAGCTGGTCGAGATGGCGGTGCGTGCGCTGTCGCCCGGCACCAACGATCCGTACACCGCGCACAACGCTTTCAACGAACTCGCGACCGGGTTGGTCCCGATGGCCCGACGCCCCGCGCCGAGTTTGGGCCGCGTCGACTCCGACCAGACCGTGCGGCTCATCGTGACCAGGCTGCCGATGACGGAGTTGATCGGCGACGTCTTCGACGCGGTGCGCATCTACGCTCTGGAGGCACCGGTGGCGATGACCTCGGCGATCATGCTGGCCCGGCGAATCGGAATCGCCGCGGTGGATCTGGATGTACGGGAGGCGATCCTGCGTCACCTGGCGTTGATCGACGCTGCGGAGACGGCGTCGACGGGAGATCGGGTCAATATCGAGTTCTGCCGTGGCGAGATCGACGTCGCCAGGCAGGCGATTCTGTCCGCCTCGTAGCCGCCGGCGAGCGTGTGCACAGAGGCTGTGTCAAATCACCATCGATCCACAGCCCGAGTTGGTATTCGATACACCGCGGGACCGACTCGAAGCTCTGACCTGTGGATAGAAACCGGCACAGGCCCTGATTCTGTGTATGAAGCTGTGGATACTGTGGATAACTTCTGGGGACGAAAGTGGCATAGGTCATAGCCGGGCGGCGCTTCGGTCGTCGGGACATGGGTGGCAGCCCCGCGTGACGCCGTGACAAGATCGAGGTGTGTCTCATCCAGAGCAGCCGCCTTCCGTGACCGTCGATCGACTTCCGGTGCCATTTCCGGCGACGGCGGTGCTGCTCGATGTGCGCGAGCACGACGAGTGGCAGGCCGGACACGCACCGAATGCCGTGCACATCCCGATGGGCGACATCCCGTCTCGCGCCGGTGAGCTCGACAATCAGTCCGAGGTCTACGTCGTCTGCAAAGCGGGTGGCCGCTCGGCTCGCGTCGTCGAATACCTCAATCGCGTGGGTTTCGAGGCGATCAACGTCGACGGTGGGATGCTGGACTGGCACCAGTCCGGTCGACCGATCGAGCGCGACGACTCGCACGAAGCGAGAATCATCTAGATGACGCCGCCGCAGGGACGCGCCCAGGCTTTCCAGGTCTGTGCCCGCTGCAGCACTCGCTGGGCGGTCGGCGCGCGGCCGGGCACCTGGTGTCCCCGTTGCCACGGTGTCCTGCTTTCGCCGGTATCCGCCCGGGCACCTGCGCAGGGACGACGAAACTTCCGTTGGATCGCTCGCCCGGCAACATCGAACTCGGCCACATCGAATTCGAGAACCGCGCGCACCACGGCCCCGACCCCCACGCCGCGCTACGACTCGACGCCCTCCTGGGGCCTGCACGACATTCCGCGCGATCCGACGGCGAATCGCCGCGTCGGCCGCGTCGAGCAGTACGCCGCGAATGCTCAGATGCTCGTCATCGTGACCGCCGCGCTGCTGACGCTCGCCGCGTTCGCCGAAGTGTTCCGCTACGCAATCCTGTTGTACAACCGCACGCGACTCCTCTCGCCGATCACGCTGGCGGTATCGGACGCGTTGGTGTTGTTCGCTCAGGTAGGTGCGCTCGTCGTCGGATTGTTCGCTCTGATCAGCTCATCGTGCTGGCTGATCGAGCAACGCAGACGTGCCTTCGCCGCGGCCGGCGCGACCGATCCCCGATCGGTGCGGTGGATGTTGCTGCTGTCGATGCTGCCGCTGGTACGCATCGTCATGCCGGGGGTCTATTTGACCGAGGTGGTTCGTCTCCGGGGCGATTCCGAGGCCGACGTGAGCCGTGAGATTTCGCTGGTCCGAGTCTGGTGGGGTGTCTGGGCCACGAGTAACGCACTGGTGGTCGTGCAATTGCTGTGGAATCTGCAGAGCGGACTGCAAGCCCGGGCCGACGGAGTGTTGCTGTCGGCCGTCGTCGCCGCGGTCGCCGCGGCATCCGCCGTGCTGACCCTGGCGGTGATGCGCCGATTCGAAGGCCGCACGCTGCGCGGATCGGCTCGGGCGCGTCCCACCCGCTGGGTGATCGCTACCGGCAAGGAACGCCGGCCCGAACACAAGCCCGAACACAAGCCCGAACACAAGCCCGAACGCCAGCCCGAGGACGAGCGCGCCGAGCAGGAACCCGCGTTGCAGAAAGCTGGGGCGGTGACGGCGTCGTGAGTCCCGACCGCCGTGGCCCGCTCGTCGTCGCGCATCGAGGGGCATCCGCGGCGAAGAAGGAACACACCCTCGCGGCCTACGATCTCGCTTTGCGCGAGGGGGCGGACGGCGTGGAGTGCGATGTCCGGTTGACCAAGGACGGTCACATCGTGTGCGTGCACGATCGCCGTGTCGACAGAACCTCGAACGGCACCGGCATCGTCAGTGAGATGGACTTCGCCGAACTCGCGAAGCTCGACTACGGCGATACCGACGAACCTGCCGAACTCCTGACGCTGCACGACCTCATCTCCCTGGTCCTGGACTTCGGTAGCAAGCCGGTCAAGCTCTTCATCGAAACCAAGCATCCGGTGCGCTACGGATCGCTGATCGAGAGCGCGGTGCTCGCCGAACTGCACAAGTTCGGGATCGGTGCGCCCGCCTCGGCAGACCATTCACGCGCGGTCATCATGTCGTTCGCACCGTCGGCGGTGTGGCGCGTACGCCGCTCGGCCCCGATGCTCCCGACGGTGCTGCTGGGTGACAGCTCGCATTACCTCGGGGGGGGAGCGGCGACGACCGTCGGTGCCACCGCGGTCGGCCCGTCCATCCGTGCGCTGCGAGAGCATCCGAGCATCATCGACCGCGCTGCCGCGTCCGGTCGGGCGAGTTACGTGTGGACCGTCGACGAGAAAGAGGACGTGGACCTGTGCCGCGAACTCGGAGTCGGCTGGATCGCCACGAATCACCCGGGCCGAACGAGAGCCTGGCTCGAATCGAAGAACGTGTAGGTTTTCGGGCGTGGGTAAGAGCAAAAGAAACAGCGGTCCGAAGCAGGGCAGTAACCGAGCGGCGAAGCTGGCGCAGCGTGAAGCCGAACGCGCAAGCGTCGAATCGGTGTCGACGCGCCCGTTCGAGGGTCTTGCCGCCGAGTGCGATCTGGTAGCCCTGCGTGAGTTCGTCCCGTCGGCGACGGCAACCGCGCCGATCAGCGTGGACGGCCGCACCATCACGCTGGGGACCGTGCTCCCCGGAGCAGTCGCGGCACTGGTGCGCGAGCAAGCCGGCACCGTCGAGGGATTCGTGGGCCTGCAGGTGCAAACGCAGTCGAAAGATGCTGCAGCAGATATCAGTAGTGCACTCGGCTGGGTGGCAACCGCGCCGGCCGGGGAGTCGCTCGAAGCCGCCACGGTGGACGAGAACACTCCCGCCTTGACCGATGTGCTCGACGCCTCCGCACTGCTCGAGATCACCGTCCATCAGGACTTCAACTGGTGGATTCCCGAAAGTGCCACTCCGGCAGCCGATGTGGCTGACACTGTGGAACGCGCCAACCAGGCGATCATGCCCTCGGCACGGATCGAAGCGGACGGCGTCGTTGCGGCCTGGTGGGTGGATGCCGGCGACAAGGCGCACATCCGGTGGGTTCGACCGGAAACCGAGGACGAGGTGATGCTCGCGCTCGCCCGCCTGCACGCTGCGGGAGATCTGCATCTGGGTGAGGGATCACGCTACGCCGGGTCGTTCCGCACCCATGGATTGTTGGTGCCGGTGTTCGATCTCGATCCCGAGATGCACCCCACCGAATGGGCCGCGCCCACCAAGGAATTCGGCGACAAGCTCGGTGAGGCGCTGGCGGTCGACGCTCCGTTGACGGCGTCGCAGCTGCGCTCACGGGACGGTCTGCGCGGCCGCCAGGTCACGCTGCGCTGATCCGTCCGGGTGATCGGGCCTTCGAAAGATGTGCAGTAGAACACGATTCGGGTGGTCGTCGAACAAGAGCTGCTTGTTCGACGACCACCCGGGTGAGCGCGCGCTACTAGTGCCTTGCGGCAGTGTGAATCAGAGCGATCCGCCGGCGACGGTGGGTGCGCCTGCGTCGGCGGCCACGCTGGTGTTCATCTCGCGAGCGACGAACTGCTCGAGATCGAACAGATTGTGGCCGGCGCGGTCTGCGATGTTGAGCAGGGTCTTCATGCTGGCAACTTCTTCGACCTGCTCCTTGAGGAACCACTGCATGAACTGCTCGCCGAGGTAGTCACCCTCTTCGCGTGCGGTGCTCGCCAGAGTGATGATCTGCTCGGTGACGGTCTCTTCCTGCGCCAGCGCCAGGGCAATTGCCTCACGGGGATCGGTGAAGACGGACTTCGATGCGTCGACGCCGGTCAGTTCGACCGTGATGTCGCGATCGAGGAAGTACTGCACGATCATCATGGCGTGGTTGCGCTCTTCGACCGACTGCGCGTAGAAGTGCGTGGCCAGCTGAGGCAGATCGACATTCGCGAAGTAGACAGCGGTGGCGATGTACTGCTGCGAGGCGTTGAACTCGTTGCGAATCTGGTCGCGAAGAAGTGCGTGGAACTTGGTGTGGCTGGTTTCTTTGATATCTGCGCTCATGAGAGGGACAATATGCCTGGTCAGAGGGCACTGTCATCCAAGCCGAACCTTAATGAGGCGAACGTTGCCTAATACAGTGAATCCTAATTGTCTGCTCTGAGCAGGGCGCACGCTACGCGCTCCCGGCCTCTTTCGGGGCATTGGTGGCGCGGATCACGGACCCGCCGATCTCACGGGCGACGTACTGCTCGACGTCGAACAGATTCGATCCGGCCCGGCGCACCACCGTGAGCAGAGTGCGCATCGCCGCCACCTCTTCGACCTGCTCGGTAAGAAACCAGTGAGTGAACTGCTCGCCGATGTAGTCACCCTCGGACCGAGCGCTGCGTGCCAGTGCGGTGATCCGATCGGTCACCGACAACTCCTGTTGCAACGCCAGTTCCACCGGCTCGACCGCCGATGCGAAGTCCGTCACGACGTCGTCGATCCCCGACGCGTCGACGTCGAGCCGGTTGTCGACGAGGAACCTGATCATCATCATCGCGCGTCGACGTTCCTCGGCGGACTGGGCGTAGAAGCGCGCGGCGAGCTGCGGTAAGTCGTTGCGGTCGAACCACACCGCGATCGCGACGTACTGCTGGGATGCGGTGAACTCGCAGCGCACCTGGGCGCGCAGTAGATCGTGGAACGACCCACCGGGCGTCGCGGCGGGCTGGGCGGACAGCGATGTCATGAACCCCAACCTATACCGGGGATCTGTTGCTTTCAGGGGCCTCCGGTCAGCAGTTCCGGCGGAATCTCGCGATCTTGGGCGATGGCGTCGAAGAATGCCGGCGCACGAGTGTCGTCCCACAGCAGCACGTTTCCGACGTCGGAGTCCTGGAATCCGCCGACCGGTACCGTCGTGGTCACCGGTCCACTGCGCATCGCCCAGGCCAGTGCGGCAAGGTTCCAGATGTGATCTCCTTCGCCGACGCTCAACGAGGACGCGGTATCGGAGATCAGTGGCCACAACCGTAGCGGGTTGAGGAAAGTCGATGCACTGGTTGCTTTTTCGAGTAGCGCCGACATGAATGCTCGCTGATTGTTCATCCGGTCGAGGTCGGCCAAAGCGGTGGCACGTGACCGCACGAATCCGAGTGCCTCGGACCCGGTGAGATCCTGACAGCCGGCCGCAATGTTGATACCCGCCAACGGATCGTCGATCGCATTCTGCACGCACACGTTGACCCCACCGACCGCGTCGACGATACCGGCGAAGCCGCCGAAGCCGATCTCGGCGTAGTGATCGATGTGCACCCCGGTTGCACCTTCGACCGTCTGCACCAGCAGCGGCGGTCCACCGAATGCGAACGCCGCGTTGAGTTTGTCCTCGCCGTTGCCCGGGATCGACACGTACGAATCGCGCGGCAGGCTCACCATCGTGGTCGCGCCGTCGCCCTCGGGGATGTGGATCAGGATGATCGTGTCGGTGCGGCTGGGGCCGACCTCCCCGCCGGTGGCCAAACTGGCTTCCTGCTCCGGTGTCAGGCCCGCACGGGAATCCGACCCGACGAGCAGCCAGTTGGTACCAGGTGTGTCGCCGATGCGGCCGGGATACGAGCCGAGTGCATCCACTCTCGTCAACGAACTGTCGACGTAGTACACGACGCCGCCGATCCCCAGTACGAGGATGAGCAGCACGATCAGGAAACGTCGTCCCCAATGCCTGCGCCTGCGCGGCTTCGCTGCCTTCGGAGGGCGCGAATCGCGTTGTGGTCGAGCAGGTTCGGGACGGCGTGAAGCGCGTGGTGCAGGCGCAGGTTGCCGCCGCTCTTCGGCGAACGGCTCCGGTTGCTGGCGCGGGGCATACCCGCTGCGGCCCTGCCCATCGTCCTGGGAGCGTGAGTACTGACGCGTCGAATTGGGCGAATCAGGTGTCTTCGACTGCGCCGAGCCGGGTTCCGGTGCCTGCGACCACGCCCGCTGCGGGGCGGCCGACCTTTCGGGTCTGGGGATGGGCCTGCCGTCGCGCCGGATGAACTCGGTGCCCTCCGGAGATGGTCCCTGTTGTTGGGGACGGCTGCTTGCGGGCCGCCCCGATGGTTCGGGGCTCCCGTGACGTTGGTTCCGATCCGGTGGCGGCGGACCCGGGCGGTACTGCCGCGGGGGTGGCGGCTGGTTACCCGGCGGTTGCCGGCGAGGCGGTTGCTGGCTCGGTGGTGGCTGGGGTGGGCGCTGCTGGGGTGGGCGCTGCTGGGGTGGGCGCTGCTGGGGTGGGCGCTGCTGGGGTGGGCGCGGCTGGCTCGGTGGCTGCT
>NZ_CAPS01000027.1 GCF_000333955.1 Rhodococcus sp. AW25M09
GCTCGCGCCGGATCTGTTCCGAGATCAGCGACCGACGCAGCGACGCCGGAAGTGTGATGGGTTCGGAGACCGGTGGGATCTTCTCGTTGAGAATCGCCTTGTGCCGCGATCTGTCGATGGCCTGGAGATACGCGGTGTATTCGTGGGCATTGAGATCACGCTCGGCAGCGCGGAACTGCTCTGCGCCGTCGGACTTCTTGAGGTCCTCGTACTGCCACAGGGGCCAGATCTCTATCTCGGCGACCTCGAACACGTCGAGTACCCGCATCGCGACGGCATCGGTCCGCTGGTTGGTCAGGTGCCGCTGCACGCGGACGCTGAGCTTCTCCTTGGTCTGCCCCACGTAGATGGGTTCACCGTCGTAGTCGTAGAACGCGTACACGCCCCACTTGGCCGCCGACCACACCCGGCCTCGATCGTCTTTCTCGCTCAGTACTTCTCGTAGGGCTGTGCGAAACGACTGCACGTCGTCTGCGGGCAGAGTGTTCTTGCGCGGCGCGACAGTCGACGCCCGCAGCGAGGATTTACCGTGACTGGACATGCGCTGCAGAGGATGTGAGGGCACACGAACTCAGTGTGCCTGTGACGAGCGGCATCAGATAGTGCTCCGCGAGCCACGCGACCACCGGAACACACACGGCATCGCCGAAACCGAAGAGCGCCTGGTTGTTTCGTAGGCCGTCGAGGGTGTACTCGCCGGCACCCATCAGGCGGGCGTATTCGACCGGCGTCATCCACCGCACCTGCAAGCGCCCGTTGCCCATCTTGACCACGGCCTGCTTCGACGAACCGCCCCGCGCGGTACGCAGGCAGCCGGAGATGTCATCGGGCCGGGCCTCCCACACCGCGACGCCGTTGCGTGTGCGACGGTACGCGGTGCGATAGCTGACCTTGCGCGCCTTCTTCAGAATCTCGATGCGCTGCAACTGAATCGGCGACAGCGACGCCACGAACGCCGCGGTACGGTCTGCGTCCCACCACCGCTGGTCTCGGTAATCCATCCGCTCGACCAGATCACCCAGACCGCTGGTCATCGGAATCGGCGGACTCGGCAACGGTGCCCTGTGCGTCAGCAGCGTCGAATCGCCGTACACCGCCTGCAGCCAATCGGGCCGCAGCTCACTGTTGGGGTCGCGAGCGTCCTCGGGCGGATTCTGCGCACCGATCAAGAACAAGCGTGGACGTGACTGCGGCACGAAGCGTCGAGCATCGATGGTCAGGACATCCACCGAGTAACCGAGTTCGTTGAGCTCCCGAACCGCCGCGGCCAGATCGTCGCCGCCGTGACTGGTGGCCAGACCGACGACGTTCTCCAGTGCCACCACCTCGGGGCGTGCAGCACCGAGCTCGCTCAGCACACGTGTGAAATGCCGGAACGTCGAGGAGTTCTTGCCTGCGAGACCGGCCCGGCCACCGGCCAACGACAGATCGGTGCACGGAAAAGATGCCCATGCCAACGACAGGCCCTCGGGCAGATCGTCCGCGCGCGTGCGGGCGACATCGCCGAGCTGAAAATGACCCGCATCGTGACCGAAGTGCTGGCGATACATCATGTGCTTGTCGCGCTCGATGTCGTTGGCCCACCGAACCTCGAAACCGGCCTGCTCCAGGCCCATTCGCACCAGACCGATGCCGGCGAAGAACTCTGCGACCGTGTGGATCCGACCGACCGCGGACGCCGAAGAACCACTCGGCACCACAGTCAACTTCGGCATGGACCCAGGTTAGTACAGGGTGCCGACAGACTCCTCGACTGCCAGGTCGCCGCTCAGGCCGTGGTGGCCAGCGCCGCCGCCAGCCCGAACGCCACCGCCAGCAAGCAGATGTGCGCGGCCGCTCGCCCCACCGAGTGCTCAACCGTGGATCGGTGCGCGGATACGGTCGGCAACCACGTCCCACGGATCCGGTGTGCCACCGCAATCAGGAGGACGGTGACCACAAGCTTGGCGAGAACGATTCGGCCGTAGCCGGTCTCGACCGTCGCCCCGACGCTCTCCAGCTTCAGGACCGCGTCGAGCACACCGGTGACGGCAACCCCCACGACGCACCAGAAGGCGACCCTGGAATAGATCGGCAGCAGCGTCGCCCAGGCAGACTTGCTGCGCACGCTCAGCGCCATTGCCCCCAACACCCCGAACCACACCGATGCGCACACCACATGCACCGCAACGGCAATGGAGCCGAACGCGAACTGCGACATGTGTCCGGTGATCGGCCGCGCCACCAGGGCGATCGACGCCAACACGATCACCGGAATCGGAGACCAGCTCGCATTGCGTCGATACCCGGCCACACCGATGGCGCACAGGACGAGAGCCAGAACGACCGTCGCCGCGCCCAACCGGCCGACCGAGATCGAGGTGGCGAATGTCGTGAATGCACTCGGCGACAACGTCGTCGGGGAACGGCCGGCAGTATCTGCAGCGGCCGCCGCCAGCAGGACGAACTCGGCGACCGCCCACAGTCCCGACAGAAATCCGATCGCCCGCCACATCACCAGCGGATCGACGGCGAGGCGTCGGGACTCGGAAGTGACGTCCAGAACAGCGAGAACCCCGAACCCCAACACCACCGACCCCGACGCCACCGCAACCACTCGTAGCCACGAGGACCCAGCGGGAAACGTCGGGTACGCCAACGCGAACGCTGCCGCGACCCCCACCGACGCCGAGGCTGCGGCAGCGAGCACGAGCCGAACGCTTCTCTCGCCCACCGCAGCCACGTCGGTACTACTGCGCTTTCGGGGTGCGCTGGGCTTGTGGCTTGCGCTGGGCTTTTGGCTTACGCAGGGCTTTTGGCTTACGCAGCGCGAATGCCAACGCCCCGGCGAAGGCCAAAACCGCCACGACGATCAGCACGATGTGGCCGTAGCCGCCGAGAAACGAACTGTCGGAGTCCTCGGAAGTGTCCGACGCGTCGGCCGATGCTCCTGGTGTGCCCGATCCCGCCTGGGTCAGCGTGAACGTCGCGGTGCCGCTCACCGGATGGCCGTCGGCCGAGGTGATGCGATACGCGAGGGTGTACTCGCCGATCGGTCCGAGCTCACCGACGTCGACGACGACACTCTCACCCTCGATGCGGGCATCGCCCTTCGACCAGAGGTTGCCGTCGGGTCCGACCACGTTGAGGGTGGCGAACTGCGCTTGCGGCACCTCGTTGAACGACACGGATGCCGTCGACGGAGAAGTGTCGAGCGAGGAACCGTCGGCCGGGCTGTACCCGGTGACCTGCGAATGCGCCGACGCGATGGGTGCGGCGATCAGCAATGTCAGCAGTGCCGCGGCCGAGACGACCAGTGCCTTCGTGGAAAAGACCAGCGTTCTCACGAGCGCCTGCTCCGGATTGTCGCGCCGATGCCGAGTCCCGCGCCGACGGCCCCGAGTACGAGCCCGACGCCGCCGAGCCAGCGCGCGGTGGTGTCGGACGAGGATGTCTGCTCCGACGCCTCGGCGGTCTCGGTCGGGGTGCCGCCGTGGGCATCGCCGCTGGCTGCAGCGAGAGTCAACGTGGGAGCGGGCAATTCGGGCTCACTGCCGTCGGCTGCCATGGGCTCGTTCCACTCGACGACCTTGCCGTCGGTGTAGGTCTGCGTTGCCGGGAACGAGACGGTCTCCTGCTCGGGCAGGGGACCCGCTTGCAGGAGGAACTCCTGGAACTGCCCCGGGCCGACCTCGGCACCGGGATCGGCGGTCCACGTCACCGACACCGCCAGGTCGGCGGAGTCCTTCTCGACGGTGGACGTCCAGCCCGGGATGGGTTGCGTACGGGCAGAATTGAGGCCCGGCAGGGTCACCTCGACCGAGCTGGTCGACGCGGTCTCGGACTCGGTGGGAACCCGGAACGTCAGGACCGAATAGCCACCCTGCTCGGCGTCGGGAGCAGAGACGGCGACATGGGCGGACGCAGCGCCGGCGCCGAGCAGCAACGCGCCGACGGTAGCGCTGGAGACGAACAGGGCACGGGAAAGAGAACTCTTCATGGGTGGTGGGTCATTTCTGTGCAGAAGTGCGGAAAGGGATGTCGGGCAGAGCAGATCTACACCGGTGGCCCGCGACGTGAAATGACCCAGTCCAAAGCCGTACCGTCCACCGACGGCATCGCAACGGAGAACCGGACGCGACCGACGGCGGAACCGTCGGGCAGGGGAGCGAGGAGTGCGAGAACCGCGCGGACGACCGACGTGATCGGACCGTAGAGGCGTTCGGCCGCGGCGATCAACAGCCCGGCGACGATCGATGCGGCGGCATGGAAGCCGATCATCGCGGCGCTGGGCAACAGTGAATGTTGGTGCTCGGACATCGAACCCGACATGTCGGTCAGGCTCAGCGCGACGTGTGCGAGGAGTTGCCCACCCATCAGGGCGGGTAGCAGCACCGTGGAACGTCTCGGTATGGCGGTCAAGGCACCGATACCGATGCTGACGACGACCAGTAGAGCCAGTGCAGAGCCGTGGGGATAGCCGCCGCCGGCCATGCCGTGTGCGGCTACCGCGAGCGCCGCGGTGACGCTGCCGACAGCTCCGCCGCGCAGCGGTGCGGCGGAGGCGTCGGTCATCGAGTGTGCAGGGTTCAGCGCACGCCGAGGCGGGCCAACAGATCCGCTTCGATGCCGTCGAGCTCTGCTGAAATGGCGGCGTGAGCGGTCTTGCGGCGAGCGGGCGGCATCTGCTCGGACGCACGCACAGCGGTCGTCAGATCGTCGAGGCGCTCGCTGATGGCGGCTCCGAAACTCTTGGTCTCGGGATCTGAGTGGCGCTCACCGATGGTGTTCAGCGACTTCTCGGCACCGGCGATGCGGGCGCTGAGCTTGCCGCCGTGACCGGTGTACTCGCTGAGCTGATCCGGAGCGACTCCCAGTTGGTGCGCCTTGCGGCTGTCGAGCTGCGCACGAACAGCGGTGGCACCGCGGTACGCGATCGGAGCCAGCACCGGCAGGAGCAGACGAGCGATACCGAGGTACTTGCGAATCTGAGCGACACTGAGCGAGCCCTGAGCTGCAGCCTTCTGCTGCGCCCGCAGAGCCGAGACCTGCGCCTTCTCGACGTTCTTCTGCGACTTCGCCTCCACCGTGCTGAGCTTGCGCTGCGCCTTGGCGATCGACTTCAACTGCTTGCGCTCGTTCTTCGCGCCGAGCTTCGCTTCCAATGTGGCCTTGTGCTTGAGAGCCTTGGCCTCCGCCTTGCGGGTGGCACGACCTTTACGCTTGCGGAACAAACCCATCGACAAGGCTCCTGACATGTGCTGCTAGGCGGAAACGGTGCGTTACACACACCCTATCGGGTCATTCCGCAGGCTCCACTCCTGCCTGTTGGGTCGTTCCGCAGGCTCCACTCCTGCCTGTTGGGTCGTTCCGCAGGCTCCACTCCTGCCTGTTGGGTCGTTCCGCAGGCTCCACTCCTGCCTGTTGGGTCGTTCCGCAGGCTCCACTCCTGCCTGTTGGGTCGTTCCGCAGGCTCCACTCCTGCCTGTTGGGTCGTTCCGCAGGCTCCACTCCTGCCTGATGGGCGTCGGATCGTCGCCGACTGTCGGAGGGCTGACCTAGTGTCTTGGAGTGTGAACGGTCAACGAGGTGCGCCAGTCTCATCTCCGGTACCCGTGCTGCTCGATGCCGGGTCGCTGACGCGGTGCCGCCATCGTCTCTATCTCGATACCGCCTACGGGTCGTTGCTGCGCGGCGAACCCGAGAACCCAGGGGTACGCCAGCGCCGGGAAGCAGCTCAGGGTCACCGAGAGAACGTCCGTGCGCAATTGGCTGCGCCCGACCCCATGCAGTGGACCGAGATCGACGAGCCCACCGCCCGAGCCGCCGCCGACGCGACCGTCGCCGCCTGCCGCGCCGGAGTCGAGCGCATCTGGAACGCCGTCCTGCCTCTCGAACGCGACACCGGCCGCCGTGGCCGCAGCGAATTGCTCGTGCGAGATGACGCGGGCGGCTATATCCCGGTGATCGTCGTCAACCACAAGGTCACCGATCCGGGCCGCGGCGCGAGAACCTCGCCACTGACGCACTGGGCTCCGGCCGTCGACGAGTCTCGCAAGGTGCGTAGTCAGTTGCGCGACCAGCTTCGGCTCGCCCACCTGTACCGAATGCTGGCGCACGAGGGCTTGGCCCCCACAACGCCCGTCGGCGGCGCAGTGGGCTATCGAGGCGAATGCATGCTGGTACACGACCTGACGACGGTCCTCGGCGAATACGACACGCGTTTCGCCGATCGGCTGGCCGTGGCCCGAGGCAGCGAATTCACCGTCCCCTCGCAGGTCAGCGAGTGTCGATCGTGTGCGTGGTGGTTCGATTGCAAGCCGCAGCTGGTCGCGATGCGTGACGTCTCACTGGTCGCGTCCGGTTCTCGGGCGGATGTGCTGCGCAGCGCGGGCGTGCGGACCATCGACGAGTTGGCGCAGTGGGAAGGCCCGGCTCCCGAGGAATGGCCGTTCGGAAACTTCGACGACGCGGTGTCCGCGGCCCTGGCCTGGCGAGCCGACGTGCCGCTGCTGCGCCGCTTCGATACCGTCTCGGTGCACCGCGCCGACGTCGAGGTGGACGTCGACATGGAGAGCTACCAGGAACACGGCGCGTACCTGTGGGGCACGCTGCTCACCGAAGCGGGCGGCCCGCCGCCGACCTATCGGGGGTTCGTCACCTGGGATCCGCTGCCGACCGTCGACGAGGGTCGCTCGTTCGCAGTGTTCTGGAACTGGTTGATGGGCATCCGTGCCGATGCTGCGGCTCGCGGGAAAACCTTTGCAGCGTATTGCTATTCGCGTCAAGCCGAGGACAAGTGGCTACTCGACTCGGCCCGTCGATTCGCCGAGGTTCCCGGGGTTCCCACCGAGGCGCAGATTCGCGAGTTCATCGACAGCGAGCATTGGGTGGATATCTACCAGGCCGTGAGCGATCAGTTCATCTGCCCGAACGGCAAGGGACTCAAGAAGATTGCACCGGTGGCGGGGTTCGCGTGGCGCGACGACGAAGCCGGCGGCGAGGCCTCGATGGGCTGGTATCGCGAAGCCGTCGGATACGACGCGGAGCCCGATCCGACGCAACGCGAGCGACTGCTCGTCTACAACGAGGACGACGTTCTCGCGACGAAGGTGCTGCGCGAGTGGATGACCGACCGAGCCGAGAAGGAGATCCCGACCGTGGCGGACCTGCGCGCTCGTGCGTGACCCCACCCGAGTCGGTGGGGCCACGCAGCGATGGAATTTCTAGCGCGGAGCCATGCGGATCGCGCCGTCCATGCGGATGGTCTCGCCGTTGAGGTAGTCGTGCTCGGCGATCATCTGGACCAGCTGCGCGTATTCACCGGGCTGTGCCAGACGTGAGGGGAACGGTACCGATGCCTCGAGGCCCTGACGGTATTCCTCGGTGACGCCGGCCAGCATCGGGGTATCGACGATGCCAGGGGCGATGGTGTTGACGCGGATGCCGACCTGCGCCAGGTCGCGGGCCGCGGTGATGGTCATCGCGTGCACGCCGCCCTTGGATGCGGTGTAGGCGATCTGGCCGATCTGGCCCTCGAACGCCGCGACGGACGCGGTGTTGACAACGACGCCGCGCTGGCCTGCCTCGTCCACGGTCGACTGCGACTGCATCCGGTTCGCGGCCAGCCGCATCACGTTGAACGTACCCAGCAGGTTGATGGTGATGACGGTGCGGAACAGCTCGAGATCGTGCGGTCCCTTCTTGGACAGGATGCGACCCGCCCAACCCACGCCAGCACAGTTGACGACGATCCTCAGCGGCACACCGGATTCGACGATGGTGTCGAGTGCGGCCTCGACCTCGGCCTCGCTGGTGACGTCCGCGGGCAGCAGAGTCACCCCGTCGGGGACGCTGTCTCCGGCGCGCTCGATGGACTGCGGCAGATCGAGCCCGAACACGGTGACGCCCGCGGCGGCCAGCCGTGCGGCCGTTGCGGCACCGAGGCCGGACGCCCCTCCGGTGACAAGTGCTGCTGTTCCTGAAATCTCCACGTCGTACGATCCCCTTCGCTCACAGTGGCGGGTCGCGGCACAGGCAGCGACCTCGTAGTCGTTCTGCACCATAACCGGCGGGGGACCTCACCGGTGTACGAGGCACCCGGCCCTGGTCGCCGGGTCCATTCCTCAGCCCCGAACGCGACCGGTGTTGTCGTACTCGACTCGCTGCGCACCGTCGCCGAGGTCGTCGAGCAGAACGGTCGCCGCGACGGGACGTCCGGGAGGCAGGAGCCGGACCGTCACCGAGCCGGCGTCGGCCGCATCGAGTGTGCTCGACGCCGCGGCCACGATGCGTTCGCGAACGTCGTCGGTCAGCACGGCCGGGGCTCTGTCGTCGAGCATCATCACCTCCACTCCGCGGGCCCGGGCGGATCTCGCTGCACGAGCGAGATCGGGCCGCACCAAACCGCGAGCGCGCAGGGTGTCGCGCAACTCGGCTTCGAGCAGCAGGCACGCGAGAATCTCCTCGTCGGTGGGATCGGGCCCGTCGGCGATGCGCTGCAGCAATGGACGCGCCAACGCGTCGAGGCTGGCCAGGCGCGCGTCCCGCTCCTCTAGGGCTGCGGCTGCGGCGGCCTGGGAGGCAATTCGAACCGTCGATTGCTTGCGTAGCTCGAAAATGGCCGCGGCCAACGGCCGAATGGTGAAGGCAAAGAACGTCGACATCAACAGCGGTGCGACGTTGATGGCACTGAACGACAGTCCGTACAGCGCCCC
>NZ_CAPS01000026.1 GCF_000333955.1 Rhodococcus sp. AW25M09
CCGGTGCCGGCCTGTTGTCGATGCGGTCAGGCCGCGACGGGTTGTCGAGATTCGTGCGGGTAGAGGTCGTCGTCGACAGTCTCCACTCGTTGCTGATCGAGCAGGTCCGCCGTCGAGCATTCCCGAACACCGGTATCGACATCTACGACTGTGCGCCACCACTGATCACGATCGGGCGACTCCGGCCAGAGCACGGCTTCCGTTTCCACTTGCACCACCTTCCCTCGGTGAATTCATCCGATTCGCTTGTGCACGTGCGTGATCAGGTCGACTGATGCTCGAGGGATCGTGTTTCGCCGCTGAGCTCGGTGTGCGCGATGTCGATCTTTCGAGGCTTCGCGCGTTCGGCGAGGGGAATCGTCACCGAGAGCACTCCGTTGTCGTACGACGCCGAGATTCGTTCGGTGTCGACGCCGTCACCGAGCGATACCTGCCTGCGGAACGTGCCCGCGAAGCGTTCCGAAGAGATCCACTGCACACCAGTGCTTTCCGGTGCGGAGCGTCGAGCGGTGAGCGTCAGGGTGCCACGATCGACGTCGACGTCGATCGAGCCGGGGTCGACGCCGGGCAGATCGGCACTGAGCATGTAGTGATCATCGACCTTGTACAGGTCCATCGGCATGAACCGCGGAGCGCGGTCCGAACCGGACGAGGCACCCAGCATGGCCGAGGTGAGGGAATCGACATCACGGAACGGATCGAAACGAAGCACAGCAACCACCTCCTGTACCCAGATGCGCTCGCCCCTGTGGCGAGTCGCTCCTCAACTGTGCAGAAAAGAAATTAGCACTCTCGACCATCGACTGCCAAGAGTCTTTACGGAGGTTCTCAGAAAATTTTCAGAACCAATGATGCTGGGCCGCAGTGGTGGTGGTAGTTCGTAGAAGTTCAGGCCCGACCCGTCGATCGCAGTTCGTAGCGGCGTTCGGCGTACTCGAGATCGTCCTTCCACAAGCGCGCGGCAGTGAAGTTCATCGCCGGACGCAGCAGTCCGGACACCTTGCGCGCCATCTGGAATCCCGGGCGATCCGAGCTGGCGATCGTGGCCTCGATGACGGAGGTACGCGGGGTGCCGTCGGGTGCCGGAGCGAGCGGTGTGGCGTGCGTTTCGACGACGCTTCCCGCGCCTTCGCCGTCGAGGATGCGCATGATGATGGTGCGGGGGCCGGGGCAGACGAACTCGGCACGTACCGGAACTCCGACGCCGCGGCTGACTCGAAAGGTCACGTCTACCAGGAAGCGATCGTCTTCTTCGGGCACGTCGATCTCGGTGGGCGCGCTGACAACTTTCAGCCTCGCGAACGAGTACGGGTGAAACCATGCGCCGTGCCACGGGTCGAGCCGATTGGCGATGATGTCATCGGGCTCGCACTTACCGACGAGGGTCACCACACCGGCAATGGCCGTCGACGCGGGCGGACGGATCGGAACCACCGGTACGGGCGTCGGCTCCTCACCACCGAGCTCGTCGAGCCGAACCCACACCAGAACCCCGTCGTCGAACGCGGGAACCGGACGCCACCCGGCCTTGCCCTTCGGTCCGAGCGCCAAACCGTGCCAGCGGCAGACCAACGCGTCGCACTCGATCTTCGCGGTGTCCAACGCAGCACCGAGGTGTGGACATGCGCCCGGCCCGATGTGCACCTTGCCGGCAGAGTCACGCCACGCAACGAGTTCGGTGGTTCCCACATAGCGACCGAACGGCTTGTCGGCCTTGACGTCGCGACTGGCCGCGAACACGAACCAGTTACCGGAAGTCCGCGTCTTGGCGCGCTTCAGAGCCGACTCGATGACCTGGGGATTCGCACCCTTCCAGGTGGGCTCCTGCTTGGCCCACGACTCCGACGGTAACGGTTGCAAAGGCATCGTCTTCGGCCACCGTCGTCGTACTGCATCCAGCGCGGTCATTGCTGCTCCCAAAGTCGACAGTCGGTGTTCTCCTCCATTGTTCCCGCTCCTTGGTACTCAATGTGACATCTGGTGGCCTTTTCGGGGGTCAATGTCACATCGAGTGGACTGCGGGAGGGGTGAGGGATTGACGGGAATCCGTCTGCGGAGGCAAATGGTGGACGCTCAGGTCACCAGGTTCGAGGTATCGATCACCTGGCGACGCCATTTGCCGAAGGATCGCGGCGAGGAGACGGCGAGCACGGCGACCGGGTGATTGCCGTGTCGGTAGAGCGCGACGAAAGGGCCGGTTGTGGGGTCGCCCTCGACGATTTCGGCGACGCTTTCGGCTTCGTGGCGTCCGGCGAACTGGATTCGTGCGTCGTATTGGTCCGACCACACGTACGGCAGGCCGGCGAACTTTCTCGACGAGCCGGTGAGCAATGCCTCCACTGCAATGGCCGGTCTGGTAGCGGCCGATGTCCAGTGTTCGTCGCGCGCCACGGCACCGGTTGCCGGATCGCGGACGGCGGCGCAGTCACCCACGGCGAGGACGGCCGGGTTCGAGGTGACGCCGCGTTGATCGGTCACCACTGCGCCGCTGATCTCCAACCCGCATCCGTCGAGCCAGCCGACGTTCGGCACCGAACCGACCCCGAGTACGACGACATCGGATTCGATCACCGTGCCGTCCGCCAACTGCACGGCGCGCACCCTCCCGGCGTCGGTGACGAATCCGGCCACGGACGCTCCGGTCAGCAGGGTCGCGCCGGCGATGCGGTGCCACCCGGCGATGAGCGCCCCCAGCTCACCACCGAACACGCGGGACAGCGGAGTCTGCGACGCCTCGACCACCGTCACCGATGCGCCCAATCGAATGGCAGTGGAGGCAACCTCGCTGCCGATGAATCCGGCACCGACCACGGTGAGTCGAACTCCCGACGCCAACGAGCTGCGCAGAGCAAGCGCGTCGTCGAGGCTGCGGAGTACGTGAATACCGTCGATCCCTGCGGTTCCCGGTAGGCGGCTCGCCGCAGCACCCGTTGCTATCACGACCGCATCCGCGCTCACGTCACCGGACACGGTCGACACCGTCGTCCCCGACAGCCCTGTCGCCGCACAACCGAGCCGCCATTCGACGTCGAGGTCGGCGACATCGAGCGGCACGGTCGATTCGTCACCGAGCAGAAATGCCTTGGACAGCGGCGGACGGTCGTACGGCAGGTGTACCTCGTCGCCGATCATCGTGATGTGTCCGTCGAACCCCTGATCTCGCAAGGCTCGTGCCGCACAGACCCCAGCGAGGGAGGCCCCGACCACCGTCACCGATCTCATGGATTGACCGCGACGCGGATGACACCGTCCTCGACGTACACAGCGTGCGTCCGCACGGGAATTTTGGCGGGCGCGCCCAGTGCAGCCCCGGTGCGGAGGTCGAAACATGCTGTGTGCAAGGGGCATTCGACGGCGCATCCCTCTACCCAGCCCTCGGACAGGGATGCGTCCTGGTGAGTGCAGGTGTCGTCGATGGCGAAGAGCTCGCCCTCGACGTTGAAGATCGCGATCGGCGGTGCCCCTACCGGCGTGACGCGTAGTGCCTCGCCGTCGGGCAGATCCTCGGCGCGACCGACGTCGAGCAGGACGCGGGTGGAAAACGTTGCGGTCATCGGCGGGCCTCCAGGGACCTTACGGATTTACGGAGCTTGTGTTGTACCCAGCGTGAGATCACCCGGTTGCGGCGATGGAACGCTCGAGTTTCAATCATGTGAATCTGTTGCGCTATGCGAAGCGCAGTTCGTATTGTGCAACTAAATCTTCTCGACGTACACCCCCAAGGAGCGAGTCATGTCACCGAGCATCCCGAGGGTTGTGATCGTCGGTGCCGGAATCGTCGGCTGCAGCCTCGCCGACGAACTCACCGCGCGCGGCTGGACGGACGTGACGGTGCTGGACAAGGGGCCGCTACCGCTCACCGGGGGATCCACCTCGCACGCCCCGGGCCTGGTGTTCGCCACCAACTCCTCGCGCTCGATGTCGCGTTTCGCCGCGTACACGGCGTCGAAATTCAAGAAGCTCGACTGCTTTCTCGACGTCGGTGGCTTGGAAGTGGCGACGACGCCGGAGCGCGTCGACGAACTGCATCGACGTCACGGATTCGCGTCCTCCTGGGGCCTCACCTCGGAGGTGGTCGACGCCGACCGTTGTCTCGAGCTGTATCCCCTCCTGGATCGCGGCCGGATCCTGGCCGGACTGCATACTCCCGACGACGGGCTGGCCAAGGCCGTGAGGGCCAGCGCGACGCAGGCCGAGGCGGCTACCGCGCGCGGCGCGCGCTTCATCGGCGGCATGGCAGTGACATCGATCGATCAGACCAGCGGTCGGGTCACGGCCGTGCGAGCGGGCGAGCACACATTCGAGGCAGACATCGTCGTCTGTTGCGCCGGCTTCTGGGGACCCGAGCTGGGCGAGCTCCTCGGCATGAGGGTTCCCCTGCAGCCACTGGCGCATCAGTACGCGCACACGACGGCGTTGGACCTGCCGTCGCGTCGAGCCGGGACCGAGGCGGTCCTGCCCATCCTTCGTTATCAGGACGAGCGGTTGTACTACCGCGAACACGGTGATCATCTCGGAATCGGCTCGTATCACCATCGCCCCATGCCCGTGGATTCTCGCGACCTCGGCTCGAGCGAGAATGTGACCGCCGAGAGCATGCCGTCGTCGATGCCTTTCACCGAAGACGATTTCGCCGATGCCTGGCAGCGCAGCACCGAGCTGATTCCCACTCTCGGACAAGCAAAACTACAGCACGCGTTCAACGGTATCTTCTCCTTCACCCCGGACGGTGCGCCGATCGTCGGTGAATCACGAGAAGTGCAGGGTCTGTGGGTATCCGAGGCGATCTGGGTGACGCATTCTGCCGGAGTCGCGAAATCGCTCGCCGAGCAGATGGTCACCGGGCACAGCGAGATCGACATGCACGAGTGCGATCTGTACCGATTCGAGAAGACCGACCTGGTGCCGTCGAACGTCGCGCGCACGAGCGCACAGAACTTCGTCGAGGTATACGACATTCTTCATCCGCTTCAGCCGAAAGTGGAACCGCGTCCGCTGCGAGTCAGCCCGTTCTACGGTCGTCAACAGGAGCTCGGCGCTGTGTTTCTCGACGGTGCCGGATGGGAGCGGCCGCATTGGTACGAGTCGAACAGCGCTCTACTCGAACAACTTCCGGAGCAGTGGCAGGCACCGAAGCGGGAGCCGTGGTCGGCGCAGTTCTGGTCGCCCATCAGCGCCGTAGAGGCCTGGCGTACCCGTGAGGCCGTGGCGATGTACGACATGACCCCGCTCCGACGCCTCGAGGTCGGCGGGCCGGGCGCGCTGGCGATGCTGCAGAACCTGACGACCAATCAGTTGGACAAGAAGGTCGGCAGCGTCACCTACGCATTGATGCTCGACGCCACCGGCGGCATCCGCAGCGATGTGACCGTCGCGCGGGTGGCCGCGGATCGCTTCCAGGTGGGCGTGAACGGACCCCTCGACGACGACTGGATGCTGCGCCATGCCGGTAGCGACGTGTATGTCCGCGACATCACCGGTGCCACAGCGTGTATCGGGCTGTGGGGCCCTTTGGCTCGCGAAGTACTGTCGCCGCTGACCTCAGCCGACATCTCCCACACCGGCCTGAAGTACTTCAACGGCGCGACGATCGCGGTGGGCGGAGTCGACGTCCTTGCCCTTCGGCTGTCGTACGTGGGCGAGCTCGGCTGGGAGCTCTACACCGACGCCGACACCGCACTGCGCCTGTGGGACACCCTCTGGGAGGCAGGTCAGGCGCACGGCGTCGTCGCCGCGGGACGAAGTGCGTTCAACAGCCTCAGGTTGGAAAAGGGCTACCGCTCGTGGGGCACCGACATGACGACCGAACACGACCCGTACCAGGCCGGGCTCGGATTTGCGGTTCGAAAGACCAAGGGCGACTTCATCGGTGCCACTGCCTTGCAGGAGGGTCGGGGCGGTCCGGTGCTGACCTGCCTGACCTTGGACGACCCGTCGCACGTGGTGATGGGTAAGGAACCGGTGCTGATCGATGGCACCGTGGCCGGCTACGTCACCAGTGCTGCCTACGGCTACACGGTCGGCAAGACGGTGGCCTATGCGTGGCTTCCGGCCGGGCTGCAACCCGGTGATCACGTTGCAGTGCAATACTTCCGAGACCAACTGCCCGCAACGGTCATGGCCGAACCGCTGGTGGATCCCGGCATGAACAAGATCAGATGCTGAGCCGGGAGTGGAGCCCGCAGGAACGACCCAGAAGCCGGGAGTGGAGCCCGCAGGAACGACCCAGAAGACGGGAGTGGAGCCCGCAGGAACGACCCAGAAGCCGGGAGTGGAGCCCGCAGGAACGACCCAGAAGCCGGGAGTGGAGCCCGCAGGAACAACATAGGAGAGATATGACGTACGACGTGATCGTTCTCGGTATCGGTGGCATGGGAAGCGCCGCCGCCTATCACCTCGCGAAACGCGGACAGCGGGTGCTGGGTATCGACCAGTTCGGTCCCGCACATGCTCTGGGCTCGAGTCATGGCGGTTCGCGGATCTACCGCCAGTCGTACTTCGAGGATCCCGCCTACGTGCCGTTGCTGCTGCGTGCGTACGAACTGTGGCACGACCTCGCGTCGGACAGTGGCCGGGATGTGTACACCGAGACCGGTGGCCTGTATATCGGACGGCCGGACGGGACCACGTTCGGCGGCAGCCTGCGAGCCTCGGAGCAGTGGGGCTTGAAGCACGATGTGCTCGATCCCACCGATGCGCGGCGACGCTTCCCGACGGTGCGACTGCAGCCCGACGAGTTCGCCCTGTTCGAGGAGAAGGCGGGAATCACACGACCGGAGACGACGGTCGGTGCCCACCTCGATCTCGCCGAGGCGGCCGGTGCCGAACTCCGGTACGACGAGAAGGTGCTCGGCTGGGAATCCGACGACACGTCGGTGACCGTGACGACGGCGGCAGGTACCTATACCGCCGGAGCACTGGTGATCTCACCGGGGGCATGGGCACCGAAGCTGCTTGCCGAAATCGGAGTCCCCATGGTGGTGGAGCGGCAGGTGATGCACTGGATCACCCCGAACTCGGGGGAAGCACCGTTCGACAGCTCGCACCATCCGGTGTACATCTGCGGTGACGGACCGGATCAGATCTACGGCTTCCCGGCTATCGACGGCGACGGCGGTGGCGTGAAGATCTCCTTCTTCCGCGCCGGTACGCCGTGCGATCCCGACACCATCGACCGGATCGTGCATCCCGAGGAGATAGCTCGCCTGCAGGAACGCATCGTCACCACTTTTCCGGCGTTGTCCGGTCCACACCTGGATGCGAGGACCTGCATGTACACCACCACGCCGGACGAGCACTTCGTCCTCGCGAAGCACCCGAACCATGCGAATGTGACCGTGGCGTGCGGATTCTCGGGTCACGGGTTCAAGTTCGTTCCGGTCATCGGGGAAGTCCTCGCCGACCTCGCGATCGACGGTGCCACCGAGCACCCCATCGCGTTGTTCGATCCCGCCAGAGCGACGCTCGACCAGGTGGTATCGGCATGACGATGCTCGAACCCGAACTGGCACCCGAGCCCACCCTGCTGCCCACGTTGGGCGGCGAGACCTACATCGATCCGGCGTACTTCGTGCGCGAGCAAGCGCAGATCTTCGAGCAGATGTGGTTCTGTGCGATCAGATCCGACGACATCCCTGATCCTGGCAATTTCCGAACGGTGCAGGTGGGACGAGAGTCGGTTCTGGTCAGCCGGAATCGAAAAGGCGGTGTGACCGCATTTTTCAACATCTGCCGGCACCGGGGCGCGACTCTGTGCACCGAGGCATCGGGAACTGTGCGACGAAACTTTCAATGTCCTTACCACGCATGGACCTACGACTTGGACGGCAAGCTGATCGCTGCCCCGAACCTTATCGATATGCCGATGATCGATCGCGTCGAGTACGGGCTGCGCAAGGTTCACGTTCGCGAGTGGCTCGGCTATGTGTGGGTGTGCGTGGCCGACACTGCTCCGTCGTTCGAGGAGACCGTGCAGGGCGACGTTCGTGAACGGCTCGGAGGCCTCGGCGCGATCGACTCGTACAGCATGGATTCACTTGCGTTGGGGCGTCGGATCGTCTACGACGTCAAGGCAAATTGGAAGCTGATCGTCGAGAATTTCATGGAGTGCTATCACTGCGCGACCATCCACCCGGAACTGACCGAGGTGCTGCCCGAGTTCGCCGACGGTCTTGCTGCGCAGAGCTACGTGGGCCACGGTGCCGAATTCGGCAGCGACATAGCTGGATTCACCGTCGATGGCTCCCATGGATTCGACGCCCTCGACGGAATCGGAGAAGACCGTGACCGGCGGTACTACGCCCTCACCGTCCGGCCGACTGTGTTCGTCAATCTTGTTCCCGACCACGTGATCATCCATCGGATGTTTCCGATGGCGGTCGATCGGACGGTCGTCGAATGCGATTGGCTGTATGTGCCTGCGGTAGTCGCCGATCCGAGCAACGCCGAGACGATGAACAAGTCGGTGGAGCTGTTCCATCGCGTCAACGAACAGGACTTCGAGGCGTGTGAGCGGTGCCAGCCGGCGATGTCGTCACGGATGTACCGCGACGGAGGAGTACTGGTGCCGGCCGAACATCACATCGGTGAATTTCACGACTGGGTGGCCTCACGCCTGGCCGGACCACCCCAGTAGCGTCGACACCTGCTGTGCGGCAGCGAGAACGGAAGTACCTGCAGCGGTAAGACGTTCGTCGTCGAGTCGGTAGGTGGGGCCCGAGACGGTGATCGCGCCGACCGCGGTACCGTCGTAGCTGAGGATCGTTGCTGCCGTTGCGTTCAGTCCGATCTCGAGTTCTTCGCGGGCATAAGCGATTCCGGTGGCGCGCACGGTCTCGATCTCGTCGAGCAGATTTGCCTTGGTGGTGATGGTGTTCGCGGTGAACAGCTCCAGATGGCTCTCGACTCCGGCTTTGAACAGCGAGTCGTCGTATGCCATCAGGGCTTTCCCGCTCGAGGTCGCATGCAGCGCGGACCGCTCACCGAGCCAGTTGTGACTGATGATCGACGAACCGCCGCGAACCTGATCGATGTTGACCGTCACGTTGCCGTCGGGCACTGCGATATTGACGGTCTCGCCGATGGCGTCGGCGAGTTCCTCGAGAATGGGCCGGGCGATGCGGGTGATGTCGAGCTGAGCGGACACCGAGGTTGCGAGGCGAATCAGGCCGATACCGAGTCGGTACTTGCCGCGCTCGCCGGGTTGCTCGACGAGCCTGCGGAATTCGAGGGCGCTGAGCAGGCGGAAGGCCGTGGACTTGTGTACGTCGAGATGCGCCGCAACATCCTGAACGCCGGACTCACCGTGATCGGCCAGGTACTCGAGCACCTCGATCGCGCGGTCGACGGACTGGATGGGGGAATCGGACATGAACCCAGTGTTGCAGACTCAGCTGATCCCCATCCACCGAAGTCCGGCAGTGGTCGCCGCTGCGGCGACGACGATCACGACGAATGGTGCTCGACGCCACGCCAGTACGCCGGCAACAGTGACTCCCACGGGGGCTGCGAAGCCCGCGAAGTCCTTGCCCACGAGCAGGGAAGAAGTGGCAACCAGTGCGACGAAGACGACCGCAACCGCAGTGCCCATGACCTTGTCGATGTGCGGCGAGATGGCAACCCTCGTGCGCAGAGCCGGTCCCGCGATGCGGAGCGAATAGGTGCCGATGACCAGGGCGAGCAATGCAATCGTGAGGCTCATGCGGATTCCTTTTGTGCGACAGGGGTATTGGACAGCATGGCGGGGACGACGGCGACCAAGGCGAGCAGCACGGGTATGCCGCTCGGCAGAAACATCGACGCGAGGAGGGCGATGCCCGCGCCGAGCAGTGCTGCAGTGCGGGTAGCTCGATCTCGCAGGGCAGGCATGATCAGTCCCAGCAGGATGGCCGGGAATGCGGCATCGAGGCCTAGTGCGGCGGTATCGGTGATCGCGCCACCGCCGAGTGTGCCGATCAGGACGCCGATGTTCCAGGTGGCGAACAGTCCGATTCCGCACAGCCAGAACGCTGTTCGACGGCTGCCCGCGTCCTTCTCGGCGACGCTGAAGGCAACGGCCTCGTCGGTGATGAGGTGGGTGCCGAGTAGCCGCCTCAGCGGCGACACGTGCTCGAAGACCGTGCCGATGGAGAAGCCGAGTGGGACCAGTCGGGTGTTGGCGAGCAGGGCGCTCGCGACGGCGGCGACCGGATTGCCGCTGGCGGCCAGGATGCCGACGAAGATGAACTGAGAGGAGCCGGCAAAGACCACCACCGACATCACCACCGGTAACCACAGGGGCAGCCCGGCGGCGACGGAGATGGCACCGAAAGAGGCCCCGACCAGTGCGTCGGCCAGACAGACCAACGCGATGTCGCGGATGTTGACACCGCCGAATCTCGAACCGCGGTATGTTCGCCATGTCGAACGCATGGTCGTTATATTGGACGATGTTAGTCTGTTCGTCAAATCAAACGAACGTACCGATGGAGTGAACGAATGGCGGATACCGGAGCGCCCATCGCGGCCATCGCGGCGGCTCTTCAGCAAGAGCGGCGACGCGTGGGCCTGTCGCTCGCGGAAGTGGCCCGTCGCGCAGGTATTGCGAAATCGACGCTCTCGCAGCTGGAATCGGGCACCGGGAACCCGAGCATCGAGACCTTGTGGGCGCTCAGTGTGACCCTGGACGTGCCGTTCTCCAGATTGGTGGAGCCGGCCAAGCCTTCGGTCCGGTTGATTCGTGCGGGGGAGGGGCCGAGATTCGCGTCGGACAGGGCGGATTACACGGCAACACTGCTGGCGTCGTCTCCGCCGAACGCACGTCGCGACATCTATCTGATCACCGCGCAGGTCGGAGAGCCGAGACGCTCGGACCCGCACTCGCCGGGCGTCGTCGAGCATCTTGTTCTCAGTACCGGACGTGCCATGGTGGGGCCGATCGACGAAGCCGTCGAACTGACCCCGGGCGATTATGTCGCCTACCCCGGTGACGCGCCGCACATTTTCGAGGCTTTGGAGCCGAACACCATGGCTGTGCTGGTCACCGAACACAGCTGACGTGCGGGGAATAGTCCTCGGCCGTGCCTCGTTGGACTCTTCTGACGGCGTTCGCTTGGCAAGCCCCGGGCCTCACCCCATTTGTCGCTACGAGCGACCACTCGCCGAGAGGCGTTTGCAGCGGACGTCGTCCCTACTTTTGTCTCCATAGGGAAAGGGACGGTATCGATGGCAGTCAAGACCTGGTTCATCACCGGCACATCCAAGGGATTCGGACGCGAATGGGCTATCGCAGCCCTCGAGCGCGGAGACCGAGTGGCAGCGACCGCCCGCAACACCGACACGCTGAAAGATCTCGTCGAGCAGTACGGCGACGCAGTTCTGCCGATCGAACTCGACGTGAACGATCGCGCAGCCGACTTCGCAGCGGTACAGCAGGCCCACGAGAAGTTCGGCTCACTCGACATCGTGATCAACAACGCCGGCTACGGCTTGTTCGGCATGGTCGAGGAAATCTCCGAGGAAGATGCCCGCGCGCAGATCGAGACCAACGTCTTCGGTGCGCTGTGGGTGACCCAGGCGGCGTTGCCGTTCATGCGTGCGCAGGGGAGTGGCCACATCCTGCAGGTCTCGTCCATCGGCGGCATTTCCGCGTTCCCGAATGTCGGTGCATACCATGCATCCAAATGGGCACTCGAAGGCTTCAGCCAGGCATTGGCGCAGGAAGTCGAGGACTTCGGCATTCACGTGACGCTCATCGAGCCGGGCGGATTCTCCACCGATTGGGCGGGGCCCTCTGCGAAGAAGTCCACCGACATCGCCGCCTACGATCCGGTCCGGGAGAAGGCTACGAAGCTCAGAAGCTCGCGGCAGGCGACCCCTGGTGATCCGAGTGCCACACGATCGGCACTACTGAAGGTGATCGACGCCGAGAAGCCGCCGCTGCGAGTCTTTTTCGGTGACGCACCGCTGGAGATCGCAACGAAGGACTACGAGTCGCGACTCGCGAACTGGCGCGAATGGCAGCCGGTGGCCGTCGAGGCGCACGGAGGCTGACCCTCGGCGCACCTGAGGGTTCACGATCGCACTCAACGGGCGGGTTTCCGCGTATGAGCGACGATAGTGAACCACCAGGTGCGGTTACAGCCACCCGTTTTCGCGTGCGGTCTTGATTGCTTCGAGTCGACTGCTTGCGCCCAATTTGGTGATGGTGCCCGAGAGGTAGTTCCGCACAGTGCCCGGGCTGAGGAACAATCGTTCGCCGATCTGTTTGGTGGACAACCCCTGATCGACGAGCCGCAATACGTCGAGTTCGCGGTCGCGCAACGGATTCGGGCCCGCGCGCAGTGCTTCGGCTGCCAGCGCCGGGTCGATGACGGTGTGCTTGGAGAGAACCGCTTTGATCCCCGCGAAAAGATGCACTGCGTCAGTGCTCTTGAGCAGGTAGCCGTTCGCCCCCGCCGCCAGTGCGTCGTGGACGTGCCCGCTACCGGGCAGGGCAGTGAGCAACAGCACGGGAGTGCGATCATTCGTAGCTCGAAGGGCGGCCGTGGCCTCGATACCCGTCATTCCGGGCATATCTATGTCCATGAGGATGACGTCCGGATGCAGCCGCTCGGCCGCGTCGCATACTTCGTCACCGCGCGAGACCCGGCCGACCACCTCGATGTCCGGGTCGGTGGACAACAACACTTCGAATGCCTCCGCCAGCAATGCGACATCCTCGGCCAGCAGCACTGTGATCGTCATAGTTCTTCCTCTGCCCGAGGGATTGTGGCCGCGACTCGAAACTCGGTACCCGCCGCCGTCCTGCCGGCTGTGAATCTGCCTCCGAGGTCCTCGACCTGACGGGTCAGTGCAGCGATCCCGGTTCCCGCGCCCGGGTCGGACTTCTCACGGGTGACGCCGTCGTTCGTGAATTCCAGTGCGTCGTGGCCCTGCTCCACAGAAAGTCGGACGGTGCATCTTCGAGGGTGGGCGTGCTTGAGCATGTTGGTGGATGATTCGCGCACGATGGCGGCGAACACCCGTTCCACGGTGCTGCCCGATGGGGATTCCACCGAGGTGACGCACTCGATCCCCAAACGGGCACACATCGCGTCGACGGTCGCAAGCTCGGACATGAAGTCGTCCAGAATGGGGCCGCTGGTGATTCTTCGAAGATCGGCCTGCCCACTGTTGAGTACGTCGTGCACATGCCCGAGCTGCTCACGAGCTTTCTCGGGTTGATTCTCGAACATCTGTATCGCAGCCTGATTGCGTAACTGTGCGGTCACCAACGTCCGGCCGATGACATCGTGCAGATCCCGCGAAATGCGGTGTCGTTCGGCATCGACGAGCAGACGGGCAATCTGCTCGCGCGAGGCGCGTAGGGCGTCGAGCGCGCGAGCCAGTTCGGTGAGTGCAATCAGCACCACAGTCGTGGCGATGCCGAACAACGTGATGCCGAAGGCCTGTAGTGGCTCGGCCCGGTCTACATCGACGATGACGATCGTCGCGGCGAGAAATACGCCACCGACAACCGCTGGAGCCCAACGTCCACGCACCAACGTCGAGGAGATCGCTACCGACATGGCGCACATCTCCCACACCTCGGACATCGGAACCACCACGATCCCGAGTGGAATGGCAATCCATGCGGCGACCGTCAGCCGCCGATCGGCGCGTCCCACGACGAACGTGCGCTGTGCCAACACCGTCACGACAGCCACGAAGATCACTATCGAGGCCGATAGTGCGGCAAGTCCGAAGCCGATGACCTCCCGATGGTCGAACACTGTTGTGAGGGAGATGAATGTGAACAGCGCGACCACGAGCCAACTCGCGGCAAAAGCGACCACAGCGCTGGGGAAATGCCCTTCGTGTGTGGCATCGATCGTTGTCACTGCCGTCACTTTCTCTGATGAGGAACCCACACTATCGACGACGCCTAAGCGTTCGGCAACCGCGACCTGCGAATCACTGTCGGCCGGTTGCCCCAGCGAATCGGCGAATGGCGGCGAAGGAGAATCCGAAGAACCAGGCGGCGACGTTGATGAGTGCCCCCGCGAGCGAGGCGTGTGATCCGTCGAGGTTGTAGCCGTCCGTCAATGCGTAGCGAGCCAATGTCGCGACGCCGTACAGCGGTGTCACCTGTGCAACCGCAAGCATGCCGCCGGACAGTGGGATGAAGATGTTGCCCAGGAAGGCGAGGCCGGTCATGACGACGCCGGGAACGTGGGTGACCACCTCGGGCGGAAGCAGCATGCCCAGCACCAGTCCGAGCGCGGAGAAGATGGCCGATCCGAGCCATGCGACGACGAGGCCGGTGATCCAGACGGACGCATCTGCGCGGGCGCCGGTGAGTGCCCCCAGGATGCCGACCACGACGACCGGAATTGCCGCGTACACCTGGCAGGCGATGATGCGTGATGCGACGTAACCGCCGGCACCCACGGGCGACAGGCGAATTGTGCGTAGCCAGCCGTTGGCCTTCTCGTTCGAGATGCCCGCAGCCCGTGAGATGGTGCCGATCGACGCGCCGTAGACGGCGATGCCGATCATCATCCAGGCCTGAAAGTTGCCGTGCGGCAGGTCGACTCCGGCGCTGGGTTCGACGACCCGGAACAGGGCGAGGTAGAGCACGGCAGGCAGCGCGACGGTGAAGATCAAATTCTGTGGTGTGATCTGCCGGCGGATGTCGTGCAGGACGAAGGTGGGGTGCAGTCCGCGGCGAGGGCGTAGTGCGGTTGTGGTGGTCATCGGAAGTCCTCAGTTCTGGTGGGTGCGGTCGGTCAGCGCGGCGAAAGCCTCGTCGAGCGAGGCCGACACGATCGCGATGTCGGTCGCGGAGGTCGACGTGCTCAGTGCGCGCACCACGGAATCGGTGTCGGTGCACACGAAGCGGAACCGGCCGTTGGCGAGCTCCTGCAGTCGCGAACTGGTCTGTGCTGCAACAGAGTCGGCTTCGGAACGCGGCAGGTTAGCATCCACGGTGCGATTGGAGACGGTGGCCTTGATCTGGGCAACCGTGCCGTCGGCGACGAGAGCTCCGTCGACGATGACGACGATGCGATCGGCGAAGTTCTGTGCCTCTTCGAGGTAGTGGGTCGCGAACATGACGGTGGTGCCGTTCGCTGCCTGGGCGCGCATTGCTTGCCAGAAGTGTTTGCGTGCAGTGACATCCATGCCTGCGGTCGGCTCGTCGAGCAGCAGCAGCGCGGGGTTGGACAACAGCGCGAGGGCGAACCGAACCTTCTGTTGTTCGCCTCCCGAGCACTTCGACACGCGCCGATCCACCAGCTCGCCGAGTCCGGCCCGGGTGATGGCCGCGGCGGGGTCGGCTCCGATGTACAGCGAACCCATCATGTCGACGAGCGCGCCGACCGTGACGTCCGGCAACAGTCCACCGGACTGAAGCACCGCGGCGCTGCGTCCTGTCGCGGCTGCGGTCAGCGGGTCGGTGCCGAGTACCTCGATGGTGCCGCCGTCCGGTTCGGTGAGCCCGAGGATCATGTCGATCGTCGTGCTCTTGCCTGCGCCGTTCGGTCCGAGAAACGCCACGACCTGCCCGCGGGGAATCGAGAGGTTCATTTCGCGAACGGCGCGGAACTTCGAACCCGTGGAGTCGCTGAACGACTTGTGGACACCGGTGGCGTGCACCGCGAGTGCAGTCTCGGTACCCACCGCCTCGGTGCGAGTTGAACTCTGCGTGATCATCTGCAATTCCCTTCGCTATTTCGTCAGTGGATCCTCAGCCGTGTTCTTTGGCGACACATCAGACTCTCCACCTCGACGAAAGCGCAGGTCAACGCCAAATGAGACGTCGTTTTCACCGTCATGACGAACTGCTGACAACTGTCATGTGCAACTACGGACCAGGTGTCACGTAAGCGCCGTGAAGCTGGGAACTACGCCCCTCGCAGTAATCGACACCCGGCGGACAGGGCGTGCCTGACCATCGAGGGCGCGGATTCGTAAACGGACGCCGGCGGTGCTCTCTCAGTTCTCCGGAGTGAGCGCGGTGATGTTCGCAGCGGTCTGGGCATCGGTGGTTTCTGTCTCGTCGAAGTAGCGACGGAAGAGCATCCGCATCGATTCGATGACGTCGATGTGCTGCTGAAGAATGACGTCGAGAGAGCGATCGGTGCCGGTGGCCAGGCGAAGGAACTTGCTTTGCAGATCCTGTGCAGACTTCATGTCGCCCCAGGCTTTTGTCTCCGTCAAGACTGATGCTTTGCGTTTCATGCCATTAAGGTGCGCGATATAGGTGACACACGCGGCGTCGCACTGTGCAGCAACGTCGGCGGGAATGGTGATGGTGCCGGCGTCCGCTTGGGCGTTAAGTTGTTGCCAATGCGCGATGAGGTTCGGCTGGGAACCGGTCATGGTTTCGACGTCTCTCGATCGTGGGAACTAGCTGGGAAGTTCGGAGTCGAGGGCGGCGACCACCCTGTTGAGTTCCGCGCACGGGTCGTACGGCGGGGTCCGAACCTGTCCATCGGTGATCAGCGTCGCTCGGATCAATTGGGGCCCTGCCGTGAAGGCGACGCCGCAATTGAGTGATGCGTCGGACGCGAGCTGCTGATACTGGGTGGCATTGCGAGTGCCCACCCGCACTGGGCTGAGTCGGTCGAAGTAGCTCGGATCGTCAATGAAGTCCAAGGTCTGGAGCCCGACAATCAACGAGACGTAGTACATGTTGTTCGGCGGCCGGTCTTCCCAGCCGCAGATCTTGAATCCGTACTGATCTCGTCCGAAGATCCCCGACTCTTTCGTGCTGACGTTGAGCCCGGCTCGCTCGATGGCCTCGTCGGGGATGGTGCAGGGATCCCAGGGCGTCGTGGGGGCTGCGGCGGTGGTGCTGGTCTCGGCGCTTACGGCTGTGTCGGCTGATGCCTCACCCTCGGTGCTACTCGTGCAGCCCGCAATTACCAGAAATGCTGCTATTGCCGGCATCCATCGACTTGCCCTACGCATCGGTCTTGTCCGTTTCTCGTGGATTTTGGTGTCGTGTCGCCAGGTGATGGTGCGTTTCAATTTCCGGGTGCAAGCGCGGTGATGTTCGCGGCTGTCTGGGCATCGGTGGTTTCTGTCTCGTCGAAGTAGCGACGGAAGATCATCCGCATCGATTCGATGACATCGATGTGCTGCTGAAGAATGACGTCGAGAGAGCGATCGGTACCGGTGGCCAGGCGAAGGAACTTGCTTTGCAGATCCTGTGCAGACTTCATGTCGCCCCAAGGTTTGACTACGCCCAGCTTTGCCGCGTCGATCTTCATCTTGTCGAGGTGCGCGAGGTAGGTGACGCAGGCTGCGTCACATTTGGCAGCGACGTCGGCGGGAATGGTGATGATGCCTGCCTCGGCTTGGGCGTTGAGGTCTTGCCAGTGCGCGATGAGGTTCGGCTGGGCGTCGTTCACAGTCTCGCTATCCTTTGATCGGAGGATCTAGCTCGGAAGTTCAGAATCGAGCTCTGCGACCGCGGAGTTGAGCTCCGTGCACGGGTCGTAAGCCGGGCCATCGACCAGTGCGCTCGTATTCAGGGTCGACATGATCAATTCGCTTCCAGCAGTAAAGGCGACGCCGCAGTTGACGGCCGCATCGGCACCGACCTGCTGAAACTGCGTAGCGTTGCGCGTTCCCACTTGGACCGACTGGAGTCGGTCGAAGTTGGGAGTGTCGGCGAGGTAGTCGATGCCCTTCAATCCCACAAAGATCGAAAAGTAGTACTTGTTGTCGGGGAGCCTGTTCTCCCAGCCGCAGATCTTGAAGCCGTACTGATCTCGTCCGAAGATCCCCGACTCTTTCGTGCTGACGTTGAGCCCCGCTCGCTCGATGGCCTCGTCGGGGATGGTGCAGGGATCCCAGGGCGTCGTCGGGGCTTCGGTGGTGGTGGCAAAAGTCGAGGTCTCATCGGGCAGTGCCTCGCCGTCGACGGCCGTCGAGCATCCGACCGCCATGAGTAGCCCAAATCCGATTGGCGCCCATCGGCCTGTACGACGCATCTGCTCGATCCCATCTTCGGAAGTCACTGAAGAGTTGGACGCAGCGGCACACGAGATGGTTCCACCCGACACCCGCGCACCTCAGTGTTCACGATCGGTTCCGATCCGCAGCTATCCGCGCATGATCGACGATCGTGAACTCTCAGGTGCGGCTACGCCTCGATCTGCGTCGAAGGTAGTGCTCGCGGTTACGGGCAGGCCCGACGCGGAGCGAGTTCGCCCGAGCCCGAGCAGGTCCGGGCTGAGTTCGACGCCGGTCGAGGTGGTCAGGCCGGGTAGTGGATGAGGTTCCGCCCGGTTCCTATTGCGAGCTCGAGTACCCCACAGGTGGCGCGGGTTCAGCGTGCCGGACTCGGCGACGTGTGCTGCTGCATCCCCAACTTTCGCATCATCAGACTGGCCGGGCACCAGCCGACTGCCGAGTAGAACACGAGGTTTCCGCCGACGAATGCGGTCAGTGTGTGCCACCGCCGATTGTGCAGACGGCCGAGCGCGAGACTCGTGAGCACGATGGCCCCTGCCAGGGCGGGGACGGCGCGATCGATGCTCGGGCGGGAGGGACCTGCAGTACATGACATAGGGGGAATTCTCGATTCTGTGAGTTCGCGGTGTTGATCAACTGTATACCCTAGGGGGTACATGTAGGGAAGGCATTGATACCCCCGGGGGTACCGTGCTACCGTTCGGGAATCGACCCCGACCTGTAAGGACACGATGTGAGTTACACCGACATTCGAACCGATGAGAGCTCGGCCGACAGTTCGCCGCCGGGGATCACCGGGGGACCGTTGGCGCGGTTCGGTGCGCGCATGGCCGGCAACTTCAAGTGGGTAGTGACCGCATGGCTCGTGGTCATCATCGGCCTCGGGGCGTTCGCCCCCTCGGTGTTCGGATCTCTCGCCGGTGCAGGTTGGCAGGCCAACGGATCGGAATCGGTCCAGGTTCGCGAACTTGCACAGGAGCACTTCGGCGGAAACTCCTCGGCCGCAATCCAGGTGGTCGTCCACTCGGACACCGAGCAGGTATCCGATCCGGCGGTCGCGGCGGTCATTGCCGAGGTCACCGGCATTCTGTCCGGCGACTCTCGAATTTCCGAGGTCATTCCCCTGCAGCCGGGCATGTCGATCAGCCCTGACGGGCACACCGGAATTCTCATCGGTGGAGCGAACGGCACGACCGACGAGATGGTCAAGGCTGTCGACGATCTCAAAGGCGAGCTGACCGCGGCGGCCACGGACACGATCGAGGTCTATCCGACCGGAGCGTCCGCGTTGTGGAGTGACTTCAACAAGGCCAATCACGATGCGATGATCAAGGCCGAAATCATCTCCTGGCCAGTGACATTGGCGATCATGGTTCTTGCGTTCGGATCGCTCGTCGCTGCCGGCCTGCCGCTGCTGCTCACCCTCGCCGGTCTCGTCGCGTCCGCAGGCGGCCTGGTTCTGCTGAACGAGCTCACGCCTATTTCGGTGTGGGCCATGAACTTTGCGATGATGTTCGCGCTGGCACTGGGCATCGACTATGCACTGTTTCTCGTCGTGCGATTCCGCGATGCACTACGCAAGACGATCGACGCCGGACGGATCGACCCGCAGCGCGCCGTGGCCGAAACCATGGACACGGCAGGCAAAGCTGTGCTTCTGTCCGGGTTGACGGTGCTGATCAGTTTGTCCGCTGTGCTTCTCGTTCCGGCACCTGCAGTCCGGACGATGGCGGTAGGCATCATGCTGGCGGTCGTCTTCGTGCTCGCTGCCACCCTTACACTGCTCCCCGCAGTGCTGGGCAAGCTCGGACCCAAGGTCAATGCCGGATCCCTCCCGTACGCAAAACGCCAGGTGCACCGCTCTCCTCGCTTCGCTTCCTGGGGCCAGCTGCTACACAAGCATCCGTGGCCGTTCGCCATTGGCTCGCTGCTGATTCTGGTAGCACTGTCGATTCCGGCTCTGGGGCTCAAGGTCGCCATGCCGTCCATTTCGGTTGTGCCCGAGGATGCACCGGTGCGGCAGGGCTACGAGTTGGTGCAGGCGCAGATGGGCGAAGGTGCACCGGGAATGCTGCAGATCATCGCCCCCGCATCGGAGGCCGAGCAGACCGCGCAGATCGCGGCGAGCGTCGACGGAGTGGCTATGGTGACACCGCCGATGCCGGCGATGGATGGATCCGACTACGTGATGCTGCAGGCCATCCCGAACGTGGATCCGTCCGATCCCGCGCTCGAGACCACCCTCGATGCCCTGCGAGCGGACCTGCCCGAAGGGGCGATAGTCGGTGGCGCACCGGCGGAGAACCTGGACTTGCAGACCGCGCTGAACGAGTACTTGCCGATCGTGGTGTCGGTCATCCTGGTACTCGGATTCTTGTTGCTGCTGATCGCTCTGCAGGCTCCACTGATCGCCCTCCTGGGTACTGTGGTCAGCTTGCTGTCCACCGGAGCTGCCTTCGGTGTGGCGAAGCTGATCTTCCAGGACGGTTACGGCGCCTCGCTGCTCGGCTTCACGCCACAGGGATTCCTGAACGGCTGGGGTCCGGTGTTCTTCTTCGCGATGATCTTCGCGATCGCGATGGACTACACGGTGTTCCTGCTTTCGAGCGTCAAGGAGCACTACGACAACACCGGTGATCCGTACGGTTCTCAGGTCGACGGTATGGCGCACTCGGGACGGGTGATCTTCGCTGCAGCAGCGGTGATGGTCGCGGTGTTCTTCTCGTTCGCGCTCGCGGACCCACTCCCACCCAAGGAGATGGGGATCATTCTGGGTGTGGCCGTATTGTTGGACGCGATTCTCATCAGATTGGTCCTGCTGCCGGTGCTCCTGCGTCTGACCGGTCATGCTGCGTGGTGGTCTCCCGCATGGTTGCGTGCGGTGCTCCCCAAGATCGGGTTCTCGCACGCCTGACTCTCGGACGGTGGTGGCCGAACGCACTGCGCTTCGGCCACCACCCTCCGTTACCCCAGGGGGTAACCTGGGGTTACTCGAACGAAGGATTGATGGACATGACCGGTGATACCGAAAGCATCGCGTTGGTGCTCAACCGCCTGCGGCGTGCACAGGGCCAGCTCTCAGGCGTGATCGCCATGATCGAAAGTGGCCGTGACTGCAAGGACGTCGTCACCCAGCTCGCTGCTGTCTCCAAGGCACTGGACCGGGCCGGCTTCAAGATCGTCGCCACCGGACTCCGCGAATGCATCACCGGAGCGGAAACGGGCGAGAAGATGAGCGAAGCCGAGCTCGAGAAGCTGTTCTTGGCTCTCGCCTGAGGTTCGCACAGCAGTGATCCGGCACCGCGTCAGCGGGGTCAGGCTCCGCCCAGGTGCCCGTGCGGATGGGTGAAAACCGCACGGGCCCATAGTGCTGTGGACACCAGTGCCGCCGCAGCTCCCAGATACAGCCCGATGGCGGGGCCCGCGAACCCCGCATCGGGAGTCAGCGATTGCCGGGACCAGATGGCCAGGACGGCGAGGACAGTGGTCAGCCCGTTACCTGCCAACGCCAAGCCTGCCCAGCGGAACCGTCGAACTGCGCGTGCCGCGACAGCCACTGCCACGGTGAAGGTGACGCTGAAGGCCATGAACAGCGTCGGGAGTGCGCCCGCGGACTCGGCTTCGGCGCTCGCCGTGCGCAACAGAACGTCGTATCCGTGCGCCGAACCGGTGAGGGGGAGAACGAACCCCAGGGTTGCCGTCGCGATCGCAGCGATGAGAAGAGGTGTGGCTCTACCGAATTCGACCTCGGGCACAACGCGGCGTTCGATGGCGTCGAACACGGAGCGGTAGTGGCTCAGTTCGGCGTCGTCGCCGTCGCCCTTCTTGCTCACTTTCCTACCGTATCGGGCGACGAGTTCTTTCGAGCACCTCCGCCGAGAATCGTCAGTGGGCGTGCGTCGTCATCCCGGCGTCGACGGCATTGGAGAAGTCGTCATCGATGAACACCACGTCGCGGCCGGCTCGGTCGAGCAGGCTGGCAGCGATGGAAGCCCGGTATCCGCTGGCGCAGTGCACCCACAGTTGCCCAGCAGGCAGTTCGTTCAGGCGTTCCAGCAATTGGTGCAACGGTACGTTGGCTGCCCCGGGTATGTGCTGGGCGTCGTACTCGTCCTCGCGGCGCACGTCGAGAATCACCGCATCGGTTTCGTCCGCTTCGTCTGCGGAGACGATGCCGTCGGACAGTTCGGCGAAGGTATGTCTCGGATACGACGAGGCTGGAGTGTCCCCGCTCAGCTCGTCCGCCGAACCCGTTGCTGCGCCCTGTAGTTCGTCTATTCCGATGCGTACCAGCATGCGCTGAGCGTCGGCCACCTGCTCGGATGTCTCTCCGATCAGCGACAGCGGAGTGCCCCACGGCATCAACCAGCCCACATAGGTGGAGAACTGGGTGCCCAGCGCTATGCCGACGCTGCCGTGAACGTGGGACGACGCGTAGGCCGTGCGGTCCCGGAGGTCGACGATCCATTCGCCGGCGTCGATACGGGTCCGAAGTTCTTGTGCTTCTACAGCGCTGGGCGGGGACATATCCGGTGCGGTGGGTCCGCTGCTGTTCAATGCTCCCATGTGCGCGTAGTAGGCCGGGTACGCAGTGAGATTTGCAATCAGCTTCTCCACGAATGCGTCTTCGTCGTCGGTCGTCAGTGCATCGTTGCGCTGCTTCTCCTCGCCGATGGTGCCGCCGTCGCCGCCCGTTGCCGACCCCGACGAGCAGAAGCTACCGAAGCCGTGGGTGGGGAATACCTCGGTGGCGTCCGGCAGTTCGGTGGCCAGCCGGCGCGCCGAGTGGAACTGCGCATGGGTGAGTTCGTCGGTGCGTGCTGCGTCGACCAGGTCCGTGCGGCCCACCGAGCCGTAGAGCAGTGATCCTCCGGTGAACACGGCCGGTGTCTCGTCACCTTCGGTGATGACGTAGGACAGGTGTGTGACTGTGTGGCCCGGCGTGGAGACTGCTCGCACGGTCATGTTGCCGACCGTCAGCTCGTCTCCGTCGCGGACCGCGTGCCGCTCGAACGAGACGTCGTCGTCGGCATTGACCACGTACGGGCAGCCGTTGCGTTGGGCCAGTTCGTAGCCGCCGGAGACGTAGTCGTTGTGGATATGTGTTTCGACGACCATCGCGCAGGTGACACCGTGTTGGGCCAATGCTTTCTCGACGCGGTCGATGTCGCGCTGGGGGTCGACGACGACGGCCGATGTTCCGTCGTGGACGAGGTAGCTGCGGTCTCCGAGGTCTTCGGTGGAAATCACTTCGACGTGCACGGAAAATCACTCCTTGATCGGTCGTACGGATGTACCTGCATTCGACGTGCCGCTACAGCGACTACTTCCTGGAGAACATGCGGGACAGAAACCCCGGTGTCTTCGGATCGGCGGCATGCCCCTTGCATCGATCGGCCGAGGGAACGCTACGCATCACCTGGTCGACGTGTTGGCCGCAACCCGCCCACGTCGTTTTCCCGCACTTCTTGCACGTGACAGCTCTGCACATGACTTCTCCTTTTCGACGAACCAAGAAGAAGCATACCCCATGGGGTATAGATCGGTGGGCAATCAGAAGTGGGGGATCACCTTGAACGCCGTATGGCCGCCGCTGTCCGCGGTCAGCGCCACTCCATTGGATGTCATCGCTATCGGTACCGGGCCGGATGACGTTCCCGTGACGCGACCGGATACCGAATCGATAGCAGTCACAGACGATTTCGCTGTGCCGTAGACGATTCCGCCGACGATCGTGAACTGTTCGGCGCCGGGAAACTGGTCGGTCGTGAATCCCCGGGTGCCGTATTGCTCGAACAGCACGGCAATTCCGTCGTCGCCGAGATCCCCGGTGGTGATCAACGTCGATCCGGTACTCGCGTCGGCGGTCACGTTCATCGGGGTCAGAGCGCCACTGACCCATCGGAGCTCGGCGTCCGAGAGCCGGTAGACGGCCTGGATCGGCTCGGGACGGGTAGGGATCGTCCACGCCACGGCGACGGAGTTGCCGGCAGCCCCGACGAAGCGCGCGGTACCGGCTAGTGCTGCGGGCGGCGGTGTCAGTGTGGCGGTCGACCACGCGGTGTTGCCGGTATCGACGGTCACAATTCGTGCGTGCACACCATCGCGGACCACCGCATATCCGTCGGATTCGGACAGTGCACCGCTCAGCTCGGTGGAGTGCCCGTCGACGGCCGATACCGCAGCCTCCGCTCGGGCCGATTCGCCGTTGCATCCGGCGTCGATCAGCAGCCCCATGCCGGTCAAGCAGCCAGCGGTACCGACCGGGCCCCAGACGACGTCTCCTGTTCGGGTGTCGCGAGCGGTCAATGAGGCCGCGTTGCCGGAATCGGTGGTGTCGATGTCTTCGGTGACCAACAGTTCCCGGTCGCGCACACTGGTGACGGCGAACTGTGCGCGGTCTTTCGGTACGTCGACCCCGAACCGAAGCGTGCCGGTGTCGTCGAGCACTTGAACCCTGACGGAATCGGATGAGGTATCGAGGACACCGACGAATCCGTCGTCGACCACATGCGGTGTCGAGACGAACGGCACCGACCACAACGGGCTGTCACCGAAGCCGGGCGGCGCAACGAGCGTCGACGACGAGGGGATTTCCACCGCCTCGACAGTCGACGAGCGAGTGCACCCGGTCAGGGCCAGGCACGTAATTGTCCCCACAGCGGCGATCGCTGCTGTCGACGGCCGGATACGGTGACTGCTCACTTACGCAGTGGTGCTCTCGCCGTCGAGTGTGTCGATTGCCGCCTGCAGCAGCGCAGTGGCTTCGTCGGCGACGTCGGAGAGCCCGGGTGCCGCGGACAGTCCGACCATCAACTGCGGGTTCATCGCCTCGACGATCGTGTTGTCCCCATCGGCGCGGACGACGACGTTGCAGGGCAGCAGCAGACCCACCTGGCGGTCGGTGTCGATCGCGCCCTTGGCCAACCGCGGATTGCAGGCACCGAGAATGACGTAGCGTTCGATGTCGGCATCGATCTTGGCTTTGAGGGTGGACTGCATGTCGATCTCGGTGAGGACGCCGAAACCCTGTTCCGACAGTGCTTTTCGAGTAGCTTCGACAGTGTCCTCGAACGACGAGTTCACCCGTGTGCTGATTGCCAATTCGGTCATGATGTTGCGATCCTCCATGTGTCGACAGTGGGCTCGGCCACGAACACGAGTGGTAGACGTGTGCGTAGGGTGTTGTTGCGAGGGTATACCCGTATGGGTATCAGACGCCACCGTCGCCGAGCTCCGAGAGGGTGTGAATCATGTCGACCTCACGATCGACCCGCCGACGAGACATCTGGCTTCTCGGGATCGCCGTGCTGGTGGCCGCCGTCCTCGTCGGAGTCCTCATGGTCGGAACACGTGCCGGCTCCGACTCGGAGGCCGATTCGGAAGGGGCCACGTCGGGAGGGGCCACAAGCGTGATCCAGCAGACCGGACCGCTGGGGGACCTCTCGCGTCGCACGGTCGACGATCCGATGGCGCTCGGCGCAGTGGACGCGCCGGTGGTGCTGGTCGCGTTCTCGGACTTTCGATGCCCCTTCTGCGCCCAGTTCAATCGGGAGACCGAGCCGCAGCTGATCGACCGGTACGTCGACGACGGCACTCTGCGGATCGAATGGCGTGACCTGCCGATCTTCGGGCAACAGTCCTTCGATGCCGCTCGCGCGGGTCGGGCCGCGGCAGCCCAGGGCAAGTTCTGGGAGTTCACCCATGCGGTGTACGCCGATGCGCCCGAGACCGGTCATGCGGATCTGACGATGGACGAGTTGAAAGCTTATGCACAGCAGGCGAGAGTCCCGGACCTCGAGCGTTTCACCGCTGATGCCACCGGAACGAGCTTCGACTCCGCCATCACCGAAGACTTCGACGAAGCGCAATCTTTGGGCATCCCGGCTACACCGGCATTCTCGGTGAACGGCGATCCGGTGGTGGGCGCTCAGCCGTTGTCGACCTTCGTCGACCTGATCGACAACGCAGCCGGCGCGTAGGCCGCAGGATGTCGCAGATCGGGCTTCTCGGAGCATTTCTCGGTGGGTTACTCGCTCTGCTCAGTCCCTGCTCGGCGTTGCTGCTGCCGTCGTTCTTTGCCTACGCGTTCGGCGGGGTAGGCACGCTCGCCGGCCGCACCGGGGTGTTCTACGTCGGGCTCGCTGCGGTTCTGGTGCCACTGGGAGCGGGCGTCGGTGCCATCGGGTCGGCGATCACCCAGTATCGCGGCGTCACCACGATGATCGGCGGCGTCATCATCATCGGGCTCGGGATGATGATCATCGTCGGTCGCGGGTTCGCGCTGGGGTCGGCGCAGCGAGCGGCCGCTAGCCGCGACGTTTCGTCCATCGGGTCGGTATTTGCCCTCGGTGCGGTGTACGGGCTCGCCGGATTCTGCTCCGGACCGCTGCTCGGTGCAGTCCTGACCGTCGCCGTGGCCGGTGGACAGGCGTTCTACGGCGGGATCCTGATGGCGCTCTATGCCGCCGGCATGGTGGTTCCCCTGTTCGTACTCGCGCTGGTGTGGGATCGGTTCTCGCTGGGCTCTCGAACGTGGCTGCGCGGCAGGGAAATCAGGGTGGGACCTCTGAAGACGCACAGCACGTCGCTGATATCGGGGTTGATCTTCGTCGGCATCGGCGTGCTGTTCCTGCTCACGGAGGGAACCGCCAATCTCGGCGGAGTGATGGGCGTCGACAGTCAGTATTCGCTGCAGGTGTGGATAAGCGATGTCGCGGACACGGTTCCGAATGCGGCTGTCCTGCTCACCGGGGTGCTGGTGGTCATCGTATTCCTGGCGGTCCGGATCCTCCGCGGACACAGTCGCAACGCCCAGAACTGATACAGCCAGAACTGATACGCCCAGAACTGACAGTCCACCGCCCGACGAATGCAACGCACTGACAGGCTCGCGAGACTTTGGCATGGTGGGAAGATGCAGCGGCGCGTGGGCGAGAGTTGGTCCGCGGGGCCGGTCCCAGAGTTGTGGGGCGCTCCGCAGGCTGTGCGCTCAGGGGTAACCCCTGGGTACGACACGAGAATCGAGTACTGCGTCCGAAGCAGGCGGGCACGCTCCGCGTGCTTTCCAGCTACGAGGACGAAAGATTTCGGTCGCCCCGCGCCGTTGCACCTCGGACCGACGTACCTCATCGAGAACCCGACGTGACGAAGCGCGAATTCTCTCCCCGCGCGGCAGCGACCTTGGCGGGGCTGGCCGCCGATGCCGGGTGGACGCGCCCCGGCCTCGAGGAAGCGTTCGCGCGGCTGATTCCTGCCAAGGCGTCGTGGCTCGCTGACCGCATCGTGAATCTGTATCCGAGCCCACCGTTCGACGAGGCATCGATCTTCGTTCTGCTGCGCGATCTCCCGTTCATCGCGGAGCCCTCGGTATCCTCGCAGCGACCGGCTACGCGTGCCGGCGACAAACCCTGGCGATTCGAGGTACCGCGCTACGAGACGACCGGTCAACTGGCGCGATCGCTCGACCTGACGATCTCCGAGATCGACTGGTTCGCCGATCTGCAGGGGCGACTCCGCACCGCTCCGTTCCCGTTGCAGCACTATCGATCTGCGCGAATCGACAAGCGTCAGGGAATCAGACTGCTCGAGGTGCCGAAACCACGCCTGCGGGAAATTCAGCGAAAGATACTGCGGCGCATACTCGATCGAATTCCAGCCCATCCGGCCGCGCATGGATTTCGGAAGGCGAGAAGTCCCCGGACGTTCGCGATGCCACATTCGGATCGCGCCGTGGTGGTCTCGGTCGATCTTCGACGCTTCTTCCCGTCCATCGGGTTCGACCGGGTGGTCGCGATATTCGAAGCCGTCGGCTACCCCCGGGCAGTCGCGGCGAACCTTGCCGCGCTGTGCACGACGGTCACCCCGGCCGTCGAACTGATCGGGATGGACCGTCCCACTGCGGCGAGGCTGCGCGCCACCCACCTGCCGCAGGGTGCGCCCACATCACCTGCGTTGGCGAATCTCGCTGCGCGGCAGCTCGATATCCGTGCAAGCGGCTTGGCCCGGTCGATCGGTGCCCGCTACAGTCGGTACGCCGATGATCTGGCGTTCTCCGGCAGTGCGGATATCGACGTCGACAGACTGTTGTGGCTGATCTCCCAGATCGCGCACGACGAAGGTTTCGCGATTCATCCCGACAAGACCAAGGTCAGGCGCGCACATCAGCGACAACAGCTGACCGGGCTCGTCGTCAACTCGTGGCCGGCAGCCCCCCGAGAGGAGTACGACAACCTGAGGGCACTGCTGCACAACTGCATCACCGCCGGAGCAGCGAGTCAGAATCGTCGCGAAGTCAACGATTTTCGAGCCCATGTGTACGGTCGAATCGCGTGGATAGGCGAGACCAACGAGACTCGTCGAACGAAGCTGCTCGAGATGGCATCGCAGGTGCAATGGCTGCCGCCAGTGTTCGAGTCGTCGAATTCGGGTAGTCGAACCGCACACACCTTATCGCCGGAGGAGCCGCAATGAAGGACCTGACTTTCACCATCGGACACGAGGAACTGGTGATCCGCCAGCGATGGGAAGTTGCCAGCATCATCAACGACATTCTCATCGCGGTCTGGTTCATCATCGGCAGCATCCTGTTCTTCCACGAGAGCACCACCGTGGCCGGTACGTGGTTGTTCCTCCTCGGCAGTATCGAACTGCTCATCCGGCCGATGATCCGACTCGGCCGACGCGTGCACCTGACGAGAATCGGACGCAGCCAGTCGGCCCCGGACAGCGAGGCGGACTACTGACCGCAGGCGGCCATGGAGGTCTCGGGGAGTCTTTCGATGTCGGATCGGTCGATGACGGTCAAAAACGAACAATCAACCCGGCGATTCGGGGCTCATCGCCCGGCCCGTGGCGGGACGCGGGTAGGAAAGACACGTAGTTGCACCCTGTATGGCGGCTAGCGGAGGTCTCTGACCTGGCGCGACAACAAGATGTTCATTTATGTTGACATCTGATCGATGTGCGTTCATATTATGTCGATGGATCGTGTGCGATGGACCGACTCCGCCGGCGTCAGTGCAGTGATTGCCGAAAGACGCTGATGCTCGCCCATCAGCGTCAGCAGAAGATCCTCGACCAGGTGACGGCGGCGGGCGCGGTCAAGGTCGCCGATCTGGGAGCCGCACTGTCGGTGTCGGACATGACCGTTCGACGCGATGTCAACGAGCTGGTTGCCCGCGGCCTGGTCGAGCGGGTGCACGGCGGCGTGACGCTGCCGCGATCGGCGAGTGTGTTCGAGCCGGGCTTCTCCGCCAAGTCCGAACTGGATCGAGATGCCAAGGCCGCCATCGCCCGGGCCGCAGCGCGGTTCGTCCGGCCGGGGACCTCTATCGGTATCTCCGGTGGCACCACCACGCACGCTCTCGTACGCGAATTGCTCGACATTCCGGACATCACCGTCGTCACCAATTCACTTCCCGTTGCCGAGGTCTTCCACGTCGGCGGCCGGACCGATCAGACCGTGTTGCTCACCGGTGGGCAGCGCACTCCCTCCGACGCGCTGGTCGGGCCGCTCACGGTCGGTGCAGTGCAGAGCGTCCACCTGGACATGCTGTTCCTCGGAACACACGGGGTGGACATCGAATGCGGCCTCACCTGTCCCAATCTCATGGAGGCGCAGACCAATCAGGCCCTGGCCGCCTCATCCAGGCGTGTCATCGTGCTCGCCGATCACACCAAGTGGGGTGTCCGTGCCCTTGCCAAGACCATTCCGCTTTCGCAGGTCGACGTGTTCGTCACCGATGCCGGGCTCGACCCCGGGGTTCAGGACGCGTTGTCCGAGCTGGTCGACGACGTGGTGATCGCGGGAGAACATTGCACCGAGACGAACGAGGAACGAGCACTCGATGACCGCGCATGACGCCACGACGCACGCGATGCGCACCACGTCGACCACTCTGGCCGACGGCCGTGAGCTGATCTACTACGACGACACCGAGCCCTACGTCTCCGGTGGCGCCACCCGAGAATTGATCGATACGCGGCCACTGTCGCCGGCACAGTCGCAGTCACAGATGCGATTCGACGTTCTCACCGGTGAATGGATCGTCATCGCCGCGCAGCGAATGGACCGTACGTTCCTGCCGCCGGCCGATGCGTCGCCGCTGGCACCGAGCCGTCCGGGCCGTCCGCCCACCGAGATTCCGGCGTCGGACTACGACGTGGTGGTATTCGAGAACCGATTCCCGTCGCTGGCCGAAACCGCAGCGCAACAGCATCTTCCGGCCGAGGTGGACGGAGAGCCGTTGTGGCCGCTGGCCCCCGGCACCGGCCGATGCGAGGTGATCTGTTTCGCGAGCGATCCCGACGCTTCATTCGTCTCGCTCGAGCTCTCCCGAGTGCGGACCATCATCGACGTCTGGGCCGATCGCACCTCGGCCCTCTCGGCGATTCCCGGGGTGCAGCAGGTCTTCTGCTTCGAGAATCGTGGCAAGGAAATCGGTGTCACACTGACGCACCCGCACGGACAGATCTACGCGTACCCGTACCTCCCGCCCCGCTCCGACGCACTGATACGCCAGTCTCGCAAGCATTTCGAGCGAACGGGTCGAGTTCTGCTGGCCGATGTACTCGCTGCCGAGCTGCGCTCGGGTCGGCGCATCGTGGTGGACGCCGAGCACTGGGTCGCCTACGTCCCGGCGGCCTCGCGTTGGCCGGTCGAGGTTCACCTCGCTCCGCGTCGCGACGTCGCGGACCTCGCCGAACTCAACGGTGCCGAGCGGGACGAATTGGCCGGGGTCTATCGGAACCTGTTGCGAGGCGTCGACGCGTTCTTCGAGGGCGTCGACGAGGTGCCGTACATCTCGGCGTGGCACCAGGCTCCCGTGGGAGTCGACCGCTCACTGGGACGGCTGCACCTGCAACTGTTTTCGATGATGCGTTCCCCGGGCCGAATGAAATTTCTGGCCGGATCCGAATCGGCCATGGGCGCGTGGGTCAACGACACCACCCCTGAGCGGATTGCCGACAGGCTGCGCGAGGTGCTCGGATGAACTGGCTCGACGTAGTGGCCGAGGAGGATCTCGCCGACGGTGCCGCGGCGCTGTTTCGCGCCGCATTCGGCGGTGAACCGGGCGGCGTCTGGATCGCACCGGGTCGGGTCAATCTGATCGGTGAACACATCGATTACGCAGGCGGACCGGTGTTGCCGTTCGCACTGCCGTACGCCACGGCAGTTGCTGTACGCCGACGCGAGGACGCCATGATGCGGGCGGTATCCACGCACACGGACAATTCCTGGACCGGAGCGATCGACGAGATCGGCCCGGGCACACCCTCGGGCTGGGCCGCATACGTGGCAGGCGTGGCCTGGGCGCTGCAGGAGTACGGGATCGGCGGAGTCGATGTTGCCGTGCATTCCTCGGTGCCGGTGGGTTCGGGGCTGTCGAGCTCGGCGGCCCTCGAGTGCTCGTTCGCCTTGGCGCTCAGCGAGTTGTTCGACCTGCAGGTGGAGCGAAAGGTGCTGATCGAGGCCAGTATTCGCGCCGAGAACGAGATCGCCGGTGCGTCGACGGGCGGAATGGATCAGAACATTGCGATGTCCGCGCAGGCGGGGCATGCGTTGCTGCTCGACTGCCTCGACGGTTCGACGCGTCAGATACCCCTCGATCTCGGCGCGTCTGGATCACGGCTTCTGGTGATCGATACCAACGCGCCGCATCGGCTGGTCGACGGCCAGTACGGGGCGCGTCGGGCCGCCCTGGACACTGCGTATGCGGCACTGGGGGTGACGACGCTGCGCGGATTGGACTCCGAGCAGGCCGTCTCGGGCCTCGACGACGACATCCTGATCGGCCGAGTTCGCCACGTCATCAGTGAGATTCGACGAGTCGAGCAGGCGGTGGAGATTCTCGACCGCGGTGCCGCAGGCACGGAGCTCGGTGAGTTGATGACGGCGTCGCATGTGTCGTTGCGGGACGACTACGAGGTGAGCTCGCCGGAATTGGACAGCGCGGTCGACGCGGCGCTGCGAGCGGGTGCGTACGGCGCGCGGATGACCGGCGGAGGATTCGGCGGATCTGCCATTGCGCTGGTGCCGTCGGATCTGATCCAGGCCGCAGCAGCTGAAATCTCCTCCAGTGCCGCACGATCCGGACTCCCGGAACCCACGTTTCTCTCCGCTGAGCCCGCCGGCTCAGCGCATCGATTCTTCTGACCCACGGCAAGAAGGACTCCCACGGCGCAGATCACGTACGAAGGAGCCAACAGGCTCGACTCGGGAGCTGACGTCGCGCCGTCGGCCCTGTATCAGCGTCAGCTACGGACCTGGGAGGCAGCGAACTGAGCACCTTCGGTGGTGGAGCCGTTCGTTCCGTACCGAAGGTGTGCGAAAGTACTGAAGCCGCCGATCTGGCATACCGGATCGCCGAAGTTGCAGAAGCTGGTGGCACGTGAACCGTATGTGCTGCTGGCGGTTTCGATCTTCCGTCCGAACAGGCCGAGTGGGTTGCCGAATACCACAACTGCCTCGACCCGAGAGGCTATCGCGGCAGGGATGATGGCACCGGAGAAACTGCTGGGGGTGTTCAGACCGACGGCGTTCGTGACGACGGTGGCCCCTTGCGAGTAGCCCGCGATCACGAACGTCGTCGACGGGCACGACGCTGCGACGGATGTCAGGTGGGAGACCAGGTCACGTGATCCAGGGCCGGCGCTGGCCTGCGTGAAGTCGGCCGCGTAGTTCACCGCGTACGTGCTGACCGAGCGGTCCGACAGTTCGGACTTCAACGAACTTACGAACGGTGTTCCGGTGATACCCAAACCTGGTAATTCGCCCGTTCCGCGAGCGAACGACACATCGACGTCCGAACACGAGGCTGCGTTCGCGACGCCGGACGGCTGTGCCACGAAGAACGCGGAAACGGCCAGCGCGGCAACTGTGCAAGAGGCCGAACGTCGGTTCATGGAAGTACTCCTGGGTCGGTTGTCAGCGGTCGTCGAACCATAGCTGCGTAAGCCGACCGAGCGCAGCACCTCGAATGAGGACACATCGAATTGCGGTGGAAGGCTCCGCCCGATGATACGCACCAAGCCTGGTTTCTCAACATCTGTTGCGTTACTCTCCTCGGCGGGGCCGAGTCCGATCTGCACCAATTGCGGATACAAACTTTCCGGGGGATACAAGTGGCGAATCAGTGGTTGCGTGGAATTGCGGTATCGGTTGTGGCGGTCGCGTTGTGTCCGATTGCGACGGCCTCGGCGCAGCCCGCGCCGAGCCCGGCACCGGCCACGATCATGGGATCCATCGACGACGGACCGGGCAGCTTCAGTGTCTACCGCACCGTCGACAGCGGGCAGCGACCCACCGCAGCAGACAATGCCGCGTGCGGCGACTACTTCGGTTCACCGCGTTCGTTGACCGTGGTCGAGCGTCTCGACGCGCGAATGTACACCTTCGCCAACGATCCCTCGACGGGTTTCCTCAGCGATCCGACCGCGCAGAACGTCGGGCCCATCTACGTCTGCGACGGCCCGACAATCGACGGCCAGGCCTTCCTCGACCAATGGGGCGTGCTCACTGCCCCTGGCCTGGGCAGACTCTCGATGAACGGGCCCTGTGGACTCGAATTCATGATCGGTTCGCCCGGACGGGCTGCGGTCGATTGTGTTCTGCGGGTGAACCCCAATGATTCCGGCGTCACCGACGGGGTCGCCACCAGCAACTCGGTCGCGAACCCGCTTCGCCTGCCGGACGGCCGCACCGGTTCGCTGTGGACTCTGTACACCCTGGGGGAGGGAACCGCTCCGGTGGCAGAGCCCGTTGCGGGCACTCCCCAGCCGACCGGTTCGGTGAAGTACAGCGTCGGTCGCGAGGTCAATTCTGTCTCGGCGGGCTCCACCGCCGTATGCCCGGGTGGACTGCGCACCACGGAGATCCATTCGATCTCGGTGGATCCCGCCACCGGCGCCGCGTCGACCGAGCCGTCCCAGGACATCGCCGCAACGGCGTCGATCTGCTACCAGAACCCGTCGTCCCCGGACTTCGGTGCGTCGCTGAGCATCACGAGCTTCGGCGTTACACCCGCACTCACGGCCACGTCCACCGGGCAATGCCGACGGACCGATCTGGCCGTCGAGCCGGGCACCGTGCAGCAGTCCTGCGGCTTCACCCTGCCGCCGCAGCCGGGTCGCGGGCTGACCGGTGGACAGGTGACGCTCAACGGCCTCGTTCCGACGAACGACGCAGCAGGATCGGCCAATTCGGCGATCTGGACCACGTCCTTCCTCGGCTCCATCACGCCTCGATGATCGGACGTCGGACCGGGGTTCTCGTTCTGGCGTCGATCGCAAGTTGGATCTCGCTCGGGGTGGTGACCGCGCCCGATGCAGCGCCCGAACCGCTCGCGGTGGACGGATCTCTGGGATACGGGCAAACCCGGGATATCGCCGTCACACCGCTGCCTGGTCAGCCGGAGGGAATGGCCGTCGATCCTGTGGACGGCAGCATCTGGTCGGGATCGAACCGGCCCAATTCCTCTGCAGAGCTCTGGCATTGGGATTCCGACGGCAGGCTGATCCAGACGTACTCGTTGATGGATCACGAACCTTCGGAGCACGGTGTCAACGGGATCACTCTCGACGGGGACGGTCGGGTGTACGCCCTCGACTACTCGGGTGCGCGGGCAGTGAGAATCGATCCGCACTCCGGCGAACAAACGGTGTATGCCACGTTCGCCGATCTCCCGAGCTGTGCTGCAACTCCGGGCGAGCCGTGTGAACCGTCGCCTCTCGATCGACCCGCCTGGCCGAATTGGGCGACCTTCGCCCCCGACGGAACCATGTACGTCAGCGACCTGAACCAAGCCACCATCTGGAAGGTACCGGCCGGTGGCGGTGCAGCCGAAATCTGGTATCAGAATTCAGATTTCGCGTCGGTCTACAGCGTCAACGGCATGCAGTTCGACGTCGCGGGCCGGCTGAACTTCGTGGTGACCGTGTCGCTCACCCCGGACATCAGCTCGTTCGGGCGTGGCGTCGTCTACCGAATCCCATTCGGTCCCAACGGTTCGCCCGGCCAGCTGGAGCGGGTAGCCGTCGTTGCGCAGGGCGACGGGCTGGCCATCGGTTCCAGCGGGCGCATCTATCTGCCGATCTCGAACCCCTTCATCAACTCGATTCAGGTGGTCGACCCGAACACGGGGTCGATGGTGGCCGAGCTACCGGCCGTGGTGGATCGCGTCACCCGCTCCATCCCGTACTCGACGCCGGCGTCGGTCGCGTTTCGCGGAACCTCGTTGATCGTCTCCAACCACGGACTCCTTGCCATCGACCCGCGTCAATGGGCGATCCTGGAACTCGGGGTGGGAGAGACCGGACTGCCGCTGAACTACCCGAAGGGCCTGGTCTGAGGGCCTTCGGCGGGTCGCTGGAGAAGGGCGTCTCGAATGCCGCGAAGTGTTACCGTCGCCCGGTGAATCTCACTCGTAGCGAGCGCTGGAAGCTGAGTGCTCTTGGTCTGGCTATGGTTGTCGGTGCTGTGTTCATCGCTGTTCGGGTCGCGACGCACGAGCCGGAGACAGTGGACGCTGGACAGTCGGAATCGGTTGTCGAATCGTCACTGGATTCGCCTCCGGAGCTTGCGTGGGCTGCCGACGTGCGGACGTTGACCGACAACGAAGGCGATGTGCTGTTGTCGATGCCGTACCTGCTCGGTCAGTACTACGGGTACGGCGGATTCCTCAGCGGCGACGACGTGATGATCGGAGCCACCGGGTACCCGCTTCCCACTTCGGATCCGTCGAGCGGCGCGGAAGTCGGGGCGGTCACTCTCGTTGGTGTGAACCCCGATAGCGGTGCGCCGCTCTGGAAGACGCCCATCGGTCGAGTGAGTCAGTGTGCGCCCGAACTCGAATCGGTGTTGCTCGCGTGCTGGGGTGATCGACGCGTCGTGTCCATCGACACGTCCGACGGGGCGCTGGTCGCGGACGTCGGAACGGATTTCGATGTGAACGGCGCGCGGATCGTGAACGAGACCGTCTTCGTCTCCGGCGATCTGGACGGAACACCTGTGCTGACCAAGGGCACTCCGACTGCCATCGAATCCGACTTCCGTCGAACATTCGAGGGGTCCGCCGACTTCTCCTCGGTGTACGTCACGCCGGACCAGAAGTCGGTGATGCTGACCCACCGGGGCGACGGGACGCCGCAATACATCTACACGGTCTTCGATCTCGACTCCGGCAAAAAGAGATTCACCTACGAGGGCGATTCGGTTCGGAGCGTAGGCGACGGCTTGTGGCTGTCGAGCATCGGCAGCGAATCCGGCACTGTCGGAACCCAAAACCTGTTGGCAGCAGACGGTTCCATCATTCGGGCGATTCCTCGGCCGTCGTACGGTGCCTCGATGTACCCGAGTACCTCGGCGAAGACCCTGTCCATGTTCCTCGGTGACGGTGCCTACGATCCCAATACCGGCAACGAGCTCTGGCGCAATCCGGCCATGGTTGGATCCGAAGTCAGCGGGCCGCAATCGGCCCTGGTGGCGGTGGTCGGACGCATCGTGATCGTCGCCGACCCTGAGGCAAAGACGTTGACCGGCCTCGACATCGAGTCGGGTCGTGAGCAGTGGACAACACCGTGGGAGGACGCCTACTGGGTGAGAAACGGCCTCACCGACGGTGAGAATTTCGTCTTCGGCGACTATCGGGGAGCACACTCGATCGATGCGAGAACCGGCGAAATCGGTTGGTCCATACCGCAACCCGAAGGCGTCGATCCTCGAATCATGGTTGTGTCCTCGGCTGCGGGACACATGACGCGGTCCTGGGGCGATCAATTCACCGTGTACCGCTGACGACACGCATATTTCGGCCTCGGACTTGGATTCCATCCTCCCGTAGCCGTCGGTAATCAGAAACGGAGGCGGAAATAGGTGAGTGCTCACTCGGGACTGGCCATCCCCTCGGTGGATATGCGAGACGCCTGGCTGGAAGCTCACGCCGAATGGGGTCCGGGGTTGCACGAGGACGGATTAGGGTTGACGGCCGTCGAAGGGTTGGCAGTCGGGTATTGGATCGAGCTGCCATGATTTCGTTCGCTTGACCCTCACACAGTGTGAGACGGAATTCTCGGAGGTGTCATGTTCGGTATCGGAGAGTTCGCATCGATCGGCCGGGTGTCGGTTCGCATGCTTCGGCATTACGACGAGATCGGGTTGTTGACGCCGGCACGGGTGGATCCGTTCACCGGCTACCGGTCGTACGACGGCAGGCAGTTCGAGGTTCTGGGCCGCATTCTGATGTTCAAGGACCTCGGGTTTCGACTCGACGAAGTGCGGCAGATCGTCCACGCGCAGGTCAGCGACGATCGGTTGCAAGAGATGCTCGCCGCCAAACGCGACGACGTCGCCCGTCGGCTCGATCTCGACGCTGCCCGCCTGCGTCGACTCGATGCGCGACTCTCACACACAGAAGGGATTTCCATGATCACCGTGGACACCAAGTCGTTGCCACCCAACCGCATTGCCTTCGTCACCGAGACTGCCGACGGCTTCGGTCCGCAGAACATCGGTCCGGTCATCGGGCCGATGTATGCCCGGCTCGCCCAGACCCTTGCCGAACACGGAGTGCCGTTCGGGCCCTCGTCGATCGCCATGTACGAAGCCGTCGCCGACGGAGACGGCACCGGCGTCACCGTGCACGCTGCGTTCGAGGTGGGGCCGACGGTCACTGCGGCCGAGGGATACGAAATTCGGGAGCTCCCGCCGGTCGAGCTCGCGGCGACCACCGTGCACCACGGCTCCATGTCGACGATCGGCGAGACCTGGGAGGAGTTCATGGCCTGGATCGATACCAATGGCTACGAGCTCTCGGGCATCTGCCGTGAGTACTACCTGGTGTCGGAACCGCAGCCTCAGGACAATTGGGTCACCGAACTGCAGCAGCCGGTGACTCGGCGTCAGGAGGCCTGAGCCAGCTCGACGAGGGCGGTGCACTGGCAGCCGCCGGTGACCTCTTCGCACTCGAGCACCAGGAAGTGACGGACGTACTCGAGATCCATGCAGTCCGGCTCCGTGCACTCCGGACCGCCGACCGCGTGGATCACGAGTGTGCCGTGGCAGGTATCGATGCTGGCGGACATGCGAATTCCCTTCTGTCGTTTCTTCTACCTCCTTGATATCACCGGGCTCCGACAAGTTCGGGAGAAGACCGGCGTGTTCGACGCCTGACCTGGGCAACAGCCATCACCGTCACGGCCCGGACGAGCCCGGCGGACAGTCGATCGGAATCGAGAGTGTCGAGGTCGATATCCGTCGAATCTGCTTGCTGATATCTCGAGAAGCCCACGTTCGACGGTAGGGCTGGCCATACCCTCGAACCGTGGGTTCACAGTGGGGACAGGCCGATTACACCCCACCTAGGCTGATCCGCATGAACAAGTCACTACCGATTCCCCTGAATCCGCTCAGGGCCTGGATATCGCCGAACTGGTGGCTGGCGGTGGCGTCGTTGCTGGCGTCGACGCTGGCCGGGCTCGGCGGCTGGATGATCCTGGGACTGCTGGTACTTGCGGTGTGCGCATTACCCTTTGCGCTCAGCGGAGTCCTGGTTTTTCTGCTGACGATAGTGGCACTCCGGTGGATGGACATCGCAGCTCGCGCCGGAGTCGGGTTCACCAGTGGGGTATCGATCGCCGGCCCCACGTCGACCGTCTACCCCACGAGTTGGCGCAAATTCGTCTGGTGCATCCGCGACATCGGCTTGTGGAAATCACTGTGCTACTGGATTCTTCGCATCCCTGTCTCGGCCGCACTGCTGTTCCTGCTGCCCTCGCTCTTTCTCGTACTGCCTGTTCTCGCGGTGGCGCCGTTGGCCTGGATGGTGACCAACCCGGTCGGCAACAACCTCGAGATCGGGGATCGGGTGGGATTTCCGCTCATTGTGTCGGTCGGTGTTGCTGCGCTGGCGACTTTCGTTGCGGGGTTGCCGCTGCTGGTGACTGCCCTGGCGAGACTCGACTGGTGGAGTGCGGCAGCACTCCTCGGTCAGTCGCCGTCCAGCAAGCGAGTGGATGAGTTGACGACGAGCCGGGCCCGCGTCGTCGACGCTGCGGATGCCGAGCGTCGACGCATCGAGCGTGATCTGCACGACGGCGCACAGCAGCGCTTGGTATCGGTGGCCATGTCTCTGGGACAAGCGAAGTCGCGCGTCTCGGCGAACGACGACGCAGTGTTGCAGGAACTGCTCGAGGATGCCCACCGGGAGGCCAAGAACGCCATCGGTGAGATACGCACCCTCACTCGCGGTCTGCATCCGCCGATCCTCACCGACCGCGGACTCGACGCCGCACTGTCCTCGGTCGCGGCGCTCTGTGCAGTGCCGGTGACCATCGAGATCGATCCGGCGTTGGCCGGAGAGCAGCGCCTGAACGCCACCGTCGAATCGACCGTCTACTTCGTCGTCTCGGAGGCCCTGACCAACGTGAGCAAACACGCGAATGCCGGCCATGTCCGGGTCGACGTCACGAGAGGTGATTCCGCAGTGCGAGTAACGGTGCTCGACGACGGAAGCGGAGGTGCGCAGGTGGCTCCGCACGGGGGCCTGGCAGGTCTCGAAGACAGGCTCAGCGGAATCGACGGCACCCTGTCGGTCACCTCACCGACCGGCGGTCCGACGCAATTGGAGGTGAGCATCCCATGCGAGTGATCATTGCCGACGATTCGGTTCTGTTGCGAGAGGGCGTCGCTCGACTGCTGAACGACTCAGGAGCCGACGTGATCGACAAGGTGGGCGACGCATCGCAACTACTCGCGTCGATGTCGGCCGCCGATCCACTGCCCGACGTGTGTGTGATCGATGTACGCATGCCGCCGACGTTCCTGGACGAAGGTCTACGCGCAGCGTTGGTCATTCGTCAACGATGGCCGGATGTAGGAGTTCTCGTGCTGTCGCAATACGTGGAGGAGCGGTACGCGGCAGAGCTGATCCGGCAGAGCACGGACGGCGTCGGCTACCTGTTGAAGGACCGTGTTGCCGATGTGGACGAGTTCGCCGATGCCGTTCGCACTGTTGCGGGCGGTGGGACCGTCATCGATCCCGAGGTGGTTCAGCAGATCCTTGCTCGGGCGCCACGATCGGACCCGCTCGATTCGCTGACTCCGCGGGAGCGAGAAGTGTTGACGGCCATGGCCGAAGGCAAGTCCAACGCCGGAATTGCGGCCGCCTTGGTGGTCGGCCAGGCAGCTGTCGAGAAGCACATCGGAAACATTTTCGCCAAGCTCGGCCTACTCGGAGACACTGCTGATCATCGCCGAGTCATGGCCGTCCTACGATACCTGGGAGCAATCCAGTGACAAAAGCACTGTGGCGCAACACTGTTGCCATCTTGGTTGCGGTAGTGGTCGTCGGCATCGCCGGTGCCGCAACGGCAACTGCGATCGCGTATGCCTTCACCACGCCGAAGATGCAGTCCTTCGAGTACAGCGACGACACTGTCATCGCCGGGAAAAATCTGCGGCTCACCAGCAGGTTCGCTCACCTGGCGGTGTCGATGAGTCCCGACTCGGAGGTGCACCTACGCGCCGCTGGGTTCTACCGAGGAGATATTCCGACGGTGGACATCGCTGACGACGGATCGACGATCTCGGTGGAGTGTTCCTACCGAGAGAACGGCAGCTGCGATATCGGTGTCGAGGTTGAGATACCAGCGGGGTTGATGCTCGATATCGACGGGTCTGCGGGCGATGTCGTGCTCTCCGACGTGGACGCGCGGACTTCGGTGACGACCTCTGCGGGGTCGGTCATCGCACGTGGCTCGATCGGAACCCTGGACGTGGATACCAGATTCGGAGACGTCGACATCACCGATGCGGACTTGTCTGCGGCCGAGGTGAACACGACATTCGGTCAGGTCGTCCTGGACTCGCGTCTGCCACCGGACTCGGTACGGGTGCAGAACAGCATGGGAGACAGCAGGATCGAGCTTCCGGCTGCCGAATTCTACGACGTCGAGGCAAGATCGGAGAAGGGAGAGGTCGAGATCGACGTGGTCGACGACCCGAGCTCGCCGAGATCGGTGACCATCAACAGTGAAGAGGGCCAGATCTCGGTCGGCCGCCGATAGCCCGCGTCAGTGACTGCAGCTCAGTGACTGCGACGCCACGCGCTGAACGAGCGCACCGAGGAGGTGGTGGGGCGCTTCAGCCACGGCCACGGATGCAACTCGACCGGGGCTATGGCGTCGGCGATGCGGGAGAAACCGGGTACGGGTGCCCAGGTGGCGGCCAGGGATCTTCCGGACAGCTCGTCGGAGACTCGACCGCGACGCACCTCCAAGGGGCGGGTCGACGCGATCTCGCCGAGCGTCTCGGCGAGGAAGACCAGCCGTTTGCCGGACAGTCGCAGTTTTCGCAACAGTGGTTCGTCGAACACGAAGACGGCAGGTCGGTCGAGATCCGCGGCCAATGCGGGATCGGCAGTACCGAGAGACTCGGCCGTCAGCCAGACCTGTTCTGCACCTTCGCCTTCCATTCGGGCGGGTCCGGCCGGGACCGGAGCCTTGTTCAGATCGGGACCATCCACCGCGGGGCCGAGATCGTCGTCGGGCCAATTCTCGATGGGGCACGCATCTTTCAGAGCGCAGTTTCGGCACAATGATGGGGCCCGCTTGTTCACCTGCCATCGGCTGAAGCCGTAGACCTTGCCGCTCCCGGTACCGACGGTCCACTGCCAGCCGAGGCGGTTCGCGGCACGGGAGCCGTCGAGCAGGTGGGCGAACATCTCGTCCTCGCCGTCGCGCCACGTCGCTCCGGCGCGGACCGCCCACTGGGATGCGAGCCACATACGCGTTTGATTGACCAGCCAACCGTCGTCGTGCAATTCACCCACGACCGAGGACATGCAGTTCATCTCCTCGGTCCAGGGCTGCGCCGACCAGTTCTGCGGTCGCGGTTGTTCGCGGCGCAGGGATTGCCCCAGCTCCGTCCCGACCCGTGCGTAGAGATGGCGGGCGTACTCCTGCCACATCAGCTCGTCGCGATAGCGGGAACGGTCGCGCGGGGGAGCATCGGATACTGCGTCCCACACTTCACGTAGCGTCAGCAATCCGTGTCGGATGTACGGCGACATACGGCTTGCGCCTCGGCGATTCACCGGGAGAACGGTGCTGCGGTCGCGGGAGTATCCGGTGATGTCGAGCCCGGCCAGCGCAGCATCGGCGGCCGACTGTCCACCGCGGATACCACCAGCGGCGACACTGTCCGATCCTTCACGCGTCAGATCGCCCAGATGCTCCGCAACCCAGGCAGCAACGTCGTCGGTGGCAGCGCCGTCGGCGATGGACGGGGGAGCAGGTAGTTCGGGCATGCCGTCGGACTTCCCAGTCGGGTCGAAAGGGAAACGCGCGAGTCAGGGACGCGGCAGGCGACGATGCAGCGGATTCGAGGTGGTTCGAGTCGCGGTCCGACCCTGCTGCGGGATCGACGAGACCACGGCAGGCGCGTCGGCGGTGGCTCGAGCGGCGTCGTGCGCCTTCATGGCGGCGCTGTTTCCTCTCCCGAGAACGGGTGAGGAGATCTTTCGTGAGGCGGTCCCTCCACATTCCGGGCAGGGCACCTCGGAGGGTACGTCGGCCATGGAGAATCTCTGCTCGACGGGGGCGCATCGCTGTGCGCAACGAAAGCTGTAGGTGGGCACGGAGTCGAGGGTAGCGCGATCAGCAATGTTCCAGCACAACGTCATACAAGATTTACTCGCCAGAAGCTGCCGGATGCACCACAACGGTGCAATGATCAGGACAGGAGAATTCCGCGCAACCGGAGGTGCCCCGTGCCAGAACTGCTGTTTCCGCTCGACTCGACGAAGAGTTTCACCGAACAGGAGATCGTCGGTCATAACCGATGGCATCCTGACATCCCGGCGGCGGTCACGGTCAAACCCGGCACGTCCTTTCGAGCGCACTGTCGTGAATGGTTCGACGGGGCAATCCACAACGACGATTCGGCCGAAGATATTCTGAATGCGCCGCTCAACAACGTGCACACGTTGTCCGGGCCGTTCCACATCGAGGGAGCCGAGCCCGGTGACCTGTTGATCGTCGACATCCTCGACGTCGGACCGATCCCGCAGGAGGATTCGGGCCCGCTGGCCGGCCAGGGCTGGGGTTACACGGGAATCTTCGCCAAGCAGAACGGCGGCGGGTTTCTCACCGATCGATTCCCCGATGCGTACAAGGCCATCTGGGATTTCTCCGGCCAGACCACTACCTCTCGGCATGTGCCGCACGTGAAGTACACGGGCATCACCCACCCTGGCCTGATGGGAACTGCACCGTCAGCGCAACTGTTGGCCAAGTGGAATGCCCGTGAAGGTGCGCTGATCGCCACGGATCCGAACCGTGTTCCGCCTTTGGCCCTGGCACCCGAGCTCGACGGAGCAATTCTCGGAACTCTGCAGGGTGACGAGTTCTCGCGCGTCGCAGGTGAAGCCGCCCGAACTGCACCGCCCCGCGAGAACGGCGGCAACCAGGACATCAAGAACCTCACCAAGGGCACCCGCGTCTTCTATCCGGTGTTCGTACCGGGCGCAAAGTTGTCGTTCGGAGACCTGCACTTCTCGCAGGGAGACGGGGAGATCACATTCTGTGGTGCCATCGAAATGGGCGGCTTCATGGATCTGCACGTCGACCTCATCAAGGGCGGCATGGAGACGTACGGGGTGAGCGAGAACGCGATCTTCATGCCCGGCAACACTGCACCGCAGTACTCGGAATGGATTGCCTTCTCAGGTATTTCGGTGACGGTCGACGGTGAGCAGAAGTATCTGGACTCGGACCTGTCGTACCAGAACGCCTGCATGCACGCGATCGACTACCTCACCAAGTTCGGCTACAGCCCCGAGCAGGCGTACCTGCTGCTGGGGTCGGCTCCGATCGAAGGACGCCTGTCCGGTGTGGTGGACATCCCGAATTCCTGTGCCACCGTGTACATCCCCACGGCGATCTTCGACTTCCCGATAGCGCCATCGGCCAGCGGACCGTTCCAAATCGACCCGGGAATGGGAGCTCCTCGGGCGCAGTTCTGACTCATCTCTTCTGATATGTCGCAACTGTGGATGCTCGAGGACATGGAACCCTGGCCCGACGAGCCTGCCGTAGGCGCGGTGTTCACGCCCACGACATCCTGGGCGTCACCCGACACGATGGACCTGCCCGCCGAGGTGTGTAGCGATGTGCCCGCGCGAGTAGAGGCCGTCACGACCGGTGGTCGGACGGAGTGGGTGGCGCATCTCGGCGACGGCTTCACCACAATGATGTCCGACGGCAGCGTGGTCGGGGACGTGATGTTGCACGGCTGCCTGATGTGGGACAGGTATCTGTGGATGGACTTTCGGACGCGACCACAGGGCAGCCTCCGTGTCCTCGATCGCCCCGGTGTCCTTGCGCAACACCAGGTATTGACGCCGACACGGCACCCCGGCGCGTTCAGCGTGACTTACGACGGTGCGATGGATTATTACCAATGGGGTTCGATGCCTGGAGAATTCGGGATTCAATGGAAGGCGTCGGTGGTCGAGATTGTTCCGTCGGGTGGCTAGTGGCCCGCAGTGATGATCTGGTCGACGCGGACCGGCTGGGACTCGATGTCGTCGAGCGCGAGAACGTCCGCGACGGTCTCCGCGCTGCCTCCGAGATACGCGCACGGGAAATCGAAGTGCTGAGCCACACACCAGGCGTGGTCGGTAGGCCACCACAGATGTGGCGACAGTCCCGCGAGCGTGTCGGTTGCGCGCGCGACCGATCCCGTCAGTAGGAAATAGTTGTAACCGGCGATGGTCGCGGTCGGTGCTATGTCGCGAATGTCCTCGAGGGCGGTGTTGCCCTCCCAGACCGCGAAATAGCAATCGTCCGGTGTCGTCGTAGTACGAGTGAGGATTTCGAGGATGGCTGCCAGCTGATCGAGCCAGGGCGCAACTGTCTGTCGAGTGGTGCCATAGGGATAGACGACGCGGGCATAGGCGTCGAACACAGTGGGGACCAGTGAGCCCACCGTGGTGTTGGGAACTACCCCCAGCCTCTCGGTCACCCAGCGCGCTGCCGAGACGTCCTGCTGCAGATCGTCGTTCGACCATTCCGACGGATAGGTGCTCAATGCCATAGTTCTGACGCTACCGATACCGAGGGGGTGGCATGATCCATTTTTTGCACGCGAACATTTCTATCTATCCAACGGCGGGGTAGCCCCAGCTATCGAGCCACGTCACACCGAATTCGATGGCGCTATGAGTGGTGCCTGCGCCACAAGAACGCCAGCGCTGCAACGGTTGGGATCAGGAAAGCTGCGTACGGTGCCGCAACCGTCAACTGTTCGAGCGAGGACAATTCGGGACTCCAGCTGTTCGGATCGCGGCGGACCGAATCGCTGACGATGGTAACGAACGAACTCAGAATCATGAGCAGGTAGAACACCATCGTCAGAGTCAATCCAACGGTCGCATACCAACGGCCATGACGGAAACTGTCGGGTGAGGCGAGCTCGAAGCTTCCGCTGACGTAAAAGAAGGCTGCTGGAATGAGAATGACCAATCCGGCTGCCGTAGTGATGTTCCAGGTGGTCACGACTTCGCCGATGGCGTCATAACCGATACCCAGTGCGCCCGCAGCCAAGCTGATGCACCACCAGACGAGGGGAAGTGTTCCCGCCACGATCACCCAGCGGCGAATACCGCGCGTGCGATTCGGATGGGTCAGCATGCTTCCATTCTCTACCGATGTCGTTGCGTAAATTCCGGGTTCGGAGCTCGGCAGCGGACGTTCCAGCGTTGTCGTACGTGTGTTCGAAAGTCTGTCGGTGGGTCGCGATAGATTCTGTACATGCTTTCGGGGGACGGCGGATCAGGGGTGGACGGCATCGATACGGTGCCGCCTGTTCTCGAGGTGTCCGATCCCGAATTATCTGAACTGGTGCGTGCCGTGGAATTCGCCGCCGCGGGGTTGGCCGAACAAGCGTCGGTGGCGTGGTCGAATGCCGACCGGCGTGCAGTCATTCAGCGGATGGAAAAGCTGACCCGGTCCCTGACTGCGCACTCGTACACCTGGCTCAATGAACTGATCGCCCAACACGGGCTCGATGTGTACCCCGGCTCGGTACCGTCCTCGGTGGCGTGGATGCTGCGGATCACCCCACGTGCAGCAGGAGCTCGGGTGCGTCTGGCAGCGGAGCTGGGCGATCGCACCGCGTTCTCCGGCGAAGTGCTCCCGCCGCTGCTGCCGCACACCGCTACAGCGCTACGAGCGGGATTGCTCGACGCCAAGCATGTGCAGATGATCCGGGAGTTCTTTCGGCACCTGCCCTCGAGTGTTGACCCGCAGACCCGCGATCTGGCCGAAGAGCAGTTGGTGGGCTACGCCTCGACCACACGACCCGATGACTTCGCTCCGTTGGTGGCGCATCTGGATTCGATCTTGAACCCCGACGGCGACCACGACGACGACGACGACGATGACGACGACGGCAAGTCGAGACCGCGGAAACGGCGGGATGCGTACTTCTACCTCGGTGAGCAGGGTGCCGACGGTATGTCGGAAGGCAAGTTCTGCGTCGACCCCGAGCTGCGGGCCTACCTCGAAGCACTGTTTTCCAAGGCAGCGAAACCTGGGGTGAACAACCCTGCAGACCCGACATCGGTCGTTCACGACGACGAGACCGACATCGACGGCAAAGACGGGGACGACGCGGACGACGCGGACGACGGCGGGAGCGGCAGAACCACTTCGCCGAAGCCCGAGCCCACTGCCCGTGATGCCGGGTCCAGTGATGCGGGACTGTGGGATGGAACGGACGGCATCAGTGACGACGACTGCGGTGACTGTGGGTGTGACACACAGCGTGGTTGCACTACTGAGCCCGACGGCACCGACGATTCCGACGATGCCGGTTCCGACGACGCTGGTGCCGAAGACGCTGCTGAACCCAGCGGCCACTCCGGATCCGATACCGGCGCCGACGACCGACCGGACAGTGCAGCACCGGACAGTGCAGCACCGGACTCTGCGGTGCGGGACGCTGCTGCAGCTCGGGATCTGCGCACTCAGAACGAACGCCATCACGACGCCCTGAAACTGGCGTTGCGGCACACCCTGGCCTCCGGGACTCTCGGCACCCATCGCGGCCTGCCCGTCACCGCCATCGTCACCATGAGCCTGAAAGATCTGGAAGCCGGCTGCGGCTACGCCATGACCGCCACCGGATCACGCGTCTCCATCCGCGACGCCATCCGCATGGCCTCGCACGCCCATCACTACCTGACCATCTTCGACGACGACGGCAGAGCTCTGTACCTGGGCCGCTCCAAGCGCATCGCCTCCGCCGATCAACGCATCGTGCTCATCGCCCGAGACCGCGGCTGCAGCTTCCCCTCCTGCACCCGCCCCGCCACCTGGTGCCAGGCCCACCACGTCACCGACTGGACCGACGGCGGCCTCACCGACATAGATTCCCTGACCTTCGGCTGCGACATGCACCACGCACTCGTCGGCGACGGACCCGGCAAGTGGGCGACCACCAAAACCACAGCCGGACATCGATACCCGGGCCGCACTCTCTGGCACCCACCCACCGCAATGGACCCCAAGCGCCGCGGGCTGATCAACCACGCACACCACCCAGAAGAGGTCCTCTACCCGCCCGACCAGCACGAAGACCCCGGCGACGAGGAGCCGCGACAACCCGCATGACGGCCCACACCAGCATCAGGGCACAGCTCTGTCTGTTGGCGGCAGAACCCTCGGCTGTGGCTGCGTATGGTGGGCACATGATGGTTCTCGGGACCGGGACGGCAGCGTTGTCGCCGCCTGTGCACTTCGTGTGGAAGACGCTGATGCGACCGGACCTTCATCCACACAATCGTGGGTTTTCCTGGCCGGTGATGTTCGAGGATCAACCGGTGCCACGTGTCGTCGAGAGCAGCGAGTTCGACCGCGTCGTATGGAGTTCCCCGTGGTCAACAGTTCCGGACATCCTCCTGCAGTTCGATTTACGCCCCACAACAGATCTGCGTTGGACGCTGTCGGCGCACGCGCCCCTACCCAGTCTGCAGACTATCGAATGGTTGCGCGGGCAGGTCCGCCATCTGGTGAATGTCGATCTCAGGAACGCGCTCGGGCATTAGCGGACAGCACGCTATCGATTTCCGCCGCTGGGGCCGTATGTATAGCGCTTACCGACGACGAACCACAGGATCGGCCCGATGATCGGCAGAATCAACGCAACCACTATCCACGCCAGCTTGGCTATGAAGCCGGTACCCGGGTCGCGGACGATCGACACAACGGCCATAGCGAACAACGCGAGGGCAATCGCGCCACCAGCAGAGGTCATGCCTCAGACGATAGCTCAGTCAGCGCGGTCGACGAGTTCAGTCGAAATCAACGGCTCCCTGGCCTGGAATCCCCACCCAGTGCAGCAATATTCACGTCAGACGGCCACTGCATCACCGGGTCGTCGTGCCGAAACGCTTTGACCCCCTGCGCTATGACAAGAATCCGACCGGCGCGATCGACTGCGACATCAGGTCTGGTCGCGATGACGGGAACGGAGGTCAGGGGCATGAAAGTCTCGGCGTCGAAGACGGTCAACAGCCAGAATTGCTCGGTCTGCTCGTAGGACACCGGCCCAGGGAAAGGCCACCACGTTCTCGGCGATCTGCGGTCGGGAGGGTGTCCGATCGTCCAGGCAAACTTGCCCAGCTGGCCACCATGAAACTGGCTGCGGCCCAATGGTTCTTCCTCGTCGCCGATGGTGAGATTCGGTTCGACCGAAGCCATGTCGACGCCCCGGATCAAGCGCACTGGGTCTCCGGCGAGATACGGATTCCCATGGCCGCGAGGAAGCTGCGGAATGGCCGGCCCGATTGTCGACTCTCCGGTAGTCGACACCCTGACCAGTCGGACGACTGGTTCGCCACGCGGCTGAACGCATGCGATCCAGGTATCACGCTCCACAGCAATGGAATTGACATGTCCCCCGAGTGCGGCGACGTCCTTTGAATCCGACCCGGGCGCGTACACTCGCCAGGTCTCATCCCCGGTGCAGACCAGTAGAAATTCTCCGTTGACTGCCCCGACGTGCGCAGCCAAGGAATCGATCCGAATTGTCTCGTCACCGAGGGAAATCCAGAACATTCCGTTCTCGCCGCCGACCCAACACCCCTCGTTCGTGGCCCAGATCGATCGACTACCACCGATCTTTGCCGGCAGAACATGCTCGGCTGCAACACTTTCTGCGTCGATGCTGACGACCAGGGGTAGATCGGCGTCGAGAATCCAGGTGATGCCGCCGGCAGCGGCAACGCCACCCGGCACGATGCGGGGACGCGTCGGCAGTGCGGGAACGTCGTCGAGATCGAGATCGACCATGACGCTGTTCTCCTGATCGACGGTCACGCTGTGGTCCAGCGGCATCGGATCGTGACCGAAGAACTGCTCGACTTCTTGCACGTCGCGCATGCTGCGGTGGCCTGGGGCTATTTTCCACCCCTCCCCGGGGACGACCTGATATCGCTCCGACACCAACCGCGCGCGCGTGACGCGACCGCGGAATCTGCCCTCGGTGTCGTAGCCGAACTCGCCATAGAATCTTCCGGTCAATTCGACTCGATCCGTCCGGGGCTGGAATCCGCGCCACGACGCAACCCACCCGTCGCCCCGGAGCAGTCCGGTCCACTCCCAACGGCGAGGGGAGTTCTGACCGGCGTATTGCCAGATCGGGTCATGGCCGGAGGGCTCGAGACTCGCCTGGATGCTGACGACGTCCGGCTCGGTATCGGGAAACTCGACGAATCTGAGCGGGCCGGTCAGCAGAGAACCCACCCGCGGTGGGGCGATCTCACCGTCACCGATCACCGATGACGAAATATGCACGACGAGCGTGCGACGGTCGCTCATGCGCCTTTCAACGATGTCATGGACGGCAGGTTACCGAAATCGCCGCGACAATGCGGAGGGTTCGCGGCGATGGCCGCAGTGTGCGTGGCGAGCAAGATCGATAGGCTGGCCGTTCGAGGGGAAGGGAGCAGGAACCATGGACGGCAGTAATCCCACTGTGCCGCTTGCGTTCGATCTCGCATGGATGGCTGCGATCGTCCTGTGGCTTGGCCTGGTGGCGATTGCCTGGGTATCTATTCTTCGGAGCACCCACGCGCGTCGGGGATCCGCGTTCTGGTGGTGTCTGTTCGTCCTGCTCATGCCGATTTCCGGCGCACTGATCTGGTTCGTCGCGAAGCCACGAGATTCCGACCCTGATCAGCGGACGAGTTCGTAGCGGGCCAACCACAGCCCGGGCAGCACCTGCTGATTCTCGACGTGCACGAAGCCGAACGATTCGTACAGCCTGCGAGCCGGGGGATTGTCTCGTCCGGTGGCAACCTGCACGCGTTGTCCGACAAGCGATTTCAGCACTGCCTCGACCAATTCCCGCCCGATGCCTTGTCGGTGTGCCTGCGGTGCCACCACCAGACGGTCGATCTCCGACCCGGACCATGCTGCCGCACCGCGGATTTCGCCGTCCGCTCTCGCGACGAGCCAGTGAATCCGTGCACCGCACAGATCGTCCACCGACTCGTGCAGCAAGGGGATGCGGTCGTCCCCGATCAGCCTCGCTTCGACCGCATACGAGTTCTTCTGCAGCGCGAGAATCTGCTCGGCAAGGGCCCTGTCGTCGGACGGCTCGACACGAACGATCTCAATAGCGGCCACCTGCAGGGGCAGGCAGAGCATCGAGTGCGGCCAGGTGGTCCGGGCTCAAGGTCAGCGAGGCCGCGCCCGCGTTCTCGTCGAGCCGCGACGTGCGTCGGGTGCCCGGAATCGGAACCACGTGCTCGCCCTGCGCCAGAACCCAGGCCAGTGCCACCTGCGCCGGCGTCGCGCCGAGTTCGTCCGCGACTGCCGCTATACCGTCGACGATCACGAGATTGGCGTCGAGGTTGTCCTGACTGAAGCGTGGCAGTCGAGAACGGAAATCGGCAGCCGCGGGCGCGGTTCCGCGAAAGGTTCCGGTCAGGAAGCCGCGACCCAACGGCGAGAACGGTACGAACGCTGCGCCGTTGTCCTGGGTCCACTTCAGGGACGTGGCGAGGTGATCCCGCGTCCACAGGGACAACTCCGACTGGACCGCCGAAATCGGATGCACCTGCTGGGCACGATCGAGCTGCTCGACGGTGAACTCCGAGACCCCGAGTGCGCGAACCTTTCCGGACTGCACGGCCTCGGCCATCGCACCGATACTGTCCTCGACGGGGACCTCGGGATCCGGGCGATGCAGGTAGTAGAGATCGATGTGGTCGACGCCCAAGCGGAGCAGCGAATCGTCGATGGCCTGCCTGAGGTGATCGGGCTTACCATTGGGGCCCGAAATGACCGACTCCCCAGCGTCGCCGACGTGGGAGACGAGACCGCCCTTGGTCGCCAAAGTCACCTCGGCGCGGCGGCTGCCGATGGCTTTGCCGACGACCTCCTCGTTGGTGAACGGGCCGTACACATCTGCGGTGTCGATGAAATTCACGCCCAGGTCGAGGGCATGCCCGATGACGCGATCAGGACTCTCCGTCTGGTCGTCGGCCTTGTAGGCCCAGGTCATGCCCATGCACCCCAGGCCGATGGCACCTACCTCGGGGCCGTCGTTCCAGAGGGTGCGTGTCGGTGTATTCATATACCCGACGATAGAGAAGAAAAAGCGTTGTCGCTCGAACTCGCGCCACGACTAGCATCGCCCCATGGCTCTTCCACACTCGAAGGTGTATTTCGGCGATCGTTTGGTCGACGCGCAGGACGCGACGCTCGGAGTCGCCACCTCGGCCGTTCTGTACGGTCTGAGCGTCTATACGGTGTTCCCGGTCCAGGTGGACGGCGAACGCCGTACGGCGTTTCGGTTGCTCGATCACTACCAGCGGCTCGTCGAGTCCTGCAAGATCATCGGGATCGACACCTTTGCATCGGAGTGGACCTTCGAGAGATTCGTGCAGGTCACTCGTGATGTGGTGGCCGCCAATGCCCCGACGACCGAGGTCTACGTTCGCGCCACCGTCCACGTCGACGAGTCGATCCCCGGAACCCGGGTGCGTGGACTGCACACCACGGTGTCCATCTTTCTGTACGACGCCAATCCGATTGTCCCGCAGGACGGGATGCGGCTGAAGACGAGTGTCTGGCGGCGAATCCCGGACAATGCCATTCCTTCTCGCGCCAAGGTGAACGGTGCGTACGTCAATTCTGTTCTGGCCAAACAGGATGCGATCGACAGTGGCTTCGACGACTGCATCTTTCTCGACATCAACGGTCACGTCTGCGAACTCAGTGCGGCGAATATCTTCCTCGTCAGAAACGGAGTGCTCGGCACCCCGGACGTCACCAGCGACATCCTCGACGGCATCAACCGTCGGACGATTCTGACCCTGGCGCGCGAGGAAGGCCTCACGGTTCAGGAGCGCACCGTCGACCTCACCGAGCTGTACATCGCCGACGAGGTTTTCGTGTGTGGAACCTCGGCCGGTGTTGCCCCGGTGTACGAAATCGATGGGCGCGCAATAGGAACGAGGGGGACCGGCCCGGTGACGCTGACTCTGCGTAAGCGTCACCAGGCCGCACTCACCAGCGACGTAGTGCACGGCTGGGTGAGCGAGCTGTAACGGCTACGCCGGGCAGGTCGACTCGAGTCCGGCAATGAGCGCGGTGCTGGCGTACTGAAACAGGGGATCGGTGGCGGGGTCAGGAGCCGCGGAGGTCCAGGACAGTGATACTTGACGCTCCCCGTCCGGGCTCGCGAACGCGAGCGTGCTGTAGCCGAAGCCGTTGCCGCGCTGCCCGAATACGAGTTCGCCGGAACCAGGATTGCAGGCATCGCCGCCGAGGAGCAGACCGAGTCCGTAGGCCGAGGGGGTCACGACCTGCATCTCCTGAACGAGATTGGCCGGGAGGAGGGTGCCGTCGAACAGTCCGCGGAAGAACGTGTTCAGATCGCCGACCGTGGACACCACTGCAGCCCCCGAGGACCAGATGCTCGCGTCGAAGTCGGTGACATCGGTGTACGTCCCGTTCTCCAGAACGTAGCCGTGCAGGGCATCGTCAGCGATTGCGGCATCGGTCGGGTAGTCGGTGTAGGTCATGTCGAGTGGATCGAAGATCCTGTCCTGCAACGACTGCCCGATGCTTTTGCCGTCCAGATCGGCGACGATGCGTCCGAGCACAACGTAGTTGGTGTTCGAGTAGACGAACTCGGACCCCGGCTCGGTGGTCCACGGCAGCGCCAACGCGTCGGAGATCAGCTCGTCATCGGTGACTACGTCAGCTGACCTGGACGCGATGGCGGCGGCACTGTCGAATCCGTTGAGGTAGTCCGGCAGTCCGCTGGTGTGATCGGGGAGCTGGCGGATGGTCACCGGCTTGGGCAGCAGTCCGGGCAATAGTTCGTCGACCTGCTGATCGAGTTGTACCTTCCCCTCGTCGACCAACTGCAAGATCACCGCCGCGACCATCGGTTTGGTGACGCTCGCGATCCGCACCGGATACTCGGCGGACGCCGGCTCGGTGCCATCGCGTTCGACGAGACCTGCAGCCCCCGACCACGAACTCTCACCGTCACGCACCTGCGCGACCGCGGCAACGGATCCGGCGTCGACCAGAGCGTCCAAGGCAGCCTGGACGCCGTCGGTGCTGATGTTCCCGCTCGAGGGCGTGGTGGTTGTCGGCTCGACGGCTGAGGGCGATTCGCTGGAGGAACACCCGCTCAACAGCAGGGATGTCGACACGGTGAGGGCGGCGAGGACTCGTAGCTTGCTCATGTCTTCGACGCTATCGCCGTCGAGCTCAGAATTTCAGTGTCAAATGTCAGTGAATATCGATGAGCGCCATCGACCTATGGGTGCAGGTTCACCGTCGCGCACTCGCGTCCAGTAGAACTTTCGCTGCCTCCTTTGCGACAGCGGCAGATTCGGGCGACTCGCTGATGGCGGCGGTTGTCTGCGCACCCTCGGCGAGTAGGGCGATCTGCTGTCCGACGGTCGGCGCGCACCCGGCCTCGACGGCCAATTCGGTGACGTACTCGATGAAGTTCTTCTTGTGCTGCTGCGCGGCGTCGGCGACCTCGGGCATCGTGCCACCCAGTTCGCCGAACGAGTTGATGAAGGCACAACCGTGAAAGTTGTCCTCGCGAAACCAGTGATCCAGGAAGTCGAAGATGGACAGCAGCTTTTCTCGCGGGGAGTCGTGCACCGCCGCTTCTGCGCGGATCCCGTCGTTCCACTGACCGGTGCGACCGCGAAGAACCTCGGCGACGATGGCGGTCTTCGACGGGAACAGCGAATACATGCGCTTGAGCGAGATCCCGGCTTTGGTGCGTAGCTCGTCCATCCCCACCGCCTGGATGCCACGCGCATAGAACAACTCGTCCGCGGCGTTCACCACGTCTGCCCGTCCGGTTTCCGTACTGGTCATCGCTTACCCCTTGCCGAGAGAACCAACGTTCTCTACAGTAGTGGATACGCGGAGAGAACGACCGTTCTCCCGCGTCGGACTTCACTCACGAAGGAAGGCGACACCATGGCGTACATCAAGGTCGACACCGAGAACTCCACCCCCGTCGAGGTCTACTACGAGGATCACGGCTCCGGACAGCCCGTCGTGCTCATCCACGGCTACCCGTTGGACGGCAACTCCTGGGAACGTCAGTCGGTCGCTCTGCTCGATGCCGGCTACCGCGTCATCACCTACGACCGTCGCGGCTTCGGGCAGTCGAGCAAGCCCACCGTCGGATACGAGTACGACACCTTCGCCGCCGACCTGGACAAGGTTCTGACCGAGCTGGATCTACGCGACGTCATCTTGGTCGGATTCTCCATGGGCACAGGTGAATTGGCCCGATACGCCGCGAAGTACGGCACCGATCGCGTCGCGAAGTTCGCGTTCTTGGCCTCGCTCGAGCCGTTCCTGCTGCAGACCGACGACAACCCCACCGGCGTTCCGCAGTCGGTGTTCGACGGCATCGAGAGCTCGGCCCGTGAAGACCGGTTCACCTGGTTCGAGAACTTCTACAAGGACTTCTACAACCTCGACGAGAACCTCGGCAGCCGCATCAGCGAGGCAACCGTTCGCGGGAGCTGGAACACCGCCACCACCAGCGCGCCCGTCGCCGCCTACGCCGTGGTGCCCAGCTGGCTCGAGGACTTCCGCGGCGACGTGGAGAAAGTTCGCGAGTCCGGCAAGCCGACGCTGATCCTGCACGGCACTGCGGACAACATTCTGCCGATCGATTCGACCGGCCGTCAGTTCCACAAGGTCTTCCCGGAGGCCACCTACGTCGAGGTCGAGGGCGCTCCGCACGGACTGCTGTGGACGCACTTCCAGGACGTGAACGACGCGCTGCTCGCGTTCGTGAAGTAAGAGCCCTACGGCGGTAGGCATGCAGGCCTGCCGCCGAGTGGGCTGCTAGACCGCGACGACGCCGTCGTGGTCGCTGTAGACGATCTCGCCCGGGTTGAAGGTCACCCCACCGAAGGTCACCGGGACGTTCTTCTCGCCCGAGCCGGTCTGCGTGCTCTTGCGCGGGTTGGTGCCCAATGCCTTGACGCCGATCTCGAGGGTGCGCAGGATCGCGGAGTCGCGCACCGCGCCGTTGACGATCACTCCTGCCCAACCGTTGGTGACTCCGCGGCCCGCGATGATGTCGCCGACGAGTGCGGTGTGGACGCTGGCATCACCGTCGACTACCAGGACGCCACCGTTGCCCGGCTCGCTCAGCGTTTGCTTGACCAACAGATTGTCCTGAAAGCAGCGGATGGTGGTGATAGGCCCCACGAACTCGGTGTGCTTCCCGAACTGTATGAATTGTGTGTCGCAACTGCGGATATCGGGACCGATCTCGTCGGCCAAATCAGCTGTTGCCTTGAATTCCACGGGTGCAGTCATGCGCCACAGACTATCGCTCGGCCATCAACCGCGGCCGTGACGTCGCTCGTAGTCCTCGCGGGTGTGGTCGATGCGACTCTGAGCCTTGGCGTTGATCAGCTGCGGATCCAAGCCGTGAATGAGCAGGCGATGCCGCCGATACACGTTCATCAGAGCGATCGAGAAGTAGACCAACGGGATGAACAGCAATGACATCATCGCCAACGACATCCACAGTGGACCCGGGATCAGTAGAAACAACAGCAACAAGGGAACGACGGGCACGATGAACCGCGCGATGTAGCGAATCTGCGCCCCGTTGCCGACGAGATCCTTACGTACCCAATCCTGCATCGAGTCGGGCAGCACCCGGCCGAACGAGTAGCCCAGGAATTGCAGCGGGGTGGGCGTCGTGCGTGGGGTGGTCATCGCGTCATGCTAGTCCCGTCCGGTCTTGGTACATCTCACCGTTGACTGCGGTTTATCTCATATGTGACGATAACGTCAGCTAGGTCGCTGGCATCCAATAGAAGGACTTCGACTGTGATCGATCGCAGAACCATGCTCGGCGCGCTCGGTGCGGCGACGATTTCCGGAGCCGCCCTCTCGGCTCTGACCTCGGCAACGGCATCGGCATCCCCGACGCCGTCCGGAGGCGGAGTGATCGACGTGCACTCGCACATGGTGCCGGACTTCTACGTGCGGGAAGCCCTCGCGTCGGGCATCGTTTTTCCCGACGGGATGCCGAAGTGGCCGTCCTGGTCGGTCGGCGAACACCTGCAGATGATGGACGGCTGCGGCATCGACAGCGCGATCCTGTCGGTCTCCTCACCCGGAGTGCACTTCGGCGACGACGGCAAGGCGGCCGACTTGGCACGTCGTGTCAACGACTTCGGTGCCGGCGCGGTGGCCGGTCAACGACGCCTTGGCTTCTTCGCCTCGCTTCCGCTGCCGAACGTCGTCGACTCCGTGGTCGAGGCCATCCGCGCACTCGACCAGTTGGGGGCCGACGGCGTGACAGTGATGTCCAATGCCGGTGGAATCTATCTGGGCAATGCCGTGCTGGCGCCACTGCTCGCCGCCCTCGACGCGCGATCGGCGGTGGTCTTCGTCCATCCCACATCGCCACCGAACTCCGCTGCGGTATCCCTCGGGCGTCCGGCTCCGATGATCGAATTCCTTTTCGAGACAGCACGAACCGTCGTCGACCTGATTCTTCTCGGTGTGGTCGACCGATTCCCGAATATCCGCTGGGTGTTCACCCATGGCGGCGGGGTACTGCCACTGGTTGCCGATCGCGTCGACTTCTTCCGTACCCAGGTCGGCCTGGGTTCCCCGACGACGCCGGATGTGCTGCAGCGCTTGTGGTTCGACCTGGCCGGTACCCCGGTCCCGCGGCAACTGCCCGCATTGTTGTCGGTTGTCGGCCCCGATCGCCTGGTGTACGGCAGTGACTACTGCTTCACGCCGATCGCCGCTGTGCAGAATCAGCTGCGTTCGCTCGATTCCGGTGCCGCCGAGGGCGGACTCGGGAACTGGCGCGCCGCGACGAACGACAACGCTCGTACGCTGCTGAAACTCTGACCTGTGAGGGGCGAGTGGAATCTATGAACACCCAAGCATTGCAACCGATTTCCGAGCACTGGGATTGGCAGATGCGAGCCTCCTGCCGCTCGATGCCGGTCTCGATGTTCTATCCACCTCTGGGGATGAGGGGGTACTCGTTGAGGAATCTCGAGCGACAGGCCAAGCTCGTGTGCGACCGATGCCCCGTGATCTTGCAGTGCCTGCGGCACGCGCTCGATTCCGACGAGAGGCACGGAGTGTGGGGCGGATCGACCGCACACGAGCGGTCCCGGATGACTCGCGTTACTCCTGCCGAGCGGCATTCGCAACGATGACATCGCGAACGTACTGCGCCAAGCCCGGTGCAATGTCGTTGTAGTGCTTGGCGAATCGCTCGTCCGAGATGTACGTCTCCGCCAGGTTCACGTGCATCTCGTGGTTGCAGTCGTAGTGCCGAGCGATGGTCGCCCGGTGACGTTCGGCCAGCACTCCTGCCTCGGCCGAATCTGCAGCCACAGCGTTCTGCAGCGCAGCGGCGAAATCTGCTTCCAGGCGGTCTGTTTCGTCCTTGATGGCCGCCCAGTCGTCCTTGGTGAACGACGCCGTTCGTTCCTGCGACTGCTTCCACGCGTCGGTCTCGCCCCAACGCTGCTCGGCCTCCTCGGCGTACTCCTCGCCCAGCCAGTTGTCGCCGAAGATCTCTCGCTGCTCCTCCGGAGTCAGTTGCATGCCCATCTTTTTCGCCTCCATCATCTTGTCCACGGCCGCAGCCATTGCGTGCAAGTGATCGATTCGTTCGTTCAACAGATCCCGCTGCCGACGCAGATGCGCCATCGCGTCGACCCCCGGATCGTCGAGCAGAGCCGCGACGGTCTCGAGCGGAAACCCGAGTTCGCGGTAGGTCAACACCTGATGCAGCCGCTCGACATCGGCCGACGAGTACGTCCGATAGCCCTTCGGGGTTCTCCCCGACGGCACCACCAGTGCGATCTCGTCGTAGTGATGCAGCGTTCGCACACTGACATTCACCAGCCGTGCGACTGCGCCGACCTGCATACTGTCCGAATCATGTCCGTAGGACGAATCACTCACGAACGACACTGTGCTGCCTCCCGTGGCGTGAGGGTCAAGACGAAGTTCGAGTCTCCTAGCGAATCACACGTTCGCAGCCGGAGGTCGGAACCCCGGCGAGGCGCTGCGCGAGCCAGTCGTATGCACCGGGGCGGCCGTTGGACTGAGCGAGCGTATGGTCCCCGGGAACTTCCTCGAGATGGACCGACGCACCTGCGGCGCACCACTGGTCCTGCACCGCCTCGGCCCCTTCCTTGGGGATGAGGAAGTCCTGGATGCCCTGGTAGATGTACGCCGGAGCCTCCGGCTTCTGCTGACCCATGCGGTTTTCCTCGACGATGGCCTTGGTGATCGGGTGGTCGAAGACATCAGGCACACTGGAGAGATTTCGCTGGTCCAACAGCAGTAGTCCCGTGTAGGACAACACATCTACGCATTGATCCTTCTGTGCCAGGGCCAGTCGCTTGCCGTTGTCGTTGGCGAGCTGCCGCATCTCCGGGTACTCCCGGGAGAGTCCGATCGTCGCCGCAGTGAACAAGCCCGATCCGATCTGGCCGTTCAGCGAGGTCTGCAGAATCTTGTAATCGGTCGGCGGGCCGCCGAACGCAACGCCGACGATGTTCAGCTCGGGTGCGTACTCGGGTGCCAACTGCGCGGCCCAACCCGAGGCGATCGCACCACCGGAATAACCGGTGATGCCGATCGGTGCAGCCGCGCTCACTCCCGCACTCTGGGACGCTCGGAGACCGTCGAGCACGGTGTGTCCGGAGACGAGACCGGCCGAGTAGGCCTGGCGCGGACCCTGATAATCGGTGACGACCACGGTGTAGCCGCGTCCGAGCAGAATGCGAACCTGGTCGACTTCCTTGTTGTTGCCGCGGGGGAGTGTGTACGACGGCGCGCACTTGTTTCCGAGCGAGTCCGTTGCCTCGTTGTAGGCGATGACGGGCCGGTCGCCGCCCCCGGTCCACGGCGCGTTCGGAGTGAGCACCGTCGTCGCGGCGGCGATGGGCCGGTTCTTGGAGTCGGTCGAGCGGAAGAGCAACTGCACGGACGAGGCCTCGGGAGTAACCGCGACGTCGCGGCGGTTCAGCACCGTGCCGGGCTGGAGATTGTCGTATCCGGCAGGCGGATCGAACCACGGATCACCGAGCGGAGTGGGTAGATATGCAGCGGGATCGCTCGGCGGCGAGATGAAGTCCTCGAGTGGACCGGCGTGGGCCGATCCTGCGAACGACAGCATCAATGCTGCAGCTCCGGCCAGAACGATTGTCTTGCGCATGGATCCCCACCCTGTTGCTTCGTACGCCCCGACGTCGAAGTAGACCGCTGTCCATCGTGCCACAGGGTCCGGCAACTTCGACCCTGTGAACTGAGCCCAAGACCAGGTAGGTTGTCTGTTACTCAAAACACTACTAACCAGTAGGGACATCGAAATGCCTGCACCGTCCGCCTCGACCTTCTCCCGGCTCGCTGACCTCATCGCCATTCCCGACGCCGAATCGCGACCGACGAAAACGATCACCGAGGTGTTCACCGGTAAGGAGCTGGCGACCATCCCGGTCGGCACCGCTGCCGATGCAACGGCTGCGGTTGCGCGTGCACGCGCAGCTCAGAAGGCATGGGCCAAGCGCCCGGTGTCCGAACGTGCCGAGATCTTCCACCGCTACCGAGACCTGGTGCTCGCCCATCGCGACGAGCTGATGGACATGGCACAGGCCGAGACCGGCAAGTCCCGTGCCGCGGCCCTCGAGGAAGTTCTCGACATCGCGATGACCTCGCGGCACTACGCGCGCACCGCCGCGAAGCTGCTGGCACCCAAGAAGGTCACCGGCATGTTGCCGGTGCTGACCAAGACGCGAGTCCGGTACCAGCCGAAGGGCATCGTCGGGATCATCTCCCCGTGGAATTACCCGATGACCCTGGCAGTCTCGGACGCTATCCCGGCCCTGCTGGCGGGCAACGGTGTGGTTCTCAAGCCCGACAGCCAGACCCCCTACTGCGCCCTCGCGTGCGTCGAACTGCTCTACAAGGCAGGTCTTCCTCGTGACCTGTTCGCCGTAGTGCCCGGTCCGGGCTCGGTGGTGGGCACCGCATTGGTCGAGAACACCGAGTACGTCATGTTCACCGGCTCCACCGCCACCGGTCAGCTACTGGCCGAGCAGGCCGGGCGTCGGCTCATCGGGTTCTCCGCCGAGCTCGGCGGCAAGAACGCCATGATCGTCGCCAAGGGTGCCAACCTGCGGGAGGTGTCCGACGCGGCCGTGCGAGCATGCTTCTCCAACTCAGGGCAGCTCTGCATCTCCATCGAACGCATCTACGTCGAGAAGTCGATCGCCGCCGAGTTCACCGAGAAGTTCGGGGAACGTGTCCGCAGCATGAGCCTCGGGGCGGATTACGATTTCGGCATCGAGATGGGCAGCCTCATCTCCGAGGACCAGATCAAGACTGTCTCGGCTCACGTCGACGACGCCAAGGTCAAGGGCGCGACCGTCATCGCCGGCGGCAAGGCTCGCCCCGACATCGGCCCGCTGTTCTACGAGCCGACGCTGCTGGCGAACGTGACCGAGGACATGGAGTGTGCGGCAGCGGAGACCTTCGGGCCGCTGGTGTCGATCTACCCCGTGGCCGACGTCGACGAGGCGATCGACAAGGCCAACGACACCGAGTACGGACTCAACGCCAGCGTCTGGGCCAAGACCAAGTCGCAGGGCGAAGCCATTGCTGCTCGGCTGCATTCGGGCACCGTCAACGTCGACGAGGGCTACGCGCCGACGTGGGGAACCACCGGTGCGCCGATGGGCGGCATGGGTGTATCCGGTATGGGGCGACGGCACGGAGCCGAAGGGCTGCTCAAGTACACCGAGCCGCAGACCATTGCCACCACTCGTCTGCTCAATCTCGGTGGGCCGCGCGGTCTTCCGCCGAAACTGTGGGCAAAGATCATGCCCCCCTTCGTCAAGGCGCTGAAGTACATTCCCGGTCGGTAGTACTGGGCCTGGTGGCGTAACCGTCGACGACGGGGGATGTTCTACGTAGCTCGTAGGACCGAAATGCTCAGTGACCTGCTGTAGATCGAGTCGGCTCCGACTCGATCCAGCATCGGCCACGACTGCAGATCGATTCCCTCGTCGTCGATCGCGTTCGTGGGTATGTCCCACACAGTGTTCCCGGTTCTGACGTCGATGCCCCGCAACACCTCGGGTCCGAACAGCGTGGCGACGTCGCCGTCCAGCGCGCCGACAGCAGAGAACCTTCCCGCGTCGTGGCTCCAGAGCAGGTCTCCGGTGTCGAGATCGACAGCGGATTCGGTGGCAGTGGCGTCGTCGCGGAGCAGTGCCACCGACCCCGCGACGGCGTGAACGAGCCCGTTCGTGGTCAGAAACCTCGCGGCCGGACCGCTGACGTCTGCCGGAACGTCCCAGAGCAGTGCGTCGTTCGTCCAGACCGGATCGGGATCGGACGGTCGGTATCCGCCGGTGCCGAGCAACAACGGACTCGACTCCGCGGGAGAGCCGAACGTCGGCCGCTGAACGGTCACGGAATCCGTTGCAGCGAGAACTGTTCCCTCGGTATCGACAATCTCCGAACCCGTGACCGAACCGGGATCGGAACAGTCGATGCGAACCACCCGTACCGCGCCGCCCCGGGACGCGGTGCCGGACCGAGCACAGTCGGGAGCTGTTCTGGACCAGAGGTTCTCTCCGGTGCCGAGGTCGAATGCGAACACTCCGCGGGCATCCTCGAAGATGCCGACCCCGTTCTCGGTGCGCAACATGGAGGCGGACGACGAACTCCCCGCGGACGCGGAATCGAACTGCACCGACCAGTCCGCGTCGAGGGCGTCGGCCGTGCCGCGGGAGATCGTCGGCCGGGCACCGTCGTCCATCGGGTGTGAGGTGTACACGTGATGATCGAGCGTGGTCAGGTTCGTGATGGGGAACGCCGCGTCCCGAGTGTTCGATTCCCCGGATCTGCCGTCGACAGTGAGGATTTCGGACTCCGAGCCGCTGCTGCCGCGATAGCAGACCACCTGTCCGTCGACGAATTCCTCGCCGCAGCCGACGGTGCCCGTTGCCGGAACGCGCCACAGCAGCGCACCGTCGGCGATGTCGAGACCCACCAGCTCCGGTTCGACGAAGTTTCGCCCGTCCACCACACCGACGAGGGTGACGACCGTCGAACCGTCGGTGATGGAACCGGACTCCATCGAATCGGTGTCGCTACCGGCAGCGGGGTCGCGGAATTGGCCGCCCGGGGCACCGACCTCCGCGGTAGTGAGCGTCCATCCCAGACCGGGAGCTGCTCCCGTCGCGCCGTCCACGGGGGTGCCGGCCTGCGGCGGCGTCTTCTCGGCTGCACACGATGCGCAGGCAAGAGCGGCTGCCAGGACCGCCGCGGCGGCGGACATTTGCAGACGACGTGTCATGGAAGCATCCCCCGCCTGTGTAGAAACGACTGAAGTGGTGGTCCGACCGGCACCCGAGCATATAGAGAACGACAATTCCCCGCACTCCCGATGGGGAGTGCGGGGAATTGTCCTGCCACGCGAACTAGTTGACGCTCTGGCCGTTCAGTCCGGCATGTGCGTAATCGTTGCGACTGTCGGGAATGTGGTTGTCTCCCAACACCCGCGCAACCTGCTCCTCGCTGAGTCCGAGGCGGCGAAGCCGCTCGCACACCGCGTCGAAGTCGATCATCTTCGCATCGAGTTCATGTTGCAGGGCAACGACTTCGGCGCGGAGGATCTCGGCCTCGTCGAGTGCGGCCAAGGTGTCACTCGGCTCGGGCAGCAGCAGCGCGAGCAGTCGATCACGTGCATCGGCGTTCAGGCCCTCGAAGGGACGCTGCCCCGGCTGGGCTTCGTGGCGACCCTCGACCCGACGATCGGTGCCGTAGTCGGCCGAGACGTACTCCTGGGTCGCGCCGTAGGACGGGATCTCGGCGAGCTGGTCCTGCGGCTCGTCCACCGGTCCTGGCGCGGGTGTCGACGCGATGTCGATCGTCTGGCGCAGTGGGCGGTTCGGGATGAAAACCACTGCGATCAACGTGACGATCGCGACGAAACCGGCGACCATGAAGATGCGTCCGGTCGCATCACCGTAGGCGGTGCGGATGACGTTGACGATCGGTGCGGGCAGCGAGGCGAGATCGAGTGATCCACCGCCGCTGGCCGAGCTGTCCACGCCCAGCTGAGCCAGACCGGCTGCCGACTTCTCGGCGACCCGGGTAGCCAACAGCGATCCGAGAACCGAGACGCCGATTGCGCCGCCGAAGGTACGGAAGAACGCAACGGTCGACGATGCGGCACCGACGTTCTGCACGCTGACCGTGTTCTGCACTGCAAGCACGAGATTCTGCATCAGCATGCCGGTACCGAGGCCGACGATGGTGATGAAGATACCGACCGTGACCAGGCTGGTGGCGTGGTCGATGGTGCCCAGGAGCAGGAATCCGACGACCAGCAGAACGGAACCGGTGACGATGAACGGCTTCCATTTACCGAACTTGGTGATGAGCTGGCCGGAGCCGACGGAGGCGACGAGCATGCCGAACACCAGTGGGATGGAGAGCAATCCGGCTTCTGTCGGGCTGTACCCGCGAGCAGTCTGGAAGTACTGGCCGAGGAATGTGGTGGCCCCGAAGAGGCCGACACCGACTGCGATGGACGCGACGATGGCGAGGCCGGTGGTGCGCTCGGTGACGATCTTGAGCGGGATGATCGGTGACTTGTGACGGGCCTCGACGATGATCGTCAGGACCAGCAGCGCAACTCCGCCGCCGACCAGGTATGCCGTCTCACGTGAGATCCATGCGTAGTAGTCGGCCTTGCCTGCGAAGGAGACCCAGACGAGGAGAACGGACACGCCTGCGGTGAGCAGAAGCGCACCGAGCCAGTCGATCGAGACGTTGTCCTTGCGGACGGTCTTGATGTGCAGGGTCTTCTGCAGCAGGCCGAGGGCGACGACAGCCAGCGGGACACAGACGAAGAAGCACCAGCGCCAGCCGAGCGGGCTGTCGACGATGACGCCGCCCAGGATCGGGCCACCGGACATCGACACGGCCATGACCGCACCGGTGTAGCCGGAGTAGCGACCGCGATCACGCGGGGAGACGATGGTTCCGATGATGGCGATGACGAGTGCCGTCAAACCGCCCATTCCGATGCCCTGCACCACGCGAGCGGCCAGCAGGACCGGCACGTTGTGGGCGAAGCCGGCGATCATCGAGCCCGCGACGAAGATGAGAATCGCGCTCTGAACGAGGACCTTCTTGTTGAACAGGTCGGCGAGCTTGCCCCAGATGGGCGTCGACGCGGCGTTCGCCAGCAGGGCGGTGGTGATGACCCAGGCGTACGCGGTCTGCGAGCCTTTCAGGTCACCGATGATGGTGGGCAGAGCCGTCGAGACGATGGTGGTGCTCAGCAACGCGGTGAACAACGCCGCCAGCAGACCGGTGAGGGCTTCGAGGATCTGGCGGTGCGACATCGCGTCGGGATCGACGACTGCCGTATTGGGCGGGGTTTCCCCACTGGAAGGTGTGGTCATGTCTTATCTCGCAATCAATTCAATGCGTGCCACGTCCTGGTGATGGGCGTGGGCGTCTTCGGTGAACGTGTCGTTGAGCTTGCGAATGGATTCCAGGGCATCGAGTGCCTCGGTTTCGCTCCATTCGCTCAACATCTCTGCCAGGCGACGTGCTCGCCTGTCCCAAATCTGTTTCAGTCGAGCTTGGCCATCGTCGGACACACAGACCCGAGACGCTCTCTTGTCGTCCGGATCGGGGTGGCGATCGATGTAGCCGAGGTCGACGAGGTCCGCGATCTGCCGGCTGAGGGCGGACTGGCTGACGCAGAGCCTGCTGGCGAGGTCGGTCTGTCTGCATTCACCTTCGGTCGCCAGGATGGCCAGAACTCCGGTCAGTGCCTGTGGGAGAGGTGAATCCTCGACTCCGGTGGTCACGGCCCGCTTCAGCGTGCGCCCGAAGAGGAAGACCTCTTCGACCAGCGACTCCGCTGTTGTGGATTGAACTGCCATGAATGCTCCAACGCTGAGTGCGATTTACTTGCTGTCTGCAACCATATATATACATACATGCGCTAAGCAAATGATATTCCCTGTCTGGTGGATCACAGTCCGATTCTCATCGCGGATCGGCTCCTCGCATATCGATTCCAGCCGCCGATCGCAGGCATGATTCCGAAACTGGGGAGCCGATGGTCGGGGGCAGGCGATACCATCCGATGATGGACGTTGTGCGCGCGATGCCCCTGCTCACGGTCACCGATCTGGATGCGACGTTGGATGCGTACGTCCAGGTCACCGGCATGGAGGTCGTGATGAACCACGGATGGATCGCGACGCTCGCTCCGGCCGGTGACAGTTCGGCGCAGCTGAGTCTGATCACCACCGACCCCACCGGACCGATGAATCCGTCTGCGTCGATCGAAGTGGACGACGTGGACGCGGCCTATCGCGCCGCAGTGGCTGCCGACCTCGAGATCGTCTACGAGATCAGCAACGAGGAGTGGGGTGTACGCCGATTCTTCTTCCGCGACTCGAACGGCAATGTGGTGAACGTGCTCGGCCACCTGTGAGGTCAGCTGGGATACAGCAGGTCTCTCCGTAGGACACCGCGAAGGGTGTGGGCGGTGACGGTGATCCACGCCGCGAGAAGTACGGCGTACAGCGCCACTGCCAGGGCCTGAATGGCGCCGAAGTTCAGCGCAGCGCCCAGTGCGGTCGTCCCGGTGACGCAGGTGCCGATGGGGAACGTGAACGACCACCACGTCAACGAGAACCCCATGTTCCGACGCGCTGCGTGCACGGTCAGAGCAGTGGCGAGTGCGAACATCAGCGCGCCGAATCCGCCCATGATCAGCCCGTAGCCGATACCGAGAACATGCAGTCCGACGGCGACCGAGGATTGTGCGCCGGTGAACACCATCGATGCATCGGTGCCGAGCAAGTTGGCCGCGGTGATCGACTGACCGATCAATCCCAGCGTGATCCACACGGTCGGAGCCGCGGCGACCGGTAGCGGACCACCGTGCACCAGACGCCCGTAGATCAGAGTCATGATGATCATCCCGACGATCAACGACAGACCGAACATCGCATAGCATGCGCACAGCAGAGCGAGCCGCCACTGACCGTCGGGTACGTGGGGGAGCAGCAGTGCCCCGGTCGACGCCGACACCATGGGCGGTACGACGGGCATCAGCCAGGCCGGCAGCGCCGTTACAGAGAGATGGTCGGTGGAGGTGATCATCCGGTACGGCATGAGGACACTGGTGAACAGACCGAGGACTGTCCCGGCGAACCAGAGGGTGGCGAACACCGCTGTCGACGCGGTGGATCCGAGCAGATTCGCACCGAGTAGACCGGTACCCGCGCCGACGGTGAGCAATGCCATGGGCGGGGCGCCGTAGAACTGCATCATCACCGGGTGCCGCGCGTATTCGACGGCGCGGTCGCGGTGCCCGGTCCAATGCATCGCGAACGCCGCGCTGATCACGACCAGGGCTGCAACGGCAATCACCCAGACGGATACGGCGAAGACGTGCAGGGCGGGAAACTGAACGGGCAGGGTGGCGGCTGCGTTGGCGACGATCCCCGTACCCATCACGGCCGCGAACCAATTGGGGGTGATGTGCGCGACGGTCACCGTGCGCGGAACAGACGCGGTGGTGACGGACGCGGTGGTGACGGACGCGGCGGGGACTGTCGTGGTCATGACTCCAGCGTGCGTGCTCTCCGGTGAGTCCGGTAGGCACCGATTCGGGCGTTACTCATAACTCGAGGTTATGTCTGACGGTTCGCGGCCACCCCCAGCAACTCCGCAGCCGGCCCTGTTGGGTCGCGGCCGGCCGGCCAGATCGCCCTCAACTCTCGGCGAAGTGTGAGCCCGGGAATCGGCACGCGGATCAGCGTTCCGGCGGCCAGTTCGGGGGCGACGGCCAACGAGCTGAGAACTGCCCCGCCGATCCCCGCCCCGACGGCCGATTTGATGGCCGTTGTCGACGAGACCTCGAGCAGTGGTGTCGCGGGCTGCCCCAGACCTGCTGTGGCCAAAGCAGTTTCGTAGGCGGAGCGCGTTCCCGAACCTGCCTCTCGGGTGACCAACGCCGTGGTGACGATCTCGGCGGCCGAGGGCGGCGTAGTCGCCCAGGAGTGCCCCGGCGGCACCACGAGAACCAGCTCGTCGTGGGCGACGGTTCGATGTGCAAGGGCTGCAGGCACACTCGGACTCTCGATGAAACCGATGTCGGCACTGCCCGCCAATACCTTTTCGGCAACCACCGTCGAATTACCCGAACTCAGACTCGGAACGATGTGGGGGAGATGCGTATGGAGTGTGACCAACCAGCGCGGCAGAAGATACTCTGCAACAGTCTGACTCGCGGCGATCTGAACATGACCGATGCGTTCGGCGTGCAACGTGGCGATGGCTGTCGCCAATTCCGCGGCGGATCGAACGACCGGGGCAGCCCAACTTGCGACCAGCTCGCCGAACTCGGTCAGTACCGTCCCTCGCGCCCCGCGTCGCAACAGCGGAGCGCCCACACGCCGTTCCAGCGCCCGGATGCGCGCACTGGCCGCCGGCTGCGACATACCGTGGGCTCGACCCGCCCGCCCGATACTGCCGAGCTCGGCCACTGACAGCAGCAGGTCGATGCTGGTGAGATCGGCAACGTGAGGGGGAAGTGGCACAGGGCGAGCCTACGACGGTCGGAGTCAGAACTCGCTGAACAGGTCCAGCTCGGTATCGGTATCGGTATCGGTATCGACATCGTCGCCGTCGGATTCGCCCTCGGGTTCGGTGGCTGGGTCCTCGCGCTCGTGCAGCACCGAACCGACCAGCGCGGTGACGTCGATCGCGGCGGGGTCGGGGATCGGATGGCCCTCGACGAAGGCGAGTCGCTCGGCCGACAGGTACGCCAGCCGCACCGCCTGCACCACCAGGACGCGGCGCAACCCCTCGGAAACCTCCCCACGTTCTCGTGTGACAGCGGCCAGCCGTGCGATGGTCTCGGCCCGGCGAGCGATACGGATGTCGGGGTGTCCGCGCTCGCGCCGGATCTGTTCCGAGATC
>NZ_CAPS01000025.1 GCF_000333955.1 Rhodococcus sp. AW25M09
GCCCCGGCTCGAGTCCGTCTCGATGGGAAGCACCCCGGATGCCGACTCGGTCGTCTTCGAAGTCTCAGGTAACGGCATTGTGGGCTGGTCGGGTCGGTTTGTGCAGGATCCCCGCACTTACATATCCGATAGCCCCACCGAGGTGGCTGGCAGTTGTATCTTGCAGCTGGATTTGACCGGTTTCGACCCGGTTGCAAAAGACCAGGAGACGGGTCCGCAGCGGTTGACTTCGGCGGAGACCTCCCCCGTTGTCGAAGCCCTCACTTTTCCTGCCGTCGATGGACTCTCGCAGACTTTTGTCGGAATGCGCGGGTCGACACCTACTGTGTCGATTGGGCCGTCCGTCATCGACAACGGAGCGGCAGTCGTAGCTTCTATCGCGCGCTGACTCTCGATCGTAGGGACGCTGTGAAGCCTGCAGCCGACCTCGTTTGCTCGCATCAGTACCGCTGCCTTCACCACAGACCAGCAGACTCCTGGACGGTCAGGCCGAATGGGCAGATTCCCGAAAAGTTGTATCTAACTACACCCGGTTTCTGCAACGCGTGGAATCGACGGAGGAATTCTCGGTATACAGCTGAGACGAAGACAATTGGTACCCAACAGGGCAACTGTTACCGCTGCTTACGCCATGGGTGGCTGCCAGTTGTCCTGACGCGCGTCCTCTCGGTACCAGAAGAAAAATGCCGAACCGATGATCGGCACAAGCCAAGCTGTCAGAATCGAAATCGCCGTACGCCGCGCAGTCAGAGGTGGCCCTGCAGCCGCGGACACATAGATAGCGAGACCGAACCAGAGACAAAACAGAAGCAATCCGATACCTATTCTCAAGAAGAAAGCGTCAAATTCAGCGCCGCAGACGCCAGCGTTCACGCACTCGCTGAAACCAGCTTCGGCCAGATATTTACTCACCGCCTCAGGCTAGCCCGCGCACATCGCTGCAGATGAGGACGAGCTCAGAAATCGGTTGTCGGCGCGGACATCGCGCGTCCGCCGCCGACGGCAATCGGCGTGAGATCCAAACTAAGAGAACGGATACCGTCGACGTGTCCGCCACACCTGGCAATCAACCTCATTCCCATGTCCCGTCATTCAACGCCAGTATAGAAGCCCCACCACGCCCGTCTGTGATCGTCGGAGGCATGCAGCCGAGGTGCCTAGCCGGTGGCGCTGTCGATCGAGTCGAGGAACGCGACGGACGCGGCCAATGGTGTGAAGCCGTCGGCCAGGATGCGTCGGCATCCATCGAGTTCGAAGTGGATATCGATGCCGACGTACTTGTCCCCGATATTGGACTGTGTGGTGGTGGTGGTCGTCCGCGATGTTGCTTGTTGACCGCAGGGGCCGGCCCCACATCAAGCGGCAGCGGGTGTACCGCACCCGCCTGCGGAGGCCGACGACCCCGGTCGATATGGCGTTCCGTCACGCAGCATTGCCCACAGCACGTTCGACCGTCGCCGTGCCAATGCCAGCACGGCCTGAGTGTGGCGTTTACCCTCAGCCCGCTTTCGTTCGTAGTAGGCCCTCGACTCGGAACAGCTTCGTACGCTGAGCTGGGCTGACAGATACGCGACTCGCAGCAGCCTCCGGTCATACCGGCGCGGGCGTCTGAGGTTTCCACTGATCCGGCCCGAGTCTCGCGGTGCAGGGGCAAGGCCGGCCACTGCGGCGAACCGGTCCGCGGTTCCGAAGACCGAGACGTCTCCACCGGTCGCGGCAACCAGCTCGGCACCAAGAAGAGGACCGATCCCCGGCATGGATTCGAGAATTTCAGACGTCGCGTGACGCTTGAACACGGCCTCGATAGTGCGGTCGAGGTCGGCCACCCGTCTCCCAAGGTCGAGTACGTCGGTGGCCATTGAGCTGACGACCTGTGCGGCCATGGCCTCCCCCGGCACCAGGATCGTCTGCGCTAGAGCCGCTTCCGTCGCCAGGGCCGCAAGGCCATTCGCGTTGTACGCCTTGCGCTTCCGCAACCACACTTCCAATTTCGCAGCACCGGTTGTGCGGATCGCGCCGGGGGTTTGATATCCGGTCAGCAGGATCAGCGCACCCTTCACGTTGCTGAGGTCGAGCGCGCGCTCCAATGCTGGGAAGTAGGTGCTCAGAAGTGCTCTGAGCCTGTTGAGCGATCGTGTGCGGTCCCGCATCAGATCAGTTCGGCGCGATGTCAGAATGCCGAGCTCGACCGCGATCTCGTCGTCCACTCGCATTGGTTGTAGGTCGCGGCGCATCCGCGCCTGGTCTGCGATGATCGCCGCGTCTTTAGCGTCAGTCTTGGCATCGCCGCGATACCCACCGGCAGCGTGGTGCACGATGCGGCCAGGGATGTACATCAGGGTTTGCTGACTTGCGGCGAGCATCGCCGTCAGAAGCGCAGCCCCACCCGAATTCAAGTCCACCGCCCAGACCACCTCGCCACCGTCGGCGATGTCGAGCACATCGTCGATCAGTGTCTTCAGGACCGCCTCGTCGTTCAGCACCCGACGGGACAGCAGTCGTGTTGCGTCGGTGTCGATTACCACCGCATGGTGGTGAGTTTTCCCTGCGTCGATTCCCACCCAGAGATATTGCACATGTACCCCTTGCCGTCGTCGAGTCGTTGGTACCTGGTGGACGACTGCCCCGTCGTGTCCTTAATCAGCGATCAGGTCGCGTCTCTCAATGAGCGGTCGAGTCGTCGAGGACACCAGGCGGCCATTCCCTTCCGGCCATCCGAACAGCGAAAAAAAGAGAGCCATACCCGATGTCCCCAGGCACTCTGAAACCTACTTCTCAGGTTCCGCGCTGCCCGGCAATGACGTTAAGGAAATCATGACCGGTAGCGGATTCGATCCTCACGACCTTCTCGAACAAAGCCGCATCGGCGTGCTTGCCACCGTGAAAGCCAGCGGACTTCCGCAGCTGTCCCCGGTGGCGGTTTTCTACGATCGAGCCGCCGGCACCATCTCGATCTCGGTCACCGACGGCCGAGCGAAAACGGTGAACTTGCGCCGAGATCCACGGGCTGCGCTGGAAGTGGCCAGCGCCGACAACAAGGCATGGGCAACGGCGGAAGGAGCCGTCACCCTCACCGGCCCGGGTACCTCACCGGACAGCCCCGAAATCGAGGCACTGGTCGACTATTACCGCGCCGTGGCCGGTGAGCACCCCGACTGGAACGAATACCGGGCAGCCATGGTTGCCGATCGACGAGTACTGGTGACCATCGCCGTGACACACGTCTATGGCCAGTCCATCGCCTGACCGCCCCTGTAAGTCCACTAGATGTGCCATTGACTGCCGAAAAGGCCACCGAAGGTCACATTGAGTGCACGAGCAAGCACGGTCAGGTGATCCGATACACGTCCAGTTCGGCCGAGCTCGGTAAGCGCTCGCCGCAGCCGACGAAGAGTTGTTCGGTCAGCCATGCGAGGCGGCTCGCGGCTGACGACAGTCTGGGTTGGCTGCGGAAGTAGATTCGATCGGCGGGGACAGGTTCTCCGCGTACGAGCGCGTCGATGTCCTCCTTGGTGCCACTGCGTATGCCCACGTTGTGTACAGAGATTCGTTCGCCGGCATCCGTCTCGAGTGCGTATCTGGCGTCGAGTTCGGTGAGTGTGTCGGAGCGAAGAATTTGGTGATCCGCTCCACCTGCGAGAACCCGGCCGCGCATCAGGGGGCCGTCGACGGTCCCGCCGAGGATCGGGACGATGCGACGGTGACCATCGCCTACCTGCCCGAGATCGATCGGTTCGCCCACCGTCACCGACAGATGCGCGACGAAGACGAGTTCGGGAGGCACGTCAGTTCGTTCTGTCCGCGAACCCGTCGGGCAGGTCTGCCGGCGCAACGGACACGATGGTCTCGTCGTCGACGCCGACGTTCTCGAACAGAGTGATCTTGGCGAATTCGGGGACGACGTAGATGGGGTAGGTCGGTCCGGCGTCACGGTACGTGCGCATCTCGTCGAGGTGATCGTTCTGGTAGAGAACGGTTTTCGTTCCGTCGAGTTCTATCCACTGTGGGAAGAAGATGGTGCCGTGCAAGCGGCGCTTGCCGGGTACGACGTTGACGACGACGGATGTTCCGGTGGGCTCGTTCCAGGAGATCTTGTAGACGTCGTCGTCGAGTTGTACGAGGTCGACTTCTTGGTTCTTGACCCATCGTCCTCCGACCATTCCGGTGTGGATGCGGTAGTCGATGGTCGTCGCGTTCTTGACGTACATCTCGTACTGCCAGTCGTTCGCATAGGTGTAAATGAAGCGGTGTCCGACGATGCCGCTGAGGTCTTGAGTCGGGATCGGGTTCTGGACTGTGGTGTTTTCGTTCATCAGGCCATTTTGTCACAAAACTATGTTTGCGGCAAAACTATCTGTGCGATCATCGAACGATGCACTCCACCGCAATCGAGCTCGGTCGGCAACTGGGACCACTGCGGCGTTCGTTGCTTCGCGCGACCCGAGAAGCCGCGCAACTACCCGACATCCCGGATTCGCACATCGAGGTCATGCGAGCCCTCACCGATAGGCCGTCGATGAGCCCCGGGGCCCTCGCCGCACACCTGAACCTCGCCCGATCCACCGTGAGCAACCTGATCAAAGCGATGGTCGACGCGGGACTCGTCGAAAGATCGATCTCATCCGGCGACCTGCGCAGTGCCACCCTGACAGCATCACCGAAGGCAGTGCACCTACTCGCCGAGTACGACGCGGTCAGCTCGCAGGTGCTCTCCGACGCCCTCGACGAACTGACACCGGACAATCGCCGAGCACTCTCAGCGGCAATCCCCGCATTGGCCGAGATCACTGCAATCTTGTCTCGCCGACCATCCTGACGACCCCGACGGGCATCCTGGAGTCCACTCGATGTGCCATTGACCCCCGAAAAGGCCACCAAATGTCACATTGAGTGCCGTCCAGATGCTCTCGAGGGGCGCGGACCGTGGAACAGTTGCAGCAGAACATCTCTGCACTCGATGTCGAATTCGACGAATCCCAGCTCGACAAACTAGAGGCGGTCAGTGCCATCGACATGGGGTTTCCGCACCAGTTTCTGATGCGTCCCATGGTGCGCGGCGTCACGACCGGCAACACCACCGTTCGTCCCCGCCCGATCAGGAAGTGGTGAACCGATGCGTCGACGGTAAGTCATGGGCTCGCCGTCGTCGACGAGGGTGAACCCTGCCCGCTCGAGCACGCGACGAGAGGCACCGTTTGCGTGATACACCTGCGCTGCCAATGGCAGATCGGCTGCATGGTCCAGTGCGTGAATCACCAGTTCGCCGGCACAGCCGTGACCCCAGTGGTCGGGATGCACCCAATAGCCGACCTCGTGGTGATCGGATCGGCGAACGAGGCTGAGTAAACCGACGGGCTGTGAATCCTCGGTTGTGCCGATGAACCACCTCGGTAGGTCCGGCTCGTGGCTGCCCGTCGCACTCAGGGCCTGTGCGAAGCGCCGATCGAAATACTCTCTACTCCAGGGCTTTCTGCTTCCCACCCAGCGGACCACCTCGGGATCGGATGCCATGGAGAACAGGAAGTCGGCGTCGGACCGGACAGCGGGTCGCAGTAGAACCCCCGTCACAACTCTCTGACCTGGGAGGTTCTGTCGCCGCCTGCATCTCCGGTGTTGACGGTGCCCGATCGCTCGAACAGCAGAGCAGACACTTCCTCGTCGGCTTTCGGGCAGTGCTCGACGCCTGCCGGGACGACGAAGACGTCACCGGGCCCGAGAACGACGTCGCGGTCGCGAAATTGGATGGTGAGTTCACCGTTCTGGACGAAGAACATCTCATCGGTGTCCGGGTGCGTGTGCCAGACGAACTCGCCGAGCAGCTTGACTACTTTGACGTCGTAATCGTTGATGCTCACGAGTCGGTGGGGTTGCCAGGGCTTGTCGATCTTGTTCAGTGCGTCGACGACGTTGCGTACTTCGACGTCCCTGCCGCTGGTCATGGGTTCTGCCCTTCATCGTCGGTCGAGTTCGGGTCTCTCGGATTCTACGGCGACGCCACAGGACACGGAGAAGCGCAATGCCGCCGTGACGTTCTGGTCTACGGCCACATGCACAGTGGCTGCTCGTCAGGCCCGACGCGATGCGTAAGGTGTGGACGCTCGTCGGGCTCTCGCTCGGTCTCGTCGGCTACCTGCTGTGGGAGAACCGCCCGCAGCGGATCAATTACGCACTCGTCGCGGACGATTCGGCGCAAATCTTTTGACTACGGACCTGGACGATTCTGCCCGTATTCGACGCGTTCCTCGGGCCCTCGATCGCAGTACCCGTCAGCCAATATCGGCGCACCCGACCATCACCAATGCCAGGCGTCGCCTCCGACGTTCTGGATTGTTCGCTGCAGCACTTCGATGGTGGTGACGTAATCGTCTCGACGGATGCCGTGCATACGTTCGTCCTGCAGCATCTGCTGAATGTCCGCTGCCTGCCGGAACTTTTCGGCACCTGTCGGCGTGAACTTCACTCGTGAATCCGATTCGACGATCCAGCCTTTGGCGGTCGCGGAATCGATTGCGTCGACGATGGCTTCCGGGGTGTCGTTGTGGCCGATTTTCTCGATCGTTGCTTCGCGCTCGGCTCCCACAGGATGCAGCGAGATCTGATGCAGGAGCCACCATTCGGGTTGACTGACGCCGATCTCGCGGAGCGCAGCCCGAATTCGTGTTCGTATCGCCTCGCCGGCGCGCGCAGTCCAAAATCCGATGGGCTGTAACTCGGGTGGTTGCATGGGCTTCTGTGTCGTCATGAAGACGACAGTAGAACCTCGAGTGGACTTCAGGTCAAGAGTGAAGTCGCCCTATTCGTCCGTGCGCAGTTCGTCGACCAACGCGAAGAGTCGTCCCAGGTAGTCGCTGTGGAAGACCTCCGTCGCGCGGATTTTGGCGTCTCCGTCGAGGCCGAATTCAAGGTTGACGAGTTCGACCCCGATGGCGACGCGTCGAGCATCGAGATGTTCGAGCTCCGCGGCGAGAGCGTCGACCTTGGCAACCGGAGACACTTCGTCGGTCATCCCCGAATCGTAATAACTCATACTGGAATTCTTACCCGACTGCGGCGAGGAATTCGCTGTAGAACAACCCGAGTCCCAGCGCCGACGCGATGGCCGCGAAGAGCCACAACCGGATGATGACCGTCGTTTCGGCCCAGCCGGCCAACTCGAAGTGGTGGTGAATCGGTGCCATTCGGAACGGCCGCTTGCCGGTGGTCTTGAACGAGGCGACCTGGATGACGACGGAGGAAGTTTCGGCGACGAAGAGGGCACCGAAGACGACGGCGATCAGCTCGGTCTTGCTCACGATCGACAGTCCTGCAAGCAGTCCGCCGAGGGCGAGGGAACCGGTATCGCCCATGAAGATCTTGGCGGGAGCTGCGTTCCACCAGAGGAATCCGATGCAGGCTCCCGCAGCTGCGGCGCAGACGACTGCGAGGTCGAGTGGGTCGCGGACCTGGTAGCACCCGGCAACGGAGTTGGTCGCGCACGATTGCCGGTACTGCCAGAACGTCATCACCGTGTACGCACCGAGGACGAGGGTCATCGAACCCGCCGCCAAACCGTCGAGCCCGTCGGTGAGGTTGACGGCATTGGACCATGCGATGACGAGGAACACACAGAACAGCACGAACACGATCGGAGCCATCGTGAAGAACGTGGACTGGCGTACCAGCGAGAGTTCGAGATTGCTCGGAGTCAGCCCGTTCCCGTTGCGGAACTGCAGCGCCAGGACTGCGAAGATCACCGCGGCAGTGATCTGTCCGACGTACTTGCCGGTCGCTTTGAGGCCGAGGCTTCGTTTCATGCGGAGCTTGATGTAGTCGTCGAGAAAACCGACGCCGCCGAGCGCAGTGGCGAGGCCGAGGATCAGCAGTGCAGACGCCGACGGCCCGTCACCACCCATCGACACGAGATGGGAGCCGAGGTAGCCGGCCCACAGACCGACGATGATCGCGACGCCGCCCATCGTCGGCGTTCCCCGCTTGGCTTGGTGACTTGCCGGGCCTTCGACGCGAATCTCCTGGCCGAAACCCTGCCTAGTGAACAGCGCGATGAGAAATGGCGTCAACAAAATCGAGACCGCCAGCGCGATACCACCGGCAACGAGAATGTTGATCATGCGTTGAAGCCCACTCTTCCTTTGTGCTGCTGTGCTCACCCAGTGCTACCGAGCACCGCGGAATACTGTGCCAAACGAATCGCCAAAAGTCGCATTGCGTGACGAAGGTGTTATTCACAGTTGATACGTACCGGGTGGTACGCCGACGAGCTCGGTGAACTCGCGAGTGAAGTGCGCCTGGTCGAACCAGCCGTATCGCGCCGCGAGGTCTGCCAGCGGACCCGAGTAGCCGTTATCGAGCTCACTCAGTGCGTCGTGAATTCGATACCGTCCGAGAACCCACTTGGGCGTCGCACCGACGTAGCGCTCGAACAGCCGCTGTAATCGACGTGTCCCGACACCGCATCGCTGTTCCACCTGTGCGACGCGAATCAGTGTTCGATCGGTCAGCATGGCGGCGATGATGTCGAGCACGGCGTCGTACTCCGGATCCACCTCTCGGGCGTAGGGCGCGAGAACCGCGTCGACGACGGTTCGGCACTGATCCGGTTCCAGATGACCGCCCAGCTCGGCCAATGCATCGACGGTGTCGACGCGAAAGGGAGTGGGTTCGGCCACCGGGACGTCGCGCAGGGTTCGTGCCACGGTTCCGGTGAAGGCCGCGTAGCCGCCCGGCCGGAACTTGACTCCGAATACCCAACCGGACTCGGCGAGCTCGACGTCGAAGCGGCGTGTGAGCACTCCTGTCACGACCACCGGTTCGACGACGCCTTCTCGGGTCCGGCCGTGTTCGACGCTCAGCGTGCAGGCCGGGTGCGGAAGCGTCGAGCTGCGATGGCAGGTGCCGGACGGTAGATCCCACTGCAGTAGCCAGTAGTTCTCGACCCACGGTTCCAACGACCGCGAGCAGGGCAACCGCTGGAGTTCGACGTGCTGTGCCAGCTGGTCGGGTCGCAGGACGCCGGCCTGGGTGGCTGTCGCGTTTTTCCTATCCGGCACGCGCGTCAGTGTAGGAGTCTGGTCCGACAACACCGAGAGTTCGACAACACCGAGAGTTCGACAACACCGAGGAGGAGACACACCATGACCGAGACACCCGTGGCCACGCTGAAGATGGTCACCCTGGACTGTGCAGACCCCGAGGCCAGCGCGAGCTTCTGGTCGTCGCTGCTGGGCTGGAGCGTCGTACATGCGGAGAAGGACTACGCGATGCTGCAGGGTCCGAGCAGTGCGCTCGGATTCGGTCGAGTCGACGACTACCAGCCGGCGCCATGGCCGAATGCTCACGGCAGCAAGCAGTTTCACTTCGACCTAGCGGTCGAGGATCTCGACTCCGCGGCGACGGCAGCCGTGGAGCTGGGTGCGACGCTGCCCGATGAGCAGCCGGGTGAGACGTGGCGAGTGCTGCTCGACCCAGCTGGCCATCCGTTCTGCCTGACGAATGCCGCCAACTGGGGTTGATCGGTCTAACCTCTTCGTTGTGAAACCGCGCCTGGCAGGAATCGAAATCATCGTCGCCGATATGGCCGCAGCTCTGGCGTTCTACCGAGTTCTGGGACTGGACATTCCAGCGGACGCCGATGCCGAGCAGCACGTGGAGGTGGACCTCGGTGGTGTTCGGCTGTTGTTCGACCTGCCGTCGACCATCACCTCGTTCGACCCGACGTGGACGCCGCCCAGCGGTGGCCACCGTGTTGCTCTCGCGTTCGACTGTGGGACGGCGGATGGGGTCGACGCGGCATGGACGGCCGTGACCGAGGCCGGGTTCACCGGGCACCTGGCACCCTGGGATGCGTTCTGGGGACAGCGTTATGCCGTCGTGCACGATCCCGACGGCGCCACCGTCGATCTGTACGCGAACGCCTGAGGGGTCAATTCGCCGGTGCGATGATCTGAATCAGGTTGCCGCAGGTGTCGTCGAACACCGCTGTGATCACCGGACCCATCTCGGTCGGTTGCTGGGTGAATCGAACGCCATGCTCGATCAGCCGATCGTATTCTGAGGCAACGTTGTCCACCGCGAACTGAGTGAACGGGATGCCGTCGGCGAACAGCGCATTCTTGAACGGTCCGGTAGCGGGATGACCACTGGGTTCCAGCAGCAACTCGGTGCTCTCCGGTTCCTGCGGCGAGACGACGGTGAGCCAGCGATCCGTCCCACCCATGGCGATGTCGTGCTTGACGACGAAGCCCAGTACCTCGGTGTAGAACTTCCGTGCCTTGTCCTGATCGTCGACGAAGACGTTGGTGATGTTGATTCTCATGTCGTTCCTTCACCTGTCGGTCCGCCTGCCAGCTCGACGGCGACGTCGAGGTGGCCGAGGTGGCGGGCGTATTCCTGGAGTACATGGAAGCAGATCCAGATCAGCGTCGGCTGCTCCTCGGTGAATCGTCCACCCAGGGTGGCCAGTTCGTCCATCCGATGTAAGCGCAGTACCTCGTCGGTGCGGCGGGCACCGTCGTCGAGCCTCGCCAGCAGGGTCTCGGCGTCGATGTCGGCCGATACGTGCCAGCGGCCGTCCTGGTGGTCTCCCCACGGGGCGTCGACGGCCCTGCCGAGGAATCCCCAGACGAACCAGCGCTGTTCCATGTGCACCAGATGGGTCAGCATCTGCAGCGGAGTCCACTCCGACGGGACGGCGGAGGTGGTCAGGGTATCGCCGCTCAACGCTGTGATTCGTCGAACCAGCTCGTTGCGGTAGAAGCGCAGATACTCGCGAAACAGATGCGCGGGATCGGAGAGCGCCGAGTTCGGCTCGGGAAATGTCGTCAGATCGGCCATGGTTTCCCTATTCGTCGCGCACTGAGGGTTGCACTCTCATTCGCTACGGCGCTTCTCGCGGCCGATGCGGCGCTGCTCTTCGGCGCGGGCGCGGCAACGGCGCAGGAACTCCTCGCCACTTTCCTGCGACTGAGCGGCGACAAGGCCGTGCTCGGCGTCGTATTCGGGGTATGCCGACGCAGTCCGTGGTGCTCCGCCCCCACCCCAGATGCTGCTGCCGTCGGGTCGTCCGACGAGGAGCCACGCGAGGGACCCGGCAAGCGGCAAGACGATGACCAGCAGCAACCACACAATTTTCGGTAGGTAGCGGATGCTCGAGTCATCGGCGGTGATGACGTCGATCAGGCAGAAGATGCCCAGCAGCATGATCAACAGGCCGAGGTACGGCACGGAATTCCTCCAGGGTTGTCAGACCATGCGGTCGGTCATTCGCGACTATCAGATCACTCGTTGTACCGTCGATCAAGCTTTCTGCGGCGCGGGTTCAGCCGAACACCAGCAGCGCCGCCAGCGTCAGCATCATGACGCCGATCCCGAGGTCGAGGATTCGCCAGGCCGTTGGTCTCGCGAACAGCGGACTGAGCACGCGTGATCCGTAGCCGAGCGCGGTGAACCAGACGACACTGGCGAGTACGGCACCGAGCGCGAACCACCACCGCAGTTCGCCCGGCTGACGGTTTCCGATCGAGCCGAGGAACACCACGGTGTCGAGGTAGACGTGCGGATTGAGCCAGGTCAGTGCCAGGCACGTGGCGAGGGCAGCGATCAGCGAGCCGCCTCCGGTCATTTCGGCCGCCATGGCAGCGGGATTGCGGGCACGGTTCAGCGCCATCAATCCGTAGACGAGCAGAAACAGTGCGCCGAGCACGGTCACGACACGTAGAGCGACGGGGAAGCGATCGACGAGGACGCCGATTCCTGCCACCCCGGCGAGGATGAGCACCGCGTCGGAGAGAGCGCACACCGCCACCACCGGCAGCACGTGGGTGCGTTGCAGGCCCTTGCGCAGCACGAACGCGTTCTGCGCACCGATCGCGACGATGAGGGACAGTCCGACGCCCAAGCCGGTGAGGGTCGATTGTGCGGCGGCAAGCGAGGTCATGACCGCAACGCTAGAACCACTGGGAGATTAGGGCCAGCGAATGTATTTCAGTATCGATTAGCGTACCTTCATATTGTGGAGATCGAGCAGCTCAGAGCCTTGAGGGCAGTGGTCGACGGTGGAACCTTCGAGGCTGCGGCCCGCGCGCTGCACGTGACGCCGTCGGCGGTGAGCCAGCGGATCAAGTCGCTCGAGCAGTCGTTGGGCCGAACCCTCGTCCAGCGCAGCAAACCGGTGGTGGCTACCCAGTCCGGTGTTGCAGTACTTCGTCTGGCGCGCCAGATCGACACCTTGACCGACCAGGCTCGAGCCGAACTGAACGACGACGGCATCGCCGCACCCATCTCCCTTGCGGTCAACGCAGATTCGATGGCGACCTGGGTGTTGCCTGCGCTCGCCCCACTGACCGATACGACGACCTTCGACCTGCATCGGCAGGATCAGGATCGCACCGCTCAACTGCTGCACGATGGGATCGTCTCCGCGGCAATAACTTCGGTGGCAGACCCGGTGCGTGGCTGCACAGTTCGACGCCTCGGTGCAATGCGCTACCGGCCGTCTGCGACCCCGGAATTCATCGAACGATGGTTCGCTGCAGGGGTGACGGCCGACGCATTGCGCGCGGCGCCGGTAGTCGTCTTCGATGCCGACGACCGATTACAGGACATCTACTTACAGCGTTCAGGCGTCGATCCCCACGAACCACCGAGGCATCTGGTGCCGGCGTCGGCGGACTATGCGCGGGCCGTGGATCTAGGTTTCGGATGGGGAATGATTCCGGATCTTCAGGCACGCGACTCGCTGAAGTGTTTCGACGACAACGGAATCGACGACGTGCTGCTGTACTGGCAGCAGTGGTCGCTGTCGTCACCTGCACTCCAGCGTGCGGCTGATGCGGTCGCCGCAGGTGCTGAGGCAATGCTGTTGTAGTCGATAAATCGCTGTACCGCTGCATGTTCCGTTGCTAGTTTGTGTCGATGACCATTCGCTATCACGTCACATCGGTGCTCAATCGCGAGTCGATTCAGATGCACGGACTCGACTGGCGTCGAATGGGTGCCGCTCGCGGTATTGCCGGCAGCAGGCGTCCCGAGCAGGAAGGCTGCTTCTTGGCGGCCTCGGAGTGGGAACGTGACTGGTTCGTGGGCATGAACAACACCGGTGGTCCGGTGGACGTCTGGGAAGTCAGCGGTGTCGACGACAGTGACCTCCGGGAGTCGCCGGAGTACTTATTTTTCCTTCCCGGTGTCATTCCGGCATCGCAGATTCGTCTGTCGCAGAGGGATATCGAGCCCGAGCGCTAGAGCCTGCTCAGCACCCGATCCATGGCTTCCACTGCCTGGGTCAGTTCGGCTTCGGTGATGGTCAGTGCCGGCCGGAATCGCACTGCCGCGTCGCCGCAGCCGAGGGCCAGCACGTGTTCCTCGGTGCGCAACAGGTCGATCACTCGGTCGCGGGTGGAGGCGTCGGGCAGGGAGAAGGCGCACATCAGACCGCGTCCTCGTACCTCGGAGACCGTCGTGTGTCGAGTTGCCAACTCCTGCAACATCGTCAGCAACGATGTGCCCAGCTCACCTGCGCGGTCGATGAGCTTCTCCGATTCGACCACTTCCAGGATTCGACGCGAGCGCACCATGTCGGTGAGGTTGCCGCCCCACGTCGAGTTGATGCGGGAGCTGACGGCGAAGGCATTGTCCGCGACCTCGTCGACGCGACCGCCGGCCATGACGCCGCAGACCTGAACCTTCTTGCCGAAGGCGACGACATCCGGGACGACGCCCAGCTGTTGGAAAGCCCATGCGGTGCCCGTCATTCCGGCTCCGGTCTGTACTTCGTCCAGGACCAACAAGGCGTCGAACTCGTGGCAGAGTTCGCGCAGCTTCTGCAGGAAGCGGGGACGGAAGTGGTGATCGCCGCCCTCACCCTGGATGGGTTCGATGATGGCGCAGGCGATGTCGTGTGGGTTGGCCTCGAAGGCCAGCCGGGCGGCAGCCAACGACGCGTCCTCGAGTTCGTCCATGTTCGCGTCGGACCGGATGAACGGCGAGGGAATTCGGGGCCAGTCGAACTTCGGGAAGCGTGCGACCTTGTTCGGGTCGGTGTTGGTGAGGGACATCGTGTAGCCGGACCGACCGTGGAACGCGTGCTCGAAGTGCATGACCTGCGAGCCCAGAGACGGATCCAGGCCGTGGCTTTCGTTCCATCGCGACTTCCAGTCGAACGCAACCTTCAACGCGTTCTCCACCGCCAGCGCGCCACCCTCGACGAAGAACAGGTGGGGGAGCCGATCGTCACCCAGGACCCGGGCGAACGTGTCGACGAATCGAGCCATCGGAACGGTGTAGATGTCGGAGTTGCTCGGCTTGTTCATCGCCGCCTGCATCAGATCGGCCCGGAACTCCGGGTCGTCGATCAGGGCCGGATGGTTCATGCCCAGCGCGTTGGACGCAAAGAACGTGAACAGGTCCAGGTACCGGGTGCCGTTCCTGGCGTCGACCAGGGTGGATCCGGCCGAGGCATCGAGGTCGAGGACCAGCTCGAAACCGTCGGCCAGCAGGTGCTTCCCGATCACGTCGCGGACCGTGTGGGCACCGATGGATTCTGCTGCGCACTGTAATACTTGCGTCATAAGGTCGAAGATACGCGTTAATATTCCGTAAGCAAGTCGATATGACAGGAAATATTACGGTCCTCACCATCATCGGTAGGCTCATCTCCGACGGTTCGGTTCTCAGCACGGAAGGTGTACGCGCATGTCTGTATCCATCACCCACGACGAGTTGAGTGTGCGCACTCGCGCCATCCTCGACCGGTTGGGTGCGACGATTGCGCTCGACGCCCCCGCGGGACCGGACGCGATCATCGCTCGTTCGCCGATCACCGGCGGGAACCTGGCGTCGTTGACCTGTGCATCGGCCGAGGACGTCGACGGTGTCATCGCCGACGCGCACACCGCGTTCGTGTCGTGGTCGCAGGTGCCTGCCCCGGCCCGGGGACAGGTGATCCGAGAACTCGGCGAGCTGCTGCGAGTACACAAGGAGGACCTGGGCGCGCTGGTGTCCATCGAGGCCGGAAAGATCGTCTCGGAGGGGCTCGGTGAAGTGCAGGAGATGATCGACATCTGCGACTTCGCCGTCGGCCTCTCGCGTCAGCTGTACGGCAACACGATTGCCACCGAGCGCCCCGGGCATCGCATGATGGAGCAGTGGCACCCCCTCGGTGTCGTCGGCGTCATCACGGCCTTCAATTTCCCCGTTGCCGTGTGGAGTTGGAATACCGCTCTTGCGCTCGTCGCGGGAGACACCGTCATCTGGAAGCCGTCGGAGAAGACTCCACTGACCGCCGTCGGAGTGCAGGCACTGTTCGAGCGTGCTGCTGCGGCTGTGGGGGTGGACCCCAAGATCGCTCAGTTGCTGATCGGCGACCGCGCGTCCGGCGAAGCCTTGGTGGACGATTCGCGGGTTGCACTGGTATCGGCAACCGGTTCGACGAGAATGGGCCGGGCCGTGGCGCCTCGGGTTGCCGGACGATTCGGCCGGGTGTTGCTCGAGCTGGGCGGAAACAACGCCGCGATCGTGACGCCGTCGGCCGACCTCGATCTGACGACGCGTGGACTGGTGTTCTCGGCGGCCGGCACGGCCGGTCAGCGCTGCACATCGCTGCGACGCGTCATCGTGCATTCCTCGGTCGCGGACGAACTGGTCGACAAGCTGGTCTCTACCTACCAGACGCTCTCGATCGGATCTCCCCTGGCCAGTGACACTTTGGTGGGCCCGCTCATCGATGCCACCGCGTTCGCGGGGTACCAGAAGGCGCTCGAGGCCGCGGTGTCCGACGGCGGAACCGTCGTGGTCGGCGGCGAGCGGGTGAACGTGGTGGATGAGTACTCGTTCTACGTTCAGCCCGCGATCGTGACGATGCCTACGCAGACCGACATCGTCAAGCACGAGACGTTCGCTCCCATCATGTACGTGTTGACGTACGACACCCTCGACCAGGCAATCGCACTGCACAACGATGTGCCGCAGGGTCTTTCGTCGTCGATCTTCACCATGGACCTCCGTGAGGCGGAGCGCTTCCTGTCCGCTGCCGGCTCGGACTGCGGTATCGCCAACGTCAACATCGGCCCCTCCGGCGCGGAAATCGGCGGGGCATTCGGCGGCGAGAAGGAGACCGGTGGCGGCCGTGAATCCGGTTCGGACGCATGGAAGGCCTACATGCGTCGAGCGACGAACACGGTCAACTACTCCAACGAACTGCCCCTGGCGCAGGGAGTGAAATTCGGCTGACGGCATGATCGGCAGTATGAAACTTCTGTCGATGCTCTTGGCCGGTCTCACCGTCGGCTATTCGATCAGTGTGATGGCACTGCGAGAGCCGCTCCTGTACAACGATTTCGGCTTCGGTGCGTCGGCAATTCTCGACGGTGTGGTGGTGCTCGCCATCGCAGCAGCGGTCAGTGCAGTGGTGTTGGCCCGCTCGGGTGGACGAGCCACCCTGTGGATCGCGGTGGCGGCGCTGCTGGTGATCGTTTTCGAGTCTCTCGGTATGGCGTCGGGATTGCTGGGCGATTGGGCAGCGGCGCTGAGCGTTGGAGTGCTGCTCGGTGCGTCGGCGATCCTGACGGCATCCCATCGCGGGGCGCAGGCGGTCCTGGCGCTCGGAATCCTCGCCGCCGCTCGGGTGGGGGCCGAGCTCGGAACGCTCCTGACGAGCTCGTCCGGGCCCCAGTTCGCCTGGGAGGTCGTCGGGCCCGAGGATGCGGTGGTGCCCCAGAGGGCAGCCATGGCGGTTGCCCTGGCTGTTCTCGCCGCGATATTTCTCGTTGCCGGATATCGAACCTCGTCGGTTGCAACCTCGCAGGCGAGCACTCGCACTCTCGCGGTCGGTGTCGCATTGCCACTAGTGGCCGGCGGATTCGGTTGGTGGACCACCGAATATCGCGACAGCAGCCTCGTATGGTTCCTCGCGCTCGCCGGGCTCACCGTCGCGGCGCTCGTTGCTGCCTGGCTCCTACCGAAACGCGACGGCTCGCTGATCCTCGTGTTGTTCGCTTCGTGGGCGGGCGGGGTGGGCACCCTCGACGTCATCGACAAGTCCTACGCCTCGCTCGGATTCACGGTGCTGTTGCTGGCCGCAGGCGGGTTGATTGCCTACCGCTTCCCGCAGATCTACCTCGGACTTCTCGCGCTCCTGGTGGTCGCGGCCGCGAACCTCGCGCAGACTTTTCTCGGTGATCTCCCCGCCTCGCTCGCGCTGTGGGCGGTGCCGTTGGTTGCCGGTTACGTCGTGGTCTGCGCCCTGCCCACGGCTCCCACCTCGCTGGCCATCGGCATGACTGTCCCGTTCACCATGCCGCTGACGGTAACGGTCTATCTGGTGAGCTCCGGAGCGCCGATGCCGTGGGCGGGCGACGACATTCTCGGCGGTTCACAGCCGAACGACACCGCCCTGGCCGTCGGTGGCCTCGTCGTGCTCTCGGTCTGCGCGGCCGGGGTGTGGTTGCTGCGTCGCAGATAGCGGCTCGCCCGAAACGCCCGACCGGTCTGGGCACCGTGGCCGTAGCCTGCAGGTGATGTCCGATGACAGCGGGAACACAGGTCTGCCCGACGATGTCTCCGACGCGACATTGGGGTTCTTGCTCGCCGTTTCGATGTTCTTGCCTTCGTTTTTCGGCGCGACGCTCATCACCGACGCGCTTCTGGGCTGGGTGGGTCTGCCGTTGTCCCCGCTGTTGTGGCTGATCGTGGCTGTACCGCTGGCGATAGTCATGGTGCATGTGGAGGACCGAGTCCAGAATTGTTCTGATTGGGAACGACTCGAGGGGTTCTGGTACAGCGGCGGCGTCGGCGCGCTGACTATTCCGCCCCTGGCGCTTGCGCTGCTTGCACCGCTTCCGGCGCTGACCGGTCTCGACCGTGGCGGACCGTCGATGGTGGTGTTCGTGGCTCTCGTGCTTCTGATCGTGGGCATCGTGGTCCGGGGGAAGCTGCGCGGCACGGCCTGAGTCCCGCCGCACTCTCGATGTGAAAACACACGAGCCCGCCCACCCGATGACTGCGGTGGACGGGCTCGTGAGCGTTCTGCGTAGTGGACTATCCCGCAGGTACAACCTCGGTGGTGGTCGGAACCACGGTCTCGGATGCCGTCGCAGCAGCCGTTTCGGTCGTGGTGACACAGACCGGCGGTGCTCCCTCGACGGGGGTCTCACCCTCGACGGGAATTGTGCACTCGGGCGTCGTCACCGTCTCGGTGGCCGGAGCCTCGGTTGCCGGAGCCTCGGTAGCGGGTGCCGGCGCGGCCGGGAGTACCGGCGTCACGACGGGGCTGGTGGTGACGGGGCTGGTGGTGACCGGGCTCGAGGTGACAGGTGCAGTCGTCGTGGCCGTCGGCGTTGCCGAGGTGGTTGTCACGGACGCCGTGATCGCTTGGACCGCCGCACGTCCCGCCTTCTCCTGCACCTCCTTGGTCTTCACCGGTTCACCTTTGTTGGCCTCCTCCAACAGCTCCGTCAACCAGGCTCCGGCGTACTGAGCCGAGGTCAAGGGCTTGCCGTTGGCCACGTCCGCGTCACGCCAATAATCGAAGTGGTGTCCCGAGCCTGGCCCGAGGGTCAGTCCGTAGGGGTCGTTCATCACAACTGCGACGGTGTTCTGGTTGGAGGAAAGAAAGCCGGTGATCTCGCGGAAGATCTTCTGCGGCAGATACACCATGTCCACCATCTGACCGGTTTCGATCGGTTCCTGCTCGCCGTCGACCTCGGCCGAGACGGGAGTAGTGACGGTGCCGGGCTTGTAGTTGGGCTCGGACACCTTGATCAGCACGTCGAGGAATGTTTCGTCGCTTTGCATCCAGTTGGGCTGCGAAGCAATGTCGTTGAAGGCATTGACTGCGATGCGGCCCAAGGCGAGAGCCAGATCCGCTCCAGTGGCGGGAGTCAAATTGTCTTTTTCCAACGCATCGGCGTTGACCTGTCGGCCGAGGTTGGCAGCGAGGTGAAGCAGCGACGTGTTCTCCGGCAGGGCGCAGGTGAGGTCACCCTCGGAGCAGAAGGACGCAACTCGGCCGTCGAGTGCGCCGAAGCCGCCCGAGGTTCCGGGCAACGCGCCCTGGCCGGAGACTGCAGAGCTGCCGTTCTGGTACTTGGTGTCGAAGCCGTCGGGATTGCCGAACGGATTGTCGGCACCGGGGAACGGTCCCTCTCCTGCGACGCGGCCGGCGTCGGCGAGGATAACCACACCGACGACCTGGGATGGATCGACGATTCCGTATTGGCCGTCGGCATCGGCGACCTGGTTGCCGACCTCCATGGCTGTGCGGCGAGCGACGTCCGCGCCTTCGCTGTAGCCGACGATGGCGAAGCGAGTCTTGGGGCAGGACGCCGTGATCGACTTCATGATGGTCTGGGAGTTCGTGACGCCGGTCTGCACGGCGTTCTCGTAGCTCGCCATGTCGGCCGGGTACTCGACGTAGACAGCCGCGTAGGAGTCCGGAACGACGTTGCCGTTGTTGGGAGCTCGCACAACCTGGTCGATCCAGTCGCTGGAGTAGTCACCGGACATCGCGGCAGGCAATCGCTCGCCGTCGGGCGTGGTGAGCCACTTGACGCCCTCGCGGGGAGTGTCGCCGCGGCCGCCGATCGCGATGCTGACCATGTCGTAGCACGTTGCCGTCGAGACCAGTTCGATGGAGGCTTCGGTGCTGGTGGTCGACGTCGACCAGGGTGCGGCGACGACAACCCCGGCGCCGAGTGCTCCGATTGCGAAAGCGCTCAACGCAACGCGCGCTCGCTTCGACTTGCCAACATTCATGTATTCGATCCCCATCGCTCACGGCCCGACACCGATTTTCCCGACTGCAGTTGCCAGTGGGCTACCCGGCATTTCGTCCGCGGGTTCGTTCGCGTTACAAAGCTATTGATTCACCGTCCTGCGCATGACTTTCGACGCACGAATGACATCGATGAAATTCACACTGGACCGGAGCCCGTGAGGTGACCCGTTACAGCTGGCCGATGATCCGGGACTACCGAATAGATACCCTGGGGGGGTAGGGTAGCTATCATGAACCTCGCACGGCAGGACCTCGACGCACCCACCGGTGGGCGGGCCACGAGCCAGGAAACCGAACTGATTCTCGGCGGCATGACCTGTGCGTCCTGCGCAAATCGCATCGAACGCAAACTGAACAAGCTCGACGGGGTCTCGGCCACGGTCAACTACGCCACCGAGAAGGCGCGTGTCACCAGTGCCGGCGTGGCCACCGAGGATCTGATCGCCGCCGTCGAAGCCGCCGGATACACCGCGTCGTTGCCGGCCGCCGAACCCGCCGAGGTCGAACAGGCCGTCGATCCGCTGAAACAGAGACTGATCGTCTCGGCAGTGCTCAGCCTGCCGGTGATCGCGATGGCCATGATCCCGGCATTGCAGTTCACCAACTGGCAGTGGCTGTCGCTGACGCTCGCGGCTCCCGTCGTCGTGTGGGGAGCATTGCCGTTCCACCGCGCCGCCTGGACCAATCTGCGACACGGCACCTCGACCATGGACACCCTCGTCAGTATGGGAACCCTCGCGGCGTTGGGGTGGTCGCTGTACGCACTGTTCTTCGGAACTGCAGGTATGCCCGGCATGACGCATCCGTTCGAGTTCACGATCGCGCGGAGCGATGGGGCGAGCAACATCTACCTCGAAGCCGCGGCAGGCGTCACCACCTTCATCCTGGCCGGTCGCTGGTTCGAGAGCCGATCCAAGCGCCAGGCCGGGGCGGCGCTCCGCGCCCTGATGGACCTCGGGGCGAAGACCGTCTCATTGCTCGAAAATGATCGGGAACAGGAGATTCCAGTCGATCGGCTGGCCGTCGGCGATCTGTTCGTCGTTCGCCCGGGTGAGAAGATCGCCACCGACGGAACCGTCGAGAGTGGATCCACGGCCGTCGACCGATCGATGCTGACGGGCGAATCCGTACCCGAGGAGGTCGGCGTCGGCGACGCGGTGGTCGGTGCAACCATGAACGTCGGCGGTCGAATCACGGTGCGGGCGAGCAGAGTCGGCGCGGATACGCAGCTCGCGCAGATGGCGAAGGCGGTGGAGGACGCGCAGACCGGGAAGGCGCAGGCGCAGCGATTGGCCGATCGCATCTCCGGGATCTTCGTGCCGATCGTCATCGCAGTCTCCGTCGCCACACTCGGATTCTGGCTTCTCACAGGCAATTCCGGTGCTGCCGCGTTCACCGCTGCGGTCGCGGTCCTCATCATCGCGTGCCCCTGCGCGCTCGGACTGGCCACGCCCACCGCGCTGATGGTCGGCACCGGACGGGCCGCACAACTCGGGATTCTGATCAAGGGCCCCGAAATTCTCGAATCCACCCGTCGCATCGATACCGTCGTGCTGGACAAGACCGGCACCGTGACCACAGGCGATATGACACTGCATTCGGTGTACGTGGCCGACGGAGAGGACGAGGACACGGTCCGCGCCGTTGCTGCTGCTCTCGAGTCGGGTTCGGAACATCCGATCGCGCGGGCCATCGCGGGAGCGAATCCATCGCTGACGGTCGACGACTTCGCCAGCCTCGAGGGGCTCGGGGTGCAGGGCACCGTGGACGGTCGGGCCGCGCTCATCGGCCGTCGTTCGCTGCTCGTCGATCGATCGATGCCCCTGCCGGCGGAACTCGCCGATGCCTTCGACGCCGCCGAAGCCCAGGGACGCACCGCCGTCGCCCTCGGGTGGGACGGCTCGGCTCGCGGCGTGCTGGTGGTGTCGGATTCGGTGAAGCCGAGCTCGAAGCAGGCCATCGAAGAACTCCGGGCACTGGGCCTGACGCCCGTCATGCTGACCGGAGACAACGAGGCAGCTGCTCGCACGATTGCCGCCGAGGTAGGAATCGACCAGGTGATCGCAGGTGTGTTGCCGTCGGGCAAGGTCGACGTCGTCCGTGAACTGCAGGCGTCGGGCAAGGTCGTGGCGATGGTGGGCGACGGCATCAACGACGCGGCCGCGCTGGCCACGGCCGATCTGGGGCTCTCGATGGGCACCGGTACGGATGTCGCGATCGAGGCCGGCGACCTGACGCTGGTGCGCGGAGACCTGCGGGCCGTCGGCGATGCCATTCGGCTCTCGCGCCGCACCCTGAGCACCATCAAGGGCAACTTGTTCTGGGCCTTCGCCTACAACGTCGCTGCGATACCGCTGGCCGCTGCGGGCCTGCTCAACCCCATGCTCGCCGGTGCCGCGATGGCGCTCTCCTCGGTGTTCGTGGTGAGCAACAGCCTTCGACTGCGCAGATTCCGATCCTCGATGTGACTCGTCGGTAGCAGCGAGCGGCTCGCTAGTACAGGATGGAGACATGTCCGACGTACACGATGTCCCCATCCGCGACGAATCGATCAGGCTGGGCCAATTCCTCAAGCTCGCCAATCTCATCGAATCGGGTGCCGAAGCCAAGGGCGTCATCGCCGACGGTGTGGTGAGCGTCAACGGGGACGTCGATCTGCGGCGCGGACGGCAGTTGCACCACGGTGACGTCGTATCGGTCCAGGGTGGGCCCTCGGCCCGCGTAAGCAAGGAAGAGGCATTGTGAAGGTCGGTAAGAGTGGACTGCCGCGCAACGAAGTTCCCGGAGCATTCGACGTCGGCGCGAAGGCCTACGACCGACTCGTCGGAGCGAACCCCGGCTATCACGAACACCTGCTCGCGTCGGCCAAGCGCCTACGGATCCCGGATCTCGGTGCCGGCCTGCGCCTGCTCGACATCGGTTGCGGTACGGGTGCATCCACTGCCGCTCTACTCGAGGCCGCCCCGCATGCCGAGATCGTCGCCGCCGACGCGTCCGCCGAAATGCTCGAGGTTGCTCGTAGCAAGGACTGGCCGTCGAACGTCACGTTCGTGCACTCACGCGTCGAGGATCTGGCGGTCAACGGCGTCGACGGACCGTTCGACGCGATCCTGGCTGCGTACCTCATCAGAAATGTCGACGAGCCCGATACCGAGCTGAAATCGCTTCTGGCGCTGTTGCGTCGGGGCTCGACGATCGCATTTCACGAGTATTCGGTACACGATTCGCTCCGGGCCAGGATCTCCTGGAACGTGGTCAGCTGGGGCATCATCATTCCGCTGGGCTGGCTCGCCACGCGCGACGCCACCCTGTACCGCCACCTGTGGCGGAGCGTCGTCACCTTCGACGGCGCATCGGCGTTCATGCGGCGGATGCAGCGCGCGGGCTACACCGGCGTCGCCAGAGAAACGATGACCGGATGGCAGAACGGTGTGGTGCACACCTTCCTCGGCTCTCGTCCCGCGGAGGAAGAGCGTTGACCGACGCCAAGAAAGTCACCCACGCTGCACCACAGGGATATTCCGATGCGGGTCAGTTGGCGGACGTGCCGCACGTGGTGGTCGTCGGCGGTGGTATCGCTGGCCTGAGCGCCGCGACCGCACTGGCCGAGCGCGGCGTGAAGGTACATCTGGTCGAGCGCGAAAGCTACCTCGGTGGCCGCGTCGGCGGGTGGGATACGACGCTCGAAGACGGTTCACCCGCGACGATGAGCCGCGGATTTCACGCGTTCTTCCGGCAGTACTACAACCTGCGAAATCTGTTGCGTCGCACCGATCCCGAGTTGGCCAGGTTGCGTCCGGTCGACGACTATCCACTGATCGACGGTGATGGCAGGATCGACGGATTCAAAGGACTGCCGGAGACACCACCGCTGAACGCATTCGCATTCGTCAAGCGCAGTCCCACGTTCCGTTGGAAGGATCTCACCGATCTCAACGGTATCGCCGCCCTGCCGTTGATGACGGTGAGTGTGCCCAAGACGTTCGAGGAGCTCGACACCACCCCGGCCGCAGAGTTCCTGCGCAACATCAACTTTCCCGAGGCCGCTCGGCACTTGGCGTTCGGCGTGTTCTCGCGTAGCTTCTTCGCCGATCCCGAGAAGATGTCAGCAGCCGAGCTGGCGATGATGTTCCACATCTACTTCCTCGGCTCCTCCGAGGGGCTGATCTTCGATGTTCCACGCGACGCATACCCGCAGGCACTGTGGGATCCGTTGGGGGACTATCTCACCGGCCTCGGCGTCGATATCAGGACTTCCACGCCGTGTGGTGAGATCACCCGCGGCGGTCTGCGCAAGTTCCGCGTCGACGCGGGCGGCATCATCGATGCCGACGCCGTGGTACTCGCCACCGACATCGCCGGACTGCAACGGGTGCTCGAACAGTCACCTGAGCTCGGCACGTCCGATTGGCGCAAACAGGTTGCTGCGCTGCAGAACACACCCCCGTTCCTGGTCCACCGAGTCTGGTTGAGCAAGCCGGTGAACGCCGATAGACCCGCCTTCATCGGCACCGGCGGCATGCCCCCGATCGACAACATCAGTGTGCTCGAAAGATTCGAGGACGAGGCGGCGCAATGGGCCGCGCGCACCGGCGGCTCCGTCGTCGAACTACACGCCTATGCCGCCGAGGAGTCGGAGGAGGTCACCCGTGCGCAGCTGATGGATCGGATGCACGAGATCTACCCGGAAACTGCTGACGCAGAGGTGATCGCCGAGCGATCCGAGTGGCGCGACGACTGCCCCATGTTCGGCCTCGGTGCCTTTGCCGAACGCCCCACCGTCCGCACCCCGGAGCCGGCGTTGGTACTGGCCGGCGACGGCATCCGCATCGACCTGCCGGTGGCTCTGATGGAACGCGCGGCCACCACCGGATTGCAGGCTGCGAACACGTTGCTGTCGAGCTGGGGCATCGCCGGCCACGACATCGAAACAGTGCCGACAAGTGGACGATTCAAGATGTTCGACGCGATCGAGAAGCTCCTCAACAGGTGAGTGGTGATCTGCGGATCGAGGTCGATGATCTCACCCGTCCCGCGGTGCAGTCGATGCTGACCGAGCATCTCGCGGACATGCACGCGACCTCGCCTGCCGAGAGCGTGCATGCCCTCGATTCATCCGGTTTACGCGGAGCGGATATCTGCGTGTGGACGGCGTGGGAGGCGGGCAGGCTGTTGGGAATTGCTGCGCTGAAGGAACTCACGGCTTTTCACGGTGAGCTGAAGTCGATGCGTACGGCCGCTTCGGCCCGCGGTCGCGGCATTGCTTCGACGTTGCTCACTCACGCTCTGGGCGAGGCGCGTCGACGCGGTCATCTGCGGGTGAGCTTGGAAACGGGGACCCAGGACTACTTCGCGGCCGCCCGCCGGCTGTACGTCCGGCACGGATTCGTCGAAGTACCGCCGTTCGGTGACTACGTGGTGGATCCGTCGAGCACTTTCTA
>NZ_CAPS01000024.1 GCF_000333955.1 Rhodococcus sp. AW25M09
GCCAGTCCCCCCGGAAGTCCACTCGATGTGCCATTGACCCCCAAAAAGGCCACCGGATGTCACATTGAGTACCGGCGGAGGTCGTGCACCGGGTCGACGGGTGCGCGAATCTAAAGTTGCCGAAGCTTCTTCTCGAATGCATCGATGCGTGTGGTGTCCTCGAAGAAGTCTTCCTGCGAGATGATTTTTCCCCAGCGTGTGCGGACCAGCAGCACTGTGCGGTTGCTGTAGAGCTCTGTGCCGTCGGGCGTGTGGGCGTTGTCGTCGAATCGCGCGAGCAGGGTCATTCGCCAGGGCGCGCCGCCGCTGTAGATCTCGGTGATCTGGCCCTTGATTCCGGCGGCGACGAAGTCCTGGAAGAATTTTTCTATTTCTGCGCGACCGCGGTGGGTTCCGGACCAGCGGCTGTCGCCCTCTGCGAACTTGAGCACAGCATCGCGGTGGAACGACGAGAGCAGCGGGCGGTAGTTGCCGTTGTTGAGTGCTTCGATGTCTCGCTGCAGCTTGAGTGTCAGTGCCCGCATCACCAGGAGTTTGACGGCAAAGGCCGTCGAGATGCCGGCCAGAAATCTCAGTTGCATACCCATACGTTTGCCTACCGTTCACCGACGTGTCAATCGAGTCGGAGGTACGTTCGTTCGATGATTGACCACGTGCAGGTGGCATGCCCGCCCGGCGGCGAAGATCGCGAGCGGAAGTTCTTCGGGGATGCTCTGGGATGGGAGGAGATCCCGAAGCCGCCGGCGTTGGCTGTGCGCGGGGGATGTTGGTTTCGGGTGCCCGGTGTGGGCGGCCCCAGCGGCGAGATACATGTCGGCATCGAAGACGACTTTCGCCCGGCCCTGAAGGCGCACCCGGCCTTCGTCGTCGATATCGATGTGACTGCTACGGCATTGGCGTCTGCTGGGTTCGCGGTGACCTGGGCCGACTCGGAGGAGATACCTGGTCGACGCCGGTTTCATTCCCGTGACGGCGTCGGGAACCGTATCGAATTCGTTGCAGCACAGTAGATTATAGACCAATTGAAATAGCCCCGGTCAGCAATGCGAACACGATGTACATCAGCGACGCGGCCAGTACCCACAAGAAGGCGAAGCGCTGGAAGTCGCCCAGCGATGCTCTGACCAAGCCGAGAAGAACCCACAACGGTGCCGATGCCGGTCCGATCGAGTGCGCCATTTGACCTATCACTGCAGCACGTGCCATCTCCTCGGGTGGAATGGAGTATTGCGCTGCCGATTCCGCGAGCACCGGCACGATTCCGAAGAAGTAGGCATCGTTGGCCATGAAGAAGCTCAACGGTATTCCGATCAGGGCGGCAGCGGCAGGGATCAGGCCCTCGGCACCGTCCGGGATCAGCGAGATCAGCGCATTCGCCATGGCGGTGGTCATGCCGGTCTCGGTGAGGATGCCGGTGAACACACCGGCTCCCAGTACCAGGATGACGACGGGGACGGCGTTGGCGGCGTGCGCCCGGATCACGTCCCCTTGGTCGGCGGGCCTGGGGTGGTTGACGACGAGCACGATGATGAAGCCGAGCATGAACAGCACCAGAAGATCGGCAACTCCGAGTACCAGCAGCACCAGCAGTGTGACGGTGAGCGATGCGTTGACCCAGGTCCGCCAGGTGGCTTTCGTCCGAAGACTTCCGTCCGAGGATTCTTCGTGCCGGCCGGCGGACACGTGAGCAGTAACCTCGGCTATGCGCTCCGGGGTAATTTTCTTGCGCGCGTTTCGGCCCAACAGATAGGCGAGCCCGATGATCGTCGCCGACATCAGCAGCATCGCGGGCAGCATGTGCACGAAGTAGTCGGTGGCGTCGATCTGCAGCACGCTGATCGCTCGGGTCGCGGCTCCACCCCAGGGGGTCGTGCCGGAAACGGTCCCGAGAGCCATCGTTGCAATCGTGGCGATGACGAGAGGATTGATTCCGAGCTTGCGGTAGATGGGGAGAAACGCAGAACAGATGATCATGTACGACGTGGTGCCATCGCCGTCGAGTGCGACCAAAAGAGCGAGAACCGCCGTGCCGACACAGATTTTGACGGGATCGCCACCGGACAACCGGATGATTCCCCGCGAGATGGGGTCGAACAGTTTGGCGTCCATCATGATGCCGAAGTACAGGACGGCGAACAGCAGCAGAATGGCTGTGGGAGCGACAGTTTCGATCCCCGCCGCAACCATGTCCGGCAGTGCTGCGCCTTGTCCACTGATCAGCAGAACGACGATGGGAATTGTGACGACGGCAACCAGGGCCGTCGCCCATTTTTGATGACCACCAGCATGAAGGACGCAAGGGAGAGGAATCCAAGTATTGCCAACATAATTCAGCCCTCCGACTCGAGGTGCTCGATGACCGCGCGTGTGAAGCGTTCGGTGGTCGCGGTTCCGCGGAGGTCTGCCGTGCGGGTCTCTGGCCTGCCCACCGCACTGTCGATGGCGCGATGAATGGATTTCCCGGCCACGGAGAGTCTTTCGTCGCTCCGCTGCTGGCCGATCCAGTCCAGGAGCATGGCTGCAGAACCGATCAACGATGCCGGATTGGCGATGCCTTTCCCGGCGATATCGGGCGCAGATCCATGCTGAGCTTGCGCGACCGCATGCGCGTCACCGACATTCAGCGACGCCGCCAGCCCCAAACTGCCGGAGAGCTCCGTTGCCTCGTCGGAGAGGATGTCACCGAACATGTTTGTGGTTGCGATGACGTCGAAAGACTCCGGTCGACGGATGAGAAGAGCTGCTACTGCGTCCACGAGCAGCTCCTCGTAGTCGACCCCGGGGAAGTCCCGCCGAACGGCCCTGGCAGCCTCGAGAAAGAGCCCGTCGCTCAGCCTGAGAACGTTGGCCTTGTGTACGACGGTGACCTTCGATCGACGCGTCTGCGCAAGCTCGAACGCGCGGCGCACAATCCGTTCGGAGCCGCGGCGCGTCACCTTCCGGACCGCAAGAGCAAGGTCCTCGGTGGGCATGAACTCTCCGCCGCCTGCGAACATGGTGCGGTCGGCGTAGAACCCCTCGGTGTTCTCTCTCGCGATCACGAGATCGAAGTTCTTGCCGAGCGGATTCGGCAGTGACGGGACTGTCCTGGCCGGACGAATATTGGCGTACAGATCCAACTTTCGCCTCAGGATCCCCGACGGGTTGACACCGCCCTCCTCGGTCGGAGGGTAGTCCAGGTGTGACACCGGCCCCAGGATGACGCCATCCGCTGCGCGTGAGAGGTCGACTATGGCGTCGGGCATCGTTGTTCCCGATTCACGAAGTGCGTCGAAGCCGATGGTGCCGTTGGTGAAGGCGGCTGAGATGCCGCTGCGTACGAGAGCTGCTTCGACGACCGAGACCGTCGCGACGCTGATTTCGGGGCCGATGCCGTCCCCGGCAAGAACGACCAGTTCGACGGTGTTGCCGCGGGTGTGTGTGGAATGTCCGGGTGTCACGATGTCTCCAGCTGTTCACGTCCGCACCGTTGCGGACTCGGTCATCCTTTGTGACCTGTGGCATACCTTGCCGCGCCTAGAGCGTGAAGACCAGAGACTGTTTCTAATATCTGACTTAAGTAGAATTCATAGCTTTGAAGAGCTCGACGAGGACCGATCGCATGGCGTTCGACGCTGGGGACAGCGTTCGTTGGTCGAGCCGGCACAGCAGGATCCGCCGTTTCGACAGCTCGCCCAAGTCGATCGACTCGACGCCCTCGCGCAGATACCGAGTGGTCATAGCGGGTGCGACGGTGAGTCCTAGCCCGGCTGCAACCATCGCCTGAGATTCCATGTAGTCGTTCGACTCGACCAGGACTGTCGGCTCGAAACCTGCTTTGCGACAGGACGATCGGAACATCGCTGTGATGGGGTGCTGCGACGCTCGCACGATCCACTGTTCGTCTGCCAGCGATTCGAGTCGAACCGGACCGTCGCAGGCCCACCCCGCCGGCACCAGAAGGACGGTGGCATCGTCGGCGATGACTTCGGTGTCCACGTCGTCGACTGTCATGGGCAACTCTGGGTAGTCCCAGGCCAGGGAGATGTCGACTTCCCGTCCCTGCAACATCGCGTGCAGGTCGCGCAGCCTCGACGACCGGATACCCAGTTCGATGCCCGGATGCTCCGAGCGGAACGCTGCCATGACGTCCGGTAGAAGAGACGCGGCGAAGGACGGAAAGACGCCGAGGGTGACGTGGCCGCTGCGCGCGTCGAGCAGATCGTCGAGGTCGGCGCGAAGTGCCGACAGCTGCGTGTCGATTGCCGCCGCTCGCCCGGCCACGAGGCGACCGGCTTCGGTGAGTCGCACTCCACGCGCATGCCGCTCGACGACCGGTGTGCCGACAATGGTTTCGAGTCTTTTGACCTGCTGAGACACCGCTGACGGCGTGTACATGAGTCGGTCGGCAGCGGCCGTCATCGAACCGCAGCGGTCGATTTCCACCAGTAGCTTGAGCAGGGACAGCTCCACATCCATCCCTCGAGACTAGGCCGGGTCTGCGACCATGGGACGCATGGTGAGGGGAAAAGTGCGACGATATTCGACGGAGGAAGGCTGGGGAATCATCGATTCACCGGACACTCCCGGCGGCTGCGTGATCCAGAGCCCTACGGTGATCGATGATCCGCAACTACTGACAGAGGGTGGCTCAGTCGAATTCCAGTGGCAGCCGTTGGTCAACGGGAAGAACGATTTTCGCTACTACGCGACCTCTGTCTCTACGGTCGGGTCCAGACCCAGCTTCGCCGGGGCGTCGTGGACGATCGACCCCACAGTCAGCCCCGACGATCGAATGGCAGCGTTCTGGTGCGAGGCGGACGACACGGATCCGCTGCGGATGCGAATCCAGATGGACCAGTTGCTTTTCATTGCAGCGTATTCGGATGCTCGCGCGGTATTCGAGCGCGCCTCGTTGGAAGATTTTCTGGGCGACGAATCGGCCGCGGTGCCGTTGTACGAAGCATCGCTGACAGGCGGGCTCGATACCGACAGAGAGAATCAGGCCAGAATTCAACTGGCGAGCTCGCTGCGCAACGTAGGGCGACTCCATGACGCGCTGCAGGTGCTGCAGGATTTCGAGTTCTCGAACGACTACGCATCCGCGCGTGACGCATTCGCGGCGCTGATTCGCTGGGACCTCGGGGAAGGTTCGCGGGCACTGAAAACCGCATTGCAGGCAGCAGAACCGGCGTTGGGGAGATATCGGCGGGCAATCAAGGCCTACGCAGTAGAGCTGTCCGACGACGAGCGGAAGTGAATGCGGTCGGAACATCGCCGCCGCGGATGGCGTTTGTCGGTCGAATCTCGAGCTCGTCCATTCGAAGAACTGAAGGGAATCTCAATAGGTTTTGTCAAGCTCGGCCGCAGGCCGATCCGATCGGACGACGCCGAAGGCGTCGCAGTACGGGACAAGCCCATCTGGGGCATTCCGTCGCTCTGTACTGGTACCCCTGGATATCAAGTCTGGTCGTATTACTCGTTGCCTCGCTGGCGGTGAAGACACACGGCATATGCCTTGACGTCGCAGTCACCAAGCAGGAGTCGTGCCGACCTAGGTCCACCCAGCGACTTGTTCCGATAATGTCGGGCGCGCCAGGGCATGTCCCTGGTGTGCCTTGGCAGAACACGGCCTCCGTTCAACAATCTGACGCGCTAGGAGGTCATACATTATGGTCCGAGCGAGAACAGTGCGACTTTGGTTGTTAGCGGTCGCCGTCGCCGTGGCGGCTTTCGCGCTGATCATCGGGCTGGTTATGAGACCGGGCGAAGTCGAGGACCGGGGGTGTTTGACGGTCGATTCGAGTCTGAGCGAGCTGCTCTTGAGTCGGCCATCGGTTGGCCCACTTGAAACTTCCGTCTCGGTAGCTGAAGAGGTTGCGCCGCAGGGCGCGGCGAGGGCGTACGCGCACTATTACGTGATCGCTATGCAGTTCTCCTCTATGGACGGGTTGATGCACGAGGGTGTCTGGCAGTTGGGTACGAACGCGTCCGGTCCACGAGGCGGGACGGTGTCCGTGGCCATTTCGGCCGCAGGAGCCTCGGAGTTCATCATCTCGATCAACGGAGAAGCGCAGTCGTTCACCCTCTGGCCCCGTGATGGTGCCCTCGTGGGTCCGTTGAGTGAATCTGTCATTCGCGCGAGAACTTGCCTGGACGCGTTCACCAGCACGACGCTCTGACAGAGCCGAGCGGAAGCCAGACCCATCGGTCGACCAGATGCCGACGTTGTCAACGCATCTACGTCGTGCCGTTCTATCGCCGCCGAGATACGGTGAAACACGCTACCGTTCGAGGATGATCCGGCCCGGCTCCAACAAGCGTCTCGGACGGACGGCGCCGACCGCACTTGCTGTCGGTGGCGCTGCCCTTCCTGATTTTCGCTCGTCGCGCCGAGAGAGGTCGCCGCTGTGAGTGACACTGGCCAACTGATCGTTGAAGAGCTGAGCGCTGAACGGGCGCGCGACGAGATAGGTGTCAGGACACTCGCTTCATGGCGCACCTACCTCGAAATGTCGGGCGGTCTCGTGCCCGGCCCCGAGGGAAGCACCCACAAGGTCTCTTTGAAGCAGTGGAAGGAATCACCGCCAGATACCCTGCTCAAAATCGTTGTGAGGTGGGTTGATCCCAGTCGCGTCGGTACATACGACAACGGTCAATCTTACATCTGAGCCAAAAGGAGCCAAGCGCAAGATGGTCTCTCGCCGAGTACCCACAAGCACCCAGCTCGCTCTAGGTCTGTCGATACCTGTAGTTCTCGGTTTGACGGCATGCTCTGCGGCCCGTGATCTCCCTACATCGAATTCTGGTCGACCGACACCCACCATTGAACCGGCCGGAACCGCGGACTGCAGACAGTTCGATTCGTTTTCTGGAAGAACTGTTGTCGGTAGTCCAACCGGATCCAGCAACGGCGGAGGCCTAATCGAAGTCGAACCTGGCGTGTCTCTGGGTCCCGCGGAGTGGCCCCGGTGTGGACGGTCACGTAATTCCCCCGGGGTAGTTGTCACGTAATTCCCCCACCGGTGGGCCTCGTGTTCAGGTTTACCC
>NZ_CAPS01000023.1 GCF_000333955.1 Rhodococcus sp. AW25M09
GGCAGCCCTCTTCCAGTCAACCTTCTTCCGGTCAACCTTCTTCCGGTCAACCGAACGGTGGCCACCAAGGCAGTGGTCAACCGCCGCAGCGGCAGGCACCGACCGGCGCGCCGGCTCGCCCGGCTCCGCCGCGGAGTCCGGCACCCGCCGAGACCACGCGCACACAGGAGGGATCTGGCGAGGCGGCTCGTCCGTCGCAGTCGACTGCTGTGCCGGCTCGTGATGGGGGGCCCGCTGCCACTCAGGCGATGCCGGCCCAACAGGTCGACGGTTCGCAGGGTGGTTCGGGAACACCGCCGTGGCAGCGCGGTGCCGGCCAGCGTCCGACGCCGCAGGGCACGGACGACCGCCAGCAGCCACAGAATCAGCCCCAGAATCAGCCGCAGACGAATCTGTCCGGTCGTGGCGCGGCCCTTCCTCCGAATGCCGAGTTCGATCGGACCCCTCGAACCACAGCCGAGCCCAGCCAGCGCGAGGCCACCGAGGACAAGACCGAACGGCGTGAAACCGCTCGGGCGAAAGCAGCGGGCATCGACGGACCGACCCGACACATCGAACGCAAGGATCTGGCGAAGGACATGCCCGATCTGTCCGCCGTCCGGCATCCCGAGCCGCCCCAGTCCGAGCGCGCTGCTCCCACCGCCATCACGGCGATGTCCAGCGCGGACGGCGATCCGTTGCGCGCGACCATCCAGCTCCGCAAGATCGATCCGTGGTCGACGCTCAAGATCGCGCTCGTCATCGCCGTGTCACTGTTCTTCGTGTGGATGGTGGCAGTGGGGCTGCTCTACGCCGTGCTCGACGGCATGGGCGTCTGGGACCGTCTCAACAGCGCCTTCACCGAGATCGTCAACGAATCCGGCGACGGCGGACTGGTGAGCGCCGGGCAGGTGTTCGGCTACGCAGCGGTCATCGGTGTGATCAATGTCGTACTCTTCACCGCCATCACCACCATCGGCGCCTTCATCTACAACCTGTCCTCGGACCTGGTCGGTGGCGTCGAAGTGACACTGGCAGACCGCGACTGACCTGCACCATCGAGGGCCGTATCGGGCCGTTTTGGAAGTGAGCGGCCCGATACGGTAACCTCATCCCTCGGTTCGAGGAGTGCAATTCTTCGAGCCGAATCAGTGATGAGGGCCTATAGCTCAGGCGGTTAGAGCGCTTCCCTGATAAGGAAGAGGTCGGAGGTTCAAGTCCTCCTAGGCCCACACCGAACGAACGAAAAGAGGTAGGACGTGAAAATCCTTCTTCTCGTCGCGTCGGTGGTGATCGCAGTGCTGACAGTATCGAAGGTGCGTTCCATGCGCAGCTCGGACGGGGTCTGGCACAGCATCCCCACCGCGTGACAATCGCTCGGAGTGGACGTGTAAAGTTCGTCCACGATAACCCGCTACACCCGGGGCCTTAGCTCAGTTGGTAGAGCGCTGCCTTTGCAAGGCAGATGTCAGGAGTTCGAATCTCCTAGGCTCCACAATCAAAGGACGTCCACTTCGGTGGGCGTCCTTTTTCGTGTCCACTGATCGAAGCCCAAGCCCACTGATCGGTGCCCAAGTCCACTGAATGTGCCATTGACCCCCGAAAAGTCCACTGAATGTGCCATTGAGTGCCACGGGGACCGCGGCGGCCGGCGAGGGGCCGGCGAGGGGCGGTTGTGATCTACCCCAATTCCTGGCTGTCTTCGGCACCCAGATGTCCAGACCCTCGCCTGTTCTGTGTCGCATCGAGGGCAGGGTCCATAGCGTTGTCGCCGTGTAAGAACGTCGGTCCTCGGATCGATGCGAACGGTCGCGACGGCGCACCGCAGGGGGGGTGTGCCGTCGTCAGATCTCGGCGAACCGTGTTCGCCACTGTCTCGGATCGGTTGGCGGTTCGGGCACCCATAGCTTTGGAGGAGCCCCGCAGATGACGCGTGTTCTCGATCATGAAGAGCTGTTGACCGAACTCGACGGCACATTGGAATCCAATTTGAATCGCCACCTGTCGATGGCGAAGGAATGGCATCCGCATGACTATGTTCCGTGGGATCTCGGGCGGAACTTTGCGGCGATGGGCGGAGAGGACTGGTCGCTCGAACAGTCGTCGTTGTCGGAGCTGGCTCGTACGGCGATGATCACCAACTTGCTCACCGAGGACAATCTGCCGTCGTACCACCGTGGGCTGGCAGACAATTTCTCCTTGGACGGTGCATGGGGCACCTGGGTGGGTCGATGGACTGCGGAAGAGAACCGCCACGGCATCGTGATGCGCGACTACCTCGTGGTGACGCGTGCGGTCGACCCTGTGGAGTTGGAGCGGGCTCGGATGCACCACATGACGGTGGGTGTCGATGCACCGATGGACGGAGCCAACTTCCTGCATTCGGTGGCGTATGTGACGTTCCAGGAGCTGGCGACGCGGGTGTCGCATCGAAATACAGGTCTGGCCTGTGGCGATCCGGTGGCGGATCGAATGTTGGCTCGTGTTGCTGCGGACGAGAATCTGCACATGATCTTCTATCGGAATCTCGGTGAGGCGGCATTGGATCTGGTGCCCGATCAGATGGTTCGCGCCATTGCCGACGTGGCTACGGATTTCCAGATGCCCGGGCTGAACATGCCCAATTTCCGCAAGAACGCGATGATCCTGGCCAAGAACGGAATCTACGATCTCCGTCAGCACCTGGATGAGGTGCTGATGCCGGTGCTTCGTAAATGGCAGATTTTCGACCGCAACGATTTCACCGGTGAGGGCGAGCGCGACCGCGATCGTCTTGCCACTTTCGTCGAGGACTTGGAGACCAAGGCAACCAAGTTCGAGGAGTCCCGGGATCGGTTGCTCGCCAGAGAGGCCGAGCGCGCCGAGAAGGCTTCCTGACCTGGGACGTCTTCCCTCCATAGAGTCGTGGTCGTGGCTCGAAGATGTTAGAGTCCGGGCATCGTTGGGTCATGTGAAGCGATGGCCATAGTGCTTGGGGGAGGGCCGATGTTGCCTGGGGGGTATCAGGTGAGTGGTGAGGCCTCATCGGGTGTGTGTTGCCTCGAGGCGGCGCAGTCATTGCCGTTCGCGGCTGGCATCGACGGGTGATCAGGCCGAGGTTCGACGAGTCCGGGCGCATGCTTGCCGTGCTGGCGGCAGTCACCACCGTTCTCTACGCCGCGAGTGCAGTGGCATCGTGGTCGAATCTGGCTGGTACTCAGCGAGTTCTGGCAGCACTGGCTTTGATTTTGGGGCCCGTAGCAATCGTCGTTCTGGCGAGGGCCGGTACGCCGAGTCCCAAACGGGCGGTGGGGTACGCGACTGCGCTGTCGGTGGTGGCCCTTGCGTGTGCTCTGGGGAGCAGCGACACCATGCCCGCCTTTTTGATCTGTGTGCAGGCGGCCATGTTCCTCGGGATGCATATCGGTGCCTTCTGGTCCGAGCGCAATGCCGGTATTTGGGTTGCAGTACTTGCCGTTTCGGCAGTGGTCGGGGCCGCGATCGCGCCGTACGGAACACCGTTCATCAGCTACATTCTCGTCGCGCTCGGCATCGTCGGTGCGACGGAGGTGTTCGGCGTCTTTGCGCGTCGGATGCGTTATTTCTCGACGCACGATGCGTTGACCGGCCTGCTCAACAGGTTCGGGTTCGAGTCCAAGATCGAGAAGATGCTGCCGGCCTGTGCCGCACGCGGCCTGTCGGTGAGTCTGGCGGTGCTCGATCTTGACCACTTCAAAGAGATAAACGACGAGTACGGCCATATTGCCGGTGATGTTCTGCTGACTCGTGTCTCGAAGGCGTGGAAGGGGCAGCTCACCAAACGCGATGTCCTCGGTCGGCTCGGCGGAGACGAGTTCGTGTTGTTCATGCCGGGAGTTCTCGAAAAGGAAGCGTTGCAGATCATCGATCGACTGCACCGCTCTCATCGCGCCGAGTGGAGCGTCGGTCTGGCGTGCATGCCGGCCAGTAACCGTTGGGCCGATATCTACCGGGCGGCCGACGCCGACTTGTACCGGGCAAAGCGAAGTAGGCCCCCGCGGACCAGAGGGAAGACCAACCCGGAGACCGGCTACAGCGATCCGGTTCGCAGAATAGCTCGGTGATGTTCGCACGCCGCACCATCGATCCCCAGATTTCATCCACAGGCTGGGGATAGATTCCAGATCCCCGTACTGCCCTCGCGTTGACTGGTCGAATACGACAACGCTGCGGGGGAAACACGATGGTCGCTCTCGACGACGTCAGATCATGGGACAGCAGTTCGCTGATGGCCGCGTCCGACGACCTGATGCGGCGGTGGCGCGAATTGGCCGTCGTGCACGCCTCGTGGACCGACGAGGTTGTCGCCGACGGGTGGGTCGGTCCGGCCGCTGATGCCGCGCGCGAGGCGATCAGAGGTGTCCGATCCGATCTGCGTGGTGCCTCGGCCGAGCTGCTTCGGGTCGCGACATGCATCGCCGAGGCCTCGATAGACATGGCAAGTCTGCTTGCTGCGCTGCATGCGGTGGAGCAGGACGCCACCGAAGCCCGGTTCGGCGTCGGATCCGACGGTTCGGTGACCGATTCGGTCGCGTCGTATTCCGTTGCGCTCGCAGATGTGTGGTCGACGATGCGAGATCGGCACCGACTGCGTGAGGAATTGGCCGAACGAATCTCGCAGTTGGTGCGCATGGCCACGGCATTCGACGACGCCCTGGCCCGACGCCTGGCCGATGCGAAGCTACCCGCGACGTTCGTCGCGTCGGCAGTGGTGGCCTCGGTTCCCCGCGAAGCGACACCAGCAGCCAACTCGGCGTTCTGGAGTGCACTATCGCCCGCGGCACGGACCCGACTGATCGTCGAGCAGCCCGAACGAATCGGCAACCTCGACGGTCTGCCTGCCCGGGTGCGTGACAGCGCGAACAGGCGGGTCCTGGCCGCCGAGCGTCTTCGTTTGCGCGCCGCCGAAACTGAGCTGCGGAAAGAGCTGGAGGACAACGTGTTCGGCGGAATCTTCATCGACGCAGATGCCGGACTCCAGCAGACCCGCATGCGTCTGGCATCTCTCGACGCGATCGAATCGACGCTGGCACAAGGGGCTCGACAGCTTCTGGTACTCGACAATTCCTCGTACGAGGAGACGATGGCGGCAGTTGCGGTGGGTGATGTCGATACGGCGACGCACGTGGCCGTCTTCGTGCCTGGACTCGGTTCGACTGTGCACGGTGACCTCGAACGCTACGACGGCGACATAGAGGGTCTGAAATTGGCTGCACAGCAACTACTTCCACGAGGACCGGCAGAAAATGTGGCAGCCGTGACGTGGATGAACTACCAAGCCCCTCAGCTCGGCTGGAACTTGCTCGATCCCGACCGAAGCGTCGTGTCCGGCCTGGCTGCCCAAGCGGGATCGGGTCGGCTCGTTCCGTTTCTGGACGGACTCGACGCCGCGCGCATCGATGATCCGCATCTGTCGGTACTGGGTCATTCCTACGGATCGCTCACCGCGGCGTCCGCTCTACAGGAGGGCACCGGGGTGGACGACTTCGTGGCGCTGGGATCACCGGGCCTGGGCACACCCACCGTCGCCGATCTCGAGTTACCTGCCGGGCACGTCTTCGTCGCGGAGGCCACGGGCGATGTCGTGGCCGACCTCGGCGCCTTCGGCCGTGATCCTGGCGCATTGGACGGGATCACCTTGTTCTCGACCGACGGATCCGACGGCCAGAGCAGCTCGATAGGTCACAACGACTACCTCGCCGAGGCGACGACCAGTCGGTACAACACGGCGTTGGTCGTCGCCGACCGCAGCGAGGATGCTGTGATCAGAACCAGGCCGGCTCTGTTCGATCTGCTGCAGAAAATCCTCTATTCATGACGATGTGTCTTCGTAATCGTTCAGGCTCGGCGGAACATCTGCAGGCGGCGGAACTTCGTTGCGACGACGGCCGAGGAAGAACACCACCCCTGCGACCACGGCAGCAGCGCCGCCGAATACCAGAATGCGTCGCGTCTTTCGCGATCCCGACGGGGCCGTGAGCTGCACTCTGGTCCGGTTTGCTTCGGCGATCCGAGCCGCGGTCGCGGCGCGGCGCTGGGCAGCCTGCTTGCGGGCCAGACCGTAACCCCGCTTGGCCAACAGCAGGCCGACTCCGGCCGGACCCTTGCTCGCCGCGGACGCGGCACCGAAGAGCGCGGACGCCCGAAGGGCCCTCCTGGGTCGTTTCGCACGCTCCACTCCTGTGGTGCCGGTGATCGACCGAACCCGATCGGACTTCGTTGTGCTCGTCATAGTGATCACCTTTCCACAAGATGCCCTGCCGAACTCTGTTGATACACCCCACTCGAAACACCGCCGTGAATCGCCCAGTCGGCTGAGATGGCACGATGGTGGGCGTGACTTCACCAAACAAGACCCAAACGGCCACGCTGCACACCAACCGCGGCGATATCGTCATCGAACTGTTCGGCAATCACGCCCCCAAGACCGTCGCGAACTTCGTCGGCCTCGCGGACGGATCCAAGGAGTACACGACGCAGAACGCGTCGGGTGCCAAGACCGGACCGTTCTACGACGGCGCAGTGTTCCACCGCGTCATCGACGGTTTCATGATCCAGGGCGGCGACCCGACCGGCACCGGTGCAGGCGGACCGGGCTACAAGTTCGAGGACGAGTTCCACCCCGAGCTCTCCTTCGATCGTCCGTACCTGTTGGCCATGGCGAACGCCGGCCCCGGCACCAACGGCTCGCAGTTCTTCATCACCACCGGTAAGACCCCACACCTGAACCGTAAGCACAGCATCTTCGGCGAGGTCACCGACGATGCGTCGAAGAAGGTCGTCGACGCGATCTCGGGTACTCAGGTCGGCCGCGGCGACCGTCCCGTGGACGAGGTCGTCATCAACAGCGTCACCATCGCCTGATCACGTTTCACAGGAGAGTTTCACGATGACGAACCCCGGCTGGGGCGGCGAACAACCGAACCCACCCCAGTCGGTGTGCGTCCGACATCCCGATCGCCCCACCGGTCTGGCCTGTTCGCGCTGCGGCCGACCGGCATGTCCGCAGTGCCTGCAACCCGCCGCAGTAGGTCAGCACTGTGTCGATTGCGTGCGTGAGGGCAACAAGAACGTGCGTACGGCGCAGACCGTCGCCGGAGCGCCCGTCGCGCGATCCGCCAAAACCCCGTTGACCTTCGCCCTGATCGCCGTCAACGTCGTGATCTTCGGTATCACGGCCGCGCAGTCCGGCAGCATCACCAGCAACTTCAATTCGCCGCTGGCCAGAGAGTGGTCTCTCAACAGTGTGCTCGTGGCCAACGGTGACCTGTTCCGGCTCATCGGTAGCGGATTCGTCCACATCGGACCGATTCACCTCTTGGTCAACATGTTCGCCCTCTACCTCATCGGCCGCGATGTCGAACTGATCCTCGGGCGCAGTCGATATCTGGCCGTCTACTTCTTGTCGCTGCTCGGCGGCAGCGCGTCGGTCATGGTGTTGGAGAACCCACTCGCGGCTACCGCCGGCGCATCGGGCGCGGTGTTCGGCCTGCTCGGCGCGCAGGCGGTCATTCTCTTGCGGCTCAAGCGCAGCCCTGCGCCGGTGCTGATCATCATCGCGCTGAACATCTTCATCAGCGTCTCGATTCCCAGCATCTCGCTGTGGGGCCACATGGGCGGGCTCGTCGCCGGTGCCGCCGTCACTGCCGGATTGGTGTTTCTCCCCAACCGGCGAAGCGGGCCGGAACAATCACGAGGCTCGGCAGGAGTGTCCTTGGCATGGCTCTCGGTGATCGCGGTCGCCGTCGTGTGTCTTGGAATCATTGCGGTACGAGTGCTGGACCTCCGCGCCCAGATGGGCCTGTAAGAAGTCCACTCGATGTGCCATTGACCCCCCAAAAGGCCACCGAACGTCACATTGAGTACCCCGAGGACTCCGGCTGTCAGGAGTTGCGGGGCACCAGACCGTGAATGTCGAGTGTCTCGAACACATCCTGAGGGTCGGTGCCGAGGTCCCATCGTCCGAAGATGATCAAGCGATCGTCGTCCTCACCGGGTGGGTGGATGTCGAGTTCGAGCATGGGGACGCGTCGGCCCAGTCGCGGGTATCGCACGATTTTGATGCGGACGATGTCGGTGCGGTTGTACGTGCGTACGCCGGTGAGGCGCTTGATCACCAGTGATCCGTCGTGGGTTATGGCCAGACGGGGGCGTTGTACGGCGGCGAGTACCGCGATCACCCACATTCCGACGGCGGCGAGTCCGACGAGGAAGGTTCCGGCTGCGTCGGTGGATGAGAGTGCGGCACCGATTCCGAGGGCGATTCCGCCCGCGACCAGGGCACCGATGGCGACGATGGGCGTCGCCCATTGCTGTCGGTACACACCCTGTGGATGGTTCGAAAAGTTATCCACAGGGTTTATCCACATTGGGGATGAATGACATGGATGTAAGTCGATCGACTTTCAACGCCACCGCATGGTCATGACCAGCCCGACGACCATGAATCCGAAGCCGATCAAGAAGTTGTAGGCACCGAGGTTTCCGATGAAGGCGATGTCGTCGGCAGCGAGGTAGTAGACGATCAGCCACAGCAGCCCGACCACCATGAATCCCAGCATCAGCGCCACGTACCAGATCGGCGACGGCCCCGCGTTGACCTTCACCGGCGTGCGGTTTGCCGGGTTGATCGTGTAGTCCTTCTTCTTGCGTACCTTCGACTTCGGCATTGCTTCCTCTTCGCGTTCGTGACGGTCATCGGCACTGCGGCCGTACCTGTGGACAACTGACGACGGAACCTGTGAATCGGCGGTGCCGCGCGTCCCCAGGCTATTGTCGGCTCGAGGACCGTGACGGTCACCGACCCGGTTGCTGTACACGCTAACCCAGGTGAGCCCAGCACCGACCCACCGGACAAATCGAGAGCACCTGTGACACGACGATCGACCCGTTCCGCCGAGACCCGCTGGTGGGTTCTCGCCGTCGTGGTCTGCGCTGCCGTAGGCCTGCTGCTCGGCACCACCAGACATGCCTCGGACGGAGTCGAGCTTCGTGGCGGGGACACCACTAGGCTCGCCGACCTCGTCGACTCGGCTCAGCGCAGCAGCGAGGATGCCCAGCGGAGCAGGGATTCGCTCGAACAGCAGGTCGACGCCAGTCAACTGCGTTCGGCGACAGGCGACACCGACGTCGCCGACGCGTTGGACCGCATCGATGCCCTGGCCGACGCGGCAGGCCGGGAGGCCGCGTCGGGTGCCGGCCTGACCGTCACGATGGCCGACGCCCCCCGCGGACCGGACGGCTCGTATGCATCCGACGCGTCCCCCGACGATCTGGTGGTCCATCAGGTCGACGTGCAGAGCGTGCTCAACGCGTTGTGGGCGGGTGGGGCGTCGGCCATCGCGATGCAGGATCAACGGCTGGTGGCGTCGTCGGCGCCGCGCTGCATCGGAAACACGCTGTTGCTCGGCGGTCGGACGTACAGTCCGCCCTACGTGATGACGGCGATCGGCGACCAGAACCGGCTGAGCGCTGCGTTGAAGAACGAGCCGGGTGTACGCCTGTATCAGCAGTACGCGCTGCGGTACGGCCTGCGCTACGACGTTGCGACCTCCGAGGACGTGTCGGTGCCGGCCTACACCGAAACGGTGCGCATGAGGTACGCGCAGCCAGGCTGAGTACGCTGTCGACATGCGTATTCTCGTCGTCGACAACTACGACAGCTTCGTCTTCAACCTCGTCCAGTACTTGGGCCAGCTGAACGTCGATGTCGAGGTCTGGCGCAACGACGACGAACGCCTCACCGACCGCGATGCTGTCGCTGCTCGATTCGACGGCATTCTGCTCAGCCCCGGCCCGGGCACACCGCAGCGTGCCGGTGCCACGATGGACCTGGTCTCGGCGTGCGCGCGTACGAAGACGCCGCTGCTCGGAGTCTGCCTCGGTCACCAGGCCATCGGAGCGGTCTTCGGTGCCACCGTCGAGAAGGCGCCGGAGCTGCTGCACGGGAAGACCAGCCTGGTGCACCATTCGGGCGTGGGTGTTCTCGAGGGAATGAGTGACCCGTTCACCGCCACTCGTTACCACTCACTGACCGTCCGCGAGGACACCATCCCGGCTGAACTCGAGATCATCGGCCGTACCGAATCCGGTCTGGTGATGGCGATGAGGCACACCGACCTGCCGATCCACGGGGTGCAGTTCCACCCGGAATCCATCCTCACCGAGGGCGGGCACCGCATGCTGGCCAACTGGCTCGCCGTGTGCGGCATGCCCACCGACTCCGGACTCGTCGCCAAGCTCGAAGCTCAGGTCGCCGAAGCGTTCGCCTGAACGGCCGAGGCTAGCGCCCGGTGGGGATACCCAACACACCGATACTGACGGTGATGGTGTCGGACTTGCTGATCTCCGAACCTGCCGGCTGAGCCTGATTGACGATCCTGCCGACCATCCGTGGGTCCAGCTGCGCTTGGCTGGACGTCGACAGGTTCGATCGGGTTCCGGTCCATCCGGCCGATTCCAACGCGGCCAGGGCCTGCGTTTCGGTGAGTCCGGACAGATCCGGCATCGGGATCTTGTCGCCGTTGGACACCCGCAGGGTCACGACGGTGCCCTCGGCGACGTTCGTACCGCCGGCGGGGTCGGTGGACACGACCTGGCCCATCGGTTGTGAGGAGTCGATGTTCTGAATCTCGACGCGCAGGCCGGCACCCTCGACGTTGGGCTGCGCCACATCGACGAGCTGGCCGACGACGTTGGGAATGCGTACCTGCGCCGGCCCGGAACCGAGCGTGATGCGGACCTGCGAGTTGGCGTTCATGCTCACGCCCGAAGAGGGGTTCTGTTCGACGACCTTGTCCAGGTTCTCCGGTGTCGACGGAGCGCGGGCGATCGTGGGATCGAGCTCGAGTCCGACCTCGCTCAAGGCGTCCGATGCCTGCTGTTGTGTTCGTCCGGTCAGCCGGGGAACCTGCACCTGCTGGGGTCCGGAAGAGACATCGAGCTGGATGGCTCCGGGCGACTCGGTCTGTGACCCCGCGGCCGGGTTGGTGCCGATAGCCGCTCCTTCCGGCACCGACGCGTCGGGCTTCTCCTGCACTGTGACGCGAAGGCCGGAGTCCTCCAACTGGCGCTGCGCTTCGTCTGCGGCCAGTCCGACGACGGTCGGCACGGTGACGGTCTTGGGGTCCGCTCCGGGGCCGAGCGACCACAGAAATGCGCCGACGATCGCGACGACGAGGATGGACGCGACCGAGATGAGCGCGATCTTCAGGCCACGACGGTTCTTCGGTTCTTCGGCTTCTGGTTCGGCGTGCCGCGATGGGCGGTTCGGCGCAGCGACCGCGGCGGGCCGGTCCTTGCCCGCGTAATCGGCCTGACGGGCGTCGACCGACCCCAGAATGGTGGTGCGGTCTTCGTCGTTCATCACCATCGGTGCGCTCGGACGTTGACCACCGAGTACGCGAACCAGATCGGTCCGCATCTCGGCGGCGCTCTGGTAGCGGTTGGCAGGGTTCTTGGCCATCGCCTTGAGAATGATCGAATCGAGTTCACGCGGCACCGTGTCGTTGACCAGAGACGGCAGCTGGGGATCCTCGCGCACGTGCTGGTAGGCGACGGCAACCGGTGAGTCACCCTTGAACGGCGGCTCGCCGGTGAGAATCTCGAACAGCACGCATCCGAGGGAGTACACGTCCGATCGGGCGTCGACCTGCTCGCCGCGGGCCTGCTCGGGTGAGAGGTACTGGGCGGTTCCGATGACGGCGGCAGTCTGCGTCATCGGCGACGAGGAATCGGCTATGGCGCGCGCGATGCCGAAATCCATCACCTTCACTGCGCCCGCGTTGTTGATCATGATGTTTGCGGGTTTGACGTCGCGGTGCACGATGCCGTTGCGATGGCTGAAGTCGAGTGCGGCACAGACGTCGGCGATGACCTCCATGGCCCGACGCGGCGGCATGGGTCCTTCCCCGCGCACGATGTCCCGCAGAGTGTCGCCGTCGACGTATTCCATGACGATGAACGGGAGCGGACCGGCTTCGGTCTCCGCTTCACCGGTGTCGTACACAGCGACGATGGCGGGATGATTCAGGGCCGCAGCATTCTGGGCCTCGCGTCTGAACCTCAGATAGAACGTGGGGTCGCGGGCGAGATCGGCGCGCAGAACCTTGATGGCCACGTCACGATCGAGCCGTGTGTCCCGAGCCAGATGAACCTCGGACATGCCGCCGAAACCGAGTATCTCGCCCAGCTCGTAGCGAGAGGAGAGCGTCCGGGGAGTCGTCATGGTTGTCCTTGTGGCTCTTGCTGAAACGGATTCTCGAACAGCGGCCTGGGGGTCGTCGTCGTCTGGGTGGGCTCCGCCGATGTGGTGGTGGGGCTCGTGGTGGTCGGCTCCGGTGTGGTGGTGGTTGTCGTTTCCTCGGTTGTCGTTTCGTCGGTGGTCGTCGTCTCTTCGGTCGTCGTTTCTTCGGTGGTCGTCGTGGTGGGTTCGGTGGTGGTCTGCTGCGTCGTGGTGGTCGGCGGCACGAACGGTGTCTGCGTGTCGTCTCTACCCCCGGTCAGCAGTACGTAACCGCCGATGAGAACGGCGAGGAGCAGTAGCCCCCCACCGGCCCAGGCGAGTGCCTTCTGCGCCGACGACATTCCGGCCGGCTCCGCAGTGGCGGCCGCAGCCGTTCCGGTGGCGGGGCCGCGGTACTCGCGCTGAGAGGTCGGCATCATCTGGGTGCTCGACGGCGGAGGTGGCTGCGGGCTCGGAACGATCCCGGGCATCATGACCCGTCCGGTACCCGAGCCGCGGGCGTTGCCGGGTGCAGGCGGACGTCGACCCGCTCGCACTGCGGCCACGGCGTCGGCGAATTCGCCGCCGTTCGCGTAGCGGGCGGCGGGATCCTTGACCATCGTGATCTCGATGAGTTCTCGGACGGCGGGTGGCAGATCGCCCGGCATGGGCGCCGGTGCCTCTCGAACGTGCTTCATCGCGACGGTCAGCGCGCCGTCACCGACGAAAGGCCGCGAGCCTGCGAGTACCTCGTATCCGACGACCCCGAGCGAGTAGACGTCGGAGGCCGACGTGGCTTCTTCGCCGAGAGCTTGTTCGGGGGCAATGTACTGCGCTGTGCCCATCACCATTCCGGTCTTGGTCACCGGGGAGGCGTCGACAGCCTTGGCGATGCCGAAGTCGGTGATCTTGACCTGCCCGGTGGGGGTGATCAGAATGTTGCCGGGTTTGACGTCGCGGTGCACGACGCCGGCCGTGTGGGCAATCTGCAGGGAGCGCCCGGTCTGTTCGAGCATGTCCAGGGCATGGCCGAGGGGCAATCGGGACATCCGACCCAGCACGGCGTTGAGCGGCTCACCGTTGACCAGTTCCATCACCAGGTAGGCCAGTGATTCGCCTGCGCCGTCGCGGGTCTCGCCGTAGTCGTAGACCCCGGCGATCCCCGGGTAGTTGAGCTGCGCGGTGGTCCGGGCCTCGAACCGGAAGCGCTGCAGGAACTCGGGGTCCTCGGAGAACTCGGCTTTGAGCACCTTGACCGCCACTCGGCGATCCAGGCGATTGTCCATCGCTTCCCACACCTGCCCCATACCGCCGGTGGCGATAAGGCGCAGCAGTCGGTAGCGCTGGGCTATGACGGCCCGTTGCTCAATGGCACCCTAGTTCACCTCCCCTGCAATGCGGCTGCGATGACTGCGCGCCCGACGGGTGCGGCCACGGATCCACCGGTGGCGGCGAGGGCTCGATCGCCGCCGTCCTCGACGATGACCGCGATGGCGACCTTGGGATCCTCCGCGGGTGCAAACGCGATGTACCAGGCGTGCGGTGGCGTGTTGCGTGGGTCGGAACCGTGTTCCGCGGTACCGGTTTTCGACGCTATCTGCACTCCGGGGATCTTGCCTTCGCCGCTGGTGTTGTTCTCGGAGCCGATCATCAGATCGGTCAGAGTTGCCGCGGTATCGGAGCTGATGGCTTCCCCCATGGCCTGGGGCTTAGAGCTCGACAGGACAGACAGGTCCGGAGACTGCAACTGCTGCACCAGGTTCGGAGCCATCCGCACGCCGCCGTTGGCGACGGTGGCGGCGATGACCGCATCCTGCAGGGGGGTCAGTGCCACGTCGCGTTGGCCGATGCTGGACTGGCCGAGAGCCGCATCGTCGTCGATGGCACCGATGGTGCTGTCGGCCACGGGGAGCGGAATGGCGGTGTCCTCTCCGATACCGAATGCTGCGGCGGTCTCACGCATTTTGTCCACGCCGGTGTCGATGCCGAGCTCGACGAAGGCGGTGTTGCACGAGCGCGCAAATGCCTCACGCAGCGTTGCCGTCTGACCGCCACCGCATGTCGAACCGTTGTAGTTCTCGAGCGTCGTCGTCGTTCCCGGCAACGTGATGTTCGACGCGGCCGTGAGTTGGTCGTCCGGTGTCGCGCCTGCCTGGAGTGCGGCGGCGGTGGTGATCACCTTGAAGGTGGACCCGGGCGGGTAGGTCTGCGAGATCGCTCGGTTCACCATCGGCTTCTCGGGATTGTTGCTCAGGTTCTCCCACGCCGCTGTCGTGGTGCGACCGTCATGGCTGGCCAGCAGGTTGGGGTCGTAGCTCGGGGTGCTGGCCATGGCGAGAACGTTGCCGGTAGCGGGGTCGAGGGCCACCACCGAGCCGGTGTATCCCTTGGCGGTCAACTGGTCGTATGCGACCTGCTGAACGACGGGGTCGATGGTGGTGACGACGTTGCCGCCGCGGGGATCTCGACCCGAGATGAGGTCGAACAGCCGTCCGCCGAAGAGGCGGTCGTCGGACCCGTTGAGTACCTGGTCCTCGGCGCGCTCGAGGCCGTTGCTCGAGTACAGCATCGAGTAGTAGCCGGTGATCGGCGCGTTGGCCTCGGGGCTGGCGGGGGAGATCGAGTTCTGCGGATAGGTGCGCAGGTACTTGTAGCGGTCGTCGGTGGCGACGGAGGAGGCGAGAACCTGGCCGCCTGCCGAGATCTGACCGCGTTGGCGTGAGTACTCGTCGAGCAACACCCGGGAGTTTCTGGGGTCGGTACGCAGACTGTCGGCTTTGATCACCTGTACGTAGGTGGCGTTGGCGAGCAGAGCGACCACCATCACCATGATGGCAATGGAGACCCGGCGTAGGGGAGTGTTCATGCGCGCTTCACCATTTCGGTCGGCGCCTCGGCGATCGGGGCGGCCACAGCGGGCTTCTTCTTGGGTGTCGCAGGTTCACGGGCGGCGTCGGAGATCTTGATCAGGAGGGCCACCAACAGGTAGTTCGCGAGCAGCGAGGATCCGCCGTAGGACATGTACGGGGTGGTCAGGCCGGTGAGCGGGATCAGCTTGGTGACGCCGCCGACGACGACGAACAGCTGAATTGCGACCGTGAACGACAGCCCGGCCGCGAGCAACTTACCGAAGCTGTCTCGAACGGCGAGCGCGGTATGCATTCCGCGAATGATGAACAGCAGGTACAGGATCAGGACCGCGGCCAGACCGATGAGGCCGAGCTCTTCGCCGACCGTGGCGATGATGAAGTCGGTTTTGGGGAACGGTACCTGGGACGGGCGACCGCTACCCAGGCCGGTGCCGGCGAGGCCTCCCGTGGCCAGCCCGAACAGCGACTGGGAGATCTGATAGCCGGTGTCGTTGTAATCGGCGAACGGATCGAGCCAGGTCAGTGTGCGAACACGAACGTGACTGAAGGCCTGGTAGGCGAAAAAGAATCCGACGAGCAACATCCCGCTACCGATGATGATCCAGCCCACGCGTTCGGTGGCGATGTAGATCATCACCAACACCGTGCCGAAGATCAGCAGGGATGTGCCGAGGTCCTTCTCGAACACCAGCACGCCGACCGAGACGATCCAGACGACGATGATGGGCCCCAGATCGCGAGCGCGAGGAAAGTCCATGCCGAGCCAGTGCTTGCCGGCAGTGGTGAACAGTTCGCGCTTGGACACCAGCAGCGACGCGAAGAAGATCAGCAGCAGAATCTTGGCGAACTCACCGGGCTGCAAACTGAAGCCGGGCAACCGAATCCAGATCTTCGAGCCGTTGACCTCGGAGAACGCCGACGGCAGCAGGGCTGGAATGGCCAGCAGAATCAAGCCCGCGAGACCGAGTGTGTAGCCGTAACGAGCCAGCGTGCGGTAATCACGCAGCAACACCAGCAGCGCCACGAAACCGGCGATAGCGAGTGTCGTCCAGAGGACCTGCTGGTTGGCGTCCGGCGAGGGGATGGGGTCGCCGAGATATTGCGCCTGCTGTTGATCGGCCAGGTCGAGTCGGTGAATGAGCACCAGACCGAGTCCGTTGAGCAGCGCCACGATCGGGAGCAGCAGCGGATCGGCGTACGGCGCAAAACGTCGTACGGCCAGGTGCGCCACCGTCATCAGCGCGAGATACGCGAGCGCGTACTTGGCGAGATCCCAGGTGATGGTCTGCTCCTGGCTGGCCTCGACCAGCACCAAGGAGATTGTGGTGATCAGGACCGCGGCCCCGAGCAGAAGCAACTCGACACCGCGCCGATTCGATTGGATCGGCGCGGGAGCGAACCCTCCGGGCGGACTCGGAAAGGGCCCTCCCGTGGAGGCATTGGAACTCATCGAGTACCGGTCCTGCAGTTCTGGCCCGGAATCTGTGGAACCGTCGGTGTCGGCACCGCGGTGGTGGTCGGTGCGGGTGCCGGGACGGACTCGGGTGCGGCCGGTGGCAACGGCACCCCGGGTGGCGGGATGATCGTCGTCGGGGTCGGTTCGACGGTGGTGGTGACGACGGGCTCGGTCGCGCACACCTGCAGGAGGTCACCGGAAGCCAAGCGTTCCACCTGGCCGCGCGCGTCGTCCAGGGATCCCGACGGCAGCCCGGCTGTGACCTGCTCGCGTGCCGCGGGCAGGAGGTCGTCGATCTCGAACGGATTGCAGTTCGCCGGGGCGGCATCGGGAGCAGTCAGGGTGACGGCACCGTCGTCTTCGAGGCAGCCGATCAGCTCCACGCTCTGCAGCGAGTACCCCAGAACCGAGCCGGGCAGACCGCGAAGCACGGTGACCTTGCTGTTGTCGGCACCGACGTAGTAATTGCCCTTGATGACCGAATTGGCCACCAGCACACCGATACCCGCCAGCACGATCAGGGTCAGGGCGATCAATGTCCAGCGCAGCTTGTGCGATTTCTTCTCGGGGGTGACCACCGGAGTGGCGACGCGCTTGGGCGTCGAACGGGGCGGACGCATCGCTGCGGCGCGGCCGGCTGCGGTGTTGGGCGGCGGGGCGTCCTCCTCGTCCTCGGTGCTGGCGGCACCGCCGAGGATCGGATGGCTCTGGCCGTAGTCGAGGTCGATCACGTCGGCGACGACGACGGTCACGTTGTCCGGCCCGCCGCTGCGCAGCGCGAGTTCGATGAGGCGATCGGCGCACGGGCCGGTTTCGCCCTCGCCCATGGTGTTCTCGATGGTCTCGTCGCTGACCACGTCCGAGAGTCCGTCCGAGCACAGCAGGTAGCGATCACCCGCTCGTACTTCGCGAACGGTGAGCGTCGGCTCGATCTCGTTGCCGGTGAGGGCCCGCATGATCAGTGAACGCTGTGGATGCGTGTGCGCCTGCTCGGCGGTGATGCGGCCCTCGTCGACGAGTGACTGAACGAAGGTGTCGTCGCGGGTGATCTGGGTGAGCGATCCGTCGCGCAGCATGTATGCGCGGGAGTCACCGATGTGGACCAATCCGATTCGCTTGCCCGCGAACAGGATTGCGGTCAGTGTGGTTCCCATGCCGTCGAGCTCGGGTTCGTCCTCGACCTGATCGGCGATGGACGCGTTGCCCTCACGGGTGGCGGCTTCGAGCTTGCCCAGCAGATCCTCACCGGGCTCGTCGTCGTCGAGGTGAGCCAGCGCAGCGATCATCAATTGCGAGGCCACTTCACCGGCGGCGTGACCGCCCATACCGTCGGCCAGGGCAAGCAGCCGGGCTCCGGCGTACACGGAGTCCTCGTTGTTGGATCGAACCAGACCGCGATCGCTGCGGGCGGCATAGCGTAGGACGAGGGTCACGGGCGCAACTCGATCACGGTCTTGCCGACACGGACAGGGGTTCCCAGGGGGACGCGAACAGCGGTGGTCACTTTCGCGCGGTCCAGATAGGTGCCATTGGTCGAACCGAGGTCCTCGACGTACCAATCACCGCTGCGCGGCGACAGACGTGCGTGTCGCGTCGACGAATAGTCGTCTGTGAGAACGAGAGTCGAGTCGTCTGCGCGGCCGATGAGGACAGGCTGCGTGCCGAGCGATATGCGCGTTCCAGCGAGACCGCCCTGGGTCACCACGAGGTACTTGGCCACCTTCTGCTTGTTGAACGACGGGAGAACCTTCGAGCCACCGGAGTAGCGAGCGGGCACTCGCATGCCCGCGGCCGCGTAGATGTCGCTGCGCAGGGTGCGAAGTACGGCCCACACGAAGAACCACAGCAGGAGCAGAAAACCAGCCCTGGTCAGCTGCAGAATCAATCCCTGCACGACGATTCACCTCCTCCTTCGCGATCGAACCTGTATCCGACGCACTTCACCGCTGCCGCGCGGCAGACATGGTTGCCTCGCAGCATCATAGGGTGAAGCCGCTCGTGTGGACGACATACGGGTGGACGAGCACGAAAGTCGACGAAGTGAACATCGCCGTTACTTCCCGCAGGCTCTACTCGCGCCCAGCCCACGCCGAGCGTCAGACGATCCGGACCAGAATTTCGGAGTGACCAGCCCTGATGACGTCACCGTCGGCCAGTTGCCAATCCTGTACCGGAGCCCCGTTGACGGTGGTGCCGTTGGTGGAACCCAGGTCGGAGAGCATCGCAACCCGACCGTCCCAGCGAATCTCGATGTGTCGCCGCGAGACACCGGTATCGGGCAACCGGAACTGCGCCTCCTGGCCACGGCCGATGATGTTCTGACCGTCACGGAGCTGGAAGTAGCGACCGCTGCCGTCTTCGAGTTGCAGCGTGGCTGCGAGCGCCTGGGCCTGCCCGGAGTACGCAGCGGGCTGGTCGTAGCCGTACCCGTCCCCCCGGTCGCCTGCGCCTTGCGAATAGCCGCGGCCATAGGGGGCCTGTGCGGGCGGGTAGTCGTAGCCGGGCTGCTGGTAGCCGGCCGCGCGCGGCTCGGCGTAGTGCCCGGACGGCTCGCCGTAGGCCTGCTCCTGATAGGGGGCCTCGGAATACGCAGCGCCTTGCTCTGCTCCGTTGTAGTCGTAGCCCCGGCCGTCGTAACCCTGACCGTTGTAGCCCTGGGCCTGGTAGCCCTGAGCGTCGTAACCCTGTGCGCTGTATCCCTGAGCGTTGTAGCCCTGGTCCTGGCCGTCGGGGTTGCCGTAGGCGTGGGGGTCGTAGCCCTGATCTTGTCCACCTGCGGCGCTGTACGCCTGACCGTGGTCGGCGTACGGCTGTTCGTCGTAGCCCTGTCCGTTGGAGGACTGCTGGTCGTAGCGCGGATCGTAATCGGCAGGCGCGTACGACTGCGCTTCGTAGCCGTTCTGCTGATGCCCTGAGTAGCGCGGATCCTGACCACCGGCATAACCGTTGCGAGCGCGTGGATCGGGACGATGACCGTCCGCGGGATCGCGCTGCGGGTCGTAGCCTGGGTTCTGCGTCATGTGGCCGGCTCCTGGTATCGACATCGGTGGGGCAGACGGTCGCTGCGTAGCTGAAGGGACGGGACTGGGTGCTGGCTGGGCCGACACGTTTTGCTGGGCCGATACGTTCTGCTGGGCCGAGGCGCCCTGCGGCGCGGACGTGTTCCGCGTAGCAGTCGCCGATCGTCCCACATCGGGATCGACCGAGCCAGTGGCCCGGAACTGACCGGTGTGAAGCGTAGGAGAAGGCTCGAAGCGAACCGCCACGTCACCGTAGGTCTGCCACCCCTGATCTCGGATGTAATCGTCGAGGTGGCGGGAGAACGCCTTGACCGTGAGTTCTCTGTCGCCTGCGAGCTCGCTGTGGTCCGAGCTGTTGATGGTGATCACGAAACTGTTGGGTGCCAGGTAGTGGCCGCCGGCGAGTGGACGAACCAGATCGGACACTTCCTGTTGGAGCGCCGCCTCTACTTCGGCCGGTACGACGCCACCGCCGAAAACGCGGGCGAAGACGTCGCCGACAGCGCCTTGAAGCTTGCGCTCGAACCGCTGAACAATGCCCATCGCGACCCCTCCTCTCACTGTCTCGAGCCACCGTCATGTGCCTGCAGGTGCGCAGGACCCGACGGCCGCGTGTCATCACGAAGTCGCGCTCCCAGCATGATATACGGTGCAGCCGACGCAGACCGCGTCCCGCTGTTCGCCTTCGATGGCCGGAGGCCGCGATTTTCGAGCGGGGCGGTGTGCGTGTTAGTGTTCTGGCCGTCACCCGGGCGGGTGGCGGAATGGCAGACGCGCTGGCTTCAGGTGCCAGTGTCCTTCGGGACGTGGGGGTTCAAGTCCCCCTCCGCCCACCACACTGGCCGTAGCTGATTCGATCGCTACGGCCAGTTGTTCGTTGAAGACCCAGATGGCGCGATGAACACGAAGAAGGCCCGGTCAGTCGCCCTTCTCGATCATTTCCGCGCCCTTTCCACCGATCATCATCGTGGTGATGTCGGGGTTCACGGCCACGATTTTCGGCATTACGAACGCGTCGGCCACGCGCAGGTTGCGGATTGTCGCGGAAGTCTCGGATGCGCAAGCGGACTGTGCCGCGCGAACGTGCGTCCGTTACGTTCGGGGGCAGACAGAACGCGTTCTCCGAGGTGGGGTAGCCCTAGCGCAACGGGTGCATGTCGAACGGGGGTGTTGCCGAAGTGGAACTCAGGTCCGGTCGGTCGCGTTCCTTGTCGATGCGGGTGAAGATTCCGATTTCCCACCACTGCGACGACTCGGTGACCATCGGCTTCTTCGCGTCCCACCAGATGACGCGCTCTGGGTGATCCTGCATGTACGAGCCGACTCCGGGTGCGTCCACCACTACCTCGACGCCAGTTTCGCGGAGGTGGTCGGCAGGTCCGATGCCGGAGAGCATGAGTAGCTTGGGGGAGTCGATCGCACCGGCCGAGACGAACGCCTACGTCGCTGGGCCTGCCTCCATCAGCGCGAGGGTGACGGACGAGTCCTCACCGAGACGTGCCGCCACGGCCGCACGGGCGCTGCCGACGACCACGTAATCGAATCGTTTTTCGGACATGTTGACGCCTGTCCTCGAATCGACAATCCGGGGTGAGCTCAGTGCTGTGGGAACCAGCCGGTGACAGCCGGCCGGAGATTCTGGTAGATGTGCTTGATCTCCTGGTATTCGGCCAGTCCGGTCGGACCCAGTTCGCGGCCGTTACCCGACATCCCGAATCCGCCCCACTCGGCCTGTGGCAGGTAGGGGTGGAAGTCGTTGATCCACACCGTGCCGTGGCGCAACCGTGCTGCCACGCGCTCGGTCTTTCCGGCGTCCTGGCTCCACACGCCCGCAGCGAGCCCGTACCGAGTGTCGTTGCCGATAGCGATCGCCTCGTCTTCCGTGCGGAAGGTCTCTACGGTGACGACGGGACCGAAGCCCTCTTCCTGAACTACCGACATCGTGGTGTTGCAGCCGTCCAGCACCGTCGGCAGGTAGTAGAAGCCCGCCTCGAGCTCACCCGTGCCCCATTCGGCGCCGCACCCGACGACGGCCCCTTCCGCGATGCCTGCGTCGACGTAGGCGGTGACCTTGTCACGATGGTCCGCGGAAATGAGCGGACCTGTCTCGGCGGCTTCGTCGAACGGCCCGCCCAAACGAATCTGCTGGGCGCGACGGATCAACTCCTGAACGAAGCGATCGTGAATGGATTCTTCGACAATCAGACGCGATCCTGCCGAGCACACCTGACCGCTGTGTACGAAGGCTGCGTTGAGGGCGTTGTCGACGGCGGCATCGAAGTCGGCGTCGGCGAATACGACATTGGGGTTCTTCCCGCCGAGTTCGAGCGCTACCTTCTTGACCGTCTGCACTGCCGCGGCCCCGACGACGCGGCCCGTCGCCAGTCCGCCGGTGAACGAGACCATGTCGACATCGGGATGTTCCGACAGCGGCGCGCCCGCGGTGGCACCGGCGCCGAGCACGAGGTTCGCCACGCCCGCCGGTAGTCCGAGCCCATCGAGCACATCCATCAGAAGCATTGCAGTGTGCGGGGTGAGTTCGCTGGGCTTGAGCACGATCGTGTTGCCCGCTGCGAGAGCGGGTGCCACCTTCCACGCCACCTGCAGCAGCGGGTAGTTCCAGGGGGTGATCATTCCGCAGACGCCGACGGGCTCGTACACGACCTTGCTCACGACGTCGGCCATGCCCGGGTCCACGACCCGCCCTGCCTGCTGCCCGGCGAGCACGCCGAAATAGCGGAAGCTGGCAGTGATGTCGTCCATGTCGATTTCGCTCTCCACCAGGCGCTTGCCTGTATCGAGTGACTCCGCGCGGGCGAACTCGTCCTTGCGTTGCTGGATCGCATCAGCGACCCCCAACAACAGCGCACCACGTTCGGTCGCAGGAGTGGAACTCCATACTCCCGCGTCGAATGCACGCCGGGCGGCTGCGATTGCGGCAGCGGTATCGGCACCATCTGCTTCGTCGACGGTGTCGACGAGCTCACCGTTCGCCGGGCAGCGGATCTCCCGAGTTCCACCGTTGATCGCAGAGGTCCACTGACCGTCGATGAACAACGTCTGGGGCATGAGGCTGGTCTCCTTGCTGCGTGGGTTGTGCTGGGTAGGTCGTGCGCTGGGTAGGTCGTGTGGGCAGAACAGTCAGGAGCCGCCGCTGTTCTCCTCGAGCTGCAGGAAGGTCAGATGCCCTTCGTAGTGGTCGAGTATGTCTTCGATGACCTGATCCTTCGTGTAACCCATGATGTCGTAACCCTGACCGGAACCGCCGTCCAGATAGACCTCCATCCGGTAGTACTCGTCCTCGTTGCGAGGCATCGTCAACCCGAAGGACGGGATGGCGACCTTGCGTCGCCACACCTGATATCGGAACGGATGAGCGTGGTCTGCGCCCACCTCGAGTTCGTACATGTCGGAGTCCTCGGTGCCGTTGACATGACCGCATCGAGCATCGATCCCCTGCGCCTGCATTTCTTCTACGACCTCGTCGAAACTCGGCAACACCACCTCGCGGCCGAACTCGCGCACACGATCCTCACCGGGGAATCTGAGCACCCGACTGAGTCGGTGGCGCCAGGACCAATCGGTTCCGCGGTTTCCGCCGGTGCGGACCGAGAGCGAACCCGGCAAACTCTGTTCGACGCTCTCGTTTCGGAAAGTTTCCACTCTGAGCGATCGATAGAGACCGATCATGACCAGGATGATGACGAAGGCAAAGGGCAAGCCCATGATCACCGCAGCACTCTGCAGAGTTCCTACACCGCCGATGAGGAGCATGGCCACCGTCAGACCGCCTGTCGCCAGCGCCCAGAAGATGCGCAGCGGCGCGTTCCCGTCGTGCTGCGGGCTCGGCAGATGCGACGAGAGATTGGCCATGACCAGTGCGGCCGAGTCCGCGGAAGTGACGTAGAACAGCAGAGCGGTGAACGTCGCGAGGGCAGCTATGAAGGTGAAAGCCGGGTAATCCCGGAGAAGTTCGTAGAATGCGCCCTCCGGGTTGAGGATCGCTTGTTCGCCGAATTCGCTGTCACCGCCACGAACCCGCTCGAGGGCAGAGTTTCCGTAGACCGAGGCCCACATGAGGATGTACAGAAATGGGATCGTCAAGGTCCCGAGCACGAACTGTCGGATGGTGCGGCCGCGAGAGATCCGCGCCAGGAACAGGCCGACGAACGAGGCCCATGCGATCCACCAGGCCCAGAAGAACAGTGTCCAGTCGGTCATCCACGTGCCGGTGTCCTCGAACGCGAAGGTCTGACCGACCATGTTGGGGAACAGTCGAGCGAAATCACTGACGTTCAGAACGAGGGCGTCGAGCAAGAACTGGGTCTGGCCCATGACGAGCACCCAGATCGACAGCGCGAATGCCAGGAACACGTTGAGAAGCGAGAGAATCTTGATGCCCTTGTCCACGCCCGAGGTGGCCGAGAGCGTGGCAATTGCCACACCGCAGGCGACGATGGCGACTTCGACGCCGGTGCTGACCTCCAGTCCGAAAATTACATTCAGCCCCACGTTGATCATCACGACACCGATGCCCAGCGACGTCGCTACGCCGAAGATCGTGCCGAGCAGCGCAGCAAAATCGACAGTGTCTCCCAACACACCCTTGACGCGTTTGCCGAAGATGGGAGCGAGTGCCGAGCGGATCGCCAGTGGTTGATTCTTCCGATACGCGAAGTAGGCCAACGCGATACCCATCAGAGCGTAGAGGCTCCATCCACTGATTCCGTAGTGGAAGAGCGTCCATGCGGTCGCCTCACGGGCAGCATCGACCGTACCGGGCTCTGTGCTCGGCGGTTGGAGGTACTGCGTCACCGGCTCGGAGACGGCGAAGTACATGAGATCGGTGCTGATGCCGGCAGCGAAGAGCATCGACGCCCAGGACAGCAGGCCGAACTCGGGTTGCGAGTGCGCGGGCCCGAGCTTGATTTTGCCGAATCCCGAGAGCGCCAGGTAAATGACGAAGACGAGCACGATCGCGACCAGTGCCACGTAGAACCATCCGAACCAGTCCGAGGTCCACTCCACTGCGGTGCCCAGTACGCTCTCCGCGTTCTCCGGTGCGATCAGCGCCCAGACCGTGATCGCAAGTGTGAACAGTGCGGCGGGTACGAAGACCCGCCAGTTCACCCGCGATCGCGCCTCCGGTTCGTCGGCCACATCTTGCTCGGATCTTTCGACCGATGAACTCACGAATCTGTTCCCTTCTGTTGCCTGCGACCCCGGATGGTGGTGTCGGCACTGTGCTCATCAGCACAGCAATAGTGGAGATAGCGCGTTCGTTGTCTTCAACCTAGTCCTGGGGAGCCGGGCTGCGGGCCCTTCGAGCTGCGACAATTCGATCGACGATATCGGTGGATCCAGTTCGAGGCGCCTCGTTTCGGTCGACTGCCGCGCCCCATCGACCCGCGTGCGAAGACCGGATCCGCCACTGCCGGGTCGAACCCGAGGTCACGGATAACCATGGCACGGTGCATCGTTCGCCGAGTGCAACCCGGTTATGACCGAACTGTGCCCTACCGTCCGTGTGCTCGGTAGGAACAGGATGAGTACAGGTCCGCGGTGAGGCAACGAATTACACCGATGTTGTTCGGAAAGCCCCTTGTCAGCAGCCGGGTCTCGAGTTACTTCGCGAGTAGGAAAACCGAGCGCAGAGGTCGGTAAGAGCCCGAAGAGAAATTTACTAACCCCCAGCTCCGGGGCGTTATTAGGCTTACCTTATTTCAGTGTTACCTGGTAGCTGATTTATCGTTTGTCATCGGACCGGCGTACAAACGGCCGATCCGCCCGACCGAGGCTTGTGTGTGCCCAGAGCTGATCTGCTCGACGGTAGGCAAGGATCGACGTTCGGGGGTGCTTCTTCAACGGCGAATGGCACCCGACAGCCGTCCGCGACGGTCGGCGATCTGTGCCGAGCCGCTCTGGCGCACTCGAAAGCTGGACTTATCGAAAAGGCTAGGTATGAAGCGCACTCCGGGCCCGCAAGGCCTCTACGATCCGATCAACGAGCACGACTCCTGTGGTGTCGCGTTCGTTGTGGACATGCACGGTCGTCGCAGTCGCGACATCGTCGAGAAGGCGATCACCGCACTGGTCAACCTCGAGCACCGCGGTGCTGCCGGCTCCGAACCGAACACCGGTGACGGCGCCGGAATTCTGATCCAGGTACCGGACGCATTCTTCCGTGCCGTCGTGGATTTCGAGCTTCCCGCCGCGGGCGCGTATGCCACCGGAGTTGCATTCCTTCCGCAAGGCCGCAGCGACGCCGCGCGCGCCTGCGAAGGTGTCGAGAAGATCGTTGTCGACGAGGGCATGACCGTCCTCGGGTGGCGTGATGTTCCCACCGACGACTCCTCTCTCGGGGCGCTCGCGCGCGATGCGATGCCGACGTTCCGTCAGCTGTTCTTCGCCGCACCCGACCGCTCCGTTACCGATCTCGATCTCGAGCGCACGGCGTTCGTCATCCGTAAGCGCGTCGAGCACGAGCTGGGCGAAGAGGGCGCGGGCAAGGACGGCCCCGGCCGCGAAACCGTGTACTTCCCGTCGCTGTCCTCGCAGACGTTCGTCTACAAGGGAATGCTGACCACTCCTCAGCTCAAGGGTTTCTACCTGGACCTGCAGGACGAGCGTGTGGAAAGTGCACTCGGACTGGTGCATTCGCGCTTCTCCACCAACACGTTCCCGTCGTGGCCGCTGGCGCATCCGTTCCGCCGCGTCGCGCACAACGGCGAGATCAACACCGCCACCGGCAACGAGAACTGGATGCGCGCCCGTGAAGCGCTCATCACCTCGGATGTGTTCGGCGGCTCCGATGCACTCGAGAAGATCTTCCCCGTGGTCACCCACGGAGCAAGTGACACGGCACGTTTCGACGAGGTGCTCGAGCTGCTGCATCTCGGCGGACGAAGCCTTCCGCACGCCGTGCTGATGATGATCCCCGAGGCCTGGGAGCGGCACGAGTCCATGGACCCCGCACGTCGGGCGTTCTACAAGTACCACTCTTCGCTGATGGAGCCCTGGGACGGACCGGCATCGGTGTGCTTCACCGACGGCACCGTCATCGGAGCTGTCCTGGACCGCAACGGCCTGCGTCCGAGCCGGCTGTGGGTCACCGACGACGGTCTGGTCGTCATGGCGTCCGAGGTCGGCGTTCTGGACATCGACCCGTCGAAGGTCGTCCGTAAGGTACGCCTGCAGCCCGGCCGCATGTTCTTGGTCGACACCGCGCAGGGCCGGATCGTCTCCGACGACGAGATAAAGGACGAGCTCGCTGCCGAGCACCCGTACCAGCAGTGGCTCGACGAGGGTCTGACCTCGATCGACGATCTGCCCGAGCGCCCGCACGTGCACATGCCGCACGATCGAGTTCTCATTCGCCAGCAGATCTTCGGCTACACCACCGAGGAACTGAACGTGCTGGTCTCGCCGATGGCCAAGTCCGGAGCCGAGGCCATCGGTTCCATGGGCACCGATACCCCCATCGCCGTCCTGTCGGCCCGTCCGCGGATGCTGTTCGACTACTTCTCGCAGCTCTTCGCGCAGGTCACCAACCCGCCGCTCGACGCGATCCGCGAAGAGATCGTCACCAGCCTCGGCGGCACCATCGGACCCGAGGGCGATCTGCTCAATCCGGGTGCCGACAGCTGCAAGCAGATCGTGCTGCCGCAGCCGATCCTGCACAACGACGATCTCTCCAAGCTCGTGCACGTCAACGACGAAGGAACCCAGGAGGGGCTTCGTTCGGTGGTCGTGCGCGGCCTCTACCCGGTCGCCGAGGGCGGTGAGGGTCTCCGAAAGTCGTTGGAGGCCATCCGAGCTCAAGTGTCGGCGGCCATCTCGGGCGGCGCGCGCATCGTCGTGCTCTCGGATCGCGAGTCCAGTGAGAAGCTCGCCCCGATTCCGTCGCTGCTGCTCACCTCTGCCGTGCACCATCACCTGGTCCGCGAAAAGACCCGGACCAAGGTCGGTCTGATCATCGAGTCCGGTGACGCCCGCGAGGTGCACCACATGGCTCTGCTCATCGGATTCGGTGCCGCAGCGGTCAACCCGTACATGGCGTTCGAGTCGATCGAGGACATGATCGAGCGCGGTGCCCTCACCGATATCGATCTCGACAAGGCCGTCGCGAACTACATCAAGGCCGCAGGCAAGGGTGTGCTGAAGGTGATGTCCAAGATGGGCATCTCGACCCTGGCGTCGTACACCGGTGCTCAGCTGTTCCAGGTCATCGGCCTCTCGCAGGAACTGGTCGACGAGTACTTCACCGGGCTCAACAGCCACCTCGGCGGTATCGATCTCGATCAGGTCGCCGACGACGTCGCAGCGCGGCACGCGGTGGCGTACCTCGAGAACCGTCAGGAGCGTGCGCATCGCGAGCTCGAGACGGGCGGCGAGTACCAGTGGCGTCGGGAGGGGGAATACCACCTCTTCAACCCCGACACAGTGTTCAAGCTGCAGCACTCCACTCGCACCGGTCAGTACGACATCTTCAAGGAATACACGAAGATGGTCGACGACCAGTCCGAGCGGCTCGCGTCGCTACGAGGTCTGTTCCGTTTCAAGACCGAAGAGCGGCAAGCGATTTCGATCGACGAGGTCGAGCCGGCCAGTGAGATCGTCAAGCGTTTCTCGACGGGTGCGATGAGCTACGGCTCCATCTCGGCCGAGGCGCACGAGACCCTGGCCATCGCCATGAACCGTCTCGGCGGGCGCTCGAACTCCGGTGAGGGCGGCGAGGACGTCTCGCGGTTCGAGCCGGACGAGAACGGCGACTGGCGACGCAGTGCCATCAAGCAGGTCGCGTCGGGACGCTTCGGTGTCACCTCGCACTACCTGACCAACTGCACCGACATCCAGATCAAGATGGCACAGGGAGCCAAGCCCGGTGAGGGCGGCCAGCTTCCGGCTCACAAGGTGTATCCGTGGGTTGCCGAGGTGCGGCACTCCACGCCCGGCGTCGGTCTGATCTCGCCGCCGCCGCACCACGACATCTACTCGATCGAGGATCTCGCACAGCTGATCCACGACCTGAAGAACGCCAACCCGCAGGCCCGCATCCACGTGAAGCTGGTCTCCGAGGTCGGCGTCGGTACCGTCGCGGCAGGTGTGTCCAAGGCGCACGCCGACGTGGTGCTCATCTCGGGCCACGACGGCGGCACCGGCGCGACGCCGCTGACCTCGGTCAAGCATGCCGGTGGTCCGTGGGAGCTCGGTCTGGCCGAGACCCAGCAGACGTTGCTGCTCAACGGTCTTCGCGATCGCATCGTCGTCCAGGTCGACGGCCAGCTCAAGACGGGCCGTGACGTCATGGTTGCCGCTCTGCTCGGCGGCGAGGAGTTCGGTTTCGCCACCGCTCCGCTGGTGGTCTCGGGCTGCATCATGATGCGGGTCTGCCACCTCGACACCTGCCCCGTCGGCGTTGCAACGCAGAACCCGTTGCTGCGCAAGCGTTTTGCGGGCAAGCCGGAATTCGTCGAGAACTTCTTCATGTTCATCGCCGAAGAGGTCCGTGAGCTCATGGCCGAGTTCGGTTTCCGTACGCTCGACGAGGCCGTCGGCCAGGTCGGTCTGCTGGACACCACCGCTGCCAAGGAGCACTGGAAGGCGTCCAAGCTGGACCTGTCGCCGATCCTCGAAGAGGTCGAGTCGGCCTTCATGAACCAGAACCTCTACAACACGGGCGTTCAGGATCACGGTCTCGACAAAGCCCTCGATCAGCAGCTCATCTCGGCGAGCCGGAACGCGTTGGACAAGGGCGAGAAGGTCGCGTTCGAGTCCAAGATCACCAACGTCAACCGCACCGTCGGAACGATGCTCGGGCACGAGGTCACCAAGGCCTACGGCGGCGTCGGGCTCCCGGACGACACCATCGACATCACGTTCACCGGCTCGGCCGGCAACAGTTTCGGTGCGTTCGTGCCGTCCGGAATGACGCTGCGTCTGCACGGTGACGCCAACGACTTCGTCGGCAAGGGACTGTCCGGTGGACACCTCGTGCTGCGGCCGTCTCTGGACGCTCCCAAGGGATTCGTCGCCGAGGACAACATCATCGGTGGCAACGTCTTCCTGTTCGGAGCCACCAGCGGTGAGGCACTCATTCGCGGTGTCGTCGGCGAACGATTCGCCGTACGCAACTCCGGTGCCGAGGCCGTCGTCGAAGGTGTCGGCGATCACGGATGTGAATACATGACGGGCGGCAAGGTCGTCATCCTCGGCGAGACGGGCCGTAACTTCGGTGCCGGCATGTCCGGCGGCGTCGCGTTCATCTTCGATCCGAACAAGACGTTCGAGGCCAACCTCAACACCGAGCTGGTCGATATCGAGGAGCTCGAGGGTGACGAGTTCACCTGGCTCCGCGGCATCGTCACTCGTCACCAGGAGCAGACCGGCTCCGAGGTGGCCGAGCGGATCCTCGCGGACTGGTCACAACAGGTGAACCATTTCGTGAAGGTCATGCCTCGCGACTACAAGAAGGTACTGCTGGCCATCTCCGAAGCCGAGAAGAACGGCGCGGACGTGGACGAAGCGATCATGGAGGCAGCTCGTGGGTGACCCACAAGGTTTTATGAAGAACACCGTCCGCGAGGTGCCCAAGCGGCGGCCCGTCGACCTGCGCCTGATGGACTGGAAAGAGGTCTACGAGGACTTCTCGAAGGACACTCTGCGCACCCAGGCCAGCCGGTGCATGGACTGCGGTATTCCGTTCTGCCACAACGGCTGCCCACTGGGGAACCTGATTCCCGAGTGGAACGACCTGGTGTTCAAGGATCGGTGGCGCGACAGCATCGATCGACTGCACGCCACCAACAACTTCCCGGAGTTCACCGGGCGGTTGTGCCCCGCTCCGTGCGAGGCGTCGTGCGTCCTGGGCATCAACCAGGATCCGGTCACCATCAAGCAGGTCGAGGTCGAGATCATCGACAAGGCCTTCGAAGAGGGCTGGGTCACCCCGGTCTACCCGACGCACCTCACCGGCAAGACTGTTGCCGTCGTCGGCTCGGGTCCCGCGGGACTTGCAGCAGCACAGCAGCTCACCCGCGCCGGTCACACCGTCACGGTCTTCGAGCGTGCCGATCGCATCGGCGGATTGCTGCGCTACGGCATCCCCGAGTTCAAGATGGAGAAGCGGCACATCGACCGTCGGCTCGCGCAGATGGAAGCCGAGGGAACCGTCTTCCGCACCAACGTCGATGTGGGCGTGGACATCTCGGCGGACGAGCTGCGGGAGCAATTCGACTCCATCGTCCTCTCCGGCGGAGCCACCGCGTGGCGCGATCTGCCCATCGAGGGCCGTGAACTCGAGGGCATCTACCAGGCCATGGAGTTCCTGCCGCACGCCAATCGCGTGCAGCAGGGCGACATCACCGAGCCTCCCGTCAGCGCGCACGGCAAGAAGGTCGTCATCATCGGCGGCGGCGACACCGGTGCCGACTGCCTGGGCACCTCGCACCGCCAGGGTGCGGAGAGCATCCACCAGTTCGAGATCATGGCCCGACCGCCCGAGGAGCGTGCGACGTCCACCCCGTGGCCGACGTATCCGCTCATGTACCGGGTCGCCTCGGCACACGAAGAGGGTGGCGAGCGAGTCTTCTCCGTCAACACCGAGCGTTTCGTCGGCGAAGACGGCAAGGTCACCGCACTCGAAGCCTGCGAGGTCGAATTCAAGGCCGGCAAGTTCGAGAAGGTCGAGGGCAGCGAGTTCACACTCGAAGCGGATCTGGTGCTCCTGGCCATGGGATTCGTCGGTCCGGCCAAGGGCGGCCTGCTCAGCGATCTGGGCGTCGACTTCAACCAGCGCGGTAACGTCGAGCGTTCCAACGAGTGGGTCACCAACGTTCCCGGCGTCTTCGTCGCCGGAGACATGGGTCGCGGCCAGTCGCTCATCGTCTGGGCCATCGCCGAGGGCCGCTCGTGTGCGGCCGCCGTCGATACCTTCCTGCAGGGAGTGACGGCACTGCCCGCACCGATCGTGCCCACCCAGGCACCGCAGCGGTAGTTGAGCGTTCGTACTGCGCCCCCGGTTGGGATCAATGTGGCTTTGTTGCACTCTGTGTGACTGAATCTCACATTGATCCCAACCGGGGGGCGAACGAATACGACGATGTGACGCCCGGTTACGTCCGTTAACCATGTGGGCATCTGATGGTCACAGGCCCCTGGCACTGTGAAATCGAACAACGATGGTTCGACTTTCACCAGTGAGGCCCCCTCCCATGAGTGTCAAGAAGTTCTGCGCCGGAATCGGCGTCGTGGCAACTGTCGTGTCCGGTGCGATCGTCGGTGCGGCATCGCCCGCCGTTGCCGACCCAGGCGACTGCCCGTCGATGTATGTCGTGGCCATCCCGGGAACGTGGGAGACCAGCTCGGGTGCCGCTCCGAAGCCGGGAATGCTCACCGACGTCACCGATCGTCTCGGTGGCGATATTCGCACCGACTACGTCTCGTACCCCGCCACCGCTTTCCCGTGGGAGGGAGAGGTGTACGGGCAGTCACGCGCCGCCGCGGTGACGAACGCGGGCGGCATGCTGAGGGCCATGGCCGATCGCTGCGGCGCAACGAAACTGGGAATCATCGGGTACAGCCAAGGTGCCGATGCCGCCGGTGATCTCGCCGCGTCGATCGGTACCGGCGTAGGCGTCGTGCCTGCGGATCGGATTGCAGCGGTGGGTCTGATCTCGGACCCGAAGCGCTCCGACACCGACGCTTTGGTGGGGCCTGCCGTGGTGGGTACCGGCGTCGGCGGACCTCGCGTCGGTGGATTCGGCTACGTCAGTCCGGTGGTGCGGACCTTCTGCGCCGTCGGCGATCTGTATTGCTCGACGCCCAAGGACGATTACGTGGCGCGAGTGGCCGGCTTCCTCGCGGTCTCCTCCAACCCAGCGCCCGATGTGGCCGATCAGTACTCGCAGGAGGCGCAGTCGTTGATCGCCGATCTCGCGGCAGCAGGCGGCCTGCCGGTGCTGCAGGGTCAGCTCACCGACCAGGCCAACGAGCAGCGCACGCGCGAGATCGAAGCGTTCTACCGCTCGGGAGTTCACCAGGAGTACCAGAGCTACGACGTCGAGAACGGTGAATCCGCAACCCGATGGCTGTCGCGTTACATCGCCGACGCGGTCTGACGTCGTAGCAACACGAAGATTGCTACTGCACTGACCGCCATCAGAACAGCGCTGGTACCTGCCGCGAGGTTGAATCCATCGATGAAGGACGAGTGGGCGACGTCGGTCAGTTGCGAGGCGAACGGTTCCGGCAGGTAGTCGGCGACGGCGACCGCACCGCCGATGGTCTCGCGCGCCGGGTCGGCGATCTCGGCCGGCGTCCCGGCTGGGATAGCGTCTTCCATACCGTTGCGGTAGACCGTGCTGCCGATAGTGCCGAGGATGGCGATGCCGACGGCGCCGCCCAGTTCGGCTCCGGTCTCCGACAGTGCCGATGCCGCTCCGGCCTTTTCGGGTGCCGCTGCGGTGAGCACGATGTCGGAGTTGAGTGTCGACGCAGCTCCGATCCCGAAGGTCAGCAGTGCCATACCGGTGAGCAGCAACGGCAGCCCCGAGTCCACGGCAACGAACACCATTGCTGCGCAACCGAACGCGATGAACAGCAGGCCACCCGCGATGATGGTGCCGGTGCTGATCACCTTGCTCAGCGTCGGTGCCAGGACGGCGCCGGCCGCCGCGGCGACGGCAGGTATCAACAACCACAGTCCGGCTTCGAGGGGGCCGAGCCCGACGACCAGCTGCAGGTACTGCGAGGCGAACAGGCTGAACCCCGTCATGGCGAAGATGACGAGGAACTGCACCACAACGGCTGCGCTGAAGGCACGTTCGGCGAACAGCGTCACATCGATCAGTGGGTTCGCAGCTTTACGTTGTCGGATGACGAACACCGTGCCGAGCGCCAGGCCGACGACGGCGGTGGTGATCGTTGCCGCGTCGATTCCCTCCTGTGCACCGTGTTTGATGGCGTAGACGATCGAGAGCATCGAGGAGATCGCGAGGACCACGCTGATCGGGTCGAACTTGCCGGGGTCGGAGTCCTTGAACTCGGGGACGAGCAAGGGGGCGGCGACGAACAGCAGCACCATGATCGGGATGTTGATCAGAAACACCGAGCCCCACCAGAAGTGTTCGAGCAGAACGCCTCCGATGACAGGCCCGACCGCGGCTCCGCCTGCGAATCCGGCCGTCCACAGGCCGATGGCTTCCTTGCGCTGAGCAGGGTCGTGAAACATGTTGCGTATCAACGACAGGGTGCTCGGTGCGATGGTAGCTCCGCCGACGCCCAGCAGAGCGCGCGCCACCAGCAGCATCTCGGGCGAGGTGGAGAAGGTCGCGGCGAGGGATGCGGCACCGAAAACGACCGCGCCGATCATCAGTAGGGCGCGTCTGCCGATCCGGTCGCCCAGAGAGCCCATGGTGATGAGCAGGCCGGCGAGCAGGAATCCGTAGATATCGAGAATCCACAGGGTCTGATTGCTACTGGGCTCGAGGTCGGCCGTCATGAACGGCAGTGCGAGGTACAGCACCGACATATCCATCGAGACGACGAGAATGGGTACGACCAGTACCGCGAGGCCGAGCCAATCCTTCTTCGTGGCGCGCTGCTCGGTGACCCTGTGGCTCACTGTGACTTCCCTTCCGCGTGGACAACCTCAGCTTAGGTGGGCCGGGAGTACGTTCGTTGAGGAAAGTGTGTCTCGCCGAACGAAGGAACAAACTCATCATGAGCAACGATCTCGAGGTAGTCGCGACGATCATCGCCAAGCCGGACGCCGTCGACGCCGTCCGCGACGGCCTGTCGGCACTGGTCGCCGAATCACGAAAAGAAGACGGCAATGTCTCCTACAAGCTGTTCGAGTCGGCAGTCGAGCCCGGCACCTTCATCACCATCGAGGTCTGGAAGTCGCAGGAGGACCTGGACGGGCATATGCAGACTCCGCATCTGCAGAAGGCTCTAAGCGAGTTCGGTCCCCATCTCGCGGCCGCGCCCGCCATCCACCCGCTCCGGCCCGTCGGCTGAGTCACCCCGAGCGCTCGCGTAGACGAGTGCCGAGACGGCCAACAAGGCCACCGTGGCACCGATTGCGAGCCAGCCGGTCCCGCTCATCTCGCCCGACGCGATGATGCGGGCACCGGCGGCGGTGTAGCTCATCGGCATGAATGCTGCGAGATCACCCCAGATCGGCGCGGTCGAGGTGTACGCGAGACCGCAGACGACGACCTGCACCGCGAGGGCAACGACGTTGACGATCTGCCCCACGACCGCCCCGAGCACGCGCTGAATCGCACCCGCGGCGGCGAGGTACGCGGCGGCGGAGACGACCAGGAATGCGCCTGCTCCGACCACCGGTCCGATCGCCGCGTCGGTGGCGAACGCAAACGCGAATGCGGCGCTCACCCCTACTGCGGCCACCGCTGCTCCGATGGCGAGCCACCGCGGCTTGCTGTCCCGGCCGAGCACTCGCACGAGACTGACGCAGCCGAGGGCCCCGAGGGCCACCAGGGCGGCGATCAGGTACGGGGTGGCACCGGTACCGGTGGACGTCGAGATGGCAGCGAGATTCTGATCGGACGTGGTCTCGTCCGCTCCGGCGGCAGCGGTGCCCGGCGGAAGTGCTGCGGAGGCGTCGCGCACGTTGGTGGCAATACCGCTGACGATGCCCTCGACCGGCTTGACGGCGGTCACGAGCTGATCGGTACCGGCTTTGAGCTGTTGTCCACCGTCATCGAGCTGGCCGAGTCCGTCCCGTAGCTGCACCGTGGCGTCGCCGAGCTGGGCGGTGGCACCGAGGAATTGACTGTTCGGGTCGTTGAGTTCGCCGGACAGCTGCTGAGCGCCGTCCTTGAGGGTCTGCAGCTGCGCGAGAGTATCGGGACCGAATGCCTGCGTGTTCAAGTTGTCGATCACCCCGCGGATCTCACCGGAGACCGCGTCGGATCCTGGGTGCGGGAAGCGATCGACCTGGTCGGCCGTGGCGGCGAGCTTCGCGGTGAAGTCGGCCTGCAGAGCTCCGAATCCGGCGAGCTGATCGACGACCTGGTCGACGCCACCGCTGATCTGCGACGCGCCGTCGCCGAGCTGCCCGATTCCGTCTCGGTACTGTCCGAATCCGTCGGCGAGTTGGATGGTTCCGTCGTGAGCCTGGGTGATGCCGTCGGCGAGCTGCCCGACGCCGTCGTTGAGCTGTGTTCCGCCGTCGGTCAGTTGGCCGATGCCACTGGAGAGAAACGTGATGGGAAGCGACGCACTGTTGAGGCTGTTGCGTGCCTTGGCGAGGGGATCCGCGGTCGCCTGTTCGGACGCCGGTGCCTGGTCGGTGTCTGCGACGACGGTGGTGCTCTCCGAGGCGGACTCGCCGCCGAGGTCGTAGCCGGTGCCGAGGGCGAAAGCACCCACCGCTACCAGAGGAAACGCCAGTGCGGTGAGAGCAACGGCAGGACGTCGGAAGATACGCAATTCACCCATGATGAGTTCGAGGCTAACTGCCCTCGGCGGCTGGATTGACCAACGAGCGACTCGGTGGGCAGGGTTCGACCCCGCTGACCTGGGACTCTAAGAGGTCTCTGTGGATTGTCGGTTGCGCGGGAGTAGGTCCCACACATGCTCGGTCTCGTTCACCGAGGAGACCGACCTCGCACCGCTGCGAGAGAACAGTACGCGCGTCACCGAGCAGTAGTCGATCGGAAACCCCAGGACTTTCGGGGTCTGCAGAATGTCCTGCAGCAGAATGTTGATCACGCCGCCGTGGGCGAACAGTGCGACGGTGTCGGTGTGCGCGCTGGTCGACACCACGTCGGCTACCCCCGCCAGGACGCGTCGACGAAAGGCCTGCTCATCGACCTGTTCGGGAAGATGCCCGGCTTTGATGCGGTCGAATGCCTCGCGGAACTCGGTCTTGGCCGATTCGATGGGAACGTAGCCGCCGAAATCGCGATCGTATTCGGTCAAGCGCTCGTCGGGTTCGACGGTCACTCCGAGCCGATCGGCGAGCGGCTGCGCAGTCTGGACGGCGCGTAGCTGCGAGCTCGACAGCACCCGCGAAATCGGAAACCGCGCTACGGCAGCGGGCACCCGCAGGGCTTGTTCGACGCCGAGTTCGGCGAGAGAGGGATCGGCAGAGGTCTCCGATCGTTGTGGCAGCGCGTGCCGCACCAGAACCAGTTGCATCGACTCACCTAATCACGAGTGTCCGACCACTGCGCTGCACCATGGACCGGAACGCCGAGACCTGACGCGGCGAGTGGGCCCTCGGGTTCCACACCATACCGATGCGCCGGCGGGCCGCGGGCTGGTTGAGCGCGATGTCGACGGTTCCGCCCTCGCCCCCGTGCGCGCGTATTCGCGGCAGGATGGCGATACCGAGGCCGGCACCGACGAGGCCGCGCACGGTGTGGATGTCCTGGCCCTCGAACGCGATGCGCGGGGTGAAGCCGGCGGCGGACCACAGCTCGTCGCAGATCGACCGCATCCCGAAGCCGTGGCCCATCGCGATGTAGTCCTCGTCGGCGGTATCGGCAAGATCGACCGATCTGCGGCCGGCCAGCCGGTGATCGGCGGGGACGACGAGCATCAGCCTTTCGTCGTAGAGCTGGAACGAATCGGCGTCGGTGTGTTCGGCGCTCAGCGAGACGAACGCCAGATCGGACGCACCGTCGGTGAGCCGTTCCAGGCAGCGCGCGCGTGCTCCCTGGTCCAGCGCGAACGTCACGGCCGGATGATCGACGCGGAACTGACGAATCAGCGCGGGGACGACATCCTCGCCCAGCGTGTTCTGAAACGCCACGGCGATCCGGCCCCTGGCCCGGGCGTCGTGCTCGGTCATGGCGTCGATGCCGGCGTCGATGTCGCTCAACGCCCGCTGCAGGTAGGGGATCAGCACTCGACCGGTGCTGGTGAGCACGATGCCGCGGCCGCGTCGTTCCACGATCTCGGTGCCGAGGATCGTCGATGCGCGAGCGACCTGACGACTGACGGTCGGTTGCGGGACGCCCAGGACGTGGGCGGCGTCGGTGATGTGTTCGGTGTCGGCCACCGCGACCAGGGTCGGCAGCAGAGGGAGCAGCTCGATCGTTTCGCGGCGCATGGTCGAATCATATTGCCGCAGTATCGGTTGGGTTCCTCTCATGCATTGGACGAATACCGTAAGCACTTCTAACGTGATCGGTATGACTACGACGCGGCCCACCGTCCTCGGGTGGGAGGGACACCCGAGGGGATCACGCGAATATCGACGCCTCGTGCTGGCGTTGCTGTTCGCCGGAGTTGCGACATTCGCTCAGCTGTACTCGGTCCAGGGGATCCTGCCGCTGATCGCCGCCGATCTCGGCATCACGCCGTCGCAGTCCTCGCTGGCGGTCGGTCTCGCGACGGTCGGTGTTGCAGTGTCGGTGATCCCGTGGTCGGTTGCGGCCGACCGCATCGGTCGAGTGCGAGCGATGACTGCCTCGATACTCACCGCGACGACGCTGGGCCTGCTGGTACCGCTTGCCCCGTCGCTCGAGGTGCTGCTGGTCGTTCGGTTCTTCGAAGGTGCTGCACTGGGTGGACTCCCGGCCATCGCGATCGCGTACCTCAGCGAAGAAGTGCACCGCAGTCACACCGCGCTGGCCGCCGCGACCTACGTCTCGGGCACGACGCTGGGCGGGCTGCTGGGCCGCATCGTCGCCGGACCCGTTGCCGAATACACCGATTGGCGCATCGGCACGTTGACGGTGTCGGTGATCGCAGCGCTGGCTGCAGCCCTGTTCGTGTGGCTGGCCCCGAAGCCGCGAACGACGCTCGTGCACAGCGAGATCCGCGACCTACCGGGGCGGCTGTGGACGAACTTGCGTGAACCGGGAATGGCCGCGCTGTACGGACAGGGCTTCCTGCTGATGGGCGGATTCGTCGCGATCTACAACTTCCTCGGATTCCGTTTGGAAGCAGTACCGTTCGGACTCCCTCAATCGCTGATCAGCCTGATCTTCGTGGCATATCTCAGTGGAACCGTGTCCTCGCGCGTGGCGGGCAAGCTGGCGACGAAGCACGGGCGATCGGCAGTTCTCGCCGGATCCACCGCAACGATGATTGTCGGAGTGGCGCTGACCATGGCGTCGAACCTTGCCGTGATCCTCATCGGATTGGTGATCCTGACCATGGGATTCTTTGCCGCCCATGCCATTGCATCGGGGTGGACGGGACAACGAGCCGTGCACGGCCGCGCCCAGGCGACCTCGCTGTACAACCTGTTCTACTACGGTGGATCGTCCGTCGTAGGGTGGCTCGGCGGAGTCGTCTTTCAATCCCTGGGATGGAACGCGTTGGCGCTGTTCGTCATTGCGTTGGCCCTCATCGCAGGCGTGTGGGCGACGTGCCTGAAGAGTCGCCTGGACGTGCCTGTCTCAGTAGCTGGATGAAGTCTCAGTAGCTGGATGAAGTCTCAGTAGCTGGATGAAGTCGACGCCGCGACCGCGAACAGAATGATCGCACCCACGATGATGACGAAGAGCGCGATCGACACGTAACCGACGATGATGCCTGCCGTCGCGAATCCGGACCCGCCTTCGCCGGTGCGTTTGATCTGACCACGCGAAATATGGCCGCACACAACAGCACAGACGGATGCGATCAACGGCAGAAACGTCAGCCCCAGAACGGCCAACACGAGCGAGACAATCGCCAGGGTGTTGGTGGGCGCGGGAGTCCGATAGCCCGCTCCGGCATACGGGTACTGGGGGTTCTGGTACTGGGGATTCTGGTACTGCGGGTTTTGATATTGGGGGTTCTGGTACTGCGGATACTGCTGCTGTCCCGGGTACGGCTGATCCTTGTTCGATGCGTCGAACGGATCGCTGCCCTCGCCCTGCGGATTCACCATTGCGGGAGTGTGACACCTCGAGACTGCCGCCGCAAGCGGTTCGCCACCGACGCTACGAGCCGAGCTTGCCCCAGCCCACATACGCGTCGACGGTCACATACCCGGTCACCCGCGGCTGATCCCGAACCGGATACGGCTTGCCGGTGTAGTGCGTCGAAATGCGATCGATGTCCACCAGATCCGGGTCGCCCTGCAACTCGATCGAACCGTGCACCGTCACGTGCGTGTACCAACTCGCCTCGTCCAACACCGAAACCGAGACCTTCGGATTGGCCCGAATGTGCTCGAGACGCTTCCTGGACGCGTCGAAATTGAGCACGATCTTCCCGTCCTCCCACAGATACCAGGTAGGCGCAGTGATCGGTGTCCCATCGGCACGAACCACACCCATGACAGCGGGATTCGCCTTCTTCAACAACTCGACAGCGGCATCGGGCAGCGGAGGCTTCGGCATACGACAACCCTACGACTCGACGGCAGCCTTGACCACGATTGCGCCCACACCCGCCTCCCAAGTCCACTCGATGTGACATTGACTGCCGAAAAGGCCACTGAACGTCACATCGAGTGCACTGGGGGTCCGGGTGCACTGGTTCTGGTGCAGTCCCGAATCGACTACAGGTTGGGGAGTTTGACTACCTGTCCGGCGTAGGACAGTCCTGCCCCGAAGGCGAGGAGCAGCGCGGTATCTCCTGCTTTTGCTTTGCCGGTTCGCAGGAGTTCCTCCATTGCCAGGGGGATCGAGGCTGCCGAGGTGTTTCCGGTTTCCGCGATGTCGTTGGCGACGGGGGTGGACTCGTCGAGGTTGAGGCTCTTGGCCAGCAGCTCGGTGATGCGGCTGTTGGCCTGGTGGGGGATGAAGGCGTGCAGTTCGTCGGTTTTGATGCCGGCGACGTCGAGTACTTTCTGCGCGGCCTTGCCCATCTCGAATGCGGCCCAGCGGAAGACGGAGATGCCGTTCATTCGGATCCAGGGTCGTTCCAAGTCGGCTTTGGTGATGTAGTCGTACCAGTCTGTGGTCTGCACGATGGCGTCGGATTGCGAGCCGTCCGAGCCCCATACGGCGGGCCCGATCTCGGTTTCGTCGCTCTGTCCGACGACGACGGCACCTGCGCCGTCGGCGAAAATGAATCGCGTGGTGCGGTCGTAGGGGTCGGTGGTGACGCTGAGCTGCTCCGCGCCGATGACCAGCACGTACTTCGAAGTTCCGGCCTTGACCAGGTCGGATGCGACGGCCAAGGAGTAGCAGAAGCCTGCGCAACCGGCGCAGATGTCGAATGCGGCCGGGCCCTTGGTGCCGAGTCCGTGCGCTACCTTCGCGGCCGCTTGGGGTGTCAGCTCCAGATGAGTCGAGGTGGCAACGATGACGGTGTCGACCTGGTCGGCCGTGATTCCGCTGGCCTCGAGGGCTTTGCGCCCTGCCGAGATGGACATCTGGACGACGTTTTCTTCGGGTTCGGCGAAGCGCCGGTTCTTGATTCCCGATCGCGTCTGAATCCACTCGTCACTCGAGTCGATGAATTCGCAGATCTCGTCGTTGGTGACTACTCGCTCGGGGCGGTGAACGCCGAGTCCGAGTAGTTTCGACTGTCGACCCTGCGTCGTGCTGATCGCACCCATGCTTGATTTCCTCTCGTGCTACCGCGCCATCGCCGAGCGTCGGCTCGGGTCTTGGGCTGCGGGCTCGGTGACACACGTTACGTGCGTCGGCCGGAGAGGGTCACACCAGTTCGGTTATCAGGGCTGCCACCTCGGCTGGTTTGTCGATCATGGCGTGGTGATGTGCAGGCATGAGGATCGTGAAATCGGCCCGCAACTTCACGGCGAGCCGCCGTTGCGTTCGGATCCATCTCTTGGCCCACGGCGACGGTCGGCCCGTGTGTGCGGCCGCCACGATGACGGGTACGTCGAGCCGGGACTTCTTGCGAAGACGTGTCAGCTCCACGGCGAGATCCGAATAGACGACGTCCTCTACCAGCGCGGCGGCGAGGTAGGTGGGTCGGCGATAGATGTCGTCGACCCAGTCGAACGTCTCCTGCGGTGTGCCGTCGGGCGGGGTCGCTTGGTTGAGGACCCGGCGAACGCGGGGGCCGGCCAGGGTTTGCAGGCCGGTTCTGCTGAGCGCCGTCGCGATCATGTGCGCGGTTTTCACCCGGACGGCGGCAGGGATGACACGTCGAGGATCGGATTCGGCGCTGGAGTCGAGGAGTAGGACCCCGCGGATGCGCGACGGGTACAGCCGCGCGACGGCCTCGGCGTAGAAGCCGGCAATGGAATGGCCGACCACGACGGCCGGTTCCGTGACGTCGAGTTCGTCGAGAACTCCGATGATGCGGTCCGCCTCCCCTTTCACGGTAGGGGTGGCGCCGGCCGGGAGTGGGTCGCTGAGTCCGAATCCGGGACGGTCGATGACCACGACGCGATGCCTGGCGCTGAGGATCTCCACGGTGTCCTGCCAGTCGAACCAATTGCTGCCCAGCCCCCCGCACAGCACGATCGTGGGTCCGGAACCTCGGGCGAGGATGTGGAGGCGCTGGCCGTCGACTTCGACGAAGTGTCCGGGGGGATGTTTCACGGGAAACAACGCAGTCGGCTCGGTTCGGGCTCCGCGGTCCATGTCTTCTCCAGGGCGATCTCGGTGACGCGTTTCCGGTTTTCGCCACTGTTTCCAGTCATACTCCTTGTTTTTGGCCGTCGCGTCCAGCGGTCCCGTCGAGACCGACCGTCACTGACGTGGCTTGGCCAACGGGAACGCCAGTGTTTCCCGGATGCTTCCACCGGTGATCAGCATGACGACGCGGTCGACGCCCATGCCCAGCCCGCCGGTCGGCGGCATCCCGTGTTCGAGTGCCTGCAAGAAATCCTCGTCCAAGCTCATCGCCTCCTCGTCGCCGCCGGCCGCCAGCAGGGATTGCTCGGTGAGGCGTCTGCGCTGGTCGACGGGGTCGGTCAGTTCGCTGTACGCGGTGCCGAGTTCTACGCCCCACGCGACGAGATCCCACTTCTCCGCGACGCCCGGAATGCTGCGGTGCGGTCTCGTCAACGGGGACATCGACGTCGGGAAGTCCTTGTAGAAGGTGGGGAATTCTGTGTAGTCCTCGACCAGATGCTCGTACATTCCCTGGGCGACGGCCCCTGCATCCCAGGACTTCTCGTACGGAATGTCGTTCTCGTCGCACAGGCGTTGTAGCTCGTCGAGCGGAGTCGCCGGCTCGACCGACACCCCCAACTTGTCGGCGACGGCACCGTGCAGAGTCTTGACGGGCCATTCGCCGGAGATGTCGATCTCGATCATCTCCCCGTCCGGACCGTCGGGCCGCAGGATGATCTCGCGACCATGCGCAGCCACTGCCGCTCGCTGAATCAGTTCACGGCACAACACCATTGCGCGCTCGTAGTCACTGTGAGCTTCGTAGGCCTCGAGAATCGTGAACTCGGGATTGTGTTTGAAGTCCGCCCCTTCGTTGCGGAACACCCGGCCGATCTCGAACACCTTCTCCATGCCGCCGACGCACAGCCGCTTGAGATACAGCTCCGGGGCGATGCGGAGGTACAGATCGAGGTTGTAGGCGTTGATGTGGGTGACGAACGGGGCCGCGTTCGCCCCGCCGTGCACCTGCTGCAAAATCGGCGTTTCGACTTCCAGGTAGCCGCGGTCTCCCAACGAATCACGCAGGGATTTCACGACATTCGACCTCGCGATGAGCAGAGAACGCGCGTCACGATTGATGGCCAGATCGACGTAGCGCTGCCGCACCCGGGCCTCGGGGTCGGTCAGTCCGCGGTACTTGTCCGGCAACGGGTGCAGACATTTGGCGTTCATGCGCCAGTCGGCAGCGATGAGCGAGAGCTCGCCGCGCTTGCTGCGACCGATGGAGCCACTGACCTCGATGAGATCGCCGAGATCGAAATCGGAGCCGAAGTTCTCGATCGAATCCCCGACGCGATCGCGGTCGAAAAGCACCTGCATATCGGCCGACCAGTCCCGAACCACGGCGAATACGACGCCGCCGTAATCTCGGATGCGGAGGATGCGTCCGGCAATTCGCACCGTAGTGCCCTGGGGCGATGCCGCCGCAGCCTCGATGGTGTGCGTCGGGGGATAGGCGACCGGATAACCCTCGACACCGTCGCGTTCGAGGCGGTCGAGCTTGGACATGCGTACACGTACCTGGTCGGGGCGCTTACGAGCCGGGGTCGGCTCGTCCGGCACGCTGTCGGGGCCACTGCCGTCGGGATGGATGTGGTCGGCGTCGGCCAGCGCGGCCGGCACTGAAACATGGGATCCGGTGTGCTTCGACGCGCGCCGGAAGCTCGGCAGAGTCACGAAGCCCTCCGCGATGGCCGACGCGACGCCGACCTTGGGCAACACCCGATTTTCGGCGAAGCACAGGTAGCGCGGCTCCCACTCGGGCCGATACTTCACGTTCGAGCGATACAGCGCCTCGAGCTGCCACCACCGGGAGAAGAACACCAGCAAGCCGCGCCAGATTCGCAGCACCGGTCCGGCCCCGATTCGGCTGCCCTCCTCGAACGCCGCACGGAACACCGCGAAGTTCAGCGAGATCTTGCTGACACCGAAATTGTCTGCACCGGTGGCCAACTCGGTCACCATCAGCTCGATGACCCCGTTCGGCGACGACGGATCGCGGCGCATCAGATCCAGCGACGCACCGGTACGACCCCACGGCACCAGCGAGAGAACACCGATCACCTTCTCGCCCTGAACTGCTTGCACCAGAAGGCAATCGCCGTCGAGCGGATCACCCAACCGGCCCAACGCCATCGAAAATCCGCGCTCGGTCTCGGTATCGCGCCACGCATCCGCGCAGGAAATGATCTCCGACATCTCCTCGCGCGAAATATCGCGATGACGACGCACGGTGACCACGACACCCGCCTTGCGAGCCCGGTTGACCGCCTGACGCACGGGGCGCATCTCGCGTCCATTGAGGTTGAAATCTTTGGTCTTCAGGATTGCTTCGTCGCCGAGTTCGAGGACACTCAGACCGGCCCGCTTGTACGCCGTGGCACCGATCTCGCTGGCTCCCATGACCGCTGGGGTCCAACCGTATTTCTCGGCCAGCTCGAGCCACTCCGAAATCGCATGGGGCCAGGCCTCGGGGTTGCCGATCGGATCCCCGCTCGCCAAACACACACCGACCTCGACGCGATACGTGACCGCCGCCTTGCCGCTGGTGGCGAAGATGACGCCCTTGTCGCGGCGGGTCGCGAAGTAGCCGAGGGAATCGTCGCCACCCCACTTGTCCAGCAGGCCGCGCAGAGCCGACTCATCGCGACCGGTGAGCGCATTGCCCGACCGCTGCGACCGAAACAACGTGACGACGGCACCGAGCAACGCCAGCGCGCCGAACAATCCCAACGCAGTGTTGACGAAGCCATTGGGCCTGCCGTCGAACTGCTCGTTGTCCACCGTCGCCAACGCTGTGACGCGGTTGAACGCCCACAGAAACGTCTGCCCCTCGGGCAACGACCCGGGGAACGCCGCCACCAGCACCCACCCGACGACCGTCCCGACCGCCGCACCGAGCACCAGCACCCCGAGCGCCTTCCACACCGCACCGCGCCGGACCCGGGTGTAGAACTCCTTGCGCGCTGCGATCAACAACCCCACCATCAACACATGCACCGCAAGCGCGATCCACGAATTGATGCTCTCGTCCGTGATGCCCTCGACGACGTTGGTGATCGCCAGCAACACCAGATAAATCGTCAGCAACCACCACGCAATTCGCTTGCGACTCGCCAACGCTGCCGCCAACAGCCCGACAACCAGAGCCCACGACAAACTCGTATCCGGCGCATCGAAGTAATAGTTGTCCACGTACTCGCGCGGGGCGTGCACCAGAAAACGAAGAGTCGGCGACAGACTCCACAGAAACAACAGCACCGCGAACACACCGAGCACCAGGCCCGCAATATGCGGAACCTCACGCAAACGACCGCGCTCCGGCGGAGCAAACGACCGCGGAGCCGTAGAACCGGACCGTTCCGAGGGAACTGCTGTCGCCGTCATATCTCACTCCCGAAGTCAGAATGCACCTATGCAAAGTAGACGGTATCCCCGTCGCCCCCGAGTCAGTCGACCACTGCCTGCACATTTCGCCCACTCAATGTGACGTTCAGTGGCCCTTTCGACGGTCAATGGCACATCGAGTGGACCTCCGAGTCGACCTGTCGGCCAACTCGGACTGTCGATTGGGGAGTGCGGCTCGTGGGTCGCGACCCGAGTTATCCACAGGGTGTGAGTTGTCCACAGGGCTTTTCGTTTCCCATCGTTGCGTCTGATTCGTGTCGTGCGGACAGCGCATCATCATGTGCATGAAGCGGGGCGGCGCACGAATCGATGCGAAGGCGATCGCTGCTGCGTCGGATCGCGGATTGGTGAGGACGGCTGATCTACTCCAACTCGGGGTGGCGTCCAAGACAATTGTTCGACGTACCTTGCCCGACGGCATCTGGTCGCGCGCGCTGCCCGGGTTGGTGTTCTTGAAGAATCGCCCGTTGACTCCGATCGAGCGCGCGACCGCGGTGTCCATCTACTGCGGGCGCGATGCGGTCATCAGCGGCCGTGCCGGGTTGGCGTTGCACGGTTTGGGCACGTCGGGCTCGTTCGAGGAGACCTTCGCACTCATTCCCGAGTCGCAACATCGCAAGTCGGTGGGCTTCGCGTCGATCGAGCGGACGTGGCGGATGCCGACTGCGGAGATCAAGTCGGGGCTTCGCGTCGCGCCGATCGTTCGGTGCCTGTGCGATGCGGTTCGGCGGATGAGGAACACCGAGCAGTGCATGGCGCTGATTGCGAGCGTCGTGCAGCGAGGGGCAGCCACTGTGGACGCGATCATGAAAGAACTCGACGCCGGCAGTACGCGAGGGACTGCGATGCCGCGTCGAGTGCTGAGGGAATTGGCCGCGGGCGCGCATTCTGTGGCCGAAGCCCAGGCCCAGAAGCTGTACGGACGCAGCGGACTTCCGGCGATGCAACACAATGTGGCCGTGTACGACGAACACGGCAAGCTCCTGCTGATCGCCGACAATTGGCTCGACGACGTCGCATTGGACTGGGAGATCGACTCACTCGAATTTCACCTGTCGCCCGCGGCCCACCGGGCGACCGTGGCGCGGCGCGAGCGAGCGCAGAACGCCGGTCTCATCGTCGTGACCCATCTGCCGAGTGATATTCGTGATGATCCAGAACGGGTGCTGCGGGACTTGCGAGCACGCTACGCCCAGGCCAGGGCCAGAGACCGACCCAACGTGACGGTGCGCCCCAGAACGGACCTGAACTACCGACAGTCCGGTTGATATACCCACACCATGTGACGGCCGGTCTCGGACGCAGCTGCTATCGGTCGATTCTCGATCCTGTCGAGGGCGAAACCAAGCCTCCGCGGTACGGCCTGACTCCTCGAGTTCGCTGCATCACAATGGATTTCGACCCGCTCGATGTCTTCCAGCTCGAGCGCCTCCCGTACGAGCGCAGTGGTGGCTTCGGTGATCACTCCACGGCCCTCGGCCCTGACGTCGAGCCAGTATCCCAATTCGATTCCGGATGGCCCGATCCTGCGATGCATACCGATCTTGCCCAGAAACGAGCCGTCGGCGAGCTCGAAAATTCCGTAGTCGAACACCTCCCCGGCTTCCCATTGCTCGCCGGCGTCTGCAATACGAGCGACCTGCGTCGAAGCCTCGGCAGCTGCGTCCGTCACCCACCCCATCCACGGCAGCAGCCGAGTGCGATTGCGATCGATTGCATCGGCAATGACATCGGCATCGTGCACCGACTCGCGACGAATCACGAGGCGTTCGGTCACAATTCGATCGGGGGGTACACAGGCCATGCCGCACAGTCTGACGGGAACCCGACACACCGGCGAACGATTTTCTGCGTGCGTAAGCGCCGGCATGTCCACTCGATGTGCCATTGACAGTCGAAAAGGCCACCAAATGTCACATTGAGTGGGCGGGGGGGCGGGTCAGGAGGCGGACCAGGATCTCCACGACAGTTTGTCGATGATGATCACTGGCCCGTCGGGTCTGTTGTTCTTGTATTGCCTGTATTTGGCGACCAAGGCGTCTGTTGCCGATGTGCCTTCGTCGCTGGCGGTGTCGACGATGTGCGCGTTTCCGTCGGCGCGGATCCACCAGAGTTGTGACCAATCGTCGGAGTAGTGGTCGACGATGAGGCTGACGGCGGGGTCTGCGCGAATGTTGTCGAGTCGCTGGAGTTTCTGGGTTGTCTTGGGTTTCCAGTCGATGGCGGTGAAGATACGGTCGCCGGTGGGCGAGACGGCGAAGACGATCGGTACCAGGTGTGGTGTGCCGTTGGGGTTGATGGTGGAGAGTTGGGCTCGGGGTGCGTCGGTGAAGCGTTGAATTTCGTTGTCGATCTTCACGTTCGGGTCCTCGGGTTATGCGGATTCGCTGTGGGTGCTGTGTAGGGCGAGGATTTGTTCGAGTGCCGCAACGGACATGGGGCGTCCGAGTAGGTGTCCTTGGCCGAAGGTTACGCCCATGTCGGTGCAGATCTGGAGTTGTTCGGGGGTCTCGATTCCCTCGATGACGGTGTCTTTTCCGAGCTCGGTGGTGACGTTTACGAGAGCGGTGCAGAGCGTGGTCATGGCTCGGCGGCGGTGGAGATTGTCGCTGTCGAGGTGCTGGGTGAGCGATTTGTCGATTTTGAGTGTGTCGACGGGGAGGGTCGCGAGGCGCTCGAGGGATGAGAAGCCGGCACCGAAGTCGTCGATGGCGATGAGGACGCCGTGGCGCTGAACGTCGCGGAGTTGGTAGTGGACTGCGTCGAGATTGTGGAGTGTCTGTGATTCGGCGAGTTCGAGTGCGAGCCGTCCGGGTTCGATGCGGTAGGTGTCGACTATGTCGATGACGTCGGTGGCGAGGGTTCCGGTGGCGAAGTGGGCCGGGCTGATGTTGACCCCGACCTGTAGGTGGATGTTGCGGGCCTGCCAGTCGGCGATCGTGTGGGCGACTTCGGCGATGATCCACATGCTCAGCGGCACGATGAGGTCGGCGTCTTCGGCGAGTGGGATGAATGCGTCGGGCATCAGGAGGCCGAGTTCGGGGTGGTTCCAGCGGATGAGCGCTTCCGCGCCGACGACGGATCCTGTCGCGAGTTCGACGATGGGCTGGTAGACCATCGTCAGTTCGCGTTCGATCATGGCGACGCCGCGCAGTCGTTCGATGAGTTCGAGTCGGGTGCGGTTGGTGTGGTGCAACTCGTCGGTGAAGACGTGATATTTGTTCCGTCCGACGGCTTTGGCGGCGTGCATGGCTGCGGCGGCATTGTGAAGCAATTGCGTTGCGCTGATGTCCGTGTCGTTGCTGGAGGCGACTCCGACGCTGGCAGTGAGGGTGAGTTGCCGTTCGCCGAGTTCGAATACGGGCTCGAAGATGCTCGCGAATCCTGCGGCCATGGCGCGGGCGGAGATGGAGTGACATCCTTTGGCGACAACAACGAATTCGTCGCCCGAGAGTCGGCCGATGGTGTCGCCGGGCCGCAGAGACGCAGCGAGTCGGTCGGCGATCATGCACAGCAGGGCGTCACCTTGGGCGGGTCCGAGGGCGTCGTTGAATTCTCGGAATCCGTCGATGTCGACGAGCAGGACGCTGAAGTGGTGGTCGGAGGGCTGGGTGTCGAGCTCGATGGTGATGAGGGCGAGAATTTCGCTGCGACTGGGCAGCCCGGTCAGCGTGTCGTAACCAGGGCCGGCGACATGACGGCGCTGCGCGTCGTGCTCTCGGCTCACTGTTCCCCCTCGTGGCCGGACAGCCATGAGTCATAGTAGCCCAAGAGTTTGCTTTTGCGCTATAAACAGGGAGCATCCCCTTTTTAAGGTCTATTAGAGCACGCCGCCCTCGATTCGCGGGTCGTTTTCGCGTCCTGTCGATCTCCGCTTCTCGACACTCCATCCCGCTGCATCCACCGTCTCGCTCAGTCCGAGTACCCACCGGGCCGACGAGCGTCCTTGATCGAACAACGACTGTGCGACGGTGGTCAACCCGGCCGCTGCAGCGACGGGGGAGTCGTCCCACCCGGTGACGGCGAGTCGCGTCGGAATCTCTATTCCGGTCGCCGCCGCAGCGTCGAGTGCCCCGAGGGCGAGCTCGTCACTCATCACCAGCAATGTGTCGACGACGGCGTCCTGTAGCAACAGTCGTGCAGCCCGGTCGCCTTCTCCGCGAGCGTTGTGGGTGGTGAACAGCGTCGGCACGGTCGACCAGTCGATTCCGAGACGTACGCAGGCATCGCGGTAACCCTCGAGCCGGGCTCGGGTCACCGGCATCGAGATGTCCGACGCGTCCGCGCCGGGCACGACTGTGGATTCGCGTCGCGAATCAGGTCGGAGAGCCACGATCGCAGGGTGTGCGCGGCTGGTCAACGCGGCGGTGGCGACTGCATCGGCTGCTGCTCGGTCGTCGATGGCGATCCATTCGAGGCCGGGGTGGTGGGGCCCGCCCTGAACGCAGGTCGGGCGGCCGGTACCGACAAGCACGTCGAGAAGTGGGTCGTCGATCTCGGTGGTCCACACGACGTACCCGTCGACCTGGGCGTCCCGGATCCGTGCATTGTCGTTGTCCCGGTGCAGGTTCGGCAGCATCACCAATGCGGTGTCGGCGTCGAGGCACGCGTCGGCGATACCCGACAGAAAGCGTCGAGCCTGCGGGTCCTCGAAGGCGTAGGTGAGCTTTTCTCCGAGTACGACGCCGATGCTGTTGTGCTTACCGCTACGCAGCGAGCGGGCAGCGCGGTTGGGTCCGGTGTAGCCGAGGTGGGCCGCTGCCGCGTGGACACGGTCCCTGGTGGCCGCCGAGACTCGACTCGGTTGGTTGTACGTGTACGACACGCTCATGGTGGACACGCCTGCGGACGCTGCAACATCCGCCATGGTCACCCGATTGCTCACCTCGCAACTGTAGCGCGATAACGAGGTCCTGTGTAACGTTACACAACATGTCCTCACCCCTACCGAAGTTGCTGGTGCTCGGCGCGGCCGCCTTCATCTACGTCACGGCGGAAACTTTGCCCGTGGGTTTGCTCCCCGAGATTTCCGGCGACCTGGGTGTCAGCGAATCGGCCGTAGGCCTGCTGCTGACCTTCTACGCGTACGGCGTCGCTGCCATGACGATGCCGTTGATCAGGGTCGTGCGGGAGTGGCCGCGGCGACGCGTCGTCGTCATCACCGTTGCCGCACTGGCACTGTCGCAACTGATGTCCGCGGTATCGGTCGGCTATCCGATGTTGGTGATCTCCCGAATGCTGTGCGCCGCAACGCACGGAATATTCTGGGCCGTCGTCGCGCCCGTCGCGGCGTCGCTCGCGTTGCCCGGAAAGCAGGGTAAGGCCATCGCCACGGTGTACGCCGGCACCTCTCTGGCGCTGGTCGCGGGCAACCCACTCACCGCAGCGATGGGGCAATGGTTCGGATGGCGCACGGCTGCAACGATTCTCGGGGTCGTCGCGACGGCCATCGCGGTGGCACTGTATTTCGTACTTCCGGCGCTACCGGTCGCCCGAGCGAGCTCGGAACAGAAAAAGACACCGCGGGTGCTCGACGGCACCCTGGCCATTCTGTGCGGCGTGACGTTCCTGGCCGTCCTCGGCCATTTCGTCGCGTACACGTACTTCTCACTGATCGTCGACCGTGCGATCGGCTCGGCGGGCACGACGCTGACCCTGATGTTGATGCTGTACGGCCTGTTCGGGGTGGTCGGCATCTGGGTGATCGGCAGAAGCTACGACCGGTGGCCGCGGCACTCCACCATCGCGGCTCTGGGCGCGGTCGCCGCTGCGGTCGCGATCCTGTGGTGCACTCTGACCGGAGCGCCGGGTGGACTGGCTGTGTTCGCCATCGGTGCCATTGCGTTGTGGGGGTTGGCATTCACCACGATCCCGGTGTGCATTCAGTCTGCCGTGGTCAGGGCGGCCTCGGCCGACGCCGACAAGGCGTCGGCGATCTATGTCGTTGCCTTCCAGCTGGCCATCGCAACGGGTGCGCTGGTGGGTGGGGTGTTCGTCGACATCAGCGGCATCGTGACCGTCACCGCCGCCGCCACGATTCTCGTCGTCGCAGCACTGCTGGTGGTTGTCCTGGCGCGCAACACGTTTCCTCGCACCGTCTCACCGGAGACCGTGACGGTAGCAGCACGCTGACCATTCGGGTAAGGCACACGATAGGGTCAGCACGCGACGAACGAGGGAATCCGGTGCAAATCCGGAGCTGGCGCGCAACGGTGACGGGTGAGAGCTCGAAGTCCGAATGCTCGGGCGTCGTGGTTCACCCCCACCCGCGGCTCCGCGACACGAGCCCCAAGCAGGAAGCTCTTCGATGCGCACCACACTCGCCGTACTCGGCGCTGTCTCCGTCCTTGCCGTGGCCGGTTGCTCGTCCCCACCGACGATCGACACTGCCGCCGCCGCCACAGCCGATTACCCGCTGACCGTGGAGAACTGCGGCCGCGACATCGTCGTCGATGCGCCGCCACAGCGTGCGGTATCTCTGAACCAGAGTTCGACGGAGATTCTGCTCTCCCTCGGCTTGGCCGACCGTATGGTCGGCACCGCCACCTGGACCGATCCCGTTCGCGCCGACCTCGAGTCGGAGAACGCGCGGGTGCCCCGGCTGGCAGACAACAAGCCCTCCCTCGAGGTGGTGCTCGACACCGAACCGGACTTCGTCTCCGCGTCGTTCGGCGGCACCCTCGGGCCGGGAGGCGTCGCCGATCGGGACCAGTTCCAGCAGCTCGGCGTCCCGAGCTATCTCTCTCCGACCGACTGCAACGGCAAGACCGACGACAGCGTCAACTCCGACGGTGCGCGCACGGCACCACTCGAGATCGAGACCGTGTATCAGGAGATCCGCGATCTCGCGGCCATCTTCGACGTCCGTGACCGCGGCGAGATCTTCGTCGCGGAGTTGCAGGACCGCTTCGTGAAAGCCTCCGATACCGTCGACGCATCGGGTGCGACGTTGGCGTACTGGTTCGCCGACACCGACACCCCGTACATGGCGGGCTGCTGCGGGTCGTCGGGCATCATCACCGATTCGGTAGGGGCTCGGAACATCTACGCCGACACCACCGATGAATGGCCACAGGTGAATTGGGAAAGCGTTGCCGATCGCAATCCCACTGCGCTCGTGCTGGCGGATCTGAGCCGTCGCAGCATTACCGGGGACGCCCTCGACAGCAAGATCGACTTCCTCGAATCGAATGCCGTCACGAGTCGGCTGACCGCCGTCGAGGACAAGCGCTACATCGTCGTCAACGGTGCCGATCTCAACCCGTCGATTCGGACCGTCGACGGAGTCGAGAAAGTTGCTGCTGCTCTGCAGAATTGGGGATTCGCGACCCGATGAGCCGAACCGATCGCGGGTTACTGATCCCGCTCCTGTTCGGTGGCTGTGTGGTGTTGGTGCTCTCGATCGGAGTGGCTGTGACGATCGGTCCGGCCACCGTGTCGGTTGCCGACGTGTATCGAGTGATACTGGGACACATGGGGATCGGCGCAGCGGAGGTGAGTCGCATCGAGGACGGCATCGTCTGGGAGTTGCGGCTGCCCCGAACCCTGCTGGCAGCAGTCTGCGGCGCCGGTCTGGCTTTGTGTGGCGCCATCATGCAGTCGCTGTTGCGCAATCCACTTGCCGACCCGTTCGTCCTGGGTATCTCGTCGGGCGCGTCCACCGGTGCTGTCGTGGTTGCCGTGCTCGGAGTGGGTGGCGGTGCGCTGTCGCTGTCGACCGGAGCGTTCGCGGGTGCGCTGCTGTCGTTCGTGCTGGTGATGCTCCTCGCCGCTGGTGCGGGCGGCGGCAACGACCGTGTGGTGCTGGCGGGAGTGGCCGGCACACAACTGTTCTCGGCTCTGACGTCGTTCATCGTCATTTCCTCGGCCGATGCCGAACAAACCCGCGGGGTGCTGTTCTGGTTGCTCGGGTCCCTGAGCGGTGCCGACTGGACAGACGTGGCGCTGTGCGGCGCGGTGGCGCTCGTCGGAATGGTGGTCTGCCTGTTCAGCACCTCCGCCCTCGATGCATTCACGTTCGGGCACGACGCGGCTGCCTCCCTCGGCGTTCCGGTGAAATGGGTGCGAATCCTGTTGCTGGTCATCACCGCATTGATCACGGCGGCCCTCGTCAGTGCAGCTGGTGCCATCGGATTCGTGGGGCTGGTGCTCCCGCATGCCGCCCGCTTCCTCGTCGGCGCGCGGCACCGACGATTGCTGCCGACGACGGTGGTGATCGGCGCGATCTTCATGGTCTGGGTCGACACCATCGCCCGAACGGTGTTCGCGCCGCAAGAGATTCCCGTCGGGGTGGTCACCGCACTCATCGGAGTGCCTGCCTTCGCGCTCATTCTGTTCCGGCTCAGGAGATCCCGATGACACTGCACGCCAGAGACATTCGCTGGTCACGCGGCGGACATCCGATCCTCGACGGCATCAGCTTCGTGCCGGATCCAGGCGAGACCATCGGTTTGATCGGCCCCAACGGTTCGGGCAAGTCCTCACTTCTACGAATCCTCGCGGGCATCGTCGCCCCCGACAACGGCGACGTGCTGCTCGACGGGCAGAGCCTCCGAACACTGCGTCGACGACGCGTCGCGAGGCGCGTGGCGATGGTCGACCAACATTCCGACACCGATGTCGACATCAGCGTCCGCGATGTCGTCCGCCTCGGACGAATCCCGCACCACGGAATCCTCGGCGGCAACGCCCTCGATGACGACGCCGCAATAGCCCGAGCGCTCACCGACACAGGCATGGCGTCGAAAGCCACCCGGCGCTGGCACACCCTCTCCGGCGGCGAGCGCCAACGCGTCCAGATCGCCCGCGCCCTGGCTCAACAGCCCACCGAACTACTGCTCGACGAGCCGACCAATCACCTCGACATCCAACATCAACTCGAGATTTTGACCCTCGTCGCAGGACTACCGTTGAGCAGCTACATCGCGCTGCACGACCTCAACCTCGCCGCAATGTTCTGCAATCGCATCATCGTCCTGAACCACGGCACCATCGTGGCATCGGGAACCCCGAACACTGTGATCACGGAGAACCTGGTGCGCACGGTATACAACGTGCACGCCACCGTCACCAATGCCGAGACTTATCCACAGGTGACCTATCGCCGTCCCTGATCCCGCTCGCCTCCGCAGCCCACCCCCGGAAGTCCCCCCCGCAGTCCCCCCGGAAGTCCACTCGATG
>NZ_CAPS01000022.1 GCF_000333955.1 Rhodococcus sp. AW25M09
TGCTGGCTGCTCATGCGGCCGGGGAGCCGAACGCATTCGCAACATTGATCTACCGCCACCACGAACATCTGTGGCTCACCGCTCGCCGCACGAGCTACACGCCCGAGGACGCCTCCGACGCTCTGCAGGAGGCTCTGCTCTCCGCGCATCGCACGGCCGGGTCGTTTCGCGCCGACGCTGCCGTTCGCAGTTGGTTGCACAAGATCGTCGTCAACGCCTGCCTCGACCGTATCCGCCGCAACAAGGCGCGGCCTTCGGTTCCGTTGAGCGAGAACGAAAGTCACGAGCCTGCATCTCCCAGAGATCACATCTCCGAGACCGAGACCAGCATTCTGGTTCGTCAGGCTCTGATGACGCTGCCTCCCGATCAGCGGGCGGCCGTCGTCATCGTGGACATGGAGGGGTACTCGGTGGCAGATGCCGCCCAGTTGCTCGGCGTTCCCACCGGTACCGTCAAGAGTCGATGCGCGCGCGGGCGCCTCAAGCTGTCGACTCAGCTCGAGTACTTGAAAGACGCAGGGAACCGAATCTAGATCTCTCGCGTCTATACCGTGTGAGAGAGAAAAGCAGATTCGGTGAAGGGAGGCGCAATCGTGTCGTCGAGTACCGACGCTCTGCCCGACGCCCCGTTCTCGCCGGAGCTGCTTGCCGAACTGCATGCCGATGCGCTTCCCGAGGACGTCAGCAGACGGCTGTGGCCTCTTGTTCGTCTCGACGAGGAGTCGATGCGAGTGATGGCCGGTCTCGACGCCGTGTCGTCTCGATTGCACGAAGTGGGCGAGGACCCGAACGGCACGTTGCCGATTCCGCCCGAGGTCGCCCAACAGATCGAGCACACGATCCATGCCATAGAGCAGTCCGATCGGCCGACCAGCGATTCCGTCGTCGTGCCGCTCCGATCGCGGAGGCAGCGCCTTTTGCTCGGAAGTGCAGCTGCCGCAGTACTTCTCGTCGGCGGAACTGTCGCCGGCACAGCGATATGGAACACCTCGGACACACCGGACTCCATTGCCGCCGAACCTTCGCAGTCTCCTGACGGGTCACTGATGCTCGATTCGGCGCACCTCGACTCGAGTTTCGCGTTCAGCATCATCGGCAAGCGTGATCCCGGTGCCCTCTCGGATCCAGCCGATCTGACGGCGTGCCTGGCGGCCAACGACGTCGACCCTGCGACCTCGGTTCTCGGTTCGAGTCAGGTCCGGGTCGACGGCCGGGACGGAACCCTGCTCGTGCTTGCCGGCGCGCGACCTGCCCAGCTCATCGCCCTGGCGGTCGGGAACGACTGCGGCGACGCCAACCCGGACGTACTGACACGGCGCGATATCGGCTGACACACCTCTCACCGGGGAACAACTGCCTCTAGGGTGGTGTTGATCAGATGTACGTCGACCGGCTCGTGCAATGTGCACTCGGCTTGTCGGCGACAAGTACACGCCGCACAAGATCGGAAGGTCTGCATTGAGTACCCCCAAGGTTCACGATCTCATCATCGTCGGTTCGGGACCGGCCGGCTATACCGCCGGTGTCTACGCAGCCCGCGCAGAACTGGAACCGATCCTGTTCGAGGGAACGCAGTTCGGCGGTGCGCTCATGACGACAACCGAGGTCGAGAACTTCCCCGGGTTCCGCGAAGGCATCATGGGCCCCGATCTGATGGAGCAGATGCGCGAGCAGGCGAAACGATTCGGCGCCGACATCCGCACCGAAGACGTCGAAGAGCTCGAGCTCACCGGCCCGATCAAGACCGTCTCCGCAGGCGGCGAGACCTACCAGGCCCGCGCCATCATCCTCGCGATGGGCGCAGCGGCCCGCTACCTGTCCATTCCGGGAGAGGAGAAGCTACTCGGACGCGGCGTCAGCGCCTGTGCCACCTGTGACGGCTTCTTCTTCCGTGATCAGGACATCGCCGTCATCGGCGGTGGCGACTCGGCGATGGAGGAGGCAACCTTCCTCACCCGATTCGCCCGCAGTGTCACGATCGTGCACCGCCGCAGCGAGTTCCGGGCGTCGCGCATCATGCTCGAGCGCGCCAAGAACAACGACAAGATCCGATTCCTCACCGACACCAAGGTTCTCGAAGTCCTGGGCGAGACCAGTGTCACCGGCATCTCGCTCGAGCACGCGGAGACCGGGGAGAAGTCGACTCTGGACGTGACCGGAATGTTCGTCGCTATCGGCCACGATCCCCGCAACGAACTGGTCAAGGGCCAGGTCGACCTCGATGACGCCGGTTACGTCGTGGTCTCCTCGCCGACCTCGGCCACCTCGATCGAGGGAGTGTTCGCTGCGGGAGACCTCGTCGACCACGTCTATCAGCAGGCCATCACCGCTGCCGGTACGGGTTGCACCGCGTCGATCGACGCCGAGCGGTGGCTTGCCGAGCAGGGTGACATCACCAGCAACACGCTCGACAACGCCGACCAGCCGGTCGACGCCGTCAACGCCTGACCAGTCCGCTTTCACACACAGCTTCACACATCGAGGAGATAGAAATGTCCGACGACAAGAGCACAGTCACCATCACCGATGCATCGTTCGTCGACGATGTACTGACGAGCGAGAAGCCGGTCCTGGTCGACTTCTGGGCAACCTGGTGTGGCCCGTGCAAGATGGTCGCCCCGGTTCTCGAGGAGATCGCCGCCGAACACAAGGACAAGCTGACGATCGCCAAGCTCGACATCGACGCGAATCCGCAGGCGGCTCGCGACTTCAAGGTCATGTCGATTCCGACGCTCATCCTGTTCCAGGGTGGCAAGCCGGTGAAGCAAATCGTCGGCGCCAAAGGCAAGGCCGCGCTGCTCAAGGACCTCGAAGGCGTTATCTGATTCACCTGAACAGCATGTGGATTGCAGCGGAAGGCAGTCTTTCTGCGACAATCATCTGATGTGCCGACGCACGGCGTCGGCACATCAGCCGCATCAGGGTGCGGTGCAGTCAGAACGATCGAGAGGCGCGTCGAGGATGCAGGAACTCAGTCACGGCGATTCCGGACCCGCCGTCGCCGAGGTCCGCGGGACTCTCTCGGCACTCGGCTTTCTGCATGAAGCCGTTGTTCCACCCGGCCCGATGGACGACGGTCACTGGACCGCCCCCGGTTCCGTCTTCGACGGTGCCCTCGGCGGGGCCGTGCGAGCCTTCCAGCAGCACCGTGGTTTGTTGGTCGACGGTGTAGTCGGCCCGGCCACCTATCGCGCATTGAAAGAGGCGTCGTACCACCTCGGTGCGCGAACCCTCATCTACCAACTGTCCGCACCGCTGTACGGAGACGATGTCGCCTCCCTGCAGACGCGACTGCAGGACCTCGGTTTCTACAGCGAACGTGTCGACGGCTTCTTCGGTCCCCGGACCCACGAGGGCCTGTCCTCGTTCCAGCGTGAGATCGGCCTGTCCCCGGACGGTATTTGCGGCCCTGCGACGCTGCGTTCTCTCGATCTGCTCGGAACGCGTGTCACCGGTGGTTCACCGCATGCCATGAGCGAGGAAGAGCTCGTCCGCAAGTCCGGACCACAACTGACCGGCAAGCGCATCGTCATCGATCCTGACCTCGGCGGTGCCGACACCGGACGCATCGTCGACGGAGCACTCGGGCGAGTGTCCGAATCAGAGATCTTGTGGGACATGGCGAGCCGTCTCGAGGGACGGATGGCTGCGACCGGAATGGAGACGTTCCTCTCCCGTGCCCGCGGCACCAATCCCTCCGTGGCCGATCGCGCCGAGACGGCAAACGCGTGGGGTGCCGATCTGATGATCTCGCTGCGGTGCGCATCGAGCACCAGCCCGGTGGCCAACGGCGTCGCCAGCTTCCATTTCGGTAACTCGCACGGTTCCACCTCCATGATCGGCCAGGTTCTCACCAGCTATGTGCAGCGCGAAATTGTCGCGCGTACACCGCTTCTCGACTGCCGTAGTCATGGGCGAACCTGGGACCTGTTGCGCCTGACCAACATGCCGACCATTCAGATCGACCTCGGATACCTCACCAACGAATCCGACGTCGAGGTACTGAGCGACCCGCGGTTCCGCGACATCATCGCCGAGGCAATCCTGATCGCCGTCAAGCGTCTGTACCTCCTGGGTCAGGACGACCAGCCGACCGGCACCTTCACCTTCGCCGAACTACTCGCCGAGGAACTCGCCGCCGCCGACCGCCCCTGAACCAGGGCGCGGTGCCGGCCGGCTGTCAGCGGGCACCGACGGTCGACTTCTGTTCGATGTCGACTACGGAGATACTGGCCGCAACGATCAACTGCTCGAGTGCAGATTCGACGTCCTGTTTCCAACCGTGATCGCGATCCAGTTCGAGCCGCAGTCTCGGGAATCTGTGGTGAGGTGCAATAACTTCGAAGCCGACCTTCTCGAGAAAGTCCGCTTCGATCATGCACGTCGACGCCGAACACGTCAGATGGGCCGTGGCATTGGGAACCACCGGTGCCGCGTCGTCGGCGTTGTGCCGAATACCGAAGGCCTCCAGTGCGCGCACACCGCGATTGACGAGATCTCCGACCACCGCCTGAATCAAGGTGGCCGAGTGGGCATCGGCATCGTCGGGCGAATCGATCCGTAATTGGGTCAGGAGAACTGCGTCATGACTGACGGGCGATGTGGGGAACGTCGACGCCCGAGGGACGGCACGAGGTGGGCAATAGAGCGCGCACCCGATCGTCTTGCCGTCGGCCGACAACAGCTGCCCGCACGATCCCCACTCGAGCATGATGGTCGACAACCACACTTCGTTCTCGAATTCGAGATCGACCGACGTATTCTCGGATGCCGGATCGAGTACCCAGAAGCTGCACCGCCGCGAGTGCGCGGGCAGATGTTCGAACGAACCGAGCGTCACTCCGTTCACCATCGCCGACACCGCTTACCTCAGCCTTCGTGCACTCGTTCCAACGCGAGAATTCTCTATCGGAGCCGATACTCTCCTCGACAAGGATAGGCGACTCCATCGCCCAACCCACCGGGCGGACCCTCCGACTGAAATACGGTGCATGGCAACATATTTCGAGCCGAAACGCGACTTTTCGGACCGTTCACCGGGGAGTTACGTCACAGTGACGTTTCGACCGCGTATAGCTGGTCCTGAAAAAACGCGGCTACTTTTTCTTCTGTGCTTCCATCATCTCGACGATCCTTTCGAGGTCGTCGACCGACCCGAATTCGACCACGATCTTGCCTTTTCGCTTACCCAGACTGACCGTGACTCGCGTATCGAAGGAATCCGACAGCCGATCTGCGACGTCTTGAAGACCCGGCATTTGAATCGGCTTACGCCGGGCTGCCGGTTCCGGAGTGTTTCCGTCCTCCCTATTGGTGAGGGTGACGGCCTCTTCGGTCGCACGGACGGACAGACCTTCTGCGACGATGCGCGCAGCCAACGTCTCCTGCGCATCCGACCCGGCATCCAACGACAGCAGCGCGCGAGCGTGCCCGGCCGAGAGAACTCCTGCTGCCACTCGTCGCTGCACCGGAATCGGCAGCTTCAACAACCGAATCATGTTGGTGACGACCGGACGCGATCGACCGATTTTCGCGGCCAACTCCTCGTGCGTGACGTCGAACTCTTCGAGCAGTTGCTGATATGCGGCTGCCTCTTCGAGCGGATTGAGCTGCACCCGGTGGATGTTCTCGAGCAATGCATCGCGCAGCATGGCGTCGTCTGCGGTCTCTCGAACGATCGCGGGGATCGTCTCGAGGCCCGCTTCCTGGCTGGCGCGCCACCGACGCTCGCCCATGACCAACTGATATTTCGCATCTCCGGCGGCCGCGGAACCCGATACGAGACGGACGACGATGGGCTGCATGAGCCCGAATTCGCGGATCGAGTGCACCAGTTCGGCGAGTGATTCATCGTCGAAGACGTGTCTCGGCTGCTTCGGATTCGCTTCGATCCGGTCCGGCGCGATCTCGCGATACACGGCGCCGACGGGGGAGAGGTCCTCTCCACTGAGTACCGGAGGGGTCGGGGTGGGTGCCGTAGCGATCTCGGTTGCATCATCGGCCGACGCGGTTGGCTTCGGCTTGGTCGACGTATCCGGTCGATCCTGCGCATTGCGGTCGGCACCGATGATGACGTCCGCTGCCGCTTTGCCGAGGCGGGGTCCGGCGTCGGGTCCGGTGGGTATGAGCGAGGCCAGACCACGACCCAGGCCACCTTTTCGCGTTTGACTCATCTGGTTACTTCTTCCGTGCTTCTTCGATGCCGGCCGAACGGGCGGCGAGTTCTCGTCCGGCGTCCAGGTAGCTCATGGCGCCTCGTGAACCGGGGTCGTAATCGAGCACCGTCATTCCGTAGCCGGGTGCCTCGGACACTTTGACACTTCGGGGAATGACCGCCCGCAGAACGGCATCTCCGAAGTGCTTGCGGACCTCCTCCGCTACCTGATCCGCCAGTTTCGTCCGACCGTCGTACATCGTCAGGATCACCGTGGACACGTGCAGTTCGGGATTCAGGTGCGACTGCACCAGCTCGATATTGCGCAGGAGCTGTCCCACACCTTCGAGTGCGTAGTACTCGCACTGAATCGGAATGAGCACCTCGGTCGCTGCGACGAGCGCGTTGACCGTCAACAGCCCGAGTGACGGTGGGCAGTCGATGAGGATGAAATCTGCGTCGATTCCAGCGAGCTCCTCTACCGACAGGGCTGTCTTGAGGCGCCCTTCCCGAGCGACCATCGACACCAGCTCGATCTCGGCTCCTGCAAGATCGATGGTTGCCGGGATACAGAACAGCCTCTCACTGTGAGGACTCTGCTGCACCGCATCCTTGGCGCTCACCTCGCCGATGAGGACCTCGTAACTCGATGGCACACCGGAGTGATGCTCGACGCCCAACGCAGTGCTGGCGTTGCCCTGGGGGTCCAAATCGACCACCAGAACCGTCAGGCCCTGCAGTGCGAGTGCGGCGGCCAGGTTGACGGCGGTGGTGGTCTTGCCGACTCCGCCCTTCTGGTTGGCGATGGTCAGCATGCGACGCTGCGCCGGCTTCGGGAGCGACACCGATCCCGGATGTAGCACCTGACTGGCTCGATGGGCCGCTGCGCCGATCGGAGTGTCGTTCGGGGAGATCGCGTTGGTGTACTCGAATCCGGAACTGGACTTCACCTCCGACTTGCTCCCGGAGTCATTCGACGCGTTCTTCTTGGACGCTGTTTCACGTGAAACAGCGCGATCGGACCCACCCGACATATGTGCTCCTTAGTGCGGAACTGATTGTGTTCAATACGATCGATAGGAACGAGCGCGGGACCCACGAGCCCACGATCGACACTCAGTGACGACTCAGTCTCCGAGGCTGACGCACCGCTCGGACGACGATGGTGGGAGTAGGCAACAGACCCACTCCGCACTCCACTACCTCCAGCTTGCCAGCACCCATCCGGGTGAGGGAAGCCCGGTCTCGTTCGATCTCTTCGCCGGCACTGGATCCCTTCAGAGCAAGCATGCGGCCGTTCTCGTGGACGAGGGGAAGTGACCACTTGGCGAGCTTCTCCAGCGGTGCCACCGCCCTCGAGGTCACCACATCGGCACCCCCCGCTTCCTTCTTGACCCCAGGCTGTTCCGCGCGACCGCGAACGACCAACACGTTCAGTTCGTGTTCATCGATGAACTCGGCCAGATACACGGTTCGTCGAAGAAGCGGCTCGACGAGCGTCACGCGCAGATCCGGACGAGCAATCGCCAAAGGAATCCCCGGCAGCCCGGCCCCGCTGCCGATGTCCACGACGGTCTCACCCTCATCGATGAGTTCGCCGATTGCCGCGCAGTTGAGAATGTGACGCTCCCACAGCCGCGGCACTTCGCGTGGCCCGATGAGGCCACGCTCGACGCCGGCCGTAGCCAACGAGTCGTGATACTTCCGAGCCAGCTCGAGCCGATCTCCGAAAACCTGCTCTGCGAAGGCCATCAGCTGGTTGCTATCCGAGCGTTCTTGTTCCACGTGAAACATCTTCCCGTGCGCGGGCTTGGATCGCCAAACGACAACGCTGTAAGTACGGATTCTGCGCGGAAATTGACCGGATACCGCAGCTTCTGGAAGGCCCAAGCCGAACCGGTAGACCTCGAGGCGATCGATCACCGGTCGATCCACGCGGCGACTCGTGCGATCGGCTCACGGCCCGGTATCCGGACGGTCTCGTTCTCGATACGCCCCTAGGCTTCGTTGCCCCATACCCGCGACGATTCGTGATGTCACCTTGGTGACCCTCGGAGATGGTTCTACCCATCCACGGCGAACCGCGGCGCGCCCAGCCCGACGTCGATCCGCCATCGTCCATCGGTACACCGACACGACCGACTCGGCACCGACTCCCCACCCAGTCACACAGCTCGCCGAGCGTGCCCATATTCCAACAGCCGAGAATCCAACCTCTCGTATCGACAATCGCCAAAGTATCGACAATCGCGCAAGTATCGACGATCGCGAAATCGTCCAGCCGACCACCACGAGACCGACAACTGCTCACCAACCTCGGACCCCGCTGGGCTCGGCGGCCACTGCTCGATAGTTCGAGGCCACACTGACGCCTCCGTCCATGCAGGCTCGTACTTGTCACACCTCGGATCCGGCGGGACGTGCCTGCCTCTGTGCGCTGACGTCGGCAGTACCGCCTTGTCGTGCTGCCCGACTTCACGGCACACGACAGTGCCGGGCTCGGCACCCTTCCCCGGCCCGGGCACCGCCACAGTCGCTCGGATCAGTGAGAGAGGAGCCGACCAACATCGGACGGAGAACCCCCGGGCACCAGAAGCAGGGGACACAGCACCGGGACGATTCGCGCGCAGAAGACGCATAACCACAGGAATGCCGTCGAAGTCCACCGATGACCTTCCGAGGGTTCTTCGGATCACCTCGACTCCCGTTGGGCGGGCTCGAACTCGGCACCATCGCGTCGCCGGTGGACGTATGCACATTGCAGAACACTCCCGCGGGGAGCGGGGCAACAACGTAGTACTCCGGAGCGCGCATTACCCATCCATGACGCGCACTGGGTGCATCGACGCCAGCCATGTGTACTCGACGCGACACCTCGATCAACCCGGCTACGACGAGACCTCACTCAAACCGCAGGATCATCCAACTCGAGAACATCCAACTCAGGCCCGCGGGGGGCCGGTTGCGCTCGCCGGCGAAGGCGTCCGGTGCCAGCACTCGCAGTCCGCCCGGTTTCACGTGAAACATCGGTCGGGATAGCTCGGCACCGGACGGTCTATCCCGGACTGTGCGACCGAGTCGGGTCTCGCAGTCCACTGGTCCAAACCGCTGCCGCGTTGCCAACTATCGGGCAGGTAGTTCGTCCCCGCAGGATGTCCCGATGATGGGTCGACACCACGAACTCCACCGGTCTCCTCGATGGCAGCCACAATCAGAGTCGACACATCCACGCACCACATATCCGGCAGCTGAGAACGCACTGATCATTCCCAACATCAGTCCGCGTCGACGGCACTCGTTTTCCGTGGCGATGTTTCACGTGAAACGACGTCGGGGGACCGGCGCCAGCCGGAGCAAAGCAGGACGCACCAATTGCTACCGCGTCCACCGCGAAATCCCGACCACTCCCGACGGAGGTACACGAAGACCCCAGTCATCTATATGGAGGGCATTCACCGGTTCCTGAAAACTTCGAGTGCAACCATTGCCACACATCGACAGTCCCGACATCCGGATCGCCGCACCCGCATCGCGAACGCCGTCACGTTTCGGGCAGTCCGCCTGCATCGGTAGAAGACACGTTCCACAGCAGGCCCAGGGGATCGGATGATGCGTCGTTGGTACGGAATCGCGCAACCTACCGACGAAGACCCATCGCGAAGAGTCAGATCTACAGTCGATGTCCCTGCCGCGAAATAGACCGTGCCTTCGACGCACCGAGAGACGGGTCAGAGTCACCGCTCGAGTTCGTGGCCATGTTTCACGTGAAACCGTCACCCATATCGCACCCCATCACGGTCGCCCTTGCACAACTCCTTGCCGTCACAGTGACGAAAGCGTCCACTACTCGTGGGTGAGGCTACATTCGCCCGAATTGAATGACATCGATGCAATTCGGAGACGTCCGGCACCCATCATCGGTGTTCGAATACGACGATGGCCCCCACCGAAGTGGGGGCCACCGATTGCGACGTTCTGCTATGCCTTGACGACAACAACCCGTCGAGACGGTTCGACGCCGGTGCTCTCGCTGGCAACGCCGTCGATCTTGGCGACCGCGTCGTGCACGATCTTGCGCTCGAACGGCGTCATCGGAGTCAGCTCTTCGCGCTCGCCGGAATCGAGCACGCGACGCGCTGCTTCGGCCCCGAGGTTGCCGAGTTCGCCTCGCCGCTTCGCACGCCAGCCGGCGACGTCGAGCATCAGCTTGCTGCGCTCACCCGTCGACTGCTGAACAGCCAGGCGCGTCAATTCCTGGAGAGCGTCGAGAACCTCGCCCTTGCGGCCGACGAGTTTGGCGAGATCATCTCCGCCATCGATGCTGACGATGGCCCGATCACCCTCGACATCCAGATCGATGTCTCCGTCGAAGTCGAGAACGTCGAGGAGCTGCTCGAGGTAATCACCGGCAATCTCGCCTTCCTCGACCAGATAGTCCTCGTCGTCGTCGTCGTCATCATCATCGTCATCGTCAGCGTCAGAGGAGCCCTCCGATACGTCTGTGCCGGCCTTCTTCTCGACCGTGGAGTCTGCGGCAGCATCCCCGGCTGTGTCCTCGGCCGCAGGACTCTCGTCCGCATCTGTATCGACCGCACTGAGCTGATCGGCCTCGACCATCACGTCATTCGCTCCATCCCCGGAAACCGCACCGTCTGTGTTCTGCGTTTCGTCGTTCTGAACTTCTTCTACGCCCGCTGCCATGATCGTCCTTCTCTCGACGTGTCGGTCAGCGCCGCTTGCGCTTGGTCGACTTGTTCCGGTTCGCCTGCGGTCTCGGCTTGATCGGGGATGCGGCACCGGTGGTCGTACCCGACGTGTCGTCTCCGGCTGCCATCGAATCATCGGCCGTCGGTGTCATCTTCGACAGCTTGGGACGAGCACCGGGCTTCGGCTTGGTGGTCGACACCGGCTTCACGCCGGGCTTCGGCGCGTTCTCGGAGCGCTTCTCCACCACAGCAGCTGCTTTGGCTGCTTCTTCCTTGTCGATCTTTCCGAACACCAGATGCTGCTGGGCGTACGTCCACGTGTTGTTGCTGACCCAGTACAGCAGGATTGCGATCGGGAGAAGTGCACCGAACACCAGAACGCCGAGCGGGAACACATACAGCGCGAGTTTGTTCATGATTGCGGACTGCGGATTTGCCGCTGCCGCCGCGCTCTGCCGTGCCACGGACGCACGCGAGTTCAGGTGCGTCATGATGGCCGCGATGATCATCAACGGAATGGACACCGCAGCGATGACCCACGTGGACGGAATGGACGCACCAGGACCCACCGCGAAGGCGTCCAACTGCTGCTGGGGCATGGTGATCCACGCGGAGATGGGCGCGCCGAACAAGCGGGCATCCAAGAACGACTGCACGTCCGCCACGTCGAACGCATAGTTCGACAGCAGCCGGTTCTCCTCCGGGCTCAATCCCAGCTGACCGACACCGGTGCCGGTCCGGTTGAACGAGCGTAGGACGTGAAACAAGCCGATGAAGACCGGTGCCTGAGCCAGCACCGGAAGGCAGCCCATCAGCGGATTGAAGCCGTGTTCCTTCTGCAGCTTCTGCATCTCGACGGCCATCTTTTGCTTGTCTTTGCCGTACTTCTTCTGCAGTGCCTTGATCTGCGGCTGCAACTCCTGCATCTGCCGAGTGGTACGCACCTGCTTGACGAAGGGCTTGTACAGAATCAAACGGAGGGTGAAGACGAGGAAAACGACGGACAGCGCCCAGGCGAAGCCATTGCTGGGATCCTGGAACACAAAGCCGAACACCTTGTGCCACACCCAGAGAATCCAGGCAACCGGGTAGTAAATGAAGTCGAGCACGGCTCTATGTACTCCTCTGTTCTTCCACTCGCAGAAGATCGTGGTGTTCTTCGGTTTCGGTCGGCTCGGTGACGGTCGCGCGCCACTTGCCGGGTTCGGGCACCGGGTCCCATCCTCCAGAGTGCCAGGGAGCACATTTGAGGAGACGGACGACTGCCAGCAACGTGCCCTTCATCATCCCGTGTGCCTGGAGAGCCTCGATGGCGTATTCACTGCAGGTAGGGGAGAAGCGACAGGTGGGAGGTCTCATCGGGGACACATATGTTCGGTACAAGCCGATGAAATAGACGAGCGTGCGCGCAGGGATGGAACGAAGGCTGCCCATGAATGTCATGATGGCGGACCCTTCGGAGCTTCGAGAAGACCGAGCTTCTTCATTCCTGAACGCAATTGAACGAGTAACTCTGCCGACGACGCGGACGCGGCACCCGGAAGAGCACGAATCACCACGTCGGTGTTCTCGGGGAGCTCACCGAGGACGTCGCTACAGATATGCCGAAGCCGGCGCGCAACTCTGTGACGAGTTACGGCCGGCCCGACTGCCTTGCTGACGATCAGTCCGAATCGTGGTCCCCGAACGGTCGATGCGATGGCCTGCTCGTCACGCTCGAGAGCGTGAACGACCAGATTCGATCTACCCATTCGGCGTCCTCGACGCACCGCCACGGAGAAATCACGTGCTCGGTGCAGTCGATTCGGCTCAGGAAGCATCCCGAGCTCCAAGCTTCGGACGAAGTATCAGGCTGTGAGTTCTTTGCGGCCCTTGCCGCGACGTGCGGAAACGATTGCACGACCCGCACGGGTACGCATACGAAGACGGAAGCCATGAACGCGCGCGCGGCGGCGATTGTTCGGCTGGAACGTCCGCTTGCCCTTGGCCACGGTCAACACTCCTCGAGATTCGAAGACGCCGATCGGTCGGCGCCTGCTGGAAAGGTTCTTCAGCGACTTCGGATGAAGCCGCTAGCCTCCCGAGCGAGAAATCCGAGTGAAGACAGACTGTAAGCAGCCAGCAAGCATCGGCCACCTCGCTATTGGGTGACTGTTCGAGAGTACTGATCGAGTCACCGGTGGTCAAACTCGCTCCGCACCGATCGCTGGCGCCGGTTATGCACAGGCTGCACCGATTCCTCCGTCCCGAGCCCGTTCACGACGTGGAATCGATCACGACGAGCCGCCTACAACGAGACAATTCGTTCGATCACACGACAGACAATGGCCATCCGTGCAGGTCAGACTCGCGAGAGCGCGATAGCACGAGCCGAACAACGATCCGGCGTCACATCGGTGTCGTTTATCCACACCTGTGGATAATTGTGTGGAAACACAGTTCAGGTGGCATATTCGTACCTTGCGGGGTCCACTCACGGACCCCGATTCTCGGCCGCGGCGACGCACGATCGACGACGTTATCCGACGACGCTGCCGCGCGGGTGGAAAGCGGCGCGTGAGATTGATGCGCCGAACCCGCACGAGAGACATGCTCGACAACGGAGGGATCGACGTGAACGACGATCCGGATGCGCTCACCCGCATCTGGCCCGAGGTGGTCGCGGAGCTCACATCCGACCGACACAGTGGGTCGCCGCTGACCAAGGGCCAGAAGGCATGGCTCGCCCTGGTCGAACCGCTGACATTGACACAGGGCTTCGCCCTGCTGGCGGTACCGTCGACCTTCGCTCAAGAAGCCATAGAACGAGACCTCCGAGAGCCGATCCTCGGAGCTCTCGGGCGACACCTCGGACAGGGTGTCGAGGGCCTCGGTGTCCGCATCTCCGCTCCCGAGGACGAGAAGATCGACTCCGAGCGGTCGTCCTACCCCGACGCAGTCAGCTCGCCCACGTACCGGCGCCGCGTCCTGACCAGCCGGAACGACGAACCGTCGGACTCCGAGACCGCCGACTACGAGGAAGTCGACGACGAACGCGAGGCACTGGCCAGCGTGCAGAACTCGTGGCCGACGTACTTCACCAAACCACCCGAGTCGGCGCCCCCGTCGTCGGGCGCGAACAGTCTGAACTCGAAGTACACCTTCGATACGTTCGTCATCGGTGCCTCCAACCGGTTCGCTCACGCTGCCGCGGTCGCCATTGCCGAAGCACCCGCTCGCGCATACAACCCACTGTTCGTGTGGGGGGCGTCGGGACTGGGCAAGACTCACCTGCTGCACGCCGCCGGACACTATGCACAGCGTCTGTTCCCGGGGATGCGGGTCAAATACGTCTCCACCGAGGAATTCACGAACGACTTCATCAACAGTCTTCGTGACGACCGCAAGGTGGCCTTCAAGCGCCGCTACCGCGAAACCGACGTGTTGCTCGTCGACGACATCCAGTTCATCGAGGGCAAGGAAGGCATCCAGGAGGAGTTCTTCCACACCTTCAATACCCTGCACAACGCCAACAAGCAGATCGTCGTCTCGTCCGACCGGCCGCCGAAGCAACTGGCGACCCTGGAGGAGCGACTCCGTACCCGCTTCGAGTGGGGCCTGATCACCGACGTGCAGCCACCCGAACTCGAGACGCGTATTGCCATTCTGAGCAAGAAGGCTCGAATGGACCGACTCGATGTACCCCATGACGTACTCGAACTGATCGCCAGCCGCATCGAACGCAATATCCGCGAGCTCGAGGGCGCCCTGATCCGCGTGACAGCATTCGCATCACTCAACGGACAAGCACTGGACCTCACCCTGGCGGAGGTCGTACTGCGCGATCTCATTCCCGATTCGTCGAGTCTCGATATCAATGCGGCCACGATCATGGCCGTCACCGCGGAGTACTTCAACACCTCCATCGAGGACCTGTGCGGTCCCGGAAAGGCCAGGGCGCTGGCCATGGCCAGACAGATCGCGATGTATCTCTGCCGCGAGCTGACCGATCTGTCGTTGCCCAAGATCGGCCAGACGTTCGGTCGCGATCACACGACGGTGATGTACGCGGACAAGAAGATCCGCAAGGAGATGACGGAGCGTCGCAAGGTCTACGACCAGGTTCAAGAGCTCACCGCGCGGATAAAGCAACGCTCGAAGCGCTAGAACCGGCCGGCACACCATGCACGCCGACACGGCACCGAATCCCATTGCGGGTTCGGTGCCGTCGTCCGTTTCGGCACTCGCCCGACCGATTTTTGCTCGGATTCGCATGAATTTTCAACGTACCCACCGTTGATTCACACCTGTGGATAACCATGTGGACAACATCGAAGTTCTGGGGATGGAATGTGGGCGCCTGTGCACCGATGTGATTCGTCCACAAGCAACCGAGCGGCAGCCGCATATTGGTCCCGAGTTCATCCCCACGACACCACGCTCGGCCACCAGCGGCTCGAATGGTCCGTGCACAGATTCCACAGGACCTATTAATACTTCTGTTTTCTCCTTGAAAGAACTTCTTTGAAAACAGGTGTTGGGGAACGATCCGTTCACAGGCGCTCCGCGATCGTGGAATTGCACGATCGCTGGGATGACCGAGCCCGTGCCCGAGCTTTCAACTTCGCTGCCGAGGGCATACGGTGTGCTTGCGCTGGATGTGCCAGACTCGTCGTTGCATCGGTTCGAGCCGCAACGATCGAGGTTGCGGCTCCGGTCCGTGAAGACGAACGCCGCCGAACGAGAGGAAATGCCGAGCGATGGAGCTTGGAAGTTTGAAGTTTCGCGTTGCTCGTGAAGATTTTTCCGATTCCGTCGCGTGGGTGGCCCGTAGCCTGCCGTCCCGTCCGCCCGTCCCTGTCCTCGGTGGAGTTCTTCTCGCCGCCGACGAGCAGGGCCTGACGGTCTCCGGATTCGACTACGAGGTCTCCGCTCAGGTCAAAGTGTCTGCCGAGGTCGCCACCGCGGGCCGAGTTCTGGTGTCGGGCAAGCTCCTTGCCGATATCACCAAGTCTCTGCCGAACAAGCCGGTCGACGTCACGGTCGACGGAACCCGTGTTCTGATCAACTGCGGTAGCGCCAAATTCTCGCTGCCCACGATGCCGGTGGAGGACTACCCGCAGCTTCCCGAGTTGCCCAGCCAGACCGGATCGTTGGCCGGGGACGTGTTCTCGGAGGCCATCGCGCAGGTGGCCATCGCCGCGGGCAAGGACGACACCCTTCCGATGCTGACCGGTATTCGCGTCGAGATCGACGGCACCAATGTCGTGCTCGCGGCCACCGATCGTTTTCGTTTGGCCGTTCGTCAGGTGGACTGGACGCCCGCCGGCGCCGACACCACCACTGCGGTGCTCATCCCGGCCAAGACCCTGTCCGAGTCTGCGAAGACTCTGGGCGGCAATGCCGGCTCGCCCGTCGAATTGGCCTTGGGTTCGGGTTCCTCCATCGGTAGCGACGGTTTGCTCGGCATCGTCAGCGATGGGCGCCGAACGACGACGCGGCTCCTCGACGCGGAGTTCCCCAAGTTTCGTCAGCTGTTGCCGGCCGAGCACACCGCGGTGGCGACCCTCGAAATTGCATCACTGGTCGAAGCGATCAAGCGTGTGGCACTCGTGGCCGAGCGTGGCGCGCAGGTCCGCCTCGAGTTCAACTCCGAGGGCGTCCTGCTTTCCGCAGGCGGGGACGATGCAGGTCGCGCCGAGGAGGCACTGCCTGCCGACTTCCAGGGTGAAGCACTGACAATTGCCTTCAATCCGGGCTACCTCATCGATGGACTGTCGTCGCTGCACAGCGACAAGGTCACCTTCGGCTTCACGACTCCGAGCCGGCCCGCGGTGTTGCGTCCGACCTCGGACGAGGAGCTCGTAGCAGACGAATCAGGCAAGTTCGCGGCGCCGCAGTCGGAATACACGTACCTGCTGATGCCGGTCAGGCTGCCGGGCTGATCGTTTCCTGGTTACTGTTGACCCTGCGGGAACTCCACACCTGACTACAGACAAGGACGCCTCATCATGCAGCTGGGCTTGGTCGGTCTCGGAAAAATGGGCTTCAACATGCGCGAGAGACTGCGCGACCACGGTCACGAAGTCATCGGCTACGACCCACGCCCCGAGGTGACGGACACTCCGTCGCTCACCGGTTTGGCCGAGGCCCTCACGGCGCCTCGCGTGGTGTGGGTGATGGTTCCGTCCGGCCAGATCACTCGCGACACCGTAGTAGGGCTCGCTGATGTACTCGAACCCGGTGATCTGGTGATCGATGGTGGCAACTCGCGATTCACCGACGACAAGCCCAACGCAGAGCTGTTGGACGCCAAGGGAATCGGCTACATCGACGCCGGTGTGTCCGGGGGCGTCTGGGGTTTGAAGAACGGTTACGGCCTGATGGTGGGTGGCCAGGAAGACCATGTCGCCCGTGCGATGCCGATCTTCGATGCCTTGCGTCCGGAGGGCGAGCGCGCGGACGGTTTCGTGCACGCGGGACCGGTCGGCGCCGGCCACTACTCGAAGATGGTGCACAACGGCATCGAGTACGGATTGATGCAGGCATACGCCGAGGGATACGAGATCCTCGAGGCCGAAGAGCTGGTGCAGGACGTGCAGGGAGTGCTGCGAGCCTGGAGCAAGGGAACCGTCGTGCGGTCGTGGCTGCTCGATCTCCTGGTCGAAGCGCTCGGCGAGGATCCCGAATTCAGCGAAATCTCCGGATACACCGAAGACTCCGGTGAGGGCCGCTGGACGGTAGAGGAAGCCATTCGGCATGCCGTACCCGCTCCGGTTATCTCGGCGGCATTGTTCGCGAGATTTGCTTCCCGTCAAGAGGATTCGCCTGCAATGAAGGCCGTGTCCGCGTTGCGAAATCAGTTCGGTGGGCATGCGGTGAAGAAGGCCGATGGGGACGAGACCCTCCGCGCGCCCGCGCCGAAGCACACCGAGTAAGTGTTCGTCCGGTCTCTGCAGCTGCACAATTTCCGATCCTGGGACGACGTCACAGTCGACCTGGGACCGGGTTCGACCGTGTTCGTCGGACCGAACGGACACGGCAAGACCAATCTGCTCGAATCGTTGAACTATCTGTCGACGCTGTCCTCGCATCGTGTCTCGACGGACGCGCCGATGATCCGGGCGGGCGCGTCCACGGCGTTGGTCGGCAGCGCCGTGGTCAACCACGGTCGCGAGCTGATCATCGACGTGGAACTGCTCGAGGGCAAAGCAAACAAGGCCCGGATGAATCGCTCACCGGTACGGCGACCGCGTGAGATCCTGGGTGTGCTGCAGAGCGTGTTGTTCGCTCCCGAGGATCTGTCGTTGGTGCGTGGGGATCCCAGCGAGCGTCGACGGTATCTGGATGAACTGCTCACCACCCGAATTCCTCGGATGGCCACTGTCCGCGCCGATTACGACAAAGTTCTCCGGCAGCGATCGGCATTGCTCAAGACGGCGAGTGGATCGTTGCGTCGAGGCGCGTCGTCGGGAGACGGTGCCAGTGCCCTCGCCACGCTCGATGTGTGGGATGGACACCTCGCAGCACATGGAGCTCGATTGCTCACCGCCAGAATAGGTTTGGTTCACGAGCTGCTGCCTTTCGTGCAACAGGCATACAGCTCGATCGCTCCGGAATCTCGATTGGCAGCTCTCGCCTATCGCTGCAGTCTCGCCGAGGCGCTGCCGCCGGAGTTCTCGGACGCAGATCGTACGCCCGAGCCCGATGACGTCGAGGTTCTGGAAGCTGCTTTCCTACATCAGCTTTCGGTGATGCGACAGCGCGAGATCGAGCGTGGAGTGTGTCTGGTGGGCCCACATCGAGACGATCTGGAGTTGATGCTCGGCGATCAACCGACCAAAGGTTTTGCCAGTCATGGTGAATCGTGGTCGTATGCCCTGTCACTCCGGCTCGGGTCGTTCGCCCTGTTGCGTGAGGACGGCACGGACCCGGTGCTGATGCTCGATGACGTGTTCGCAGAACTCGATCGCAAGAGGCGTGCTGCGTTGGCCACGGTTGCCGCCGGTGCAGAGCAGGTTCTCATCACCGCTGCGGTACCGGAGGACGTACCGCCCGAACTCGACGCCCGTCGGTACGGAGTCGAGGCCCGTCAGAACTCGGATTCCGGTGCAGCAGGTCGTATCTCGCAGATCACCGATCTGTCGAATTCCGCCGAGATCGCAGTGTCCGAAAGTGATGCTCGGTGAACGACGAGATCGAGCCGGCAGAGCCCGCAGAGACACCGGAATTGAAGGGTGTCGATCTCGCGCGGCGAGCTCTCGAGGATGCGCGCGCCGCGGCCAAGGCCAGTGGCAAGTCGGTGGGACAGGGACGGTCGTCGCCGACCGGAGGAGTTCGTGCACTGAGGGGGCGTCGTCGACGGGGTTGGTCGGGTGCCGGTCCCGACGACCGGGATCCGCAGGCCTTCGGCGCTCTGGCCAATTCGATCGCGTCCAAGCGTGGATGGTCGGCCAAGGTCTCGGAGGGTGCAGTACTGGGTCGCTGGTCCAGTGTCGTGGGGGAGGACATCTCGGCGCATGCGGAGCCCACCGGTCTCAAGGACGGGGTGTTGAGCATTTCTGCCGAGTCCACCGCATGGGCGACACAGCTGAGACTGATGCAGTCTCAGATTCTCGCCAAGATCGCCGCAGCGGTCGGTCATGGCGTCGTGACATCCCTTCGCATCACCGGACCGACGACCCAGAGTTGGAGGAAGGGTGAACGTCACGTTCGAGGACGGGGTCCGCGGGATACGTACGGATAGTGAGAGGTACCAACAGGTATCGTCGAATGCGCTGGTCCGGACGATCCTCAACAGCTGTTGGGGCCAGTGTTGCTGTGACATGGTATATGTGCGTAGCGTGATTGCAGACACGTAACGGTCGGGGACCGAGAGCCAGTTCCGTGTAACCATCGGACGAGGAGAAGTTGTGTCTGCACCTACGAAGAAGCCATCGACAGCCGCCGTCGACGTAGACGGGACTCCCGAGGACAGAGTCGTTCTGCATGCTCGCAACGTCGAGTTCGACTGGACCTCGCTGCCGTTGCACTACATGGACGGCAATCCGCTCGCGACGCACCTGATCAACGTGATGCACCTGCTCCTTCCCGAGGGCGAGGAGTGGTTCGTGCGGACGTTCAAGGAAGCGTTGCCGCTGATCCACGACGAACAGTTGCGCGATGATGTCATCGGCTTCATCGGCCAGGAAGCCATGCATGCGCAAGCGCACACCGAGGTTCACGATCAGCTCCGGGCACACGGTATCGACGTGGATCCGTACGTCGATCAGATGAAATTTCTCTTCGGCCGGGCCCTCGGCAACAGATCGGGTCACGGTCAGAACAGTCTGGTCGAACGACTCGCTCTGATAGCCGCAGCCGAACATCTGACCGCATTCCTGGGTGACTGGGTTCTGAACGCATCGGAGTTGGACGAAGCGGACATCGATCCCATCATGTTGGATCTGCTGCGGTGGCACGGTGCCGAAGAGGTCGAGCATCGGTCGGTGGCCTACGAGGTGATGCGGTACTTCGATGTGCGCCCGGCCCGCCGGATCCGTACCTACGTCGTCATCGCGCCCACCCTCGTCTGGTTCTGGACGCGTGGTGTTCGCTACCTCATGACTCACGATCCGTCACTGGCTCACCTCCCACCGAAGCGGCGCACACCGTCGTTCCGGGAGTTTCGCAAGGTCGCCAAGTCCGGTCTCTTCCCGACCCCGATGTCGATGACGAAGGCCTCGTTGCGCTACTTCAAGAGCACATACCACCCCTCCCAGGAAGGGTCGACGGAACAGGCAGTCCGGTATCTGGCCACGTCCCCGGCAGCTCGGTCCGCCGATCGATGACCAAACGCACGTTGCGGAGCAAGCTCGGCGCAATGGCACAGATGGTGGAGTCGTTTCGCGTCGGGCGCACCATTCCCAAGAATCTGTACGGTCGCGACGAGCCGGATCAGACGGTGTCACTGGTGACCGATGCGCTCGACAAGTGGTTCGCGCTCCTCGACGGTGACGACTACGACGCCTCGTTCGCGGCGCCTCCCGTCGTGCACACTCATGCATCGACTCTGGTGTCCCGAGAGGTGCTGTGTGCCGACGAGGACGTTGTGCAACTGACCTTCGCTGCCGCCGACGGTTCGGTACTTCCGGCGTGGGCACCGGGCATGCATCTGGATTTCTATCTGCCGTCCGGACGTCGCCGCCAGTACTCGTTGTGCGGCCCTCCCGATGCCGACACGTATTCGATCGCGGTGCGTCTGGTGCCGGACGGTGGCGGCGGATCACCGGAGATGCACAACCTGCCGATCGGGGCCGAGGTCGCAATTCGTGGTCCGCGCAACGGTTTTCCTTTCGTGCCGTCCGAACACGCGGTGTTCGTGGCCGGCGGAATCGGGATCACCGCCATCATCTCGATGGTGCGCCGCGCCCGCGAAACGGGGATGCAGTGGCATCTGGTCTACTGCGGCCGGTCCCGCGAGTCCATGCCGTTCCTCGACGAAATCGCGGGCTGGGAGCCCGATCGCGTGACGGTGCGGACAGACGATGTGGACGGCATGCCGTCGAGCATGGATCTTCTCGGTGCCGCCGCGCCCGGCGGTTCGGTCTACGTGTGCGGACCACCGCCGATGATCGACCTGGTCCGAGCGTCGTTCGATTCGCTTCCGGCAACGCATCTGCACTTCGAGCGCTTCTCGCCACCACCGGTCAAGAACGGTCGGGAATTCGAGGTGCAGCTCGTCGACTCCGGTGACATCATCACCGTCGGTCCGGACGAGACTGCGCTGCATGCCATTCGGCGTCTGAGACCCGACGTCGCGTACTCCTGCCAACAGGGTTTCTGTGGAACCTGTCGGGTTCGAGTGCTCAGCGGAACACCGCAGCATCGGGAGAATCGACTCACTGCCGAGGAAAAGCGTCGCGAGATGCTCATCTGTGTCTCCCGCTCCGAAGGCGAACGGATCGTGCTCGATCTCTAGCCGAGTGGCGGGTTTTACCCTTCATATTTGTCGTCGGACATCGCGAAAATGCGTCTGCGGCGCAATCAGGGGCCTTTTAGGGGTGTCATCGTGCCCATGCTGTCGCGGGCAACCAGTACTATGGACCGGTACGAGAGAAGCCCGGAACAAACGCATGGACCCGGGCGCGGTCGATTGGACTGTGCCTGCTCCTGCGGTAGCACCTTCAGGGGTGTGAGCGGGGTAGTGGACGCGTAGAAGGAGAACCAGCTAACCGTGGCTGCCCAGAAGTCAGGTAACAACGAGAACAGCAAGGATTACGGCGCTTCGTCCATCACGGTCCTCGAGGGACTGGAAGCAGTTCGTAAGCGGCCCGGTATGTACATCGGTTCCACCGGTGAGCGAGGCCTGCACCACCTGATCTGGGAGGTCGTCGACAACTCCGTCGACGAGGCCATGGCCGGCTACGCCTCCACCGTGGATGTCACCATCCACGAGGACGGGAGCGTCGAGGTCAAGGACGACGGTCGAGGAATTCCCGTCGCCATGCACTCGTCCGGCGTTCCCACCGTCGAGGTCGTCATGACCCAGCTGCACGCAGGCGGAAAGTTCGACTCGGACTCCTACGCGGTCTCCGGCGGCCTGCACGGTGTCGGCATCTCCGTGGTGAACGCACTCTCGACCAAGGTCGAACTGCAGATCGCGCGTGACGGTCATCGATACACGCAGACGTACGACTACGCCAAGCCGGGACCGCTCGAGACCGTCGGCGATACCAAGGACACCGGCACCACGGTGCGGTTCTGGGCCGACGGCAAGATTTTCGAGACCTTGGATTACAGCTTCGAGACCGTTCACCGTCGCCTGCAGGAGATGGCGTTCCTGAACAAGGGACTGACCATCAACTTCACCGACGAGCGAGTAGCCGTCGCGGCGGTTACCGAGGACGAACTCGGCGAGACTGCCTTGGCTCCGAAGTCGGCCTCCGAGGAAGAGGCTGACGCAGTCGAAGCGAAGCCGGCAAAGGCACGTAAACGGACCTATCACTACCCCGACGGTCTGATCGACTTCGTCAAACACATCACCGCCAAAAAGAACCAGACCCCAATTCATAAGTCCGTGGTCGGGTTCACCGCCAAGGGTGTCGGCCACGAGGTCGAAATCGCGATGCAGTGGAACGCCGGTTACTCCGAATCCGTGCACACGTTCGCGAACACCATCAACACGCACGAGGGCGGCACCCACGAAGAGGGCTTCCGTACCGCGCTGACGGCCACCGTGAACAAGTACGCCAAGGACAAGAAGCTCGTCAAAGATAAGGACGACAATCTTACCGGCGACGACATCCGCGAGGGCTTGGCCGCCGTTATCTCGGTGCGGGTCGGCGAGCCGCAGTTCGAGGGGCAGACCAAGACCAAGCTCGGCAACACCGAGATTCGGTCGTTCGTTCTCAAGGCCTGCAACGAGCATCTCTCGCACTGGTTCGAGTCCAATCCCGCCGACGCCAAGACGATCATCAACAAGGCCGTCTCGTCCGCACAAGCCCGCTTGGCTGCTCGCAAGGCGCGAGAGCTGGTTCGGAAGAAGAGCGCGAACGATATCGGTGGTCTGCCCGGCAAACTGGCCGATTGTCGGTCCAACGATCCGAGCAAATCAGAGATCTACATCGTGGAGGGCGACTCCGCAGGTGGCTCGGCAAAGTCAGGTCGCGACTCGATGTTCCAGGCGATCCTGCCGTTGCGCGGAAAGATCATCAACGTTGAGAAGGCTCGCATCGACCGCGTGCTGAAGAACAACGAAGTCCAGTCGATCATCACCGCATTCGGCACCGGCATCCACGATGAGTTCGACATCGCCAAACTTCGCTATCACAAGATCGTGCTGATGGCCGACGCCGACGTCGACGGCCAGCACATCTCGACACTGCTGATGACGTTGCTCTTCCGCTTCATGCGTCCGCTGATCGAGCACGGCCACGTGTATCTCGCGATGCCGCCGCTGTACAAGCTCAAGTGGAGCCGCGGCGAACCGGATTTCGCGTACTCCGATCGTGAGCGCGACGGACTGCTGGAAGCCGGCATCGCCAACAAGCGCAAGATCAACGTCGAAGACGGCGTTCAGCGCTACAAGGGTCTCGGCGAAATGAACGCCAAGGAACTGTGGGAGACCACCATGGATCCGTCTGTTCGTGTGCTGCGGCTGATCACCCTCGACGACGCTGCTGCCGCCGACGAGCTGTTCAGCGTGCTGATGGGCGAGGACGTATCCGCACGCCGAAGCTTCATCGCCCGGAACGCGAAAGATGTTCGCTTTCTTGACGTTTAGTCACTTCCCTTCACGCAATGACCAGTTCTCTCGGTGCGTGAAGGTGACCGTTTCTCGAGGAGATTTGTATGTCTGACATCACCGAACCGCCGGTAGGACCCCCGCCGGGTTCGACCACCAATGCCGAGGGTGGCGACCGGATCGATCCGGTCGACATCCAGCAGGAAATGCAGCGCAGTTACATCGATTACGCCATGAGCGTCATCGTCGGTCGCGCACTGCCCGAGGTCCGCGACGGTCTCAAGCCGGTGCACCGCCGTGTGTTGTACGCGATGTACGACTCGGGCTTCCGCCCCGACCGCAGTTACGTCAAATCCGCACGCCCCGTTGCCGAAACGATGGGTAACTACCATCCCCACGGCGACACCTCGATCTACGACGCACTGGTGCGATTGGCCCAGCCGTGGTCGATGCGGTACCCGCTGGTGGACGGCCAGGGAAACTTCGGTTCGCGCGGCAACGACGGTGCCGCCGCCATGCGATACACCGAGGCGCGCCTGACCCCGCTCGCGATGGAGATGCTGCGCGACATCGACGAGGAAACCGTCGATTTCATCCCCAACTACGACGGCAAAACCCAAGAGCCGACGGTCCTTCCGTCGCGGGTGCCCAACCTGTTGATGAACGGTTCCAACGGCATTGCCGTCGGCATGGCCACCAATATCCCTCCGCACAACCTGCGTGAACTCGGCGATGCGGTGTTCTGGGCTCTCGATAACCACGAGGCCGACGAGGAAGCCACTCTGGCGGCCTGCATGGAACGCGTCAAGGGCCCTGACTTCCCCACCCACGGGCTCATCGTCGGCGGCCAGGGGATCCAGGACGCATACGCCACCGGTCGAGGCTCCATCCGCATGCGCGGTGTCGTCGAGATCGAAGAAGATGCGATGGGTCGCACCACGATCGTCATCACGGAATTGCCGTTCCAGGTCAACCCGGACAACATGATTCAGTCGATTCACGAGCAGGTGCGTGACGGCAAGCTCGCCGGAATCTCCAAGATCGACGACGAGTCGTCCGATCGCGTCGGCATGCGCATCGTCGTCACGATCAAGCGGGACGCGGTCGCGAAGGTGGTGCTCAACAACCTCTACAAGCACTCGCAGCTGCAGACGAGCTTCGGTGCGAACATGCTCTCGATCGTGGACGGCGTGCCGCGCACACTGCGACTGGATCAGATGATCCGGTACTACGTCACTCATCAACTCGACGTGATCGTTCGACGCACGCGGTACCGGCTGCGGAGGGCAGAGGAGCGCGCTCACATCCTGCGTGGACTCGTCAAGGCGCTCGACGCACTGGACGAGGTCATTGCCTTGATCCGCGCGTCGCAGACAGTAGAAGTTGCCAAGCAGGGCTTGATCGACCTACTCGATATCGACGACATCCAAGCTCAGGCGATCCTCGACATGCAGCTGCGGCGCCTCGCAGCCCTCGAGCGTCAGAAGATCATCGACGATCTTGCGGAGCTGGAAATTACGATTGCCGATCTGAAGGACATCCTGGCCAAGCCGGAGCGGCAACGGCAGATCGTGCGCGACGAACTAGCCGAGATCGTCGAGAAATTCGGTGACGATCGTCGTACCCGCATCATCGCCGCCGACGGTGACGTCAACGACGAGGATCTGATCGCCCGGGAGAACGTGGTCGTCACGATCACCGAAACCGGTTACGCCAAGCGCACCAGAACCGACCTGTACCGCTCGCAGAAGCGCGGCGGCAAGGGCGTGATGGGTGCGGGGCTCAAGCAGGACGACATCGTCAGCAAATTCTTCGTCTGCTCGACGCACGACTGGATCCTGTTCTTCACCACCAAGGGCCGCGTCTACCGGGCCAAGGCGTACGAACTGCCCGAGGCGAACCGAACGGCTCGCGGCCAGCACGTCGCCAACCTGCTCGCGTTCCAGCCCGACGAGCGCATCGCGCAGGTCATCCAGATCAAGACGTACGAGGACGCTCCTTACCTGGTCCTCGCCACCAAGGGCGGTCTGGTCAAGAAGTCGCGACTGACCGACTTCGACTCCAACCGCAGCGGCGGCATCGTTGCCGTGAACCTGCGCGGCGAGGACGAACTCGTCGGTGCGGTCTTGTGCAGCAACGAGGACGATCTGCTGCTCGTCTCCGCGCTGGGGCAGTCCATCCGGTTCTCCGCCACCGACGAGGTACTGCGACCGATGGGCCGCGCCACCTCCGGTGTGCAGGGCATGCGATTCAACGGCGAGGACGAATTGCTCTCACTCAACGTCGTCAGCGAGAACAAGTTCTTGCTGGTCGCGACGTCGGGTGGCTACTCCAAGCGCACCGCGATGGAGGACTACCCGCAGCAGGGCCGCGGCGGAAAGGGAGTACTGACGATCCAGTACGACCCCAAGCGTGGCACGCTGGTGGGAGCTCTCATCGTCGACGACGAGGACGAGCTGTACGCCATCACGTCCAGTGGTGGCGTAATCCGGACCGCTGCCAAGCAGGTTCGGAAAGCCGGCCGACAGACCAAGGGCGTGCGGTTGATGAATCTCGGTGAAGGCGACACACTGCTCGCAATCGCGCGCAAT
>NZ_CAPS01000021.1 GCF_000333955.1 Rhodococcus sp. AW25M09
CGGGCATGTTCCTCGCCGCAGTGATCACTCCCTTCGCAGTTCCCCGGTTGGGACGTACCTCCACGATTGCGCTCGCCCTCGCACTCGCCATCGTGGCGCAGCTCGCCGCCGTCTCGGGCCTGACACAGAACAGCTTGTTGATCGGGGCCTTCCTGTTGGGGATCGCCGGGCAGACCGTCAAACTCAGCGGCGACGCCGCGATGCAGATCGAGATCGACGACACTCATCGCGGACGCGTCTTCGCGTTGCAGGACACCGTGTTCAACATCGCGTTCGTCGCCGCTCTGGCCGCGGCAGCATTCGCCATCGGCCCCGGGACCACCGATCTGAGCCAGGACCCCACCGCGCGCACCCTGGTGCTGTCCGGGGCCGGCCTCTACGCCCTCGGATTGGCCGCGGTGGCCGCCAATACCAGGCGCGCACGCCGCTGACGTGGTGTATCTTTCCCTTTCGTACCGGCAGGTTTCTTCGGAGAAATGGGGGCGCCGGATGCGTAGCCGCACAACATCGCTGGGTTGCCTACTTGCCGTTGCCGCGGGAACGGCCGTCTTTGCTGCGCCCCCCGCGTTCGCTGCGCCGCCACCGCCGGTGAACTCCTGCGGCGAAACAGGATTCGACCCCAAGGACTATCCGCCCGAGCCCATCGGCCCGGGCAATCCACCGCAGCTACCACCATTACCGGACCGGCTGGTAATACCTGTTCCGTATCCGTCCGTCGAACTGGTACCGGTGCCCGACCCACCACCGAACAACACCCGCGTCCAGGCCGAACCGCTCACCGATCCGTGTGCAGACCCGTGCCCCGATCTCACCGACACCGCCGACACACCCTTGCCGGGCAGCGGGTCTGCAGACCACCTGCCGTTCCCCCGCATCGAGATCGACCCGCAGCCCGACACCATCCCCATCCCGATCCCCGGGCCCGGTGGCAGCCCGGCGACACCGCCGCCCGCCCCCGTCGACACCGCCGCAGAGCCCGGGCCGAGCACGCCGCGGCCTGCAGCACCGGCCGTCGGCAACGTCGAGGTGGTCGCGCAACTGACCGGGCCGGGTTCGGAGAATCGCACCGACAAACGCTGGCAGGTCGACGGCACCGATCTCGGCATCATGTGGGAGAGCAAGCCCGGCGAGGTCGCGATCGCATTCGGCGATTCCTTCGGTACGGGATGGGAGTTCGGCGTTCCCGGTGGTGACGACTGGCGCTCCAACGTGCTGGGGCACAGCACCGACACCGACCTCTCCGACGGCATGAACCTGGACTCCATGGTCCAGGATTCACGTTGTCACGCAGCGGAATTGCTGCCCTCGCGCAAGATCAAGAACTGGGAGACCACGGTCATCCCCACGTCCGGATTCGCGATCGAGGACCGGCAATACATGTCCTACATGTCCGTTCGGCGCTGGAGCGCGATCCCCGGCATGTGGTGGACCAACTACGGCGGCATCGCGTATTCCGACGACAACGGTTCCACCTGGGTCAAGGACGAGCATGCCAAGTGGGACAACGTGTTCGGCGTCTCCAAGTTCCAGGTGTCGACGATGGTCCCGGCAGGGGAGTACGTCTACATGTTCGGCACCGTCAACGGACGCATCGGACAGGTCGGTCTCGCACGCGTGCCCGAGGCCGATGTGCTGAACAAGACCGCCTACCAGTACTGGGTGAACGGAACCTGGTCTCCCGTCGGATCGAACGAGGCCACCCCCATCGCCGACGGTATGGCCGGGGAACTGTCGGTCCAACACGACGAGGACCGAGGCCTCTGGCGGATGACCTACCTCGATCCGATCCGCGGAAATATCGTTCTGCGGGAGTCGAATTCGCCACAGGGGGAGTGGACCGCACCGACGACCTTGATCGACACTGCCGAGTACCCGAAGACCTACGGCGGCTTCATCCACCCCTGGTCGACGTCGAACGAGTTGTACTTCACCGTCTCGGAATGGGACAGCTACAACGTCTACCTGATGAAGGCCGAGCTTCGCTCGTCGTGAGTGGAAGTTCGTAGTGGGCTACGAAGTCCCGCGCACGTGCGCGGGACGCGCCTATTGCGTCTGCCACCACTCCAGCAGAGCGGCTTCGGCGTCCTCACGGGAGAGCGGTCCGCGGTCGAGACGCAGCTCTTTGAGGTATTTCCACGCCTTGCCCACGTCGGGTCCGGCCGCAATGCCGAGCAACTCCATGATGGCGTTGCCGTCCAGATCGGGGCGAACCCGCGCGAGATCCTCCTGCTCGGTGATCCGGGCGATGCGCACTTCGAGATCGTCGTACGTGGCCTGCAGCGCGGCGGCTCGACGCTTGTTCCTGGTGGTCGAATCGGCCCGAACCAGCTTGTGCAACGTGGGGAGTAGCTCGCCGGCATCGGTGGCGTAGCGGCGGACGGCCGAGTCGGTCCACTGACCCTTGCCGTAACCGTGAAAGCGCAGATGCAAGAACACCAGGTGCGAGACGTCCTCGATCATCTTCTTGGAATACTTCAAGGCGCGCATACGCTTTCGCACCAGCTTGGCACCGACCACCTCGTGGTGATGGAAGCTGACTCCGCCGCCCGGCTCGTTGCGTTTGGTGTCGGGCTTACCGATGTCGTGGAGAAGTGCGGCCCAACGCAACACCAGGTCGGGATCGCCGTCCTCGAGATCTATCGCCTGCTTCAGGACCGTCAACGAATGCCAGTAGACGTCCTTGTGCTGATGATGCTCGTCGATCTCGAGCTTCATATCGGGTACTTCGGGAATGATTCGCTGGGCCAGGCCCGTCTCGCACATCACGTCGATTCCGTCGATCGGATGCGCGCCGAGCATCAACTTGTCCAATTCGACCTGAATTCGCTCGGCCGTGATGCGGTCGATCTGCTCCGCCATGTCCGTCATGGCGCGGTGTACCCGTGGCATGAGCGAGAAACCGAGCTGCGAGACGAACCGGGCTGCGCGCAGCATCCGCAGCGGATCGTCACCGAACGAGACCTCCGGTGCCGACGGGGTGTCCAGAAAGCCCTCGAGCAGAGCGTCCATCCCGCCGAGCGGGTCGACGAACTCCTGGGTGCCGTCGCTTCCGAGACGTACGGCCATGGCATTGACGGTGAAGTCGCGTCGAACGAGATCTTCTTCGAGGCTGTTGCCGTACTGCACCTCGGGATTACGGGAGACCTGATCGTAGGAATCGGCGCGATACGTGGTGATCTCGATCTGCTGGCCGTCCTTGGCCGCGCTGATGGTGCCGAACGCGATACCGGTGTCCCACTGATGATCGGCCCAGCCCGACAGCAACGTCTGCACGTCCTCGGGCCTGGCGTCGGTGGTGAAGTCCAGATCGGTTCCGAGTCGACCGAGAACCGCATCGCGCACCGTTCCGCCGACGAGGTACAGCTCGTGCCCGGCGGCAGCGAACAGGCCTCCGAGCGGAGTCAACACCGGGGCGAGTTCACGCAATGTCACAGCTGCTCCGGCCAGCAACCTCTCCCGGCGGGCATCGGTGTGCTCGGCGGAAACGGAAGACAAGGACTGATCGGCCACGGTGGAAGAGCCTACTGGCGCTGCACCGACCCGATTGTCTCGGCCACTGACCACGGTGCGGCACGGCAGAAGAGTGCGCACGGGCAACTAGTATGGATTGGGTGTCTGCTGCCGAACGATCGAACAGGAGCCGCCGCAACCCGCGGCGGCGTCAGACACGCGCCGACACCGAAGCACCCAAACTGCGCACCGTCCGGGAAACCTCTGCCGGCGGCCTGGTGGTCGACGGTATCGATGGCCCGCCCGCCACGCGCTGCGCCGCCCTGATCGGACGCACCGACCGCCGCGGGCGCCTGCTCTGGTCCCTGCCCAAGGGACATATCGAGTACGGCGAAACCGCCGAACAGACGGCCATGCGTGAGGTAGCCGAGGAAACCGGCATCCGCGGAACCGTCCTGGCGTCACTGGGCAGCATCGACTACTGGTTCGTCACCGAAGGCCGACGCGTCCACAAGACCGTCCACCACTATCTGCTCCGATTCCTCGGCGGCGAACTCTCGGACGAAGACCTGGAGGTCACCGAGGTCGCCTGGGTGCCGCTCAGCGAACTGCCGTCGCGACTCGCCTACGCCGACGAACGCAAACTGGCCGCCATCGCCACCCGCCTCATCGACGACATGAACAGCGGCGACACCAACAGCGGAAGTTCGAGCGCACCCGCCCCCGGCGAGAAATGATCGTCCGGGCCCGGAAGGTCACTGCCGTTGCTCTGACCTCGTTTCTCCTTGCGGTAGCGCCTGCAGTCGGCGGAGCGGCGTTGCTGCCCGGGCAACTTCCGAGTGCTGCCGCCCAGCCCGATGTGTCCGTGGACAACACCGACGGCGCAACCGGCACCGTGTCCGACACCCCCATGACGCAGGCGGGCAACCCCTTCCTGACGCTGCGCATCGACACCGTCGCACCGTCCACCGTCACCACCACCAGTGATCCGTTCGTCACCGTCCGTGCCACGGTGACCAACACCGGGGACCGATCCGTCCAGGACGTCAGCGTGCGCATGCAGTCTGCCGCCGCCATCGACACCACGGCCGGTTTGCGCACCTCGCTGACCCTCGACCAGGACAGCTTCGACCGCGTCGGCAATTTCGTCACGATCGCCGACACGCTGGAGGAGGACGAGAGCCGCCAGTTCGACATGTCGATGCCGCTGCGCAGCACCACCGAGCCCTCGCTCGACATCGATGCGCCCGGCGTCTATCCGCTGCTGCTCAACGTCAACGGCACACCCGAATACGGCGGAACGGCACGTCTCGACGACGCGCGCTTCCTGCTCCCCGTCGTCGGACTGCCCCGCAATCCCGATGAGCAGGACCCCGTCGCCCCCGATGCGAGTCCGCTGCCGCCGAACACCCGAAATCCCGTCGCGATGACAGTGCTGTGGCCGTTGGCCGACATTCCCCGCCTCGCTGCCGGACTACCCGGCTCGGTCGACGAGCGCGTCCGACTGATCGACGACGAGCTGGCCGGGGAACTTGCCGACGGCGGCCGACTCGACACCTTGCTCAAAGCGGTGGAATTCGCGACGCAACCGAACCTCGACCCGGGCGGCAATCTGGCATCGAGCCTGTGTCTCGGCATCGACCCCGACCTGCTCGTCACCGTCTCGAACATGACTCGCGGCTACCTCGTCGTCGACAACCCGGCAGACCCGGCCAGCACCGCCCGTGAGGGCACCGGAGCCGCCGCCGCCGCCCGGTGGCTCTCCCGTCTCGAAGCGGTGGCGTCGAGCAATTGCGTGACGGCGATGCCGTTCTCGCAGACCGATCTGGGGGCGGTGGCCGACATCGACGACGCTGCACTGCTCAGGGGCGCACTCACCGCTCCGGCGGACATCGTCGACGGCATCCTCGGCATCACCTCGACACGGGGCTTCACCTGGAGCAGCACCGGTGGCGTCGACGCGAACACCGCCGATGCCCTGCGCTCGGCGGGCACCGGCACGGTGCTGGTCGCCGACAACAGCCTCAGCCCGCCGACGCCGGCACCGACATCGCTGCTGCTCACGGGGACCGTTCCCCCGACCGACACCGAGCCGATTGCACCGCTGGCTGCCACCCAGTACGACGCAGCCACCGCGACGGCACTGGCCGGCGTCGGGGACACACCGTCCACTCCCGCCCTGACCCCCAACGATCAGCGCTTCGACCTCGCTACGGACTCACGCACGGCACGGCTGCAGGATGCACTCGGGGCAGTCAACTTCCATGCGCTCGTCGGTACCGATCGGCCGGGACGGACCGTCACCGTCGCGCCCCCGCAGTACTGGACCGCAGGGGGTGACGAACCGTCGGCCATTCTGTCCTCGGTGTCCTCCCTACTGCGCTCGGGATTGGCGACGCCGAGACCGCTGTCCGATCTACTCGCCGAGCCCGTCTCCGGGCCCCCGGTGAACAGCATCGATGCGGCAACCGAACTCGACGCCCGCACCATCGCTCTCGTCCGATCGCAGAGCGCTCGGATCGAGACCCTGATGCAGTCGCTGGTCGAGGAGCCCCAGTCGCCGCTCACCCCACGCCTGTACGCCGCTCCACTGCGGGAGGACATGCTCCGCGCCCTCTCGACCGCGGGGCGTGCCAGTTCGATCGACGAAGAAGCCGGAACCATGGCCCGCACCCGGCTTGCCGCCACCCGCATCGGACTCGACACCATCTACGGGTCGGTGACCGTGTTGGCACCCGGCGGGGTGTACACCCTCGCCTCCGAGCAGAGTCCGCTGCTACTGGTCGCACGAAACGACCTTCCGCTCCCGGTCAACGTGCTGCTCCGAGTCGATGCGCCGCCGGAAATGACGGTCAGCGATGTCGGCGTCACCCAGCTCCCGGCCCGCGGTTCACGGACCATCACCGTCCCGGCGGAGGTCGACGACACGCGCAATCTGTCCGTCGATTTCTCCGTCACCACACTCGACGGCTCCAGGCTGGGCGAGGTGTCGACGGTGTCCGTACGGTCGAACGCATACGGCCAGGCCTTGGCCATAATTACCGCTTGCGCCGGTGCGCTCCTACTGTTACTTGCGGGTCGACGACTCTGGCATCGATTCAGGGGCCAACCCGACCCGGCCGACGAAGGGTACGAAAGACCATGACAGGCAACGTCCCGTACGACGGCGACCTGCCGCGGTCCCGCCTGCCCGCAACGCAGGTATTTCGGCGTACGACGCCACCGCGGTCCGCACCGTGGGAACGGCGGGCGCAGCCGGAGCTGCGCTCGTACCCGGCACCGCCCCCGCTCGACGGGCAGCCGGCTGCCGACGACACCATCACCCAACTCATCCCGCGGTTCCGGGACGAGGATTACCCGCAGGATCCGTCGTACCCAGCTCCGTCCGGGACGGTTCCGCCGACCGAGATTCCCCCGAACGGGACCGAGCCGGCACCGCAGCCCCAGCCGAAACCCGAGCCGAAACCGCAGAAGTCCCTGCTGGCCGCGTCGGGCTCCATCGCGGTAGCAACGTTGGTCAGCCGCATCACCGGATTCGCCAAGCAGGTCGCCATGACGGCTACCCTCGGCCCGGCGATCGCCAGCGCGTTCACCGTTTCGACGATTCTGCCGAACATGATCTCCGAGCTGGTCCTCGGCGCTGTGCTCGGAGCCATCGTCGTGCCGGTTCTGGTGCGAGCCGAGCAGGAGGACGCCGACGGCGGACGTGACTTCGTCCGACGCCTGTTCACCATCGCGGTGGCACTGCTGGGAACCGTCGCCCTCGCCGCGACGATCGCCGCGCCACTGTTGGCGCGGCTCATGCTGTCCGGAAACCCCAAGGTCGACGAGCAACTGACCATCGCGTTCACCTATCTGGTGCTGCCCGCCCTGATGTTCTATGGGCTCTCCGGCCTGCTCACCGCGGTCCTGAACACCCGGCAGAACTTCAGACCCGGTGCCTGGGCACCGGTGTTCAACAACCTTGTCGTGCTCGCGGTGTTCGCTCTGTACTTCTTCATGCCGGGTGAAACCACCGTGAATCCGTCCGAGATGACAACTCCGCAGCTGACGATCATCGGCCTCGGCGTCACCGCTGGTGTCATCACACAGGTGCTGGCGCTGATCCCCGCGCTCCGCCGCGAGAAGATCGACCTGCGCCCGCTCTGGGGATTCGACGAGCGACTCAAGAAGTTCGGCGCGATGGCGGCCGCGATCGTGCTGTACGTCGTCATCAGTCAGATCGGTCTGATCGTCGCCACCAACATCTCCTCGGGAGCCGACAACGCGAGCCCGACGATCTACTCCCAGGCCTGGATCGTGCTCCAACTGCCCTACGGCATCCTCGGCGTCACCGTGCTGACAGCGATCATGCCCAGGCTCAGCCGCAACGCCGCGAACGGTGACACGCCCTCGGTGGTCGATGATCTCTCCGTCGCCACTCGGCTGACGATGGTCGCCATGGTCCCGATCGTGGTGTTCCTGACGTTTGCGGGGCCGTGGGTCGGCGAGGCGCTGTACGGGTTCGGCAATTTTGCGCCCGACGCCAACCGGCTGGGTGAGGCCGTGAGCTGGTCGGCGTTCTCCCTCATCCCGTACGCCCTGGTTCTGATCCACCTCCGGGTCTTCTATGCCCGCGAGCAGGCCTGGACACCGACCTGGATCATCCTCGGCATCACCGGCGTCAAGATCAGCCTGTCGTTGCTCGCCCCGATCGTCGCGTCCTCACCCGAGCAGGTGGTGCTGCTCCTGGGTACCGCCACCGGCCTGGGCTACACCGTCGGAGCGATCATCGGCGGATACCTACTGCACAAGAGCCTGGGCAACCTGCGGATGGCGAACGTCGGCAAAACCATCTGGTTGGTGCTCCTCGCCTCGCTGGCCGGCGGTGCCGCCATGCTCGCGATCGACCGGATTCTGGGCCTCGACGCCGCGATGAACGGCTGGTTGGGCAACTTCGTCCGCGTCGCGATCGACGCCGTCGTCATGCTCGGAATCACGTTCTCGATACTCTGGTACGGGAAGATTCCAGAAGTTCTGGCGGTCACCGTGGCGCTGAGCCGCATCGTTCGTAGATTCCGCGGTGCGCCCGATCGACAGGAAGCCGATCTGGCCGCCGCAGAAACCGGCGTAATTCCGGTTATTCGAACCGAGCCCACATCGGACACTGCGCGGGATCGTCTCCCGTACCCTGGTCATCGGCACCCGGGGGCACAAGCCAACGCAGGTCGACCGTTCGCAGGACAACACGGGGCATATTCGCCTGAAGGAGTGACAGTGACCGACGACGATGTTGCTGGGGGGCCGGCACAGTCTCCAGCAAACGAAGCCGACCGAACGAGCGGCGGAGTCGAAGTCGACACCCAGAACCGCACCGACTCAGCGGCCGAGAAGACCGATAAGTCTGCGTCTCCTTCCAGTACACCGTCTCGTTCCCAGGCAGCGACACCCTCCAAGACACCGTCTGCTGCCAAGACACCGCCTCCGGCCAAGACAGCAGCTCCCTCCACGACGCCTGCGTCCTCGGAGCCACAGAGCGCAGCCGAGGAGCGCGAACCGAGCGACGAGAAGTCGGCCGAATCGGGCGGCAAGCCCAGCACCGACAAGCCGGTTCGCAAGCCCGTCGATCAGACGATTGCGATTTCCAAAGCTGCTCTGGCGTCGCGACCGACCGACAAGACCATCTCGATCTCGAAGGCACAACTGCCGAGCGAGAGCCCCGCCGACGACAAGACACCGGCAGACTCGAAGACAGAGGCGGCATCCACCTCCGGATCCGAGTCGGAGCCTGCATCCAAGTCCAAGTCCAAGACCCGGGACAAGTCCGACAAGACCCCAGCAGGAGCGGCACGGCAGAAGGCGGCGGGGTCCTCGACCACCGCCGACGAGTCCGAGGACTCCACTGCAGCCGCTTCGGAAGACGCTCCCGAGCGTGCTCTGCGTGGCCCCACCCTCATTCCCGGGGCCTCCGTCGCCGGTGGACGGTATCGACTGCTGGTACCGCACGGCGGCGCGCGTGGCCTCAAGTTCTGGCAAGCCCACGACGTCAAGCTCGACCGCGAGGTCGCGCTGACGTTCGTCGACGCCGAACAGCAGTCCACTGCGTCGACCAACGACCGCAACGAGGGACCCCAGGCCATTCTCTCGCGCACGCTGCGGCTGGGTCGGATCAATTCGCCCGGCCTTGCCCGTGTGCTCGACGTGGTGCGCGGAAGCTCCGGAGGCATCGTCGTCGCGGAGTGGACCCCAGGCCGGTCACTACGCGAAATGGCCGACACCGTGCCGGCACCCACCGGTGCTGCTCGCGCGATCAAGGTGCTGGCCGCGGCCGCCGAGGCGGCACACCGCAGCGGCGGTGCGCTGTCGATCGATCATCCCGATCGCGTACGCATCAGCTCCAGCGGCAACGCCGTGCTGGCATTCCCCGCCACCCTGGCCGACGCGGATCCGAGCTCGGATGTCCGCGGTCTCGGTGCCATGCTCTACGCCCTGATCACCGCCAGGTGGCCGCTGTCCGACACCACCGGCGGAGCCGTCGTATCCGGTGACGCAACTCCGGCTCGCAGCGTCGGGGGTATGCGGCCCGCCGACCGCGACGACAAAGGCACACCGCTCGAGCCGAGGCAGGTTCGTCCCGATGTCCCGTTCGAGATCTCTGCCGTTGCAGTCCGGGCACTGGAACAGAACAGCGGAATCCGTACAGCGGCCACCGTGCAGCACGTCCTCGATCAGGCAGCCGTCGTCAACGACAAAACCGATCTGATGCCGGCTCTTCGATTGGGCCAGCGCCCGGCGGGTGCCAGTGGCCACTCGCTCGCGGACCCGGAGGAGATCGCCGCCGAGAAGGCGAAGTCGACCCGCACCAATATCGCTATTGCGGTGCTCGGCACGTTGACGGTGATCATTCTGGCTTTCGCCGGCTACTGGCTGTTCACCTCGATCGCCGGTAGCAGCAGCGATGCCCCTCTCGACAGCCAGGAGTTCGGACTGACCACGCCCGCCGAGCCGCCACCGGCAAGCGATACCGCCGCGCCGGCCGCCCCCGCGCCGACGGGTGGCCCGGTTGCGTTGAACGGGGTCGGCGTCTTCTCTCCGCAGGGCACTGCCGACAACGCCGGCTCTGCCTCCAACGTGATCGACAACGACCCGGGCACCGCGTGGACAACCGACAGCTACTTCCAGCAGTTCCCCGCGCTCAAGAACGGTGTCGGCTTGCTCGTGTCGATCCCGTCGACGGACCTGAAGAACGCGTGGATCGAGTCGTCGTCGCCGGGAACGGTCGTCGAGATCAGATCGGCTCCGAACGACTCTCCCGGTCTGAGTGACACCACGCTGCTCGGCGAAGCCACTCTGCAGAACGGTAGAACCGACATCGCTCTGTCCGAGGTCGACCCCACGGCGAACGTGCTCGTCTGGATCACCAGACTCGGCGAGCAGGGTGGCCGTATCGCCACCTCGATCTCCGAGATCGGTTTCGACTCCTAGATCCAACGCTCGGTACGCAAAACGGCCTCGTTTCGTACTTCATGGTCTCCATGGCCTAGGCTCCC
>NZ_CAPS01000020.1 GCF_000333955.1 Rhodococcus sp. AW25M09
CTCCGTCAAGGCTCCAAGCTCGCTCGTGATGCCGATGGGCTGGTCTGATGGCGGAGGAGTTCGTCGACCATCTCGTGGTCTGCCATCTCGGTGCCATTCTCGACGCCCGCGGCATGACGCTCGCCGAGCTCTCGCGCCTCGCCGGAGTCAGCGTCGTCAACCTCTCGGTGCTCAAGAACGACCGCGCCAAGGCCATCCGATTCTCGACGCTCACGGCAGTGTGCCGGGCCCTCGGTTGCTCGCCGGGCGACCTGTTCACGCTCCGCCAGATCTGACCGGCGTCGACGTGCAGCCACACCAGACGGACAAATCGAACAAGTACATTGGATGGCGTCAACCCGCACTTCGAGAGAGGGTCCATCACATTGTCTGCTCCGGCCGGTCAACCGTTGTCCAAGGGCCAGAACGGCCCCCTCACCGCCGGTGACGTCGTCGTCTCCATCGCGCTGGCCGTACCCGCGGACCTGTCTGCGCTGCTGGTCACCGATAACGGCAAGGTACGAACGGACGCCGATTTCGTGTTCTTCAACCAGCCCACCGGCCCCGGCGTACGCCTCGAGCCCGGCCAGGGCGGACCGGCCCGGCTCGCTGTCTCCCTCGCTTCCGTTCCCACCGATATCGAGCAGATCCGTGCGGTCATCACCCTCGACGACGCGTCGAGCAACTTCGGTAGATCCGCAGCTCCTGTTGCGCGAGTCAGTGACACCGCTGGAAATGTGTTGTACGAGTACACGATCGACGGTCTGAGCTCGGAATCCATCGTGATCGCACTCGAGATCTACCGTCGCCAGGGCAGCTGGAAGGTTCGCGCCGTCGGGCAGGGCTACGCGGGTGGATTCGCCGCACTGGTGACCGATCACGGTGTGTCCGTGGACGATGCCCCGGCTCCCGCTCCGACGTCGCCGCCCGCACCGGCAGCTCCTCCGGCTCCGCCGACGCCTCCCGCTCCGCCGGCCCGCACCGAGGCTCCGGAAGTCAGCCTCACCAAGTCCAAGCCCGTCAGCCTGACCAAGGGCCAGAAAGTCACCCTCCGCAAGGACGGCGGCGTCGCGCTGACGGTCATTCGTATGGGCCTGGGCTGGGACCCGGTGACCACTCCGAAGAAGGGTGGACTGTTCGGCGGTGGCGGCCGAGCCGCGAACATCGACCTGGACGCGTCGGCGATCATGCTCGCCGACCGAAGCGTCAACGATGTCGTCTACTACGGGCAGCTCAAGGCCAAGGATGGCTCGATCCTGCACCAGGGCGACAATCTCACCGGCGAGGGCGAGGGCGACGACGAGGTCATCGTGGTCGACCTGACGCGAGTGCCACAGCACGTCACCGGCATCATCTTCACCGTCACCTCGTACCGCGGTCAGACATTCGAGCAGGTGGACAACGCATTCTGCCGGTTGGTGGACAACACCAACAACACCGAACTGGCCCGCTTCACCCTGCAGGGCGGAATGCCCTTCACCGGTCTGGTGATGGCCAAGGTGTATCGCCAGGGCAGCGAATGGAAGCTGCAGGCCATCGGTGACGGAATCCAGGCCAAGCACGCCGGAGAAGCTGTCAAACAGCTCGGTCGCTATATGTGACCTTGCGGGCCGAGACCTTTCGAGCCGTGGTCCGATCAGCAGCGCCGTCGAATACGCCACCGAGCGGGTCGACGGCGCTGCCGTTCCGAATGAGGTCCTCGGAGGGCCGGTAGATCTGTCGAACGATCAACGCGCACAACCCGATCACAGCGATATCGCGCACCACGACGGCCGCGGTGAACCATTGTTCGGGTACGCCCTTGTTCTCCACACCCAGGTAGTAGTACATCCGGGGGAACCACACCAAGGCGTCGATCGTCATCCAGGCCAACAGAATTCGGCGATGTGGTAGCGCAAGCACAGCCAGCGGGACCAGCCACAGCGAGTACTGCGGGCTCCACACCTTGTTGGTGAGCAAGAATCCGGCCACCACCAGGAACAGCAACTGCGCCAGACGCGGCCGCGTCGGTGCCGTCGTGCCGATGTACGCGATCAAGGCACACACGACGGCAAACAACACCAGCGTCACAGCGTTGAGGATCAGCGGCTTGTCGCCGGGATACAGGGGACCGTCGAATCCCGACCAACCGGTGAACGAGCTGACCACGTTGTACAGCGAATCCGGGTCGGCACCGCGCTCGGAGTTGAGCCGGAAGAACTCGTACCAGCCCGACGGATACAGCAGTGCGAGAGGGAGATTGACTGCAAACCAGGCTCCGATCGCAGCGCAGGCAGTGAGCCCCCATTCCCGCATCCGTCCGGTGCGCCAGCACAACACCAACAGCGGACCGAGGAACAACAGCGGATAGAGCTTGGTGGCACCGCCGAGTCCGATCAGCACGCCGGCAAGCACCGGCCGCTTCTTTGCCCAGGCCAGCAGACCACTGAGCGCGAAAGCCGTTGCGAGAGCGTCGAAATTGGTGAATCCGTGCACGATCACCAACGGCGAGACCGCCACCAGGGCTGCGTCCCAGATTCGTCGGCCGGCAGCTATCGCCGTCGCCCACACGGTGACCAACCAGGCCGCGGCCAATCCCAGGGCGACCACATTGAAGTAGACGACGACGGGTAGCGCCTGCGGCAGAAAACTCAGCGAGTTCCACATCTTTCCGACGACCATCGAGCCATACTGGTACAGGCCCGCGAGCACCGGATACTCCATGTACCGAATCTGACTCGACCCGTCGGCCTTGGTTTCCTCCCAGGACTTCTTGTACGGGAACGCACCCTGATCGAGCCGCTCGGCACCGTAGAGCGGCACGGTATCGGAGTAACACATCGCCACGTACTGACGGCTGCCGCTCCAGTCCAGTCCGAGCTCACCATTGGAGCCCGCCGGTGCCTGCTGAATGCACGCCGCCTTCGCGAACCAGCCGAAGCTCAGGAATATCACCGCCAACAACAGGACGACGCGCAACGCCGTGAACCAGCGCTGCCGCCCGATTACGGCGTGCCGTCCGACCGGACCGCCGATGACCGAGGACAGTTCCTCGGTCATCGGGTCGGTACGGCTGGGTAAGTCGCGGTCCGCTGCGCTCCTGGTGTCGAGGCGTCCAGGGCTCGCCAGTGCTCGACCTGCGCGGTGGGGTTCGGTCGTCACCGGTGAAGTCGCTACTGTCCGGGCGTCGCCGGTTCAGGCGCTGCGGGCGCTGGTTCCGGCTGGGCCGGTGCCAATCCGGGGAGCGGAATGGTGACGCCGGGCAGAATCTCGACCTGCCGCGGAGTGATGACGACCGGCGGAGAGATCTCCGTCGGAATCGGCAGCGTCACCTGAGGAGGCGGCGGAGCGGTGGTCGGAGCGACCGTGGCCACCGGAGCGGGTGCAGAGTACTGCGGTACCCCGGCCTGACCGGCGATGGCCTCGGGCGTCGGGAAGCTCTCGTTCGAGGTGCCTTCCAGTGTCCCGTCGATCGTCGCCTTCCAGATGTCCGACGGTATGCCCGATCCGTAGATCTGCCCGCCGTAACTGTTCTCCAACGCCACACCCTGTTCGGTACCGACCCACACGGCGGTGGACAGCGACGGCGTGTAGCCGACCATCCAGGCGTCCTTGTTCTCACCGGTGTCACCGAGCTGGGCGGTACCGGTTTTGGCTGCGGACTGGCGGCCGCCGGCGAGGTTGTGACCGTTGGAGTATCCAGCGATCGGACGCATCGCCGAGGTCACGTTGTCCGCAACCGCGGCCGAAACGACCTGCTGGCCGGCGTCGGGAGCTCGATCGAGCAGCACCGTCCCGTCGGCGGTGACGACCTTCTGCACGAAGTGCGGCGTGTGATAGACGCCGGACGCGGCGAGTGTCGCGTAGGCCGAGGCCATGTCGATCACGCGAGACTGATACTGGCCGAGCACGATTCCGTAGTTGGGGCCTGCGTTGTCGGGCTCGGTGAGAGTGGGTCCGATGCCCTCGGTCTCCTCGGGGATGCCGAGTTTGTGGGCCATGTCTGCGATGGCCTGTGGCCCGTCGTCCATGCTGAGCATCATGCGGTAGAAGCTCGTGTTGAGCGAGCGCTTGAGTGCTTCGGCGATGGTGCAGGTGCCGCAGGATGCGCCCTCGACGTTGCTGATCTCGATACCGTTGACGTCCAGAGCAGAGCTGTCGTACATCTTCGACAGCGGGATGCCCTGATCCAGGGCAGCGGCGAGGCCGAACACCTTGAACGACGATCCGGTCTGCAACCCGGACTGCGCGAAGTCGAATCCACGCCCGTCCGCGCCGCCGTAGTAGGAGCGGACCGCGCCGGTGCGCGGATCGATCGACACCGAGGCCGTCCGGAGGTCCGAGGGCTCGCCTTCGAGATTGTTGTCGACGGCCTCGACCGCTGCTGCCTGAGCTTTGGGATCGATGGTGGTGGTGATCTGCAGTCCCTCGGTGTTGAGGTCCTGATCGCTGACGCCCACCGCGGACAACTCGCGGAGCACCTGAGCCTTGATCAGGCCGTTGGGTCCGGCATCGTCGGCATCACCGGAGTCGATCTGCGAGGTGGGAATCCAGGACGGATACTGCATCCCGGCGCGCTGGGTCGGATCGAGATTGCCTTGCGAAACCATGCCGTCGAGCACGTAGTCCCACCGCGACTGCGCACCGGTGGGATTGTTCTCAGGATCCAAGCCGGAGGGCTGCTGGATGGTCGCAGCGAGAACTGCACCCTCCTCGACCGAGAGCTGATCGACGGATTTACCGAAATACGCCGTCGAGGCAGCGGCGATGCCATAGGCACCGCGACCGAAGTAGATCGTGTTGAGGTAGGCCGCCAAGATGTCGTCCTTGGACCACTGCCGCGCCATCTTCGAGGAGATGACGAGCTCGCGCATCTTTCGCGTCAGCGTCCGATCGTTGCCGACCAACGCATTCTTGACGTACTGCTGGGTGATGGTCGAGCCGCCACCGGCACTGTCGCGTCCGAGCACGTTGTCACGCAGGGCCCGGCCGAAACCGGTGACCGAGAATCCGGGGTTGGAGTAGAAGTCGCGGTCCTCGGCCGAGAGCACTGCGTTGCGCACGTGCACCGGAATCTGGTCGATCGTCACGTCGGTTCGATTGCCCTCGTTGGGCACCACCTTGCCGAGCACACTCGAGCTGTCGGACGCGAAGATCGTCGCGACCTGGTTGGTTCTGAGGTCACCTGGCCGCGGGACGTCCACCAGCGTGTACGCCACCATGAACCCCAGAATGGGCACGATCATGCCCACGGCGATGAACGCGTAGAGCGTGCGCCGAACGACCCGCCACTTGGATTTGGTCGTTCCGCCGGCTGCACTCCGGGACTTCTTCTTCGTGTTCGCGGCGGTACCTCTTTCGGGCGGCTCGGGCGGTTCACTGCCCGAGTAGCTGACTGATGGATCGTTCGGTTCATCGGGTGGCGGAACGGAGCCGGATCGGGTGATGCCCGACGCGGCCGCAGACCGGCCCGGGGGCGTGATCGGCGGCTCTCCGTAGCGGCGTTCCCCGTAGGGACGATCGCCTGCGGGACGTCCGGTCGCCGCATCCACCGGTGGCCGGCTCTGCGGGGGCCCGCCCTGTACGGGTCGATTCCGCGGCGGCATGGGACGTTGACCCGGCGGGGGGCCCGGACGCTGACCGGGAGGCGGACCGGGTCGCTGGCCAGGAGGCGGCATGGGAGGACGACCCTGCGGCGGCATCGGGCGCTGCCCGGGAGGCGGACCCGGTCGTTGACCAGGGGGAGGGCCCGGTCGCTGACCGGGAGGCGGCATGGGAGGACGACCCTGCGGCGGCATCGGGCGCTGGCCTGACGGAGGCACCGGGCGCTGGCCTGACGGAGGCACCGGGCGACGCCCCGGTGGATCGGAGTGCCGGCTGCCGCGTGGAATCCCGGGCACGTCGGGACGGCGTCCGGAGTCGCTACGGCCAGGTTCGTCGCTACCCGGGTTGTTGTCGTAGGGGGAACTCACGTACGGATCTCCAGTAATTTCGGCGGCCGCGTCGACTTCTCGCGCGAGGACATCAGCGGAGCGATTGTGTCATTCACTCGCGGTTCGACGGTTCGGTTGGCGGGAACCCGATCGCGAGCGACGGGGTTGCTTGGGCGCGGGGACGGCCCCGAGGACGTAGGACTGGACGAGATGGTTCCAGCTGCAGGAGCGGCACACCTCGACCACGTGGACCGAGAACTCCTCCTGGGTCGCAGCGAGGCGGACGAGCTCGTCCGCCGTTCTCGCAGACCCGGACAGTGCACCGAGCTTCTCACCGAAAACCCAGGACACCAAGGTGAGCTGCTCTTTGCGACAGATGGGACACACCACATCGCTGCCGCGTCCATGGAACTTGGCGGCGCGGAGCAGGTAAGGATCTGCATCGCAGACCGCTGCCACACCCGTCCTACCGGAGTAGACCTCGGCCAGCAGCGACCGACGCTGAAGGGCGTAGTCCACCACCTGTCGCTGAAGTCGCACGAGGACCAGAGTACGTGCGCCTCATCCGACGGGACTCTGCGAACCCCCGCCTCGGCAACGAGGACACTCCTGTTGGGCTTCGGGAAACTGTGCTCCAGCTGGGCCGACACGGTCTGCTCCTCGAAGCGGGCGAGAGACGGAGATCGCACCGGATCACTCCGACGACGCGCCGACCCGAAGTCGGCCATCGACCATCTCCACGATGTCGTCCATGCCCGACAGATGCGCTCGGTCGTGGGTGACGACGACCGTTGCGGTGCCGTTGCGACGGGTGAGGGCCGTGATGAGGTCGAGGATGACTGCTCCGCGCTCGTGATCGAGTGCGCTGGTCGGTTCGTCGACGAGCAATACAGCGGGGTTGCTCATCAGTGCTCTGGCGATGTTGACCCGCTGCCGCTGCCCACCGGAGAGCTGGTGCGGTCGCGAATGCGCTTTGCCGCGGAGGCCGACCCCGTCGAGCAGCGTCAGCGCCCGCTTCTCCGCGTTACGGATCGGCTGACCGGCCAGATGTGCGGTGACCTGCAGTTGCTCGACGGCGGTCAAGGACGGCAACAGATTCGGCTGCTGGAAGATCATCCCGATCTTGTTGCGACGCAGTGTGGTGAGTTCGCGGCGGGTCATTCCGGCAGTGTTGGTCCCGTCGATGACGATGTGTCCACGATCGGGGGTGATCAAGGTCGCTGCCACGGCGAGCAGGCTGGACTTGCCCGAACCCGACGGTCCGACAACGGCGGTCATCGCGCCCTTGTCGACATGCAGATCAACGCTGTCGAGGGCGGTCAAGCGCGAGTCGCCGTCGGGGTAAGTGAGGGTGATGTCGGTCAGATGCAGGCTCATCGGGCGCTCCCGAGTGCGGTGAGGGGATCTACGGAGGTGATGCGATGGATGGACAGGCCGGCACAGAGGGCGCCGAGGGCGATGATGATCAGTGCGGGCAGTGCGACGGTGCCGACGTCGAGCACGAACGGCACAGTGCCGTCGACGAGTGCTCCCACGCCCGCGGCCGACCCCGTTCCGATGACAGTGCCCACGGTCAGCAGTACGACGGCTTGGCCGAGGGCATCTCGCAGCAGGTATGCCGTCGATGCGCCGAGGGCCTTGAGCACTGCGACGTCGCCGCTGCGCTGGATGGTCCACACGGTGAAGAACGCTCCGATGACAAGGGCGGCGATGGCGAAGAGAAAAGCCCGCATCAACTGCAGCGAGCCGTTCTCCGAGCTGTAGGAACCGACGGCGGACACGGCGTCGGCGGTGGTCACCGTGTCGGTTCCGATCAACTCGTCGGCGGCGGCCAGATCCACATCGGCATCGGTGGTCAAACCGATCACGGTGGCGCGGAGCGGGCCGGCGGAGGTGCCGCCCGACAGGGTCTGCCAGGTGCCGAGGTCGACGAAGACAACCGGGGTGTGACTGTAGGACGCGTCGCCGTCGATCGCCGCCACCGTGACGCGCTGTCCGCCCACGGTGAATCCGTCACCGACTTCGACGCCCAGTTCGTCGGCGGCAGAGGTCGACAGCACCGTGGCCGTAGCGTCGATCGAATCCGATTCCGGTGCCAGAGCAGAGCCCGCTGACACGCCGAAGGCCGAGACCGAGGCGCTGCGCGAGCCCGCCTCGGCTCTGGTGGTGGTGATGGCAAGCGGGTCGGCGCGCGTCACACCATCCACGGCCGCCCATTGCTGCCAGGTGGATTCGGCGACCGAACTGTCGCCGAACGACACCGATGTGCCATCGACCGGCGCGGAGAACGCCAGGTGATCTGCCGACAAACCGGTGATCGCCGACGTGCTTTCCCTGGCCAGGCCTGCGGTGAGCCCGGACAACAGACCGACCAACATGGTGATCAGCACGACGACGGTTCCCATCAGAACGAATCTTCCCTTCGCGAATCGAAGGTCTCTCCATGCGACGAACACGACTTTTCTGCCTTTCCTTCTCAGACACCCGAGCCGGTTGCTCTTCGATGACTGCGTCCAAGCCTCGTCTGAGCGAGGGCGGTTGGGCATCGAGCGAGAGAGTGCATCTCGGACGCCGGAAGGATCAGGATCGGTTACACCTTTCGGCTGATGCCGCTCGCCGCTGAACCGCATACCGTGGTGAGCGCTATGGATCCGTCGTCGCTCACCCCTGTCATGCGCATCTTGCGCGGATGTCTACACCTGATGTTCATGGCGTTGCTGACGCTGTCGATCGTGCGAGCCGTGTTCGATCGTGGACCACACCTGACGTCCGTCGTCGTCACCGCCGCTGTGTTGGGCTCGGTCTATGCGGCGGGCGCACTGTGGCCGAGAGTGCGTACTTCCCGATCGACAGCCGCAGCATGGCTGCTCGCGGTGGCACTGGCGTGGACGGCGTTGCTACTGGTGAGTCCCGAGGCCGTGTACCTCGCGTTTCCGTTGTTCTTTCTGCAGCTTCATCTGTTGCCCACGCAATGGGGACTGGCCGCGGTTACTGCCACCGCAATTATCGCAATCGGCGGATTCTCCTGGCACCGAGGAGGTTTCACAGTCGGCGTGATCATCGGCCCCTCGCTCGGCGCGGCGGTCGCGATCGCGGTGGTGCTTGGCTACCAGGCGCTGTACCGCGAAAGTGAACAGCGCCGGGCACTCATCGAAGAGCTCACTGCTACTCGCGGAGAGTTGGCGGCAGCCGAGCGAGAGGCCGGAGTTCTCGCCGAACGAGAACGACTGGCCCGCGAGATCCACGACACCCTCGCACAGGGGCTGTCCAGTATTCATTTGCTGCTCCGCGCGGCGGAACGCTTGCTCCCCGAGCGCTCGGACGAGGCGAGAAGCCATGTGGTTCAGGCCAGAGAAACTGCGTCGAGCAATCTGGAGGAGGCCCGACGCTTCGTCCGCGCGCTGTCTCCGGCAGATCTCGAGAATGCCTCTCTCCCATCGGCTTTGGAACGATTGTGCGCCCGAACTTCCGTTTCGACCGGGTTGACGATCGACTGGCAGCTGTCCGGCACTCCGATACTCCTCCAGACAGCACAGGAGGTCGTGCTGCTGCGAATCGCTCAAGCCGCGCTCGCCAACTCCGTCGAACACGCCCACGCCACTCGCATAGCGGTGACTCTGAGCTACATGGACACCGAAGTGGCGCTCGACGTCGTCGACGACGGTGCCGGCTTCGATCCCGATGCTGTCACTTCTGGAGCAGATCACGGATTCGGACTGCCCGGCATGCGCGCCCGCGCACGCTCGCTACAGGGCGCCCTTGCAATCGAGTCGAGACCCGGTGAGGGTGCGGCCATCGCCATCACCCTGCCGTTGGAGGTGCGAGCGTGATCCGCCTCCTTCTGGCCGACGATCATCCCATCGTCCGCGCCGGCCTGCGCGCTGTGCTGGACACCGAACCCGACTTCCAGGTCATTGCCGAGGCTCCGACCGCTGAGCGCGCGATCGAACTGTCCGCCGAACTCGAGATCGACGTAGTGCTGATGGACCTACAGTTCGGCCCCTCGATGCACGGCGTCGATGCCATCGCTCGAATCACCGCACGGCAGAACGCACCGCACGTGCTGGTCCTGACGACCTACGACACAGACGCCGACATCCTCGCCGCCATCGAAGCAGGCGCGGTGGGTTACCTCCTCAAGGACGCGCCACCGGAAGACTTGGCCATCGCCGTACGAACCGCAGCTGCCGGCAGCTCAACCCTGGCACCTGCTGTCGCCTCGCGACTGATGGACCGGATGCGGACACCGAACAATGCGCTGACTTTGCGGGAAATCGAGGTGCTGGAACTGGTCGCGGACGGGCACTCCAACCTACGGATCAGTCAACAACTGTTCTTGAGCCAGGCCACCGTCAAATCCCATCTCGCACACATCTATACGAAGCTGGGCGTCGCCTCACGGACCGCCGCGGTCGCCGAGGCTCGTGCCAGAGGATCGATTCACCGCTGACATGCCCCAGGGAGCGCGACGCTCTCGCCTCGTTCGCCATGAACACCTTTCGAGAGTTTCATCATCTGACCGACCTACACTCGTTCGGATGTTCGCCACATCGGGAATCCACGTGCGGCCCCGACGGGACGACGACCTGTGCACCCTCCTCCCCATCCTGCAACGTGCGCACGAAACACAGCGCTACCCCATGCGCGCAGCGGCGGTACGAGCCGATTGGCTTGCCGCACCGAACGAACTCACGGCCTGGGTCGCCGAGCACGACGACGCCGTCGTCGGACATATCGCGCTGCATTCGACGGCATCACCGGAACAGGATCCCGGTACGGACGATGCGAGCGCGCAGTGGCAGCGAGCAACGGGGTTCGCTGCCGATCGACTCGCCGTCGTGTCGCGCTTGGTAAGCGACGGCTCCGTGCCGGGCAGCGGAACGACGTTGCTCGCACACGCCGTGAACGCTGCACGGGACGCCGGCCGGGAGCCGGTGCTGCTCGTCGATCCGAGTAGCGCCGCCCTCGGGTTCTACGACAGGCGAGGCTGGCGCCGAATCGGGACGGCTGCGCAGCAGTGGGGCGAGTACCGAGTCGACGCGGTGCTCATGGTGGCACCGGTTCGCTGAACCGATCATCCGGCTCACGTTTGCCCGCGTTCGATCACGCCACCAGGGCGAAGACGGCGCACAGCACTGCACCACCGAGACGTACGCGGTCTGCTGATCGCAACCGACTCATCGAGTGTCCGTCGCGTCCCGTACGCCCTAGTTCGCCATGGGTGGGGGCAGCCACAAAGGCAGTCGCCAACGCGGAGATCGCTGCGCCGGCAACGCTGATCAGGACAACAGGCTGGATTGGCCCGGACACCAACACCCACAGACACGCCGCAGCGAGCAGTCCATAGACCGGCCCAACGATGAGGGTGATCCGCCGCGAGTGGGCGTCGTGGGCACGCGGCCAGTCGTCGTCCGGCACCTCCGCCAGCGCGGGGTAGACAACGGCTGTCACCACCAGCTGAAAGCCCAGGTGGAGGGCAGCAGCGGCGGCGAGCGCGTCGACCGGGGTCATGCGTCGCAGGATACGTTCACGGACTTGTGTGCCGACGATCGATGACCGATGCACGGCACCGAGTTGTCAGAATATGTATCGGCGCGATACATTCTTCGATAGTGTGGTCAATCGCATCGTCTTGATGTGATCGTGGATTCGAGAAGGGGGAGTTGCATGCTCGAGCTCGCAATTCTCGGTTTGCTTCTCGAATCACCCATGCACGGCTACGAGCTCCGCAAGCGGCTGACCGGCCTACTCGGAGCTTTCAGAGCGTTTTCGTACGGCTCGCTGTACCCGGCACTTCGCCGACTTCAGACCGACGGCCTCATCGTCGAGGATGCCGGTCCCGAATTGCTCGTGAAGAGGCGAGCAAAACGGGTGTACGAACTGACCCCACTCGGCAGGGAACGATTTGCCGAATTGGTGGCCGACACCGGACCGCAGAACTACACCGACGACGGATTCGGCGTGCACCTGGCCTTCTTCAGTCGGACCCCGGCAGAAGCTCGAGTTCGCATCCTCGAAGGCAGACGTCGCCAGGTCGAGGAGCGTCGCGAAGGCCTCCGCGACGCAGTGGCCAAGGCGAACGGGACTCTCGACCGCTACACCCGGCAGCTACACCAGCTCGGTCTCGAATCGAGCGAACGCGAGGTGCGCTGGCTCAACGAGGTCATCGCAGCCGAGCAGGCCGACCCCCACCCAGCACCGTCCAGCACAGCATCAAACAGGACAGTCAAGACAGAAGGAGAACCCGACCATGGGTGAGAACAACAACGCAATCCGCGTGGCCATCGTGGGTGTGGGCAACTGCGCCTCATCCCTGGTCCAGGGTGTCGAGTACTACAAGGATGCGGACGAGAACGCCTCCGTTCCCGGCCTGATGCACGTCATGTTCGGTAAGTACCACGTCCGCGACGTCGAGTTCGTCGCCGCGTTCGACGTGGACGCCAAGAAGGTCGGCTTCGATCTTTCCGAGGCCATCTTCTCCAGCGAGAACAACACCATCAAGATCGCCGACGTGCCCCCGAAGGACGTCCACGTCCTGCGCGGACCGACCCTCGACGGCCTCGGCAAGTACTACCGCGAGACCATCACCGAAGCCGACGGAGAAGCCGTCGACGTGGCGCAGGCCCTGCGTGACGCCAAGGTGGACGTGCTCGTGTCCTACCTGCCCGTCGGATCCGAAGAAGCCGACAAGTTCTACGCACAGGCTTCCATCGACGCCGGCGTCGCGTTCGTCAACGCACTGCCCGTCTTCATCGCCAGCGATCCCGTCTGGGCCAAGAAGTTCGAGGACGCGGGCGTCCCCATCGTCGGCGACGACATCAAGAGCCAGGTCGGTGCCACCATCACCCACCGCGTCATGGCCAAGCTGTTCGAGGACCGCGGCGTGCAGCTCGATCGCACCATGCAGCTCAACGTCGGCGGCAACATGGACTTCCTCAACATGCTCGAGCGCACCCGCCTCGAGTCGAAGAAGATCTCCAAGACCCAGGCCGTCACCTCGAACCTCCAGCGTGAATTCAACGCAAAAGACGTTCACATCGGACCGTCCGACCACGTCGGCTGGCTCGACGACCGCAAGTGGGCCTACGTCCGCCTCGAAGGCCGCGCCTTCGGTGACGTTCCCCTCAACCTCGAATACAAGCTCGAGGTCTGGGACTCGCCCAACTCGGCCGGCGTCATCATCGACGCAGTGCGCGCCGCAAAAATCGCCAAGGACCGCGGCATCGGCGGACCGGTCATCCCGGCCTCGGCATACCTGATGAAGAGCCCGCCGAAGCAGCTGGCGGACGACGTCGCTCGCGAGCAGCTCGAAGCGTTCATCATCGACGCGTAAGCCCGCAGCACCCGCGAACACCGCCCGCCGGTCCACTAGATGTGACATTGACCCCCGAAAAGGCCACCAAATGTCACATTGAGTACCGGCGGGCGTTCGCTTATCCCGCCGCGATGATGTCTCGCGGATCGAAGGCGACCTTGATTTCCGTGATTTTGCCGCCGTCGATTCGCTGCCAGTTCGCGGTACTCGCAGGCGGTGCGATCGACGTGTGCAGGTCGAACCACGTCAGTACGTTCGGGCCGTCCACGAAGACGTGAGCGATGTCGATATCGGTCACGATCTGCGACATCGCTTTCAAGCCGGCCAGACATTCCGCCCCATCGGCCGCGGTGCCGAGTGGCCCCCGGAACGTGGCGTCCTCGTGCAGGATCGAGGCCAGAGTGTCGAAGTCCTTGCTTCTCCAGGCCTCGAAGTAGGTCGCTGCGATGTCTCTCGGTGTCTGTGTCATGACATCGAGTCTCGAACCGCCCGAGGCAGAAGTCCAACAGTTGGTTTGGATCACCCTCAGAACTTTTGCTTATAACCGCAGTTAGACGCGCTATCCTGTGGCGGTGGCCATCGATCCCACCTCGAAGCATCCGTACCTCGAACGCGTGCGCGCACTGGCGTTCGCCTATCCCGACGTGACGGAGAAGATCTCGCACGGCAGGCCGACTTTCCGCACCGCCTCGGTGTTCGTCTACTTCGGCGGCGGCGTCAAAGGCGGCGACCCCTACGACCTGTCGATTCTGGTCAAGTGCGAGAGCGCCGAGGAGCAGCGCGCCTGCGAGCTCGAACCGCGTTACTTCCACCCCGCCTACCTCGGGCCGGCGGGCTGGGTGGGCTTCCACCTCTCCGATGCCGACGACGACGTCTGGGACGAGGCCGCCGAGTTGATCGACTGCAGCTACCGCATCACCGCCCCGAAGCGCGCCGTAGCACGACTCGACGGCGGTGAAGGCCCGAATCTCGGGGTACAGCAGTGGAATTGAGACAACTCGAGTACTTCGTGGCCGTGGCCGAGGAGGCTAACTTCACCCGCGCCGCCGCCCGGGTGCACATCAGCCAGTCCGGCGTCAGCGCCCAGATCCGGGCGCTCGAGCGCGAACTCGGTGCCGAGCTGATCGACAGATCCGGCGGCACAGCAACATTGACCACTGCGGGCCAGGCTGCACTGATCCAGGCGCGCGCGACACTCGCCGCGGCCGGCTCGGTTCGGCAGTCCGTCGACGACGTCGCTGGGCTCCTACGCGGATCGGTGCGAGTCGGCATGATCACCGCGTGCACCGTCCCACAGCTGTTCGACGCGTTGGCTCGCTTCCATTCGGAGCACCCTGGCGTCGAACTTTCTCTGCAGGAAGGTAATTCGGACCGTTTGGTGGGCGATGTACGCACTGGGCAGCTGGATCTCGCGCTGGTCGGCGTCGCCGCCCGGGCCCCCGACGGGCTGAGAGCGATGGTGGTGATCGACGAGAAGATCATCGCGGCCGTGTCGCCGGAGCATCCGCTGGCGTCTCAGAAGCGGGCGACGCTGGCGCAGATCAACGACTACCCGATCGTCTCGCTTCCCGTGGGTACAGGAGTGCGAACCGTGTTCGATCGCGATTGCGAAGGGGTCGGGATCACGCCCTCGATCGCGTTGCAAGCCAGCGCTCCCGACGCCGTCGCCGATCTCGCTGCTCGCGGTGTCGGTGTTGCGATTCTCAGCGCATCGATGATCGACACCTACCGAGATCGACTAACCGCTGTGGAACTGACGGACTCGACCACCTCGGCGCTGCTGGCACTCGTCTGGAGGCCGAACCCGAGCGCCGCGTCGGCGAGATTGGTGTCGATGACCACCAGCGCCTTCGGCTCGGTCTGATCGACGTACAGAACAAGAGTCGTTCGGCGCGGTAGTCGGGACCTCGTGCCCCAGCGCCCACGGCAGGTGCGAACCTATCGTCAGGATATGAAGACACCCACCTTTCGTCAGCGTCTGCGCTACGACCTCGGCGGCGTCCTCCCGACAGACCTGCAGGACTGGGTCCTGCACGAACTGACCGGACCCGGATCCACCGCTCGGTATCTGGCTCGGTTCCTCGTGCCGCTCGTCCCTGTGCTCATGCTGTTCCTGCTGTTTCCGGGACCGAATTGGATCGCAGGCCTGATGATGCTGCTCATCTTCATCCCGGTCGTCTACTTCGCCTCCGGGCTGCATCTGGTCTATCGAGCGTTTCGGCTCGGGCAACACGGCATCGACGCGTCATCGATTCCCCGCACGATTCCCAGCGCAGAGCGGGACCGCGAAACCTACGAGGCCAACTACAGACACCAGTGACGAACGCATCCAGCACGACCGCATTCATACAATCGACAGCACAGGACGAGGCCGACATGACCAGCACACAAGCAGTACCCGAGAGCGGCTACGGAATGCCCCGAATCGGCGACCACGCACCCTCGTTCACTGCGGTTACCACGCAAGGGCCGATCGACTTTCCCGCCGACTATCGAGGAAAATGGGTCATCCTCTTCTCGCACCCCGCAGATTTCACGCCCGTCTGCACCAGTGAATTCATCACGTTCGCCTCGATGGCCGACGAATTGCGTGAGTACAACACCGAACTCGTAGGCCTGTCGATCGATGGGCTGTACAGCCATATCGCATGGTTGCGCACGATCAAGGACAAGATCACCTTCAACGGAATGTCCCAGGTCGAGGTCACATTCCCGCTGGTCGAGGACATCACGATGGACATCGCCCGCCTCTACGGCATGATCATGCCCGGCGAAAGCTCGACGAAGGCCGTGCGAGCGGTGTTCGTCATCGACCCCGAGAGTGTGGTCCGAGCCGTGATCTACTACCCGCTCAGTACCGGTCGGAACTTCGACGAAATCTTTCGTTTGATCAAAGCACTGCAGACAGCAGACGCATTCGGCGTTGCGACTCCGGCAGATTGGCATCCCGGCGATCCGGTGATCGTGCCGACAGCAGGTTCGTGCGGTACTGCAGCAGAGCGGATGGACGGCACCGACGCCGATGTCGAATGCCAGGACTGGTTCTTCTGCACACGCGGGCTCAGCGCCGACGATGTCGAAGACGCAATCCGCGCAAAGTGAGCGTCAGCGAATCTTTTTGACCACGAACCACAGTGCGACAAGCAAACCGAGCAAGGCCACCGACGGTGCCACGCCGGGATCACCTCCGATGATCCCGGCAACGGCAAAGACCAGCGCCACGAGAGCAAAGAACCCGAGAATGCCTGCCAGCAGCTGAAGGTGATCGTTTGCCGTCACGACTTGACGCCACCGGCGGTCAGTCCGGAGATGATGCGACGCTGGAACAGCAGCACCATGATCACCAGGGGAATGGCCACGATGGTGCCCGCGGCCATGATCGCGGCATACGGAACCACCAGCGGATCGTTGCCGGTGAACCGCGCGATGGCCACGGTCACCGGTTCGGTCTTGTCACTCGAGAGCTGACTGGCCAGCAGATACTCGTTCACCGCGGCGATGAACGCAAGGATCGCGGTGGTGAACAAGGCAGGTGCCGCGAGCGGGAGCATCACCAGCCGGAACGCCTGGAAGCGTCCGGCACCATCGATGCGTGCGGCTTCTTCTAGCTCCCAAGGCAATTCGGCGAAGAACGCTGCCAGCGTGTAGATCGTCAACGGCAGTACGAACGAAATGTTCGGGATGATCATCGCCTGATAGCTACCGATCCAGCCGATATTGGTGAAGAACTGGAACAGCGGGGTCACCAACGCAACGACGGGGAACATCGAGGCCCCCAGGATGATGCCTGTCACCACGTACTTGAAGCGAAAGTCGATGCGCGAGAGGGCATACGCGGTGAAGATGCCGATCACCAATGCGATCAGAGTGGTGGCTCCGCCGACGATGAGGCTGTTACCCACCGCCCGCAGGAAATTGTTACCGTTCGCGGTGGACAGGGCGTTGTCGAAGTTCTCCCAGGTGACATGCGTCGGCCATGGCGTCGTATCGAAGGTGTAGCGCGGGTCGCGGAACGCGGTGACGACCATCCAGTAGAACGGTGCCAGACCCCAGACGAGAATGACGACGACGCCGAGATAGATGCGAGCCTGCTTCATCGGTCGGCCCCCTTGCGCTGATTGTCCTGAGTGGCAACGGCGTTGGCACCGAGGAACTTCACCAGGATGAACGCCACGACGAAGATCATGACGAACGAGATGGTCGACAGCGAGGCAGCGCTGTTGAATCCCTGTCGGATCTGCTCCACCACCAGAATCGAGATGGTTCGAGTGGCGGGGTTCCCCTCGGTGAGGATGGCGGGCAAGTCGTACATGCGCAGCGCATCCATGGTGCGGAACAGAATCGCCACCATGAGTGCGGGCTTGACCAAGGGCAGCGTGATCTTGGTGAAGCGCTGCCACGCCGACGCCCCATCGACACGAGCGGCCTCGTAGACGTCGGCTGGAATCATCTGCAACCCGGCCAAGATCAGCAGCGCCATGAACGGCGTCGTCTTCCACACGTCGGCGATGATGACCGCGAAACGAGCAGGCCACGCGTCGCCGGTCCACAGAATGTTCGTTCCCAGAATGCGATTGGCGATGCCGTCGTACGCGAAGATGAAGTACCAGAGCTTGGCCGTGACCGCCGTCGGGATTGCCCAGGGGATCAAGATCGCGGCGCGCAGCAGGGCTCGTCCGGCGAAGGTCTTGCCCATGATCACTGCCATCGCGAAGCCGATGACCACCTCGATCGACACCGTCACGACGGTGAAGAATGCGGTGTTTCCGACTGCGCCCCAGAACTGGGACCCGAGGGTTCCGGGTGGGCAGGGCACCAACGTGCCCGACGCCGAGGTGCACTGCTGCAAGATCCAGTGCGTGTAGTTGTCGAACCCTGCTGAACCGCCGGAGACGAACATGCCGGTGTCGGGATCGAGACCGGGATCCTTGGAGAAGGACATCACCAGTGCCCGGATCACCGGGTAGACGATGACGATCGAGAGGATCACCAGCGTCGGTGCGATCAGCAGCCAGGCTCGACCCGGCGTCAGGCCGAAGCGCTTGTTCTTGGACCGCACATGCCGACCGCGGCCGGGGGACGAGCCCCCGGCCGCGGTGGTTGTGGCGGCCCCACTGGTTACCCCAGCAGGTACAGCCATTGGTTCTCCCGAAATCAGTTGGCGCCGGCGGTTTCGATACCGGCCTGCATGTCCGCGATCGCCTGGTCCACGCTCTTCTCACCCTTGATGGCGGCAGAAACGTTGTCCTGCACGGCCTTCGAGACGGCCGGATAGAACGGGGTGACGGGGCGCGGAACTGCGTTCTCGATGGATGCCTTCAATGCGGGAAGGTACGGCATCGCGGCGATCAGTGCGGGATCGTCGTACAGCGACGAGAGCACGGGCGGCAGTGCACCCTCGGCGATGATGCGCTGAGCCTGCTCGCCCTGCAGGAATCGCAGGAAGTCGGCAGCAGTGGCCTTGTTCTCGGAGTACGCACTGATCGCGGCGTTGTATCCGCCGAGCGTCGAGGTGCCGACTCCGTCGACACCGGGAAGCGGTGCGACCGAGTACTTGCCGGCCACAACCGAACCCTCCTCCGCCGCGGTGCCGTAGACGTACGGCCAGTTACGCAGGAACAACGTCTGACCGTCCTGGAACGCCTGCTGGCTTTCGGACTCCTTGAACGTGGTGTCCTGGGCCGGGATGACGCCGGTCTCGAACGCGGTGACGAGGGTCTGCAGTCCGGCCTTGGCCTCCGGGCTGTCGACGGTGGGGGTCTTGCCGTCTTCGGCGACGATCGATCCGCCGTGCGCGTTGATGATCTCCGACGCATTGGCCGTCAGACCTTCGTACGGGGCGAACTGCCCGGCGTAGCAGTCGATGTTGTTGTCCCTGGCGACCTGGCAGTCCTCGGTGAGCTCAGCCCAGGTGGTGGGCGCCTCGGGGAGCAGATCACTGCGGTAGTACAGCAGTCCGCCGTTGGTGTTCTTCGGTGCGGCGTACTGCGTGCCGTTGTAGGTCGCACTCGCCACGGTCGCGGGCAGAACGCCTGCGTTGTCGAGTGCGAATTCACCCTCGAGCGGCACGAGCCAACCCTTGGCAGCGAACTCGGCGGTCCACACGACGTCGAGCGCCATCACGTCGTAGTCGCTCTGCTGCGCCTGGAGCTGCTGAACGAAGTCGTCGTGGGCCTGATCGGCGTCGGCGGACTGTTCCTTGAAGGTGACCTGCTGGTCGGGGTTGTTGGCGTTCCACTCCGAGATGATCTGCTGAACGACACCGGTCTCGGTGGTGTCCTGTCCCTCGACATAGGTGATAGGTCCACGGCCGTCGGCATTTTCGGATGCAGCACCCGAATCGCCGCTCGTTCCGCTGTCGCTCGAACATCCGGTGAGCGTCAGCAGCGTGGCTGCCGTTGCAACCACCGCCACCTTCGTGATCAAAGACGCCATGTGTTATCTCCACTAACTTCTACGCGGTTGTATGCGCCCGGAGATCGGCACGCAGAATCGCGCAGTGAAGCCCCCCGACACATATGTCGCTGCGTACTGTGGCACACAACTCAGCCCGGGGTGGTCATTATGGCGTTCCTGAATCGGTCAACCCGGACGTGTCAGAGGCTGCCGGTAGCCTCTCGCCCATGAGTTCGGACAAGATGCTGACGCGGATCGGCGGGCTGTTGCGCCAGGCCGAGTCCACCGACAATCCGCACGAGGCCGAGGCCTTCATGGAGGCAGCTCAGCGTTTGGCCACGTCGGCATCGGTCGATCTCGCGGTGGCTCGCTCGCACAGCGCGTCGCGGGAGCGGCAGGCGACGCCGAGTCAGAAAGTGATCCCCATCGGCGAACCGGGCAAGCGCGGACTGAAGACCTACGTCCAACTGTTCGTCGCGATCGCGCATGCCAACGACGTCCAGTGCGATGTGGCCAGATCGTCGACGCAAGTGTTCGCCTACGGCTTCGACTCCGATATCGAAACCACCGAGGCGCTCTACTCGTCCCTTCTGATCCAGATGGTTCGAGCATCGGACGCGTACATCAAGTCCGGTGCCTACAAGTCGGAGACGGCCATCCGCACCGTCACCGAGGTGAAGAATCGCCGCCGCTACACCCGACGTGAGGAAGTCCCGGTTGCCGCCGTGACGGCGCGACTGAACTTCCAGACCGCATTCGCAGCCAGAATCGGCCAACGCCTCGGCGAGGTCAAGAAGGACACCGAAGCCAAGGCCATTGCCCAGGAGCAGCAGGGGGCGGGAACAGCACTCGTGCTGCGCAACAAGGAGATCGAGCTCCGTGACTACTATCGACAGACCTCGACGGCGCGCGGACACTGGCGCGGACAGAGCGCGAACGCCGGATACTCGGAGGGTGCCCGCAAGGCCGGAGACCGAGCGGGGCGCAACGCGAAAATCGGCACACACGCCGAAATCGACGGAGCAAGCAGGCAGCTGGGTCGCTGACTACCGGGTGGTCGGTGATGCCGCGAACACCTGCCAGCCGATTTCCGTGCGCCACAGCGTCGAGTTCTCGGTATCGCGCGGGCCGACGGCGTAGACCTCGCGTACCGGGCCCGCGATCGCCAAACCATTCGTCTCGACATACACCCCGAGTGCGCCGTACGTGACGTCTATATCGTCGTGCGGGCCGTGATGGACCGTGACGGCGAATTCGGTGGGCGGCAGCGTCATCGGCCGAATCCTGTTGCTGAACAGCATATCTGCGGTCGGCACGTACACCGTCATGACTCCGCGGCCCTCGGTGAACAACTCGTTGTCGTACATTCCACCTGGAGGACCATCGGATCGCCCCACGGCCGCATCGATCTCGGCCATCGCGAGGCTGTACCACTCGAGCACATCCGGTGCATCGACCATCGCCGAAATAGCTGCGACGGAGCATGGCTCGGTGAGAATGCGGCGCACCTCGATGGTCGGCGGGGTCGGGTCGAGCAGCCGCCGCAGCGCCGTCACCGCTGAGCGAGTGTCGTCCAATCGACGCTCGAGCCGGGTGAGATGTTCCGTGATCAACTGGGCCCGTGCGTCGGAATCCGGAGTGCTGATGATCGCTCGCACTTCACGCTCGGGCATCTGCATGCTGCGGAACCGACTGATGATCTGCGCCGTCGCGACCTGATCGGTGGCGTAGTACCGGTAGCCGGAAAAACCGTCGACGGTCGCGGGCTCGAGCAGACCCGACTCGTGATAGCGACGCAGCGTCTTGACGGACAAGTGAGTGATCCGAGAGAACTCACCGATCGTCAGCAATCCGTTCATGCCGATATTCTCACCCCTCCCGGTGGGGGAGAGTTGACTCTCCTGATGGGGGAGAGATGACGCTGGGTTCATGACCGAATCACAGATCATCGACCGCTACTTCGAGCTCGCGACCCAGACCGACTCCGAGCCCTACTTCGCCCAGTTCACACCCGACGCGGTGGTGGAGGACGAAGGCCACGAGCACCACGGCATCGAGGAGATCCGCCGCTGGCGAACCGAGGTGCCGCAGGTGCACTACGCCGTCCTCTCCTCCGTCGACTCGGGCGCGGGCCATACGGCGACCGCACAGATTTCGGGTGACTTCCCCGGCAGCCCGGTGAACCTGTCGTTCTACTTCGAGATGACACCGGACGGGCGAATCGCGGTGCTGCGGATTCGGGTGTAGTCGGGGCGGTGAGGCGCAAACGCGCGCGCATTTGCCAGGTGCGTGCGGAATCGCTGCGAATCGGAAGCGAATCTGCACGCGTATGACGAACGCGCGCGCGTTTGCGGACATGGGGGTAGGGCGGCGGAGACTGGGGTGGGGCGGCGGAAACGGGGGTGGGGCGGCGGAGACGGGGGTGGGGCGGAACTCAGTCCAGTCGCTTCAGCACCACACGGAGTCCGATGACACTGGCAATGGGGAACAACGCAGCGACCAGCCACGGGATCGCTGCGCCCCAACCGGTGTCGGGGGCGGCGTCGATCACCGCTCCCACTGCGATCGATCCGATGAGAACGCCGATGCCGCCGAGCGAGGCCATGAATCCGTAATAGGACCCGAGGCGACGTTCGGCTGCCATGCGCGGCACCAGGTCCCTGGCCTGGGGCATGGCGATCATCTGCCCCAGAGCGAGCAGGAGTACGAACAGCGCGGCCGGAACGAGACCGACCACACCGTGCAGTTCGAGCGGTGCGGTGAGGGCAACCAGGACGAAAGATGCTGCCATGACGGCGAATCCGATCGGCAGCGTGATCCGCGGTGCCGATTGTGCGACGCGTCGGGTGATCGGCAGTTGGGTCGAGACCACGAGTACTGCGGAGATCGCGAAGAACCAACCCAGCACCGTCTGCGATCCCCAGGCGCGCTCCACCTCGAGCGGGAGCAGCAGGTACAGCTGGTTGTAGGCCACCAGTTGTGCGCTCATCGCCACCGCGAACAGCACGAACGTTCTGTTGCGCACCACATCGGTCCAGCCGGAGAGCCAGGGATCGTCACGATGTTCGCCGGGTTCGCGCGGCAACCACACCGCGTGGGCGGCGATGACGAGCACGAAGACGGCCGCAGCGACGAGACACGCTATTCGAAAGTCGGCCAGCAGCAACACCGATCCGACGAGCGGGCCGGTGAACGAACCGATCTGACTGCACACCGACAGCAGCGCGAACGTCTCCACCCGCGTCGGCCCGCCATCGCGCTCGCATTTGCCCGCCTCGATTGCCACGGCGGATTCCACTGCGGGAGAGAACAATGCCGCGGCGAACCCCACCAAGACGGTGGCGGCCAGGACGCCGGAGAGGGAATCGAACACCGCTAATCCGAGAAAGCCCAGAACTCGCAACACACAACCGACGAGGACGACCGGCTTGATTCCCCACCGATCGGCGAGAGTGCCACCGACGAAGAACAATCCTTGTTGCGAGAACGTTCTGATTCCGAGGACCACTCCGACGAGCGCTGCCCCGAGTCCGAGATCGCTCGTCAGATGCACCGACAAATACGGCAACACCATGAAAAAGCCGATGTTGAAAGTCATCTGGGTCAGGACGAGCAATCGGACCGTGGGGGTGGCCCGCCCCAGATCGACGAGAAACGACCACTGCCACCGCGCCGACGACCTGTCGGTCCTCGTGCTCATGTACTGCACCCTTCTGCCTCGTGTCCGAACTAGTCCAACCGGTACCGGATCAAGCGGGCGCTGTTGGCGACCACCGCGACCGACGACGCATTGTGCAGCACTGCAGCCAACACCGGAGACAGCGCACCACCGGCACCGACGAGCAGACCGATCGCGTTCACGGCGATGGACATCGCATAGTTCTGCTTGATCACATCGAGTGAGTGGCCGCCGAGTTCACGAAGATCGAGCAATCGGCCAAGTTCGTCGCCCGACAACGCGACGTCAGCGGTTTCGACCGCCACGTCCGTGCCCGCAATGCCCATCGCTATGCCTATGTCTGCGGCAGCGAGAGCGGGCGCATCGTTTGTTCCGTCTCCGACCATCGCGACGATATGGCCCTGGTCCTGCAGCTGCCTCACCATCGCCAATTTGTCGTCGGGCAGCACTTCGGCGTGCCATTGTTCGATACCCAGTTCGGCAGCCACTGCGGCGGCGGTCTTGGGGTGATCACCGGTCAACATGACAATTTTTCGAACGCCCGACGCTCGGAGTTCTTCGAGCACCCTCCTCGACTCCGGCCGCACTTCGTCGCGCAGGCTGACCAGCCCGACGAGTATCCCGTCCACTGCGAGCAGCAGCGGGGTCTCGGCCTTGCGCTGCAGCCGATCGACCCAATCGAGCGCCTCTGTGGACATGCCGACGTTCTCCGATGCGAGCAACGGCTGGCTACCGAGAAGCATGGTCCGGTCGCCGGACAGGGTCCGCATGCCCATCCCCACGACAACCTCGCATCGCTCGTGTGCGGGGATCTCGATATGCCGCTCCCTGGTACTGCGAATCAGCGCAGCGGCGAGCGGATGGCGGGAGTGAATTTCCGAACTGGCCGCATATGCGAGAACTTTTTCGAGATCCCAGTCGGCATGGAAGGACACCACATTGGTCACTACCGGTCGGCCCACCGTCAAGGTCCCGGTCTTGTCGAACACGATGGCGTCCACTCGTCCGGCCTGCTCGAGGTGCGATCCGCCCTTGATCAGCATGCCGCGGCGCGCACCGTTGCCGATCGCAGCACTGATGGCTGTGGGGGTGGACAGACCGACGGCACAGGGGCAAGCGACCAACAGCATCGTCATGGCCCGCCGCACGTCGCGAGTCACCAGAAGAGTGAGCGCCGAGAGGGCGAACGATGCCGGGACGAATCTCCGCGAGAAGTTGTCGCCGACCGTCTGAATACGTCCCCTGTCCTCTTGCGCTTCCTCGACCCGCGAGATGATGCGGCCGAGAGCGGTCTCATGCCCGACGGCGTTGGCGCGAACCACGATTCGCCCGCGCACCACCACTGATCCCGCGTAGGCGCGATCACCCACGTTCAACGTGACCGGGAGGTTCTCACCGGTGATCGCTGCCTGGTCCACCACGGCCTCGCCGTCGCAGACGATCCCGTCCACAGGAATGGCAACCTGCTCGTGAACCACGACTTCGTCGCCGATCACCAACGACGTGATGTCGACGGAGATCTCCAGGCCTTCGGGCCCGCGTACCCACGCGGTGTCCTGACTGCCTGCAAGGAGCGCGGAAATCGCCCGTCGGGTACGACGCAGCGTGAGATCCTGCAGGTACTCCCCGATGTTCAGCAGCCACAGCACGGTCAGTGCAACGACGTTCTCGCGCAACAACAAGCTGGCGATGGTGGCGGCGGAGACGAGTGCATCCGTTCCGGCGGACTTGCGTCCACTCAACGATCGCAACGCTCCCCTGAGAAAAGGGTATCCGGTGAAGATCGTGACGCCACTGGCAACGACGCGACTGGTGGGGCCGAGCATCGGGGGACGCGAGAACCCGTAGCGTCGAATTCCCAACAGCAGCAGCGCTGTTCCGCCGACCGCCATCCTGATGATGTCTCCGCTACTGACCTCGGCCGAATGCGGAATCCGATCGGCCGGTGCCGAGAGCGGCACCGAGGAACCGCGATCGACGGCCTCGAACAAGGTGCTTCGATCGACACGGCCACTCGCGTACCAGATCACCACGCTCGCAGTTCGGGGATAGGCATGTGCGGCGCGTACGCCTGGAACAGCGGTCAATGCATCCTCGACCGCGACCGCCCGAGCGATACTGCCTGTCAATGCCGGCACGATCAGCCGGATGCGTCCCGCGGCGTCGGATCGCACGGTGATGGTCGTCCGGTCGGAATCGGCGCGGACGGCGACCGTCGCATCGCGCGTCGACGGATCGAGCAGGTCCGTAGTGGCGTGTCCCGTCATCAGTGGTCGTGGTCGTGCGGCGCGGACTGCACCGGAGGAGTGACCTGCTCGCCGTTCTTCTCTTTCGCTTCGGCGATGATGTCGGCCGCGGCCAAGCGTGCCGACTCGGCCCGCAGCTCGGCCTTGCGCATGCCTCGGATGGACAGCGAGGTCACACCGACTGCAGCATCGCGCAGCGGCGCACGCTCGACGAGTCCCTTCGCTCCGTTGTAGGCGGCGACGCCCACTACACCGGTGACCAATGTCGATGCTGCTTTCACCAGAAACGGTCCGAACATGTTCAGCACTTCCCTTCGTTGTACGGCAACCGATCCGCCGTCATATGCACAAGTGGCAATATATATCACCCGAACAGGCACGGATCCCACCGAAGTCTTGCGAATGATAACAGTTATCATTACCGGGTCGAAAGTCGACGACGGGTGTCGACAGATCCCGTGGGTTCAAAGGCAAACGCCTACAGGTTCGCTCGTGGACGCGCGGGAGCGGTACGCGAATAAGCTCGCGACCGTGGCCACGAAAGACATCCAACGATCCGCGGTGTACGACGCCGAAGGGTGGGTGCGCACCATGTTCGATCGCGCCGAGGAGCGGGACATGCGCGTCGTGCAGGTGATGGGCTCGCAGATCACATTGCCGATCGAGCGCAAGTTCGCCTCGCTCGAGTCGGTACAGACGTATGTCGATGCAGTGCTCGCCCTGGACTGGATCGCGGCCACGTGGTCCGAGGCCGGTCGCGCCATCACTGTGCGGGCCAGGTCGGGTTCGGCTGCGGCCCACTACGAACGCGACACCGCCACCATTGCCGTCCCCCTGCATCGGGGCAACAAGGCGTGGGCGCTGAGGGAATTGGTCATCTTGCACGAGCTGGCGCATCACTTCGGGAACGAGGACGAGCCGCAGCACGGTGGCCCGTTCGTCGACCGTTACATCACCCTCGTCGGCGAGATCATCGGTTCCGAGGCCGGGTTCGTGCTCCGAGCCACGATGGCCGAGAGCGGCATCCGGATCGGCTAGCCCGGGTGAGGTGCATCATGGAGTCACAGACCACACGACGAGGAGACGCACATGACCGTCAAGATCGGTGTCCAGCTTCAGCCCCAGCACGCCCCTGACTACCAGCTGATTCGCGATGCCGTGTTGCGCTCCGAGGATGCGGGCGTCGACATCGTCTTCAACTGGGATCACTTCTACCCTCTCTACGGCGATCTGGACGGTGCGCATTTCGAGTGCTGGACGATGCTGGGCGCCTGGGCCGAGCAGACGTCGAACGTCGAGATCGGCGCACTCGTCACCGGCGGCGGCTACCGCAACCCGGACCTGCTGGCCGATATGGCGCGCACCGTCGACCACATCAGTGGCGGACGGTTGATCCTCGGCATCGGTGCCGGCTGGAACGAGAAGGACTACGACAACTTCGGCTACGAATTCGGCACAGCCGGCTCGCGTCTGGCACTGCTGAAGGAGAGCCTGGGCAGAATCAGACACCGCCTCGACGTCGGCAATCCGGCCCCCACCCGCGACATCCCGATCCTCATCGGCGGCGGCGGTGAGAAGAAGACTCTGAAGATGGTGGCCGAGTACGCGCACATCTGGCACAGCTTCGCCGACCTCGAAGCCTTGAAGCGAAAGTCCGAGATCCTCGCCGAGCACGGAACCACCGTCGGACGCGACGTCACGGGTATCACGCGATCGGTCTCGTGGCCGGGCGCGGACACCGCCCAGGATTTCGTCGACGCCGGAGCCACCCTGTTCACCGTCGGCGTCAACGGTCCCGATTACGACCTGGCCGAGCTGGGCCAGGCCATCGCATGGCGGGACGCGAACAAGTAAGGGCAGGAGTGGAGCCTGCGGAACGACCAGTTACGCAACCCACTCCAGTTCGATGAGCGAAACCCTTGCGCGAGGGCCGTTTGGGTGAACGGGCCCCGGTCCGCTTAGGGTTTTGTTCATGGTTGCCGTACGCGCTTCACGCGCGCTCGTGGTTCTCGTTCTCGGACTGTTGATGACCCTCACGCTCGCGGCGTGTGGCACGTCCTCCACCGGTGATCAGGCGGCTGCAGGTCCAACCGACCTGTGCTCCCCTCCGGGAGTGAACAGTGCGTCGTCCACGCCGACGAACTTCGACGCCGCGGCCGCTGCGGCGACGGAGGACAAGTACACGACGGCGAACGTCACTCCGCTGGACCGGATCGACACCGGCTCCCTCGGATTGGCGACGCCGGGCGTGCTGACCGTCGGCACCTTGTCCGACGCACCGCCGAGTATCTGCCTCGACTCGTCGGGCCGGTACACCGGCTACGACAACGAACTGTTGAAGGCCGTCGCCGCGAAACTGGGCCTGCAGATCAACTTCTCGGGCACCGAGTTCTCGGGTTTGCTCGCGCAGGTTGCCGGCCGCCGCTTCGACGTCGGATCGTCCTCGATCACGACGACGGACGAGCGCCGGAACACCGTCGGGTTCACCAACGGATACGACTTCGGTTACTTCTCCCTCGTCGCGACCGCGGGCGGTCCCATCACCAGATTCGAGGATCTGAACGCGGGCACCAGGATCGGCGTCGTGCAGGGCACCGTGCAGGACGATTACGTGGTGAACACGCTCGGTCTCGATCCGGTGAAGTTCCCCGATTACAACACCGCGTACGCGAATCTGCGGACCGGTCAGATCGACGCCTGGGTCGCACCGTCGCAGCAGGCCGAAGGCTTGGTCAAGGCCGAGGACGGTACCGCGATCACGCAGAACACGTTCTCGCTGAACAACTTCATCGGCTGGGCCGTTGCACGCGAGAATCAGCCGCTGATCGACGCGCTGAACTCCGGGCTCGACGCGGTGATCGAAGACGGCACCTGGGCGACGCTGTACTCCGACTGGGTACCGCGCGAATTGCCCGACGGTTTCGAGCCGGGCAGCAAGGCCGCTCCCGCACCCGAGCTTCCCGACTTCGCTGCCATCGCCGCCCAGAACGCCACGAACGCACCCGAAGCCGTTGCCAACCAGCCGAAATCCACGCTGGCGCAGCTGGGCGACACGTTCTTCGACTGGTCGCTGTACAAGTCGTCCATCCCGGACCTGTTGAAGGTGGGTCTGCCGAACACTCTGATTCTGGCGTTGGCGTCGGGCATCATCGGTACGGTCCTGGGCATGCTGCTGGCATTGGCCGGCCTGTCGCGGACGCGCTGGCTGCGATGGCCCGCCCGCGTCTACACCGACATCTTCCGCGGACTGCCCGCGGTCGTCGTCATCCTGATCATCGGACTCGGTATCGGTCCGGTGGTGCAAAGCCTGACCGGTGGTAATCCGTACTGGCTCGGTGCCGGCGCACTCTCACTGCTCGCCGCGGCGTACATCGGTGAGATCTTCCGCTCCGGCATCCAGAGCGTCGAGGCCGGACAGATGGAAGCCGCCCGGGCACTGGGCTTCAGCCGTCGTCGCTCGATGAACCTGGTGGTCGTTCCGCAGGGTGTCAGACGCGTGCTGCCGGCGCTGATGAACCAGCTCATCTCCCTGATCAAGGACTCGTCGCTGATCTACTTCCTCGGCTTGCTGGCCACTCAACGTGAGCTGTTCGCCGTCGGCCGAGATCTCAACGCGCAGACCGGAAATCTGTCTCCGCTCGTGGCGGCCGGACTGTTCTACCTGGTGTTGACCGTGCCACTCACCCATCTCGTGAACTACATCGACAAGCGATTGCGCACCGGGAAGTCCGAGCAGACGCTGGACCCGGTCGAGCAGGCCACCGTCGTGGAAAGAGGCTGACATGACTTCCGTTTCGCTCGTAGGCAAGAACATTCACCTCTCGTTCGGCACCAACAAGGTACTGCGCGGGGTCAGCATCGACGTTCCGGCAGGCACGACGACCACGGTCATCGGCCCGTCCGGATCGGGCAAGTCCACCCTGCTGCGTGCCCTCAATCGACTGCACGAGCCGGAGCAGGGCGACATCCTGCTCGACGGTACGTCGGTGCTGAAGGACAACCCCGACGTACTGCGTCAGCGCATCGGCATGGTGTTCCAACAGTTCAACCTGTTCCCGCACAAGAGCGTTGCCGACAACATCGCGCTCGGACCACGCAAGCTGCTCGGACTGTCCAAGGAAGCGGCGCGGGCTGCAGCGATGGAACAGCTCGAGTTGGTCGGATTGGTCGACAAGGCGGATTCGCGTCCGGGCAACCTCTCCGGTGGCCAGCAGCAGCGGGTGGCCATCGCCCGAGCCCTCGCCATGAAGCCCGAGGTGATGTTCTTCGACGAGGCGACCTCGGCACTCGATCCGGAGTTGGTCAAGGGCGTGCTGGCGCTGATGGCCGACCTCGCAAAGGGCGGGATGACCATGGTGGTGGTGACGCACGAGATGGGCTTCGCGCGGTCGGTGTCGAATCGGGTGCTGTTCATGGATCACGGCAGCGCTGTCGAAACCGGAACGCCGGAGCAGCTGTTCGACGACCCGCACACCGACCGACTGAAGGCGTTTCTGTCGCAGGTCCTGTAGCGGCCGCCCTCAGCCGGGTACCCGGTAGAGTCGCCAATCCGGTTGGTCGGCACCGGTGTTGGGCACCTCGAGGGCCAGCGGATAGAGCTCGGCACCGTTGTCGTAGATCGTCGGATATCGGCGGTTGATCGCGTCCGATACCCCGCGACCCTCGTTGGGCACCGTCAACAGGTACCGCACACCCGCGGGACCGGGGTCGTTGAGGATCTCGGTGAAGTCCAGATCGGACGGGATCACGAAACGCGTCGGGTGTGCCGACGCGGCTACGACGGCGAACCCGTACACGGTATCGACCAGTATCGAACCGTCGGGAAGATCCTGACTGTCGAGATACGCCGCCAGTTCGCGTTCGGTGGAGAAGGAATCGATGATGCGCCGCGCCGTCGACGCGTCCACGTCGTCGGCCGAGGGATCCTCGTCGAGGAGGTAGCCGAGCGCGTACTGCTGACTGGACAATGACGGCTGTAGCATCGCCCATCCGGTCACGGGAACAGCGAGCACACAGAGCGACACCGCCGCCAGTGCCATTGTCGGGCGTAAGGGCGGCAGCACCAGGCGACGCCTGCGGAATGCGCCGGCCCGCCTGGTGGGCCGGTCTCCTGCAGCCGGAAACAGGTGCACCACAACAATCGCCGCCAGGGGCACCGCACAGATGAAGAACCTCAGGAAGCCGAATGTCGAGCCGACGATGTAGCTCGCGGCCTGGAATGCCAACACTCCACCGAAAAGCAGGGGTGCCACCACGAATTGGAGGTCTCGACGACGCAGCGCGAGTACCACGGCGAGCGGCAGCGTCACCAGCAGCGTCGGCCCCAACGCGACGAAGGCACCGAGCGAGAACAGGACGGTGCTCTGCAGATCTCCGCCGGCCCCGCCGGATTGCGTCAGGATCGCGGCGTTGCCGTAGCTCGAGGACAGCTGGGCGAGCGCCTCGCCGGTGATCAACCAACTCGTGCCGATCCACACCAGGAACATCGCCGTCCCAGGTCCGGCGATGAGGACAGCATCGAGAACAGCTCTGCGCCGCATGCTTTTCCAGTGTTTCCGACCCCGGCGCAATCCGGTGACGACGGCCACCAGCACTGCGGCGAGGGCTATCGGGACGACGCCCTCGTAGCGGCACAGGAACGCCAGACCCAGAGCGATGCCGGCCAGCACCAGATCGTGGACGTCGTCGGAGTCCACCCAGCGGATCAGTCGTCGCACGGCCCAGCAGAGGAAGAACAGGAAGCCGGCCTCGCTCATGCCGTTGGCTCCGTAGAAGACGATCATCGGGTTGATCGCGAACACCGCCGTGATCAGCACGCTGTAGCGTCCGGGCAGTCCACGGTCTCGACAGATCCCGTGAATCATCACCACGGCACCGGCCATGAACACCACCGACACCGTGATACCCGAGACGTTCCAGCGGGTGATCGACGGCCACCACGACGCGAAGGCGACCATGGGTAACTGCGCCAGGGCGGTCAACGGCGTGAAGATGAAGCCGATCGCCGACACGTGCGGATCACGACTGAGCAACACCGCCTGCGCCGCCGAGGTCCGCGACAACGCGTCGCCCAAGAGGTAACCGAAACGTAGGCTCAGCGTCAGTCCCACCGCCAGGTAACCCACCACGGCACTTCCGAACACCACCCATGGTGCGCGCACGCTCATGAGCTCTTCTCCTCGCTGGGCTCGGCAGCAGCAGCGGGGCCGGACAGTCCGTGGAACGTTTTCTCCCAGTAGGAGGGATTGCGGACGAGCTGCCAACACCCCTTGATGGACGCCACACTCATCATCACCCAGTACAGCGGCATCGTCAGGCTCGGAACGAGCAGGTAGGCGTTGTCACTCTCGCGACTGGCGATCAGATACATGTAGACGGTGGCGATATTGCCGACCACCAGCGACAACAACGAGAAGTAGTAGATGTAGGGCGGAAACAGCTCGGCGATCAGATCCGGCTGGCCGAGAATCCACGCGGCAGTGGTGAACCAGAAGATCATGTTGATGCACGCGGTGATCGGTGTCCCGGCGAGAAGCAACGTGAAGCGATAGGTACCGACCGGCCCGAGAGCACGGACAGTCACCATCGGCCTGCGCATGTGCACCAGCCAGGTCTGCAGATATCCCTTGTACCAACGTGATCGCTGGCGAACCCAGTTGATCGGATCACTGTTGGCCTCCTCGAGGGTCGTCGAATCCAGCACGGCCGTCGAGTAGCCCGAGGCTGCGATGCGCACTCCGAGGTCTGCATCCTCGGTGACGTTGAATCCATCCCAGGCACCGACTTCGTCGATCACGTCGCGGCGAAGATGATTGGAGGTTCCGCCCAGCGGGATCGGTGAGGTGCTGGCCATCAACCCCGGTAGCAGGTACCCGAACCACAGGGCGTAGTCCGCGGTGAACCAGCCGGTCAGCAAATTCTGAGAACCGTTGTGGAAGGCCAGCTTCGCCTGCACACACGCCACGGTGTCCGGTAACCGCTCGAAGGCGGCCACGACGCGCCGTAGTTGTAGCTTCTCGGGCAGGTCCTCGGCATCGAAGATCGTCACGATCGTTCCGGTGGCGAAATGCAGTCCGTAATTGCACGCCTTCGGCTTCGTCCGGGGGTCACCGGCAGGCACCAGAACCACGTCCACGAGATCGCTGACGCCGCTGCGCGCCGCGGCCTCGATGGTCACCTCGTCGTCTTCCTCGAGCAAGAGAAGGACCTGTAGTTTGTCGGCGGGATAGTCCAGGCCGGTCATCGCCGCGATGAGATCACCGACCACCTCGGGCTCGTCGTACGCCGGAACCAGAATCGTGTACAGCGGCAACCGATCATCAGGGATTGCCAAGGCTTCCCCGTCGGTCACCGTCACGATCGCCGAGGCGTCCAGACCACGAGAGAACAGCAGCACGCGGTCGATCATCGCCAAGAGATATCCGAAGGTGCAGACCACGGTGACCACCAGCAGCGTCCCGACGGGAGCAACGATCGCACACGCCAGCAGCAGCAGGACGCTGCCGATAGCCGTGTACTTCTGCCACGGCACGAACGCAACAGCCGCCGATGCCAACGGGTTTCGAACGGCCAGGCCGTTGATGGCGTCGTCGAGTGCAGCGGCTCGAAACTGCTCGGTCTCCGTGCCGACCCGCGGGGGCGGCGGCCGCCTGCCTGCCGGAGTCTCGGTCATGGAGTCGAGCCGTTCGTCGGTGCCCACTGCGCTCGAACGAGTCCGGTCCCGAAACTGGTCAAGAGCTCCCGGTCCTTGTACTCCGGATCGTCGTCGACGGAAATCGCATTTCCGCGCAGGAAAGTACCGATCGCAGTACCCAGATTGGAGGCCATCGAGGGCATCGGTTGCGGAAAGTCTGCATCGGCATCGTGATTGTCGACGCTGATGATCGTCACTCGTTGCACCACATCGCCACGCTGCCAATGGAATACCACTTTGGTCCAGGTCAGTAGCAACGCGTCACTGACGGAGGTGTACATCGTGCCCGTGATTCCGCGGCCGAGTTCGATGGTGAGCGGTCGACTCGTGCGAGTATCCGACAGACGGTAGAGCGTGCTCTCCGGGTAGACGTCCAGACTGGCGCGATTGGTGGTGGACAGCACGTCGACCACCACCGTCCGCGGCCTCGCGCGGATGTCCCACGCGGAATTGCCCTCGTCGGCACGCATCGTCTGCCGAATCAGAGTCGCCTTGGATCCGAAGAACGAACGAACCCAATCGAATTCCTGGATCCCCGTTCGGCTGAAACCGACCGGGGCCAGAAGGGGTGTCGATACCGGCCCCGGTGGCCCCGCCGCCATCGATACTTCCGGACGGCTGGGCAGTGGAATGAAGAAAAGAATCAGTGCGGCGCCGATCGCGACGATCTTGGAACTCGGCGACCACTTGGCAGTCGGCACAGCGACACGTCGTGGCCGGCGCGCCTCGGTCCGGTCACGACGGGCCACGACGTAGAAGGCCGCCCCGGTGACCGTTGCCGCTCCGACGGTCGGAACGAGCTGCAGCCAGACAATGCGGATCTGCGGCCACAGAATCAGCATGAGTGCTGCGAGGAAGAGCCCGGTCAGGACGGTGCATCCGAAACCGAACCAGCCACGCCGCCTCGTCCGGCCGACAGCAATAGCCCCGGCGATACCCGCCAGCAGCACCAGCACCGCCGCGTAGGCGAGTCGGCCTCCGCCCAATCCGACAGCGACCATGCGATAGCCCAACGGACTCAACGCAAGCAGCAACAGCCATACCGACCAGAACCGGCCCACCGGCCGGAGCCCGAACATCAGAATTGCGCCACCGAAGAAGTAGGCCAATGCCGCAAGTACGTCCAAGTGTGAGAGCTCGTACTGGTCGGCGTACCGAGGCAGCCACAGCCCCTTGATCGCGATGGACGCCAGCAAGGCGATGCCGCCGACGATGTTGTCGGTCTGACGATCGTGAATCGGCAACTCGTCGGCCCTGCGCCGCGCAACGCCCTGCGCTGCAACGACGGCGAGGAGCGGTAGAACGAAGACATACGCCGTGATCGCTCCGGCGGCGGCCTCCCGCGCCAGCCGCACCCAGGTGGGGAAGAAAGCCAGCACGGCGCAGACGACGAGTACCACCCAGCGGAAGACCAGAATATCGACGGCACTTCGTGACTTCCGCCAACGCGTGAGGGGCCGCGTCTCCTCGGATCCTGCGGTCATTCCGATCCGCTGCGCCGACTCGACTTACGCCGCGAACGAACCACGAACACGACCGCGGCCACGGCGGACGCCGCCAGCACCGCCAGACCGACTCGGACCAGGAGCACCGTCGACGAGTCGGACGATCCCGGGTCGGCCGCGGCTGCTGCATTGTCGGCACCCGACAGCGCCGTGCTGGACAACGCCATCGGTTCGGTGCCCGGGGCGGCGAAGACGATGTCGCCACTGAGCCCGAACCAGCGCGCCGGATCGGCATCGAGCCAGGTGAGGATCGCGTCGAAACTGTCCGGCGTCGAGTTCCAGGATCCGACCAGAACGGCCTTGTTCTGCACAGAGGTCACCTGCAGGGTCGCGTACGGCGCAGCGGTGTCCACTGTCAGTTCGGTGGCACCGTCGGCAGCGGGGTCGGTGATCCGGAAGGTCGTCTCGTCCACCGAGGAAAGCGGCAGCGTCACCCCGTCGGGGAGGTCCGCCGTCGGGGCGATCACCACTGCGGGCGCAGAACCGTCGAGCGCCTGATCCATCGACACGACCTCGGGCACGAGCGGCCGGCTCGACAGCCGTTGCAGACCGGTCGCCACGGTGACCGCTCTGACGGCTCCGGCGTAGGACTCGTCGGCCAGCGCGATGTCGAATTGCGGCATCAGCGCCTGCGGCATCGATCCGAGTCCCAGTGGGGCGGGTATCGACGAGTCGGCCGATCGTACGACTGTCGTACCGTTCACGGTCACCGTCGACTCCGCTGTGGCAGCGCAACCAGTGCTCGTACTTGCGGGATGATCGACGGAGATGTCGAGCGTCGCGTTGCGAGCGAGGGCGGCATCCGGAATGTCGATCCAGCGGTCGAGTCGACCGGTGTCGTCGGCCTGCCAGACCGCGAGCGGGCTCCCGTTCATGCTGGCCCGCACCGATCCGCTGCCGGGGGTGTAGCTACCGATCACGTGCACCGACAGGTTCGACGCCGAACGGCCGAGCTGCGTCTGATCGATGGAGACAGCGGCTGTGGCGGTCGCCGAGCCCGAACCGGTCACAGTGCCGATACCGAGTTGGTCGAGCGTGACCGAATCGGGTGCAACCTGGGCATTCGGTGCGGACGGACCGGCCGTCGCTGCGGTAGCGACGGCGATAGCGGCGAGATTGCTCGTGATCAGACGGGCCTGATCGGTCAGTGCGGATCCCGAACCGGTGAGGTACAGCCGCGGCGGAGCCGGTTCCACCGGATAGATCAATTCGGCACCGGCATCGCTGTTCGTCGACAGCACTACCGATCGCTCGAACGGTCCGTCCGGGGCGGCCCCCTGCAATTCACTGTCCGGCCGTACCTGCACCTGGACCGTCTGCGAACCGTAGTGATGCACTACCGACGTCGCGACTGTGGTTGCTGCGCTGATCGTTTCCCGATCAGGCTCGGCCGGAACGAACACCGTCAGCGTGCGCAACAGGGCCGGCAGGAATTCCGCGATGGTGGCGGGCACAGTCGGCTGCCCTCGATACTCGACCGTCGCGTCGATCAGTCGCAGCGCATCGGACTGCAGGTCAGCGCAATACCGATCGTCGGGTATCAGCGATGGGATCAGATCGATTCCGATCACCCCGTCGACGGTCTGTGCCGAGTCCAGTGGAATCGACACCGGTGTGGTGGGCGCGGCGTCGTCCAGGGGAATTCGGGTGATGGGTCGACCGTCCGATTCGACGTCGACCCACCCGCGGTCGACCCAGGCCGGAGTGGTGATCATCGCAGTCAACGACGATGGCACCGTGCCGGCCGGAGCCGGCACGGTCAACCGGGTGCGCGGGCCGGCCAGGTCGATGGTCGTGGACTCACCGAGACCCAACTCCGCGAAGGTGAATCGATCCGACTCGGCGGCGTCCACTGCTGATGGCTGCTGATCGTTTGGCTGCGCCGAGGCAACTGCAGCAGACATCAGTACCGGAATTACGGCCAACACCGCAGTCGAGGCAACACGCACGATTCGCATGGGAAATAGTCCAGCCTTCGATAAATGAAACGGAAACTCAGAGACTATCGCGCACTTCGGGAGCGCAGGCCCCCGGCTGCCGTCACGTCGCATACGAAAATATGGAAACTCGGCCACTAACCGACTGTGAGACAGGATAATTGAATCCAATCAGCGGAGCGGTCGATGGGAATCCCAGTTGGCGGATCAGGACCCGACGGAGCACCCTCGAACCGTGCAGATCAATTCTCGAGTCGTTCGATATTCGTAACTTCGAAAATGCGTGTTCCCGCGTCTAGCATTACGCGATGCGGATCGAATCCAAATTTCTACGGTGCGCAGTCGGCACAGCAATGTTGCTGATCGTCGCACTCGGCACCGGCACGCCCGTTGCCGCGGCAGCGCCGGAGGTGGGTGCTCGCGTCACCGCCGAAACCGATGGCCTCGCTCTCGACGGACAGTCCTGGTGGCCAACCGGATTCAACGCCTACCAGCTGGCGACCAATTGGTCCGTCAATTCCGGTTGTGGCGCGATGGTCGATCTCGACAGCTACTTCGGCGCGCTTCCCCCACATTCGCTGACCCGATTCGACGCGTTCCAGGCGTTGGCGATCAACCGATTCAGCGGCGCGCTCGACTTCGGGCCCATGGACGCGGTATTCGCGGCGGCGGCCTCACACGATCAGCTTCTGATACCCGTCCTGTCGCCACAGGACGGGGCCTGCGAGGGAGACATCTTCAAGGACCGCCAGTGGTACGTCGACGGGTGGACGACGCCTCCCGCAGTGCCCGGGACGACCGCGGTGACGAGCTTCCAGCAGTGGATGCAGACCGTCGTGAATCGGTGGAAGGACTCTCCTGCGCTGGCGGCGTGGGAGTTGGTCGGCGAGCCGGAGACGAGCTCGTGCACCGACGCGTCGTGCTCGTGGTCCACGCGAACCTGCACCGCCGGTGCCGCACAGGTGTTGCGCGAGTTCTTCGACACCGCGGGGGAGCAGCTCCGCGCGATCGATCCCCGCACCCTGATCACTGCCGGTCTGACCGGCGGCGGGCAGTGCGGTAGCCAGGGCGACGAGTACGAATATCTGGCCGAGTCGCCGTTCGTCGACGTACTGCAGTATCACGACTACGGTGCCGACGGCGTGCCCCTTCCCGGGGACCAGTGGAACGGATTGCAGCGACGCATCGCCCAGACCGCGGCAGTAGGAAAGCCACTGCTGGTCGGCGAGATCGGCCAGTTGGCCGGTTCCTGTGGTGACCTGGGCGCTCGCGCAGGCAGTATCGCGACGAAGATCGACGGTCAGCGAGCTGCGGGTACCGCGGGCGCACTGCTGTGGGCTTTCGTCCCGGACCCGCGGCCCGGTGAGTGCACCTACGACATCGGGCCCGGGGATCCGCTGTGGCAGACGATCGGCTCTTAGGGCATCCTCGTTCTCTCCGACTTCACCTGAACGTTCCTTTACTTTCGCTTTTGGGTGACAACGTGCCGTGGCATGAAGCCATTACCCTTGTTTGCCGTTCACGACGGAAGCTCCAAGCGATCAACATTGACGTGCAAGTACAAGTGCGGTGATGCGTGCTTCCACGAGATTCCCAATACATCGAAGGGCGAGTACTTCGGCGACATCGTCAAGACCGCGATGTCGCGGCGCGGTGTGATCAAGGGCGGAGCGATGGCAGTGCTCGCCGTGGGCGCGGGTAGCGCTCTGGCAGCATGCTCCACCGACGAGCCGTCGGCTACCGGAGGTTCCGGTACCTCGGGCACCGACACCCCTCCGGTTGACGGTGTGGATTTCGTTGCGGTGGAACCGAACACCGAAGATGCCGTCGTAGTCTCCGACGGCTACGAGCAGGGCATCGTCATTCGCTGGGGCGACGCAGTCGTCGACGGGGCACCGGAATTCGACTTCGACAACCAGACTGCCGCCGCGCAGGAGAAGCAGTTCGGCTTCAACAACGACTTCGCCGGCCTGCTGCCGGTCGAGGGCACCCCCGATGCGCACCTGTTGGTGGTCAACCACGAGTACACCACCGAGCCGGCCATGTTCAAGGGCTACGACGCCGAGAACCCCACCCGCGAGCAGTTCGACGTCGCCCTTGCTGCACACGGACTTTCGGTGGTCCAGGTGCAGGGCGAATCGGGTTCCGGAAAGCTGACCCCGGCGATGGGCCAGTACAACCGCCGCATCACCGGCACCACCGAGTTTCTCGTCACCGGCCCGGCCGCGGGCAGTGACTTCCTCAAGACGAGCGTCGACCCCACCGGAACGAAGGTGTTCGGCACGTTCAACAACTGCTCGGGTGGCCTGACTCCGTGGGGCACCGTGCTCTCCGGCGAGGAGAACTTCAACCAGTACTTCGGCAACGCAGAAGCCGTCACCGATCCCGGTGCAGCCGAACGGCTCTCGCGCTACGGTATCGAGGGTGCCGCGAGCGAACGCCAGTGGGAACGGTTCGACAAGCGCTTCGATCTGGCGCAGGAGCCCAACGAGGTCAACCGCTTCGGCTACGTCGTCGAGGTGAACCCGTGGGATCCGCAGTCGACTCCGATCAAGCACACTGCGCTCGGCCGATTCAAGCACGAGGCCGCCACGATCTACGTCACCGACGACGGCACCGTCGTGGCGTACAGCGGCGACGACGAGCGCTTCGACTACATGTACAAGTTCGTCTCGAGCCGAAAGATGATGCCCGGTACCGGCCAAGCCGCGATGCGCAACAACCTGACCCTGCTGGACGCAGGCACGTTGTACGTCGCCACACTCACCGGCGATAGTCCCGACGAGATCGACGGATCGGGCGCCCTGCCGTCCGACGGTGAATTCCGCGGCACCGGCACCTGGATCCCGCTGCTCGAGACCGGCGAGGACGGCCGCGGGAAGTCCCTGGTCGACGGTATGTCGGCCGAGGAGGTTGCAGTCTTCACCCGTCAGGCAGGCGACAAGGTGGGGGCAACGAAGATGGACCGTCCGGAGGACTTCGAGCCCAACCCGGTCACCGGCAAGGTCTACGTCGCACTGACGAACAATTCCAAGCGCGGCACCGAGGGCAAAGCCGCCGTCGATGAGGCCAATCCCCGCAACACCAACAAGAACGGCCAGGTGCTCGAGCTCGACGACGACCACGCGGGCACGTCGTTCACCTGGAATCTACTGTTGGTCTGTGGCGACCCGAACGAAGCCGACACCTACTACGGCGGCTTCGACAAGAGCCAGGTCAGCCCCATCTCGTGCCCCGACAACCTGGCGTTCGACTCCAAGGGCAACCTGTGGATTTCGACCGACGGCAACGCGCTCGATTCCAATGACGGCCTGTTCGCCGTGGTACTCGACGGCCCGCGCCGCGGAGAGACTCGTCAGTTCCTGACGGTTCCGGCAGGCGCGGAGACCTGCGGCCCGACCGTCAGCGACGAGCGGGTCACGGTGTGTGTGCAGCACCCGGGTGAGAGCGACGACGCTACAGCCGACGCACCGATCTCGCATTGGCCCGACGGCGGCAACACTCAGCCGCGGCCGTCCGTCGTCGCAGTCTGGAAATCTGCATAGCACGGAAGTCGGCTCAGCTGTAGCTATTTCGCAATTCCGGGGCGCTCGTCGTCGGCGACAGCCGACCACGAGCGCCTTCTGCGTTGGTAACTGTCATCGAACGGGCCGCGGGGATTCTGGGTATTCACAAGGTCTCCGAGAATCCGGCGGAGGCAGTTGACCCGTTGATCACGGGTGTGTAAACCTACCCGGAAGGCCGGTAGCTGGAACTGCATTCGGGCTCTGCCCGCAACGGAGGACGTGTCGGGGCAACGTCGACCTCCGCTCATCGCAGAACGACGCGGCCGGTAACCGCTCCCTTATGTGCACGAAGAGGCGAGTCATTGGAATCTCTCGATTCACTGACGATTCGGGAAGAAGAGCTCGATCGGACGTCCGTAGACGACACCGAGCCGTTTCCCCTCACCGCCGCCCAACGTGGACTCTGGTTTGCTCAACATCTGTTGAGCGAGGTGCCCATCACCATCGCGAATTACCTCGATATTCTTGGTGGTGTCGATTTCGATCTGATGCGCTACGCCGGTCGCCGCACCGCTCGTGAGTTCGGTGCAGGCTCGCTGCGACTGCTCGAGATCGACGGAGAACCGCACCAGTACATCGACGTCGAGCAGGGCGACGACACCGTGGTGCTCGATTTCCGCCACGAGGCCGATCCGGAGGCCGCGGCACGTATGTGGATGCGCGCCGCCTACAGCACCGCTATCGATCTGACCCACGGTCGCCTCATCAAGGGTGCGATGCTCCGCATCTCCGACGACCGGACGTTCTGGTACTCCCACGTCCACCACATCGCGCTCGACGGTTACGGCGCCGTGCAATTCATGAGACGCGTCGCATCCATCTATACCGACGTCAGCGAGGGCCGCGAGCCCGCCGCGTCCAGGGCCGGCTCGCTCGGCGAGGTCTACGCCGCCGAGGCGCAGTATCGACAGTCGCCGCGCTTCGCGAAGGATCGCCAGTACTGGCAGGACAAGACGGCCGACCTCCCGTCGCCGCCGTCCATCACCGGTCTACTCGCTCCACCCGCGGCTCGAGCGCACCTGTGCGGCGGGTACCTCCCGGAGACGATCGAGCGGGCCTTGGACGGGGCCACGCACCGACTCGACTCCGCCTTCGCCCCGCTTGCGATCGCTGCCGTGGCGACCTTTCTGGCTCGGATGACCGGGACCACCGACGTGGTGCTGAGCCTGCCGGTCGCCGGACGCACGACGGCCGTGCTGCGCCGGTCCGGTGGCATGGTCTCCAACGTGCTGCCCATCCGGGTTCGTATCGGTGCGCACTGCACGTTGGCGACGCTGGTGTCCGACGTGCAGTTGGAACTGACCGGTGCACTGCGGCATCAGCGCTATCGAGCCGAGGACATTCGCCGTGACGCCGGCGGCGGAGCCGAGACTCGCGGTTTCTTCGGCCCGGCGATCAACATCATGGCCTACGAAACCGAAGTTCCGTTCGGTCCGCTCACCGGGGAATTCAACGTGCTCTCCACCGGGCCGGTGGAGGATCTCTCGATCAACATCTACCCGTCGACGGACGGGTCGCGCTCCCGCCTGGAATTCGAGGGCAATCCCAATATCTACGGCAGCGAGCAGTTCGCGCTGCTGCACCGCCGGTTTCTGAATTTGTTCGAGTGTTTTCTCACCGCCGACGCCGACGCACCGATTCTGGGACTCGATGTGCTCGACGCCGCCGAGCGGTCGGCGCTCGTGCCATTCGTGGGCCCTGATGCGGTTGTCCCCGAACTCTTTCCGAACCTGTTACGCCGCGGCGTCGACACGGCAGCCGAGAACGTCGCCGTCGAATTCGAGGACGAGACACTGACCTACCGCGAGTTGGACGAACGTGCCAACACCATCGCGCGTGCTCTGATCGCCCGTGGTGCCGGGCCCGGCACCGTCGTCGCCGTCGCGCTACCGCGTGGAACGGCGTCGATCGTCGCGCTCTGGGCCGTCGCCGCGTCGGGTGCCACCTTCGTGCCGATCGATCCCGGCTACCCGTCCGAGCGCATCACGCACATGCTCGTCGACTCCGCCGTGACGATAGGAATCAGCGAACACTCGCTCTCGCAGCAACTTCCGCAGCGGGTGCACTGGCTCGAACTCGACGACGTCGAGTTTCGCGACGAGTGCGCAGCCCGCTCGAGCGCGCCGATCACCGACACCGATCGACGCGTGCGGCTCACCGAACAACACGCCGCCTACATGATCTACACCTCCGGATCCACCGGCACGCCCAAGGGCGTTCTCGTCACCCACTCCGGACTGGCCACGTTCGCCGCGGACGCCAGACCCGAACTGCGCGTGAGCACCTCGTCACGACTGCTGCGGTTCTCGTCGTCGAGCTTCGATGCATCGCTGTTCGAGATGATCCAAGCGTTCAGTGCAGGAGCGACGATGGTCGTCGCGCCGCGCGAGGTGATCGGCGGCGCGGAGCTCACGCATTTCCTGCGCGACCGCCGCGTCACCCACATCATCTGCGCGCCAGCCCTCCTCACCACCGTCGATGCAGCCGAGCTCGTCCACCTCGACGCCGTCGTCGTCGGTGGCGACGTCATGCCACCCGACCTGGTCGATCGTTTCGGCGCGACAGCGTTGCTGTTCAACAGCTACGGCCCTACCGAGGCCACCATCGTGGTGACGATGACGCAACCGCAGACCGATGCGCGCGCCATCACGATCGGTCGCCCGCTGCAGGGCTCCCACGCTCTCGTGCTGGACCGCTTGCTGCGGCCCGTACCCCCCGGATCGGCGGGCGAGCTCTACCTCGGCGGCCCCGGCATCGCCCGCGGGTACCACCACCGAACCGGACTGTCGGCGGCGCGATTCGTCGCCGACCCCTTCGGATCCGGACGTCGTCTCTACCGCACCGGCGACATCGTGCGATGGACCGGCCCGCTGGACTGCGCCGAGCTCGAATTCGTCGGCCGCAGTGACTTCCAGGTCCAAATCCACGGACAACGCATCGAACTCGGCGAGATCGACGCGGTTCTCTCCCGGCACGAGGCCGTCGACTTCGCGGTATCGGCCGTCCACCAGCACGGTGCTGCGTCGATCCTGGTGTCCTACGTCAAACCGGCCCAGGCTCTCGATCACACGGCGTTGCGTACCTTCGCGTCTCGCTTCCTGCCCAATCACATGGTGCCGGGAGTGTTCGTCGAACTCGACGCCATTCCCTTGACACCTACCGGCAAGATCGATCGATCTGCACTTCCACAACCCACCTTCGAGTCCGACACCACGGCCTACCGGGCCCCGGCAACACCGGTCGAGAAGACCCTTGCCGACGCCATGGCCGTGGTGCTGCAACGTGACTCGGTGGGCGTCGACGATTCGTTCTTCGCACTCGGCGGCGACAGCATCGTCGCGATCCAGCTGGTGGCTCGGGCCAAATCGCTCGGGGTGGTGATCACTGCCCGTGACGTGTTCGAGCGTCGGACCGTCGCCGGGTTGGCGGAAGTCGCAACGGACGTCGCGCATCAGGTGATTCTGGAGGAGCTACCGGGCGGAGGCGTCGGCGCTATGCCGTTGACCCCCATCATGACTCGGACGGTCCGCTCACAGATCCTGCCGGGCGGAATGGATGCGTTCCACCAGACCGTGGTGTTGACCGCGCCTGTCGATCTCGAGCTCGACGGACTGCGGCGGACCGTCGCTGCGATACTCGATCATCACGACGCGTTGCGCTCGGTGCTGACCGACGACGGAATGACGATCCGGCCCACAGGCAGCGTCGATCTCGACGCCATCGTCACGCGCGTATCCACCACCAGCAGACCGGGCAGCCCCGAGTTCACCGCCGTGCTCGCCGAGTCGGCTCGGGTCTTCGCGGCCCAGCTGCGGCCCCGCGCGGGCGTGATGCTGCAGGTCGTCTGGGTGGCCCCCGACACCGGCAGTCCCGAGATCATCGACACCCACGGCATCGGACGCATCGTGATCATCGCGCACCACCTGGTGATCGACGGCGTCTCGTGGCGGATTCTGATTCCCGACCTCGCCGCAGCGTGGCACCAGGTGCAGGCAAAATCCGCGGTGGTCCTGCAGCCGGTGGTCACCTCGACGCGCCGCTGGGCCCACGGACTGCGCGACGTCACCGCGAATTCCGAGCCCGAATTGAACCGCTGGACAGCACTTCTCGACGGACCCCACGATCCGATCGGTCGGCGCCCACTCGATCCGACGCTCGATGTGGGTGCCACCCGCGATCAGGTGTCGGTCGAGCTCAGTGCCGACATCACCGAGGCACTGACCGGGCCGCTGACGCGCGCATACCGCAGCACCGTCAACGACGTTCTGCTCACCGCTCTGGCACTTGCGGTCTGGTCCGAACGACCGTCCTCGTTCCTCGTGTCGGTCGAAAGTCACGGTCGCGACGAGGATCTCGTGCCGGGAGCCGATCTGTCCCGGACGGTCGGATGGTTCACCTCGATGCACCCAATACGCCTGTGCCTGGACGGTATCGACGCCGAGAGCATCCTGGCCGGCGATTCGTCCGTGGCCGACGCCGTCAAGCGCGTCAAGGAACAGGCCCGCGCGATGCCGGGGACAGGTGCCGGCTTCGGACTGCTGCGGTACCTGAACGACAACACCGCTGCCGTGCTCGCCGAGCACAACACTCCCCAGATCAGCCTCAACTACCTGGGGCGAATCGCCACCGACATTCCCGACGCTTTGCGCGGACGCGGCTGGATTCCCGACGCGTCCATGGAGATCGTGTCGGGAAGCGGCGATCGACTGCCGGTCCCGGTGGTCCTCGACATCAACGCCGTCGTCACCAACGGACAGTTGAAAGCCACGTTCGCGTTTCCGCGGGGGGTTCTCGACCGCGAGACCGTCGGCGAGTTGGCCGAGCGGTGGAGCGCGGCGCTGGGTCGTCTCGCCGAGCACGCAGGCGCTGCGGACGCAGGTGGGCTGACACCGAGCGATGTGCCGATGGTGCCCCTCGATCAGGACCAGATCGATCGCTGGGAGAGCACCTTCGGTGAGCTCGAGGACATCTGGCCCCTCGCCCCGCTGCAGCACGGACTGATGTTCCACTCCGAGCTCATGCGCGGACACGTCGACGTCTACACCGCGCAACTGGTGTTCGAGCTCGGCGGCGATATCGACGCCGCCCGCCTGCACCGCGCTGCGTGCCGGCTGCTCGCTCGCCACGACAGTCTGCGGACGGGCTTCGTTCGTGACGACCGGGGAACTCCGGCACAGCTGGTACTCGCGGACCCCGAACTGCCCTGGCGCACCGTCGATGCCGGCTCCGACGAGGTACCGGCCATCGCCGATGCCGAACGCACCGCCACATTCGACCTGGACGCACCGCCGCTGCTGCGGTTCGTACTGGTGCACACCGAGCACGGGGCTTCGCTGGTGGTCACCAACCACCACATCCTGTTCGACGGGTGGTCGATGCCGATCTTCGTCAAGGAACTGCTGGTGCTCTATGCGGCCGACGGTCTCATTCCGATCCCGGCGAGGACGTACCGCGACTACCTGAAGTGGCTGGACGAGCGCGATCATGCAGGCGCACTGGACAAGTGGGCCGAGGCGCTGGCGGGTCTCGACGAAGCGACACTGCTCGCACCCGGCCACGGGGCGGACCTCGGTCTGCCCGGCGAGCTGTCGGTGCCCTTGACCGAGACCGCGGCGACCGCGCTGAAGGTCGCGGCCCGGAACCTGTCGGTCACCGTCAACACCGTCGTGCAGACGGCCTGGGCGCTGATGCTCGCCGCCGAACTCGGCCGCGACGACGTCGTGTTCGGGGCGACGGTCTCGGGCCGGCCGGCCGATCTGACCGGTGTCGAGGACACCCTCGGGCTGTTCATCAACACCCTCCCGGTACGGGTACGCGTGCACCGGGACGACACCGTTGCATCGCTGCTGGCCCGCGTGCAGGCCCACAGTGTGGGTCTGCTGGACAGCCATCACGTCGGGCTGCCCGAGGTCCGCTCACGAGTGGGTGCCGGTGCCGGGTTCGACACCTTGACGGTGTTCGAGTCCTATCCGGTGGACCACTCTGCGCTCGACAAGGACACCGACATCGCCGGCTTGCGCGTGCGCAACCTGCACGTCGCCGATGCCACCCATTACCCACTGACCCTGATCACCGTTCTCGAACCGACGGTGCGGATGACTCTCGAATATGCGGCATCGGTTGTCGATCCGGCCCGCGCCTCGTCGATCGCCGACCGTTTCCGCACTGCACTGACCGCATTGATCGGCGACCCGCAGACTCCGGTGGCGTCGCTGGACCTGCTCTCCGAGGGCGAGCATTCGCGTCGAGCAGCCGGCAATCGCACCGAACACCCGGTGGCCGAGACCACCCTCGTGGACCTGCTTGCCGCGGCGGCGGACGAGCATGCCGCGGCAACCGCGGCGGTGTTCGAGGGCAAGAGCCTGACGTACGAGAACTTCTGGGCTCGGGTGCGCTGCCTGGCCCGGTACCTGCGCGGCTCCGGAGTAGGACCCGAGCACGTGGTGGGTGTGGCCATGACCCGCTCGCTCGACCAACTCGTCGCCGTGCACGCGGTGGTGGCCGCCGGCGGTGCCTACCTCCCCATCGACCCGTCGCTGCCGCACGACCGCATCGCTCACCTTCTCGACACCGCCTCGCCGACGCTGATTCTCGGGTCACTGGACGATGTTCGGATCCGAGTGGTCGATCCCGGCACGGTGGACCTGCGCGAGTTCAGCACCGCACCCCTCGACCCCTTGCCCGAGCTACGGCCGGACCATCCGGCGTATGTGCTGTTCACCTCCGGATCCACCGGAAAACCCAAGGGCGTCACCGTCTCGCACCGTTCGATCGTCAACCGGTTGATGTGGATGCAGCACGAGTACCCGATCACGTCCGCGGATGTCGTACTGCACAAAACTCCGGCCACGTTCGACGTCTCGGTATGGGAACTGTTCTGGCCGCTGCTGGTCGGTGCCAAGACGATCATCGCCGAGCCGATGGGACACCGGGACCCGATGTACCTGTCGGCCCTCGTACGCGAACACGAGGTCACGACAGCACATTTCGTGCCGTCCATGCTGGAGCTGTTTCTCACGTACGGCACACCGGAGCGCTGCATCTCGCTGCGGCAGGTCTTCGCCAGCGGTGAGGCACTGCCCCGAGCCGTGGTGGACCGGTTCCACGGTGCGATCGCTGCCGAGCTGCACAATCTGTACGGACCGACCGAGGCTGCAGTCGACGTCACCTACCACCGCACCAGGGCAGGCGAACAGGGCTCGGTACCGATCGGTGCGCCGGTGTGGAACACCACCGTGCACGTGCTCAATTCGTTTCTCCGACCCGTGGCCGTCGGGGTCACCGGCGAGCTCTACCTCGGCGGCGTACAGCTGGCCCGCGGCTACTGCGCGCGAGCAGACCTCACGGCCGCCCGATTCGTCGCCTTCGAGGACGGGAACCGGTTGTACCGCACCGGCGACCTCGTCCGCTGGGCCGAGGATGGCGCACTGGAGTACCTGGGTCGCAACGACTTCCAGGTCAAGCTCCGTGGTCAGCGTCTCGAACTCGGGGAGGTCGAGGCGGCCCTGCTCGCAGTCGAGGGTGTGCACTCGGCGGTTGCCGTCGTGCGCTCGGACCGCCTGATCGCGTACGTCGTCGGTACCGCGGACACCGACGCGATGACGGCACATGCCGCTCGCACCCTCCCCGAGTACATGGTGCCGTCGAGCATCGTCGTGCTCGACGCGATGCCACTGGGCACCGCCGGGAAGCTCGACCGCGCTGCACTCCCCGACCCACTCGACTCCATCGAGGAGTTCGCAGCGCCGTCAGGGGACGCCGAAGAGGCTGTCGCACAGATCTTCTCCGATGTCCTCGATGCAGATCGCGTCAGCGTGAACCGGTCGTGGTTCACGCTCGGCGGCGACTCGCTCACCGCGACCCAGGTGATTGCGCGGATCAATGCCGAGCTGGACTCCGACCTCGGCGTCCGAGACCTGTTCGAGGCACCGACCGTCCGCGCGCTGGCGCAACGTCTGGGCCGCGGCGGTGGCACGCACGGCATCGTCGTCGGCCCCCGACCGGGCCGGATTCCGTTGTCACCGGCGCAGCACCGGATGTGGCTGCTCAATCGATTCGATCCGTCGTCGGGGGCGTACAACATCGCCGCTGCCTTCCGCGTCTCCGGAGTGCTCGACGTCGATGCGCTGCGTGCCGGACTGGTCGACGTCGTCGAACGCCACGAGATTCTGCGTACCGTCTACCCCGACGGTCCCGAGGGCCCCGAGCAGGTGGTCACCGGGCAGTACCCGGACGTGACGGTCGGCCGAACCACCGAATCTCTGCTCGACGGTGCCCTGCATGCCCTCGCAGCACAGGGATTCGACGTGACCGCTACCCCGCCGCTGCGGGTGGCAGTGCTCGAGATATCGCCTGAGGACCACGTGCTCGTCGTCGTGGCGCATCACATCGCCGCCGACGGTTGGTCGATGAACCCGCTGGCCCGTGACGTCATGATCGCGTACCAGTCACGCGCAGTGGGTCGTACACCGCAATGGACGCCGCTGCCGGTGCAGTATGCCGACTACGCACTGTGGACCCTCGATCGTCTCGGCGACGAGCACGACGCCGATTCGATCGCGTATCGGCAGATTCGATACTGGAAGTCCGCTCTCGACGGGACGACCGATCGGCTCGCGCTGCCGACCGATCGGCCCCATCCACCGGTGGCGTCGCATCGAGGTGACCGACTGTCGATCGAGCTGGAAACCGGCACCGTAGCAGCGCTGACCGCGTTGGCCGAGCGCACCGGAACCACGCGCTTCATGATCGTGCATGCGGCCTTGGCGGTGGCGCTTGCCCGCGTCTCGGGCAGCCGCGATATTGCCATCGGCACCCCGGTGGCCGGGCGCGGGCAACGCGAACTCGACGACCTCGTCGGGATGTTCGTCGGAACCCTGGTGCTGCGCTCACAGATAGACCCGTCCGAGACGTTCGCCGAGATTCTGAGCTCGGTCCGCGAGCATGACCTCGACGCCTACGCCAACGCCGACATCCCCTTCGAGCGCCTGGTCGAGATCCTCCAGCCGCCGCGCTCGACGGCCTACCACCCGCTGTTCCAGGTGATGCTGTCCATCGAGGATGCGACGCCGCCGTCGGTGGAGCTGGCGAACCTGTCCGTCCGACCACTCGACACCTTGCATGTCGCAGCCAAGTTCGACCTGCACGTCACCGTGTCTTTCTCGTCCGGGATCGCGTCGGTCGAATTCGTCTATGCCACAGATATATTCGATGCGGCGACAGTCGCCACCCTCGCCGAGCGGTATCGCACCGTCCTCGCGTCGGCACTCGCAGAACCGGATCGACCGGTGGGGGATATTCCGATCCTCACCGCCCGCGAGACACCTGGGCTGAACGGCGCACCCGAGCTCGGTCATCGCACCCTGCCCGACCTGTTGGTGGGCGCGGTCATGAGTTCGGGCGGCAGCGCTGTCGCTCTCGAGGCGGGTAGTGCTCGATGGACCTACTCCGAGCTCGACGATGCGGCGACAGTCTTGGCGCGCAACCTGATTCGACGCGGCATCGGGCCGGAACAGTACGTTGCGGTGGCACTGCGCCGGGGCGTCTCCTCGATGCTCGCGACCTGGGCGGTGGCCAAGACCGGGGCGGCCTTCGTTCCGATCGACCCGACCTATCCAGCCGAACGCATCGCCTACATGTTGACGGATTCAGCAGTGGCACTGGGCATCACGGACGACGAGCATCTCGGCACGCTACCGGCCGGAGCGACCTGGATGTCCCTCGACGATGCGTCCGACGCCGACGCAGGGTACACAGACGCCGACTGCACACCGGTGGGCGACCTGGACCGAACCGAAATGCTCCGACCCGATCACCCCGCCTACATGATCTACACCTCCGGAACCACCGGGCAACCGAAGGGCGTCGTCGTCTCCCACCGCGGGCTCGTCAATCTCGTTGCCGACCTGGTCGACCGCTTCGATCTGGACAACTCCTCGCGCACATTGCAGTTCGCATCACCGAGCTTCGACGCCTCGGTCCTGGAGCTACTGCTGGCCGTCGGCGCGGGATCGACCATGGTGATCGCCGACGCGGAGGTCCTCGGGGGCACCGACCTCGCAGCCGTACTGCAGCGCGTCACCCACGCCTTCGTCACCCCGGCCGCCTTGGCCACCGTCGACCCGACCGACGTGTCCGAGACGACCACGATCGTCGTCGGCGGCGAGCCCTGCCCACCGACGCTCGCCGAGGCGTGGGCCGGGCACCTGCGACTGTTCAACGGATACGGCCCCACCGAAACCACGATCTTCGCCACGATCGACGGCCCTGTCGAGACCGGATCGCCCGTGTCGATCGGCGGTCCGGTCCGGGGCGTCGAATCGGTGGTACTCGACGATCGACTGCATCCGGTGCCGACGGGAACAGTCGGGGAGCTGTACCTCACCGGAGATGGCGTCGCACGCGGCTACCAACGCCGATTCGGTTCGACTGCAGCACATTTCGTCGCCGATCACGGTGGGCGCAGGCTCTACCGCACCGGCGACCTCGTACGCCGTCGGGGTGAGCGGTACGAGTACATCGGACGTCGCGACGCTCAGGTGAAGGTGCGTGGATTCCGAATCGAGCTCGGTGAGATCGACGCGGTGCTCGCCGGATACGACGGCGTCGCCGCGTCGGTGAGCGCGGTGAACGGGTCCCAGGTGTTCGGCTACGTCGTCCCCGCCGCCGGCCGGGTACTCGACCCCGAATCGATTCGACACCATGCACGGCGATTCCTGCCCACTCACATGGTGCCGCAGACGATCACGATTCTCGACGCTCTGCCGCGCAACGGCTCGGGCAAGATCGACCGGGCGGCACTGCCGACACCGTCGCTGTCGACCCAGGTCTTCGCCGAACCTGCTACCGATACCGAACGCATTGTCGCCGAGGCTTTCACGGTGGTGCTCGATGTTGATCCCGTCGGAGCCGAGGACGACTTCTTCGCCCTCGGCGGCACGTCCCTGTCGGCCACCCGGGTGATTGCGCACATCAACGACGCTGCGGGCACTGCCCTGCCGGTGCGCGCACTGTTCGAGTCGACGACGGTGCGATCGTTGGCCGTGGCGGTCGACGCAGCTGAACGCTCCGCTCTGCCGCGACTGGTGGCCGGCACCCGGCCGTCGGTGATCCCACTGTCGTTCGCCCAGATGCGCATGTGGTTGCTCAACCGGTTCGATCCGGCGTCGGCGGCGTACAACATCGCCTTCGCGGTGCACCTGCGCGGTGACGTCGACGGCAACGCCCTGCAGCTGGCCGTCGACGATGTACTCACGCGACACGAATCGTTGCGCACCTACTTCCCGGTGGTAGGTGACGGTCCGGCACAGGTGATCGTCGACGACGTCCCACTCGACCTGCAGCCGGTGGACGTCGACTCCAGCGAGGTGCTGGCACGGGTGGCGGCAGTGATCGGTCGCGGGTTCGACGTCACCGCCGCCGTCCCGGTGCGCGGGGCGCTGCTACGAACCGGGCCGAGCGCCCATGTACTCGTCCTGGTCGTGCACCACATCAGCGCCGATGGTTTGTCGATGACGCCGTTGGCACGGGATGTGGCTCTCGCCTACGGGGCGAGAGCCCACGGTACCGCGCCGCAGTGGTCACCATTGCCGGTGCAGTACGCCGATTTCGCGGTGTGGCAGCGAGCGGTGCTCGGTAGCGACGAGGATCCCTCATCGGTTCTGGCGCAACAGGTTCGATACTGGACCCGAACCTTGGCCGACCTGCCTGCCGTACTCGACCTGCCGACCGATCGGCCTCGACCTGCAGTGGCATCCAAGCGTGGACGCGCCGTGACGTTCTCGCTGTCCGAGCAGACCACGGTGCAGGTGCGGTCGCTCGCGCGGCGCACCGGATCCTCGGTGTTCATGGTGCTGCATGCGGCGTACAGCGCACTGCTCGCCCGGCTGACCGGGAGTACGGACATCCCCGTCGGCACCCCGGTATCGGGTCGCGGATCGGGAGCGTTGGACGACGTCGTCGGGATGTTCGTCAATACCCTCGTGCTCCGACTCGACGTCGATCCTTCTCGATCGTTCGCCGATCTGGTCGCACACACCCGTGCAGTCGATCTCGCCGCGATGGAGCACTCGGACGTTCCGTTCGAGCGAGTGGTGGAAGCAGTGGCACCGGCACGCTCGACCGCCCACTCCCCGCTGTTCCAGGCTCTGATCGCCGTGGAGACCGAACGGCCTGAAGGCGTGCGACTGCCCGGGCTCGACATCACGCCGTTCCCGTACGAATCCGAGGTCACCCGCTTCGATCTGGCCCTGACCTTCACCGATTCCGACGGACTCGACGGATCTCTGCGGTACGCAACCGATCTGTTCGACGCCGACACGGCTGGGCGATTCGTGAACGAGTTCACCGCGCTCCTCGGCGGCGCCCTGGCCGATCCGGCGGCGCCGATAGGTGATCTTTCCCCGACCCGAGACGGCGTGCTCCACGGCTCGCCCGACACCCCCGCGCGGACCCTCGGCCAGCTCATCGACGCTGCCGTCGACAACCGGCCCGACGCAATTGCATTGCGCTGGAACGGGATCGACTACACCTATCGCCAGGCGAACGCACACGCCAACCGTGTAGCTCGGGTGTTGATGGGATACGGCGTCGGGCCCGAGACCGTGGTCGCGGTGGCGTTGCCTCGATCGGCGGAGTCGGTACTGTGCACCTGGGCCGTCACCCGCACCGGCGCCGCGTACCTGCCGGTCGATCCTGCTTATCCGGCCGAGCGCATCGCGCACATGATCACCGACTCGGGTGCGGTGCTGGGGTTGACCACGTCCGACGCGCGACGCGGCCTCCCCTCCGATGTGCCCTGGGTCGAGCTCGACGACCCCGTTTCGGTCGCCGAGTTCGAGGAGGCGGGCGAGACACCCATAGCAGCAGCCGAATTGACCGGACCGGTGCTGACATCCACCGCCGCGTACGTGATCTACACCTCCGGGTCCACCGGCCGACCCAAGGGCGTCGTGGTCAGCCACCGGGGACTGGCGAACCTGGCGGCATCACGCAGGGAACTGCATCGCGTCGAACCCTCGTCGCGGTTCCTGCACAACACGTCTCCGAGTTTCGACATGGCCGTCGGCGAAATGATCTCGGCGCTCTCCGCCGCTGCGACACTCGTAATTTCGCCGCCGACCGTGCTGGGTGGGGCGGATCTGGCGTCGTTCATCCGCGACGAACAGATCACCCATACCTTGATGACGCCCTCGGCGCTGTCGACACTCGATCCGGAGGGTCTGGATTGCCTCGAGGTGCTGTGTGTCGGCGGCGAGGCCTGCAGCGCCGAACTGGTCGCCCGGTGGAGCCAGGGCCGTGTGATGCTCAACGGCTACGGGCCCACGGAGGCCACCGACATCTCGACCCTCGGTGAGGTGCGGGCCGGCGAACCGATCACCATCGGCCGGCCGTTGCACGGTCTGCGAGCGATGGTGCTCGACGGGCGTCTGCATCCCGTGCCGGTGGGCGTACGCGGCGAGCTGTACGTGGCCGGACCGGCATTGGCGCGCGGTTACCATGGCCGATCGAGCTTGTCGGCAACACGATTCGTCGCCGACCCGCTGAATCCGGGAACGCGGATGTACCGCACCGGCGACGTCGTGCGGCGCACCGCAAACGGTCGATTGCTCTACAGCGGTCGCAGTGACCAGCAGGTAAAGATTCGCGGATTCCGCATCGAGCCGGGGGAGGTCGACGCGGTCCTGACCGCGCACGCCGACGTCGATGTCGCCGTGACGATCGCTGCGGCCGGCCCGGCGGGGGAGCAAACGCTGGTCTCCTACATCACCGGCACCGCGGCACCCGAGGACGTCCGCGAGCACGCGCGGCGCCTGTTGCCGGCCCACATGGTGCCCGCGGCCGTGACGATGATCGAACAGGTTCCGCGCACCGGAACGGGCAAGCTCGACACCGCCGCCCTACCGAAACCGGTGTTCGGCACCACCGCGTACCGACCCGCACGGACGAGCGCGGAGATCGGCGTCGTCGAGGCATTCGAGGCTGTCTTGGGTACGCAGCGAATCGGATTGGACGACAACTTCTTCGATCTCGGCGGCAGCTCGCTGTCTGCGATGCGGGTGATCGGCGAGCTTCGCGCGCGCTCGTACGAGATCGGCATGCAGTCGCTGCTGATGGATGCGACGGTGAGAACCGTTGCCGAACGGATCTCGTCGGGCCGCTCCGATGCCGCGGAGCTGGACGTGTTGCTGCCGCTGCGGGAGGGCGGCCGGGGCGCTCCGATCTTCTGTATCCATCCGATACTCGGATTGTCCTGGTGCTACTCCGGATTGGGCAACTACGTCGACAATCCGCTGTACGGGCTGCAGACTCCTTGGCCGGAGGAGCTGCCGAACACATTGACGCAGTTGGCCTCTCGCTACCTCGAGGAGATCGCCCGCGTTGCGCCCGACGGACCGGTACACCTGCTCGGATGGTCGCTCGGCGGCGTCATCGCGCACGAGATGGCAGTGCAGTCGGCCGCCTCCGGCAAGGCCGTGGCCTCACTGACGCTGCTCGACGCACACCACGGCGACCAGGGGGACTGGGCCGATGCGATTCCGGTGGCAGACCTGATGTCCGGACTCGGACTCGATCTCACGGTGCCGGAGGGTCAGGTCGTCTCCCTCGACACCGCAGGCGAACTCCTCGACTCCGTCGACACCGGCGGCATCCTCGACCGCGCCGACATCGAGCGACTCATCGGAGCGGCGCAGCACAATCACCAACTGCTGCAACAGCATCGACCCGGTGTCCATGCCGGCGATGTCCTGTTCGTCGGTGCCGGGCTGGACGGCGGCCATGGCGTCGGGCAGTGGTATCCGCACATCGCGGGCGCAGTCACGGTCGTCTCCGTCCGGGCCACGCACTGGCAGATGTGCGCGCCGTCCACCCTCGCGGCCATCGGTCCTCGCATAGCCCACGAACTTCGCATCACCGAGAAGAAAGAACCGAAGAATCGATGAAAGCTCCACGCCTGACGGCCACCATGTTGGCCGTCGGCCTGCTGTTCGGTCTACCCGCGATTGCAACGGCGGATCCACTGGCTCCTGTCACCGAACAGGCCCGGGGCCCGGTAGGGACCATCCGAGGGATCGACAAGATCGACGACGCCCGCTGGGATGTGTACGTCTACTCGCCTTCGATGGACACCGAGATCAAGATTCAGGTGATCAGGCCGGCAGATACGTCGACGCCGCGCCCGACGCTGTACATGCTCAACGGTGCCGGTGCGGGCGTCGACGGTGCCAACTGGCTGGCCAAGACCGACATCGTCGACTTCTTCGCGGACAAGAACGTCAACGTCGCGATGCCCGTCGGCGGGTACCTGAGCTACTACACCGACTGGGAGCGCGACGACCCGAAGCTCGGCCGCAACAAGTGGCAGACGTTCCTCACCCACGAGCTACCGCCGGTTCTCGACGAGGCGTTGGGTGCCAACGGCATCAGTGCCATCGGTGGGCTGTCGATGTCCGCGGGCTCGGTCCTCGATCTCGCGATCCACGCGCCCGGACTGTACCGAGGCGTGGCGTCGTACAGCGGTTGCGCGCAGACGAGCGACCCGGTGACCCGTACCTTCATTCGCGCGTTGGTGCAGCTACGCGGCGGCGGCAACACCGACAACATGTGGGGGCCCGACGGTGATCCGCGCTGGGTCGAGCACGATCCCCTCGTCAACGCCGACAAGCTCCGTGGGCTCGAACTGTTCGTCTCGAACGCCAGCGGTCTGCCCGGCCCGTACGAGATGCCCGGGGCCGATCGTCCCGCCGGATCCCCGCCGCTGGCGGACCAGATCGTGCTGGGCGGACTGATCGAGGCAGGGTCCAACACCTGCGCTCACAATCTGGTGAATCGTCTCGGCGAACTCGGCATTCCCGTGACGACGGACTTCCGTCCGAACGGAACACATTCGTGGCAGTACTGGCAGGACGCGCTGCGGGCATCCTGGCCGACACTGGAACGGGCACTGAGTTAGCGATCAACGCACCCGGTCGAGAACCCAGTCGATCGCCCTCGTGACCGCATTACGAGACTCGTCGGTGTGATCGAGCATGTCGAATCCATGCCGCCCATTGGGCACGTCGATGATCTCGAGGTTCGCAGCGTGTGCTGCCTGGGCGAAAGCCGCGACACCCGAAACGAATTCGGGGCGATCATGGCCTACCCGAGTGAGCAGAATCGGCAGCGGACCCGAACCGGGGACGGCGAGAGTGGGGTCGAATCGCGGCTCGACCCCCCATTCCGGAAGGGTTTGCAGTACCGGGTACGTCAACGCCACGCATCTCAGCCATGTCGGTGCGTCGGTCAACCAGTCGGCGGACAGTAGTCCGCTCCCGGAGAAGAACCACAACGCAATTCGGTCCGGATCCACCCCCGGCAGCGCCCGCACTTGCTCGAGTCCGCTGGCGATCTCGTCGGCCGCGGCGGCGCACTCGGTCAGCGCTGCCATGTGATGCTCGAGAACCACACCGACTACACCTGCGGCCGCAGCGATCGATCCATATCCGACGAAGACCGGTTGTTCTCGCGGTCGCCATTCGACGCCCGGCGGACGCGGACCTCCGTGGACGAAGACGACAGCGGGCCGAAGAGGACCTTCCCCGCGCGGTTGGTCGATTGCGCGATAGACGTCGAACGAGTCATGGCGTTCGCGCGTTGCGTCGGGCGTAGCCAGCACGAACGGCTGCGGTTCCATTCACTTGCCTCCATCGATGATGCGCTGAAAGTGCTCGATCGCCCAGCGGGCCCAGTCGGCGACTGCATTGTCGGCACGGATTCCGTATTCCGCGGCGAGGTGACCGAAGCCCGAAGGCCCATCGGGAATCAGATCGCGGTGCGGCTCCCGTATGCGGCGCAGTTCTGCCGCCTCCGACTCCGCTTGATCGATGATGCGTGCCAGTACCTCGATGGCGTCCGCGGGCTCCAGGGCCGACAGCAGGAACAAGCGGAGGACATTTTCGTTGCGCACGACCGCTGGACGAATCGGGGCGTCGACCAACCACCGTCGCAGTTCGTCTCGCCCCGCATCGGTGACCGAGTAGGTCCGCCTGCCCCGAGCTCCACGCTCGAGCACTTCGACGTGCCCGGCGGCATCGAGCCGATTCAGCTCCGGATAGATGCTGGTATGCCCGGCTGTCCAGGCGTGCTTGCCGATGCCTTCCGCACTCAGGGCCTCGGTCAGGTCGTAGCCGCTGCGCGACTCGATGGCGAGCAGACCGAGCAGAGCGTGCGGCAACGACATGGGATGATCTTAGATTCCTACATCGACATGTCAATAGTGACAGGTCGAGTCGAGGTCACCAGCGAGCGAGTGCCCGCAACGATTCCGGTGTGCCCCCGTAGTGATTGATGTCGGTACCCCCGTCGATTCCGGGGATCGAGCCGCGATCGGTGTACTGCCAGAACAGCCAGTTGCTCCAACCGCCGGGCAGTGGTCCCAACTCGTCGTTGTAGTCGGCGATCCACAGCGGGTAGTTGTTGAACTCGTGGGTGTCGGCCATGGCCGTCCGCCAGAAGTTGGGGTACGTGTAGATGATCGGCTGCCGTCCGGTCAGCGCCTGGACGGTGTTCAGGTAGCCGGTGCGTCCAGTCGATCAGCTCGGCCGGGGACTTGCCCCTCGCGTCTTCGAGGTCGAGCACCGGCGGCAGATCGCCCGGGCCGTTGATGCCCAGCACCAGCGCAGAGTAGTACGCGCCCTGCAGCTCGGGGGGAAGCGTCACATCGGCGTAGTGGTAGGCCCCGCGAGCCACGGAGGCCGTCCGCATGACGACCGAATCCTCGACGAAGAACGGATTGACGTAGTCCAGACCCTCGGTGGCCTTGACCATCGCGAACCCGTGGCCGGCGGCCTTGACGGTGTGCCAATCGATGGCGGTGCCGTCGATGTGCTGCCAGGACGAGACGTCGGGGCCCTGCGGAACAGCCGAGGCGACTGCCGGCATCGCACAGGTGATGACGCCGACCGAGAGCATTCCGAACAGGACACGCATCGTGCGAGAGAAGACCACCCGGCTGAGGCTATGGGCTATGGACCTGGGCACTCAATGGTGAACAGTCACTAATGCGTTCTGTTCACAGACGTGGTTGAGTCTTCGATAATGAGACGTGGGTAACACTCACGCTGCCGCCGGCGACATACCCAGAGTCGGCACGAACAAACCATACAAACACGAACTACATCTCTCGGCTCGGAGGCGCACCCATGACTGTCGTGAACGATCTCTCGAATCTGGCTATCACGCAGGTCGACCCGTCCGATTACGCAGTGCCGACCATCGCGCCGATTCGCACCGCCGGCAATCTCGATCCCGTCTTCTGCATCCACCCGCTGGTGGGCCTGATCGATTGCTACACAGAGCTGGCAGCTCACGTCGACGACGCCCGGCCCATCTACGGCATCCAGGTACCCGCATCCGGTGAGCTCGCCGAGTCCTTCGAAGCACTGGCACGGCAGTACGCCGACGACATCGTTCGTATCCATACCGACGGTGCCGTGCACCTCCTCGGTCTTTCCTTCGGCGGAGTTCTGGCCCACGCCATCGCTGTCGAACTGCAGAATCGCGGCGTCACCGTCGGCGCATTGACGCTTCTCGACAGCGACCCCGTACGGGCCCGCGCCGAGGGTGCAAATCTCCTCGCGTCCATGGGTGACGAGATCGATCGCAGCCACGCCGAAGAACTGCTGGCCGTCGCCTCGCATAACGACGAGCTGATCCAGCGTCACCTGCCGGGCATCTACTTCGGCGACATCTTGGCGGTCTCGTCCATGGGTACCGACTCCGGGTCCGCCTGGCACCCCTTCGTGTGCGGCACCGTCGCGAAGTACCTCGTGCCCGACGCCACCTCGTTCGACGTCGTCGGCCCGCTGGTCGACAGCTACCTCGGCTGAACCCTCGCTATCCCAGCCAGTCCAGTACGGCCGCAGCTGTCCAGGATTGCTGCATGCTGCCGAGCGGCTTGCCCGTGAACGGCTCGTAGTACTCCGCGAAACTGCCGTCGCTGGCCTGTCGTAGGCCCTCGTCTCGCAACGACAGAGACCGCTCCGACCAACCGCGACGCGCGAACGCCCACGAGAACAACCACGTCATCACCGGCCACACCGGCCCGCGCCAGTACTCACGAGCCCGGAAATCCTTCGAGACCGGGGACGTCGACGGCGGAACCGCGTACCGCAGATCAGGATGCCCGCAGAATCGGGTTCCCTCGAAGATTCGAAGTAGGTTGCGTTCCTGCTCGCGGGGCAAGCCGCCGCACAGCAACGGCGCGAACATCGCGATGGTCTCGGTGCCGATCCACTGTCCGGTCCGCAGATCGAAGTCACGGGCCCCACCCGAGCGCGCGTCCGTCGTTGCAATGACCCCCTTGCGGAACTTCTCCGCCCACGACCGCAACTCCCGAACATCGGAGTGGGGGCGCGAATGGTCCTCCCCGATGGTGGCGAGCACATCGCACGCCACCGCGAAAATGGCGCTGACGAACACGTCCTCGACGGCGAAGCTCATCTTGGTCTTCAGTGCGTCGTCGTCGTAACCGACCTGCTTCATCTCCTCCACCAACCAGATGTAGCGGTCGTACTCGAGGTTGCTGGGCCGCTGGGAGGAGTCGGTGATGACTGCCTTGTCTTCCCGGAAGTACGGATCCATCTGCCCCGGAACCACATTTGCATAGGCCGAATCCCACCGCGGCGAGTTGTCCATCCCCGACTCCCAGCCGTGGAACACCGCGATCCGACCGTTATCGTCCACATCGCGGGCCTGAGCGAGCCACCGATGCCATCGCACCAGGTCGCCCCAGCGTCGATCCAGAAACTCCTCGGCGACGGCACGCGTCGTTCGCCCGTGGCGCTTGGAGTGATCGAGGATGCGTTGCACCGCAATGGCGTGGACCGGGGGTTGCGTGATGCCGGAAGTCTGTGGGCTCATCGGCGCATGGGGGGCGAGGGTGCCGGTGGCCCACCGCGCCGGCCCCGGGAAGTAGCCGTCGACCCCGTTGGCGAACACGATGTGCGGAATCATCCCGTTCTTCCACTGCGCCGAGAGCAACGTGTCCATTTCCACCACGGCACGCTCGACGCTCAGCGGGGCCAGTCCGACCGAGACGAATGCCGCGTCCCAGCTCCACATGTGCGGATACAACCGCGGGGCGGCGCTGGTCATGGCACCCAGATCGTTGCCCCTGAGCAAATATGCCGCGCGAGCCGCCAGCTGCGTGGAAGTGAAACCTCGATCGCCCATGCAGACAGTTTGCGTGCACTCGCCCGATTCCGCTCGTTTCGATTGCGGACCGAAGCTGTCCTGATTGGTCGATAGCGTCAGTTTCACCAGCCAATACAGGAGGAAACAATGGCCACCGAGAACGCAGACATCTCGAGAATGCTCGACGAACAGCGCGCGAACTTCCTCATCACCGTTCGCGACATCACCGAGGAACAAGCCCGCACCCGTACCACCGCCAGCGAGCTGACCCTGGGCGGGCTGCTGCACCACGTCGTCAGCAACGAACGACACTGGATGGCGGTGATCGCGGAGCTGGACGAGACGGCCGAATTCGACATGGCGTCCGCGGGCGGGGAGTACGTCATGGCCGACGACGACACAGTAACGGGGTTGATCGCCGAATGGGAAGAGGCGGCAAGTGCCACCTCGGCCGCGCTGGAGACGTTGGACCTGGACCTGTCCGTCCCGGTCCCAACGGCACCCTGGGCCCCCGAACGCATCTGGCAGAGCGCGCGATTCACCGTGCTGCACATCCTGCGCGAGATCTCCCAGCACGCGGGGCATGCCGACATCATTCGCGAGCAACTCGACGGTGCGAACACCACACAGACCTGGGCAGCCGCGGCGGGGATGAGCTTCTAAGTAGCCTGGCTGTATGACTCGCACTGCGTTGGTGACCGGAGCAAGCCGCGGCCTCGGGGCCCATATCGCCCGACTACTGGCCCCGGATCATCACGTGTTGTTGGGGGGACGATCGGCCGAGTCTTTGGTGCCGATTTCCTCGGAACTGGACGGGTCGACGCCGTGGCCGGTGGAACTGACCGATCCCGACGCAGTAGCAGCCGCCGCGTCGGGCATCGACTCTCTCGACGTGTTGGTACACAACGCCGGAGTTGCCGCATTGGGGACGATCGAGGAGTCGTCCGCCGAGGATTGGCGTCGACAGTACGAGGTGAACGTCATCGCCGTCGTCGAACTCACTCGGCTGCTACTGCCCGCGCTACGCAAAGCGAACGGGCATGTGGTGCTGATCAATTCGGGTGCAGGCATTCGCGCGAACCCGGGTTGGGGCGGCTACGCGGCAAGCAAGTTCGCGCTGCGGGCCTTCGGTGATGCACTGCGACAAGAGGAGCCGACGTTGCGGGTGACCTCGATACACCCCGGCCGCATCGACACCGAGATGCAGCAGGCCGTCGTCGCGCACGAGGGTGGGGAGTACGACGGCTCGAAGTTCTTGCAGCCCAGCACTGTTGCACGTGCCGTGCGCAATGCCATCGATACACCCGCCGATGCTCACCCCACGGAAGTGGTGCTGCGCACCAGGTGAGTGACACTTCGTAGCAGGGACCGAATTTCCGCTCACAACAATGACTTTGATGAGTATGAGTTCGTGGATCGCCAAGGCTCACCCAAAGCACTGACTGGGTAAATTGCATTTTCCGCGCCGTCTGCATCAAAACGCCAGTTCAGCACAGTTTTGCTCTGCAAACATGTCGGTGACCTGCGCTTGGATGCAGATATGGACTCCCGACCAGGCCGAACGCTTGCGGTGACCACCATTGTCGGAGCGACTGAGGTCGTTAGCTGTCGAGCCGGAGATCCCGCCTGCCGTCGCGAAACGGATCGCGGCCGCCGTGCAATCCTCCCGCTCCCAAGGAACACGCAAGACGTACGCCGCGGCGTGGAGACGCTTCACCACCTGGTGCGAGACGAATGGTCACGTGACGCTACCGGCGCATCCGATCACCGTCGCCGCCTACCTCGTCGACGCCGCAGACACCCGAACCGAAACGGGAGAGCGGGCCTACGCGGTTGCCACCTTCGGCACCTGGATCGCGGCGATCAACCACCAGCACCGCACCACCGGCCACCTGTCCCCGTCCGCACACGAACTGGTCACCGCAACCTTGTCCGGGATCCGGCGCGAGTACGCCGCAGCAAGGGACCGCCCTCGCACCCCACGAGACCCGCTATTGGTCGACGACATCAAGCTTCTTGTATCGACGGCGCGGGAGCGGTGTGGGGGCTGGGCGGCCGAGGTTCTCGAACGCCGTGACTCCGCCATCCTGTTACTGGGCTTCGCCGGCGCGTACCGCCGTAGCGAGTTGTCGGAGATGGTGTGCGGGGATGTCACTGTGCATCGTCGCGACGGTCTCCACATCCGGCTGCGGAAGTCGAAGACGGACCAGGAGGGCAGGGGAGCGGTCAAGGCACTGCCTTACACCGACTCTCACGAGACCTGCCCGCCGTGCGCGTACGTCCGCTGGGTGCAGGTCGTCGCCGCATTCGACGCCGGTGGCCGTCCGTCCGTAATCCGACTATTGCGGAAGCGAGATCCGTTCAATGTCCACGTGTGTCGTGGGGGAGTGCCGCGCACCGCCGCCCGCGCACCCTTGTTCCGGGCCATCGCCAAAAACGGCAACCTCGGTGCCACCGCATTGTCCGGGGCCGCGATCCACCAGACCATTCGCCGTCGCGCCGAGCACGCCGGCTTCGACCCCGCCGCGCTCGCCAAACTCGGCGGGCACTCGCTCCGCGCTGGGTTCGTCACCCAAGGCACCCGCAACGGTGCCGATGGATCGGCTATCGCACGGCAGACCGGGCACGCCAGCCTCGACTCTGTCGAGGTGTACCGCCGCGAACATGCACCCCTGGTGGGCAACGCCGTTAACGAGATCGGACTTTGAACAGAGTTGTAGGCGAATAGATCTCGCCGATACCCGTCTACACTCGATTGGCCGTGGATGCGTTGAGACGCGCGTCTATTGCATCGATAAGCTTCGAACGTGCTGCGAACATTCTACGGGGTATCGGACGCTGAATCCCGGCTGCGTCCAACACGTCCTGCAGAGTCGACGGGGGCCGTCCCGTAAGAGTCCGAGTCATCGCTTCGTTCCGCCAATGCCCGATAAGGTCTAGAATGTCGGTGGCCGGCGATCCGTATGCTTCCGCTATTCCCTCCAACAGCTCAAGATCTTGCAGGCGAATTACAGTGGGCGGGTATACCATTCCGGCGCGTGCAAGGTCTTCGAAGATATTTCGAGATCGTTGGATCAGGTCGCCTTCCGTGGTGCCCAGGTTGGGATGGCCGTTTGCCGGCACTACAATTATTGGCAAGTACGCAGAACGTTCAGTAGCGCCGAAATCCGATCGGGAGCGGAGTTGACTGATAGTCTTCGCGATCTGATCACACTTCTTCAGCAGCGACTCTTTTGCGTCCTTCGCGTACTGTTCGATCGTTCCCAGGCCCTGGGCAAATCTGAAGTTCAAGTGATGGTTTGTCGCATCCAACACGAGAAACGCGCCCCTGTCCGAAGTCACAACAAAATCGCAGACCGACGGCTTCTCCCCGCCCTCGACCCATGCTGCTTGCATCTCGCTCTCGTGAACGACGCGCTGCATCGACGTGCTAGAAGCGACGATAGAGTCGATCACGTCTCCCACTGCTCGTTCGAACATGTCGTTCATCGCCAAGCTGAACGACTCTGCGACAGAACCAGGTACGGGCTCACCAAAACAAAAGAACGTTTGCCAGTACAGCTGGGCACCGAAGAAGCGATCGATCGCCCATTGGTACCGGAGCAGGCGGACATTTCCATTGTCGAGTGCCACGAACGGTCGCTCGGTCAGCGTGTACCGCTGATCCGTGACCGAGCCACGAGCACGGTCCTTGGCCAGGCCCTTCTTGAACTCCTTGAGAGGTAATGCCATCTCGCCGAACAACAGATCCACTGCGCCTTCAGTAGCTCCAGCTGCCACTAGCTCTTCTCTGTTGTACTCGTTCCGACCTTGCAGAGCTCTATTGGCGACGATGGTGCCCAGTACGAGAACGTCGATGAGTTCGACCCCGTTGGCTTCCCGAAAGCAGTCTGCCGGCGATGCACCCAGTCGTGGATCTGTGACGCGCTCAGGCCATGGCGAGAACCACATGTTTTGCGTATCGGCTTGCAGCACTTCCAATTTCAGAGGGGCGTTACCCTGAAAGTTGGCGATCTCGTCAAGAGTGATCTGGGCTAGCATGTCGATGCTCTGTTCGAGGTTCATGCCCAGTGCTCTCCGAGCTATTCGCGCTTCGGAGTCCGGCGTGAGCGTCCCGTCCTCGCTGAACTCATTGCGATCGTGTTCGGTGTTGATCGACATGATCAGCCGCAGGACTGTTTCGAGTGGGATCTGGTCAGCGTCTGGATCGGACACGGAATTTTCGAGCGCTTCACGCATCAGCTGTGTCAGCGATCGGGGTGGTATCAAACGGCCGTTGCTTCTGGCCTTGGCCGAAACCGTTGCAGACCATGGTTGCTCGGCGTCATGGAGTAGTGCACGTTCGATATCGCCTTGAGACCAGTCCGTCGTCGTCGCCACGTCCAAGCGTGACTGGATCGAGGCGAGCAGCCCGACTGTTGCGCTTCCGTCGTAGTTGCCGAGGATCGTTCGGCGCTCTGCCTCTTCAATGACCGCAATCCCTGCGTGCGCGCAGACGATTGGGTGGACTTGGAGCCGGAGCTCCTGCTCCATGAAGGTGCGTTCTTGCGGAGTCAGGAGGTCATTGCTGCGCTGGGACGGAATCGGATCTCGACGTCGTGGTGGGCGGTTCTGGTTACGTCGACCAGGTTTGCGGCTCAATTGGTGCTCCTCGGAATCCTTCGTGGACGGAGATCGGTACCGGGTTCACCCATTTCGGCACCTACTGCACCGCGAACGACAAGTCACTCTCTCTGATGTGGCGCAGGACTCGTTCCGCGAACTGGGGAGCCTGAGCTTTTTCTAAACGCTTCGGAAGGGTGGGGTGTTCGTCGTTCGGTCTTGCGTTCTTGCGTCTGAGCCAGTGCGCGAACTGGTACTCGAGCACCTCTGCCACAATCGCGGGCGATGAGTCGTCGACCAGAATGAAGAACTCGTCGGCGGTGTAAACCTCGTAGGGAAGATCGTCCGAAAATCGGACGTCCTTGACGTTCTGACTCAAAATAATGTCGACGTCTCCGTGTACAGCTGCTGCATGCAGGTGTGCGTCTTCGATGTCGCGGTATTCCAGTTTTGGGTCGATTTCGAAGCCGGAGATCATGCCCTCGGGAACGTTGTCGATCAGCTTGCGTCGTACGTCTGTCAGGTGCGCGTCCGAGGCGAAAGGAACTTTCTTCCTGCGGTGGTAGGCGTATTCGGTGACGACGTCTTCGGTCCACTTGATGTCGTACATCGTGCCCCGCGGGTGCCAAGACAGAAGGAAAGTCCAATCGCGAAGCGTCCTGGAGAGCAGGATATTTGCGTCCACCAGGACGCTCATCCCCCCTGTGCTCATACTCATGACGGAAATCGTACAAGCCGAGAAGCGGGTGCCCGTTAACGCGCAAACTCAGTCTTCGTCGAGACCCAATTCGTCTTCGAGATCCCGTACTGCTTCGAACGCCGCGAGACGGGAGCGTCGCTGCGCTTCCTTGTACGACATGACGTCCTCGCTCTTGACGCGCGTGTGGGATCCCACCTTGTGACCCTCGATCGCGCCCTGCGCTATGAGCTTCATCAACGTTGGGCGCGAGATACCGAGCAACTTGGCTGCCGCGGTCGTCGTGAGCTCGTCGGGAACTGTTCCAACAGTCACAGTTCCTCCGCGGCTGACCACTTCCAAAACCTGCCGGATGATCGCGACCAGGTCCGACGGCATGGCCGTCCCGGGGCTCCCGTCACTGTCACCTGCCACGACGATTGCGCCGTGGATCGTCGGCGCTGCTTGAGTGAACTGCCGCGCTTGTTCGACTTCGTGCTGACTGAGGGAGAGAACCGTCCGGTCGTCGCGGGTCAATAACGTGCTCATTCGACTCGGTCCTTCCTGTTTCTCTTTGACTTCGTTTTGCGTCGTCCGATGATAACTACTTTTCACTTATAAGTGCAACATCATTGTTGTTATGTTCCCAGGAGGACGTCTCAACTGCATCCGCCGACCTCAACGGGGCTGGCCATGCAGACCCGTCCCCTCAATGGGCGCGCCAGTGTGTCATGGTTCGCGCGTCTCAGTTCGCGCAACCACCAGCTACGAGTGTCATGCAGCTGGATAGGTGCCCTGTTTCTGGACAAGTCCGGTCAGGACCTGAAGTGCCCTAGCTCCCGTGTTGGTTAGGCGGCCGGATCCTGCTGGCTACCCGGTGTTCCGAGTGCAGCGGTCCATAAGATCCGTAAGGTCACCTCGATGTGAACAGATCTGATGACGAAAGCCGATGCCCGTCGAAGACGTTGCGTCCTCAGTGAATTCATTCATCGACCTGAACAGCGCCAGACTGGCATCGTTGTTGATGTCGACCGAACATTCCACCGTGTGGGCATCGGTGCCCATTGTGGGCAGAACGCTGAGGACCGCATGCATGGTGCGGCGTCCGAACCCCTGTCCACGACGACCAGCTGCCACTGCGCAGATCACACCCAACGAGGCCGGGCCGTCGACATCAGGGACATGGGCGTTGCCACCCACCATCAGGGTCCGCCCCGCCAACCTCCGACGTAATTCGCCTCCTACGAAGGCGACTGGGTCGCCGCCGTCATATCCAATCCAGGCGTAGCTTCCCAGCCGCAATCTGTGGCCGCCATCGCTTGCACTTCCGACGGTGTCGAGTCCCCCTGCGAAACATTCGAAGTCGAACTCACTCATCCACTGTCTAACCTCCGGCGTTCGATACCACTGAGCCACTACAGATAGATCAGCTGCACCAGCATGGGCACGTTCAACTCGAAAAGCATCACCAGTCACGACGCGAGACGATAAAGCATCAGCGCGCAGTCGCAGAACGTACGAGCGTCAGAACACAGACCAGAGCGTCAACATATCTTGACGGTGCGGTAACTGTGATAAGCGCACCGTTCGCACTTGAAGACCACGAGACAGCTGCAACTACGCATAGCTGCGGCGGAGACAATGCCCAGTCACTCCTCCGTACGACGTGACCATAAGACTGAGTGATTTCGACGCGAGATCATCGTTCTCCCAGTCCTGCTGCTCTCGATACGCTCCGTCTACATCGCGACCCCCTCCGTCATCGGCTTCTGCCTCGATCGGGAGCCTGTTCCTCGTAGTAGAGCGGACCCGCGTCGACGCACTGACCCCCTGGCGAGTGGTCCGATGAGCATCGGATCTACCTGCCGAATCCCTGGCCGTTTTCTGCGTGGATCTCGCCCATACGGACGTCCCCGGTGGTCCGCCATGCGACCAAGTTTGGTTTCGGGCATTCGGGGCATCAAACCGTCATGAACACCAGCGCAGTCAGCGACGCAAGCTTGCCCGGGTTGCGAAAATGGAGCATCGGTCTGACCGTTCTACACGCGGTCCAGGCCGTCGTAATACTCGTGCTGGGCGGCAGTTTCGCAATTACCGTCACGTCCGCGTTCCCGACGGGCCCGCCGGGTGCGCCGGCGTCCGCCCCCGACGCGTTGTTCGACGTTCGGATCTCCGTCGCGATCGCTGTGTTCCTCGCGCTCGCCGCACTCGACCATCTCCTCACTGCCACCGTGCTTCGCGATCGCTACGAGACCGATCTTCGCGAAGGCCTGAACCGGTTCCGGTGGATCGAATACTCCGTCAGTGCCACGATCATGATCATTTTGATTTCGTTCTACACCGGCATTACCGGCATCTCCTCGGTGGTGTTGATCATCGGCGCGAACGTAGCAATGATTCTGTTCGGATGGCTACAAGAAGTAATGAACCCGCCCGGCCGCGCGGAGACGACCATGCTGCCGTTCTGGTTCGGGTGTGTCGCCGGTGCGGCGCCGTGGGTGGCGATCATCATCAATTTGATCGGCTCGGCAAGTAGCGGCCAGCTCCCCGGTTTCGTGTGGGGCATCATCGTCTCGTTGTTCGTGTTCTTCGTGAGTTTCGCGCTGAACCAGTGGCTCCAGTACCGACGCATCGGTAAGTGGGCCGAGTACGCGTACGGAGAAAAGGCCTACCTGGTGCTCAGTCTGGTAGCGAAGTCGGCGCTCGCATGGCAGATCTTCGGTGGTTCACTTGCCGGCTGAAACCCCGGATCTCTCACCGGCGTCGGGTGGGCTGCTGCGCTGCTGGTAGTCACGTTCGTGGCGGCCTTCGCCGTTCGTCGACTCCGACTCTCCGTTCGCATCATCGATCGGGGCGACGCCGACCGCAACGCCGGGCGATTGATCGGCCGATTCCTCAGCGTCGCCGTTGTGGTTATCGGCTTGGTCTACGTACTGGGTGCCGTGAATGTGCGGATCGGTCCGCTGCTCGGCGCTTTGGGTGTCGGTGGTATCGCATTGGCATGCGCGACCCAGAATATTCTGCAGTATTTCATTGCGGGAGTGCTACTTTAGATACGTCGGCCCTTTCGGATTCGCGATCAGATCAGCAGTGGCGACTTCGAGGGCACTGTGATCGATGTCAATCTCCGGACCGTCGAATTGGTCACCTACGACACCGATCTCGACCGTGCCCGCGAGGTTCTGCTCGAAGCCTGCCATCGAGCCGACGGAGTTGCCGCCCATCCAGGTGCCGAGGTGTGGATCGACAGCTTCGGTGAATCCTCGATCAACTGCGCCGTGCGCTACTGGCACGCATCCGACATTGCCTCGCGATGGCAGGTGCGAAATGCCGTGGCAACAGCGGTGAAGCGCGGACTCGATGACGCCGGGATGGTCACTGCATTTCCGCAGCGAACGCTGTGGTTCGGTCCGGGGAACAGCACACTCGGGGTGGTTCGGCAGCCTGGTGGCGACGGCAGCGATTCTCCGCCCGACCCGCGTCCCAGTGCGGGGTGCGCGGAATCGAGGGCCGTCCTCGATCGATGTGGATGGATTCACCACGCGTCCGGCAGGTTTCACGAATCAGCGTTCTGAGATCTCCACGGCTTGGTTCAGCCCGTCGAGGAGGGTGGGTAGGAAGAACGGGATCGCCAACGCTGTCGGTCCGATGGCCGCGCCGGCTTCCTGGCCGACGAAACCGGCCACGGCACCCTGCGCGACGGCGGGAATCTGCCGAGACTGCGCGGAGTCGAGCAATTGTTGCAGCGCCTGGTCGGTGTCGACCTGGGTGAAGACGACATCGGCGTCGATGCGCGAGATGTTCTCCGGCGAGACGATGGTGGAGAACGTCGAGTCACCGCTGGCCAGCTCGGTCACCGACGGATCGGAAGTGAATCCGAGGTTCTCCAGCAATTCGACACGGGGATCGGAGGGCAACAGAAGGTAGTAGACGTTTTCGGCTTCGGATACGTACGCGATGGTTTTGTCCGCGAACTGCGGGTGCGCCTGTCCTGCATCGATGACCTGCCGGTCGAGCTCGCCGACGAGCGTCTGCGCCTCCTCGGTGCGGCCGAGGACCTCGCCGGTGATGGTGATGGCGTCGCGCCACGGCGTCGACCACAGTTCTTCGGGCGGTGCAATCACCGGAATTCCGGCAGCGGTCACCGCGTCGTACTCGGACTCGGTAAGGCCGGAATGTGGAGCCAGCAGTACATCCGGATCCGCCGCGAGCAGCTTCTCCACGGATAGCGGACCCAGAACATCGTCCATCAATGCCGGTGTCGGCCCGCCCATTTCATCGATCGCGTCCGCAATCCACGGGTACATCAGATCGTCTCCGCCGCCGTACGTGGTCGAGGGAATCGCCACTGGCATGACGCCGAGCGCCAGCACCGCGTCGGTCGCGCTGGCCCCCCAGGTAGCGACACGTTCAGGCATGGCGTCGAGGATTGTTTCGCCGTACATGTGCTGCACGGTCAACGGGAACGAACTGGTGGTCGGCGTCTCTCCTGCGGTGTTCGTCTCGACCGGCTCCGAAGACCCACAGCCGATTACGGTGATCGAGACCACGGCGGCGACGGACAATGCGCCGGCCGAGCGGAATGTTGTGCGGAGTGACATGTTTTTTCCGTTTCTTAGGTGGTGTGCGTACAAGTTCTCAGCCGCCCATCAGGGAAAGCCTCGTGCGCGCTATGCCAACAGTGCAATTAACGATTCCACCAATTCGCCTCGCCAACACACCCATTCGTGTCCGCCGTTGAATTCGTCGAACGTGACCGCGGAGCCGCGCTCGCGGAGGAGTTCTGCGACGGCGCGGTTGTGCGCCGGCATGTCACCCTCGTGTCGACCAACCGTCATCGCAACAGTCATGCTGGGTACGGGTTCGGTGTTGCGGAGTAGTTCAGCGATACGGCCGCCGGGTGGGCCCATCTGATCTGCGTGAGACATCACCGGCCACCAGAACGACCCCGACTGGCTCGACACGAGCCCGAACCGCTCCGGAAATTCGAGCCCAGCGAACACCGCGGCGAGACCGCCGTAACTCTGACCGGCCACTACTGTCCGGCGCGGGTCGCAGGTGCACGGTGTGTGCTCCGCGACCTGGGGAATCAGTTCACCGATCATCGCTTCCCAGAACGCGGTACTACACGGCAACTCTCGACCCCGCGTCTGAAAATCGAGTGAATCGACGAACACCACCACCGCGGGCGGCATAGCGCCCGCAGCGACCGCGCGATCGAGAACTGGTGCCAACGGGTGCTGTTCGATCCACTGCCGGCCATCGAGAATCACCACCAAGGGGCGATCAGGCAACGCCGGTGTCGACCCGGCCTCGTGTATCCATACGCTGCGCACATTGCCCAACAGCTGGCTCTCCCAAAGGCTTTCCCGGACTTTGCCCGGAGTCTCGGAGTCGTCGTCGTTCCACCACCGCTGCAGCGGAGCGTCCGGCATTTCCGCCAGCGACGCACGGTCGAGCTTGCGAGGGTTGAACGGGTCGGCAACAGCATGGTCGAGCAAACCGAGAAAGCGGGAACGAACCCCCGCGGTAGTTTCGGTGATGCCGGGCGGATCGAACTCGTCCACGACATCTTCGGCAACCGGCATGAACCGGTAAGCCCCTCGCCACGTTCGCGTCACCAGCGTCGACCAGAACCAGATGTCGGTGTCCTCGACGCGTGTCATCGTCGCCAGCGCCGGCGCATGATGATCGGTGAGCGACCCGGCGTCGACGTACACCCGGAACGGAATGTCGGTGTCCTCGTGGCGGTGCAGCAGCGTCATCTCCACCTGTCCGTCGGCGGTCTCATCGATCCACGGGGTGCCCGCGCGGGCAACTCGTTCCCAAAAGTTGCCCTCGGATCCCGCAGCGGACAGTGCGCGCCGCAGCCGATCCTCGGCATCGTTTGACATGAGGTAAACCTAACCTGACAAGAAACGAGGGCTTACTCCGGGCTCACCGATCGCCGTCGCCACTCCCTCCGGCACATGGCATGACATCAGCCAGCCCCGCCGCGGCGGGGCTGACGTTTTGATTAGCCTGACTACATGACTCGTACTGCGTTGGTGACCGGAGCAAGCCGCGGCCTCGGGGCCCATATCGCCCGACTACTTGCCCCGGTTCATCACGTGTTGTTGGGGGGACGATCGGCCGAGTCTTTGGTGCCGATTTCCTCGGAACTGGAGGGGGCTACCCCGGTCCGCCAATCCGACGCGGAGACCAGGCCCACCCAGGTGTAGAGCCCGATTGCAACTCCCAAACCGAATGCGGCAGAGACGATTCCGAGGGCAAGCGGGTGCGCGCGGCCGACGAACCAGATGCTGGCAGCGGCGATGCCCAGTCCCGCGTATACCGAAGCTCCGACGCCATTGGCGATGCGCAATGTCAGTAACTCTCCGTAGCTGCGTGCGAGCCCGGATTGTTGTAGGCATCTCCGACACTTCCGATCGATGCCGCAATACCCTCGAGCACAAGCGTTTCCGCGAAAGCAATCGAGGCGTACTGGGCTGCCGGCGTCGCTGTGATCGATGAGTCCCGAGCCGACGCGGTGTCCACCGGGATCTCGTCGCCAGAGGGCCATCTTCAGCGCCGTCATGACCATAGTGATGTCTTTGACCGTCGAGGCGTGCCAACCGACGATCGCTCGGGAGAGCCAGTCGATGACGAATGCCACGTAGACGAACCCCGCCCACGTTCTGGTTACGTGAAGTCGGTGACCCACTTCCGATTCGGCGCCTCGCGCTGGCGTGACGTTACGCGGTGCCGCGATTTTCGATCGACGCTGACCCGCCGCCAACCGGCTCTGTTGCTATCCGTGCGATTTTCTACAACTGTGGAAATAACTCAAAAAGCGGAACGCGGTCGGCAGCTGTGACGATCGGCCGGGAAGTCACACCAGGTCGTGCAGAACCCGGCGACCGGAGTAGAAATGTGTTGACGCTCAGTCGAATTCCCGGTACGCCAACTCGGGTCGCCGCCGCGGCGCCCGTACGCACCTGGCCTTACGAGTTCATCATGGAGTGGATGGCCGCTGCGCACCGCGCACGCGGTGCGCAGCGGCGAAAGGGTGCTGGCTGACAACCGTGCAGCCCTGCGGACCGCTGTGGCCGGCCGGCTGACTTGGCCAGCGCCATCTGACCGTCGGGTACACGAGCGAGCCTCGAAGTTGGCCGCACCGGTGAACGCGTCGGTCAGACTTCCACGCTGGTGGGGAATCGTTCCCACACTCGGTGACTACCGAGAAGATCCAGCAGTTCCGCCGCCACCGTTTTCGCAGATCCGACGACTATTCCCGCCCCGTCGGCCGAGACCCCGGCATCGGCCAGCGCACCGCCGTCGCCGCCGTCGCCGACGGCACCGATTGCCTTCGAGTGCCGCCACGCTTCGCCGACCAACTTGACGACTCGGGGGTCGCTGCTCGACGTACCGGCTCCGGCTCCGGCTTTTGCGTCACCGGAGACCATCGCATCGGGGGCCGCAGGTAGGTCCCCAACCAGCACCAGCGCATCGAATTCGATGGACGCCGCATTCGCGTAGGTGCGGTTGACGACGAGATCGCCGATGACCCCACCGTGCGGCCCGACAATCAGTGGAACCACGTCGGCGGCACGTATAGCTTGCCCAATTGCGGCAGCGGTGGCCTGGTCGACATCTTCGCCGACGACGATGCCGATCTGCCGACCGGCGACGGGCCACGTCTTACCGAGCTGGGTGAGAGCATCGCTGGAACCGTGCTCAGCGGCCGGCACCGTTGGCTTCGGCGGAGTGAGGCCGAGACCGTCGGCGACCTTTTTGCACAGATCGGTGTCGATGTTGGCCAGCGCCTGCAGTTGCCGTTCGCGGATGACCTGCTCGTAGCACTTCGACAACTCGAAGGTGTAGGCGGCGGCCACGTGGTCCTGTTCGATCGGAGAAAGGGACCGGTAGAACAACGTGACCTGGCTGAAATGGTCATCGAACGAGGCAGGATGCGCTCGCTCCTTGTTCGCGGCGCTGACCGCGACGGGCAAGTCGACATACGGGTGGTCGTTGCTGCCGGCGACGAACGGGCAACCGTTGTCCAGACTGTTGGGCCGATACGCTGCGGCGCCGCCGTGGACCGCATCCTGATGCATACCGTCGCGCAGCATGTCGTTTATCGGCGCATGGGCACGGTTGATCGGAATCTGATTCCAGTTGGGCCCGCCGAGGCGTGTGATCTGGGTGTCCAGGTAGGAGAACAGCCGAGCCTGCAACAACGGATCGTTCGTGACGTCGATACCGCCGACGAGGTTCGACGGGTTGAATGCGACCTGTTCGGTTTCGGCGAAATAATTTGTCGGATTCGCATTGAGGGTCATGGTGCCGATGATTTGAACCGGCGCGAGTTCTTCGGGGACGAACTTGGTGGGGTCGAGCAGGTCGATGCCGTCGAACGTCTCGTCTTCGGTGTCGGGCATGACCTGCACACCGAGGTCCCACACCGGGTACGCGCCGGCTTCGATGGCGTCGGCGAGGTCGCGTCGGTGATAGTCGGGATCGTAGCCGTTGGACAGCAGCGCCTCTTCCCACGTCACGGAGTGCACGCCTTGACGGGGCTTCCAGTGGAACTTGACCAGCACGGTCTCGCCGTCGGCGTTGGCCAGACGCCAGGTGTGAACGCCAAAGCCCTCCATCGTCCGGTACGAGCGGGGTAATCCGCGGTCGGACATATTCCACATGGTGTGGGCCTGGGCTTCGGTGTGCAGGGATGCGAAATCCCAGAACGTATCGTGCGCCGACTGGGCCTGCGGTATCTCACGGTCGGGCTGTGGTTTGGCAGCGTGAACGACGTCGGGAAATTTGATGCCGTCCTGAATGAAGAACACCGGAATGTTGTTGCCGACGAGGTCGTAATTGCCCTCGTCTGTATAGAAACGGGTCGCGAATCCGCGGGTATCGCGCGCCAGATCGGCCGAACCCCGCGAGCCCAGCACGGTGGAGAAGCGTACGAACACCGGCGTCTGCACACCGTCCGCCAAAAATGCGGCACGGCAAATGTCCTTCGCCGCTCCGTTGCCGACAAAGACCCCGTGAGCACCGGCCCCTCGAGCATGAACGGCTCGCTCGGGAATCCGTTCGTGGTCGAAGTGGCTGATCTTTTCCCGCAGGTGATGGTCTTGCAACAGCGTCGGGCCGCGTCGGCCGACACGCAGAGAGTGGTCCGAATCGACCAGTCGGGCACCGTGCGCGGTGGTGAGAAACTCTCCCTGCTGGCCGACGGCCTCGGGCGGCTGACCGGTCTGCACTCCGGTCGGGGTAAGCGTGTCGGGCCCACCCTGATCGGGCTTGGGTGGTGGCGGGCCGGTGGGAGTCGTCGGTTCGTCGTAGGCGGGGGACGTGCTCGTGGGAACGCCGGGAACCATGGGCTCGCTGGACTTCGATACCATCTAAATCTCCTTGCCACCGTTTTTCCGAACAGAGTCGATCACGTGGGGCTTACCCGTTTGGTGGGCGACCAATCACCTGATGGCGAGGAAACTACTTCCGGTGGACCGGTGCGATGACGAGCGCCCGCGGCGCCCACCGAGTCGGTTCATCGCGATGGCGAGAGTCTCGTGCGCCTCGGACTACAAGAAGGTACTGCTGGCCATCTCCCAGACACAAAGCCACATCGGCGGTAACCACGTCAACCATTTTCGACGATGGGGTAAATGCTCGAGCTCTACGCAGTCCCGTTGCGCATTGTGGCCAGCGAACAGGCCGCAGCAGCGTTGATCCCACTGATGAACAAGCGGGTCGATATACGGGGGGAGGGAGCTCCTTCGAGTCGATCCCCTTGGCTGTCAACCCCTACGTGAAAGACCCGGCCTCCTTCGCGCAGGGGCGACGCCGTCAGGAAGTCGCCGGATAGCGGCTGAAACAAGGGCCCTGCAGGACTGGGCTCCTTCACCGACCATGCGGTAGAGCACCCCCGCGGATGCCCGGGGTCATCCCACAGGGAAAGCGGGTCGAAACCGCCTGCCTCGTGGCGTCGGTCCGCGCATCCGTGCCTCCGTCATGCAGACACCGAGTCGAGCCGTCTCAGCGCCGCGTCGTCGAGGACGAGATCACCTGTGGCAATGTTCAGTTCGAGGTGCGCGACATCGGCGGTCCCGGGGATGAGCAGGATCTCGCGCGCGTGCGCCAGCAGCCAAGCCAACCCGACCTGCGCCGGACTCGTCCCCATCCGATCGGCCGTCTCGACGACAGCAGGATCCTCCGTCACCCGGCGTGCCCCGGGAAAGCCGGAGCCGAGCGGGAAGAAGGGCACGAAGGCCACGTCGTGCTCGCGGCACTCGGCAAGCAAGACTTCGTGGGTGCGGTCGAGAAGGTTGTAAACGTTCTGGACGCAGACAATGCCGGCAGGCATCGCGTGACGAAGCTGCCCGAGGTCGACGTTGCTCAACCCGATCCCGCCGATCTTTCCCTCGTCGCGCAGGGAGATGAGCTCGGCGAGCTGGCTGTCCAGGTCGACGATCTGATCGCCGGTCGCCACGATGCCGGGACCGCCGTCGACGCGCCGCAGGTTCACCACGGCCACGCGCTCAACAGCGAGTCTGCGCAGGTTGGCCTCCACTCCGGCGCGGAGTTCACTCGGCTTCTGCGCGGGCACCAGCGTCCCGTCGGGAAGTCGCTGGGCCCCGACCTTGCTCACCAATACGAGGTCATCCGAGTAGGGATGCAGCGCGGTTCGGATGAACTCGTTGGCTACCCCGTCGCCGTAGAACTCGGCGGTATCGATGTGATCGACGCCCAGCTCGACCGCCCGACGCAACAGCGCCACCGCCTCGTCTGTGCCGACCGGCGGACGATTGCCCCGTTCCGCCAGCTGCATGGCACCGTAGCCGACTCTGTGCACACTGCGTCCAGCGAGAAACCCCCGCGCAGACGCTGACACCGAACTGTCCAGATCCTTCATCGTTGGTCTCCTGATATCTTCATCGATTAAACGGAGGAACCTCCGTTCGTATCCAGAATAGCGAAACGGAGGAGCCTCCGCATGAACGAGAAGTCACCCGGGGTCCGCGCCGACGCCCGACTGAACCGTCAGCGACTGATCGATGCGGCACTTGCCGCGTTCACTGCACACGACTCGAACTGGACACTCGAAGCGATAGCGAAGGACGCCGGGGTAGGTATCGGGACGCTCTACCGAAACTTCTCGTCGCGGGAGTCACTCATCGAGGCGGTCTACCGCAGCGAACTGGCGCGGTTGTGCGACGGCGCAGCGGACTTGCTCGAGAATTTGCCACCGGACGTTGCTCTGCGTGCCTGGATGGGGCGGTACGCCGATTTCGTCAGTACGAAACGAGGCATGGCCGAGACCTTGGCGACGGTGCTCGCCTCCGGCGCGATCACCTCGTCGGACACCCGGCAGCGCCTGGGTGCCGCTGTTGCGACACTGCTCGCGGCCGGGGTCGAGAAGGGCACGCTCCGCGGGGACGTACGTGCCGAGGACGTCGTCGCGAGTTTGGCCGGTGTCCTACTCGCATCAGGGTCGACCGACCAGCGACCGCAGGCCAACCGCATGCTCGATCTACTGATGGACGGTGTGCGTCGGCGCGCCGGCGGCCACTGACGGCGGAAGTTCACTGACGTGGCCGCTCGCCGCCCCGGCCCACTCGACCCCAAATTGCGAGCCCCTCCCAGCTGTGCCCCGCTCACGTAACCAATGCCGACGATCCGGTCCTCTCTGACGGCCGCAGGAAGCTCCTAGCACCCGACCGCGATGGGGCACAAGGCGGACATGGATACCGCGGAATGTCGCCGCGGTCGAACGAGAAAACTCGGCGAGCTCGTCAAGACTTCTGACGGTGCGGTGCGAGCACCGACTTCGACTTTGGAGTCGCAGTCCAACCAGGCCCTGAGGACCGAGACCTCACGCTCGGTCAGTCCGGGTGAGGGGTACACCGGTACCGGCCGCGAGGGTGACGGGGTGGGGCGTGCACCGAGAGTCCTTGCGCCGAGAGGCGAGCGGGCGGTGTTAGCCACCGATACTCGCGGTCGTACGTGGGGTCGATGATCGATCAATACCATCTGGACCTCCTTGCGATACCTGCCTTACAGCCGGTGCGCATCTGACCACAGCCCTTGAATCTCCTGCAACACAAACACATTGGAGGCGATAGTCAATTTGATTGCTTCATCTACACATGAATGTAGTGCACACATCACTACACATGAATGTAGTGCACACTGAACCAAGCGGGTTCGGTCACCGAATTGCTATAGTTCGTTGTCCATTCAAGTGCTGTGCAGTTCAGTGAAGGCGGTTGACGTTGAACCCCAAGCCGCTGCCGCGCGAACAATTTCTGCATGCCGGCTACCGGCTTCTGAGCGAAGTCGACATGACCGATCTCGCCCGATCGCTGTCCATCTCCGCAGTCGTCGACGGTGCCGGACTGTCACATCAGACCTTCCACAACACCTACCCCGGCAACTCCCGGAGCGGTGGTTTCGGCGGTAAAGAAGCGTTCGTCGCAGATCTTCTCGACAACTTCACCCTGAACTACAGCGGAACCGCACCCACCGAACCGCCGGCAAACGTGCGAGACGCCGCCGCACCGGTGGCCGCATTGTTCGACGACTTGACCTCCGGCCTGATGCGGCGCCGTCTGATCGCCACCTTGCTCGCCACCGACCACGACGGGGCCCGTAAAGCTGTAACCCCAAAATTCGAGCGACTGGATACCGACCTGCGCACCGTGATCGGTCAGGCAATCCAAGCCAAGGGTGGGTCTGTCCGCCAACCGATGTCGCTGACATCCCTCACCACCGTCCTCGGATCGTTGCTCGACGGACTCGCACTACGAGAAATGCTGACTCCCGGTTCCGTTTCCGGGGACGACATCGCCGCAGCGACCACATCGATCCTCCGGTGGGCGATCGATCCACTGCATTCCGATCGACAAGCATCGAAACCCGAACCGGCTGATCCTGCCGACAGCTCGGACGCTCTGCGGCCCGACATCGAGGCCGACGTCATCGCGGCCACGGAACTTCTGTTCGCCGATAACGGCTATTTTCTCGTCACTCTCGCCGACATAGCAGCGGCCGCACGGATCCGCACAGACGACCTTAGACGATTGTTCCCGAGCAAGGTCGACATCATCGTCGCCGCACTGAAACCGAAATTCGATCGCGTCGTGCGATTACGTGGAGCCGATGAGCGCCTCGGCATCGAACCCACCATTGCTTTGCAACGCACCCTGATTGTGCTGGGGCAGTTCGTCATCGACAACCGTGCCATGAGTTCCGGGATGCTGCTCGCCCTGAGCTTCGAGCGGTTCCAACAGCCCAGCACTGTCACCACCGTTATGGAGAACCTCTACCTGCCGTCTGCCGTCGTCCCCATCCTCGAACGTGGACGCGAGGCAGGCGTGTTCAGCGACGATGCTCCGACAATCGAGACAGCAATCATGTTGACCAACAACGTCCTGTTTCGATGCCTGACGCGTCCGGCCGAAACGGCTGTCGAGGTTGTCGCCGATGTGCTGCGAGTGCTGATGCCGGGCGTCGCGACAAGGGTTCGCTGAGAATTCACCCGTCCCGGCGATCCTCCACCCATTCTGGATGCTCGTGCTGTGCCCACTCTCGCGTCACGACTCCCTCCGTCATTCCGCGCATCGCCTCGGTGTCTTTCCACGCGTAGGTGATGTGTCCGATGACGAGCAGGCCGAACCCGAGGGCGAACCAGTCGTGGACGAACGTCGCGCCGATGCGCCAGTTCAGCGGACTCCAATTCTGGAAATACATCACCGCACCGGTGAGCAACAGCACCAGAATCGACCCGCCGCTGAGCGCCCCGTTTAGCTTTTGACCGGCATTGAACTTGCCGACGCCGATAGCGCCGATGCGTCGGGCCTTGGAGCGCAACCACTTCCAGTCGTCGGCGACGAATCTGTTGAGTCGCTTCAGGTCGAGTCGATACCCTCTCGACAACACACCGAGGATCAACGGAATCGGCAGTAGAAATCCCGACCACACGTGCACGAATTCGACCACCGGGCGATTGCCGACCAGTACCGCGAGCGAGCCGATGTAGAGAAACGCGGCGGTCACCATGCAGACGATGACCAAGATTCCGACTGCCCAGTGGACGTACCGTTCCACCCTGCCGAACCGGGCGCGGTCGTCAGCTCGTCGGGTCATCGTTGCGCCCGTTGGATTCGCCGACGAAGGCGTCGATGTCGTATCCACGATTCTCCCAATAACCCGGCACCACGTTGTCGGTCAGCTCGATGCCGCCGAGCCATTTGATGCTCTTGTAGCCGTACATCGAGGCCACGAACAGCCGGACCGGCCCACCGTGATCGTGCGTCACCGGGGCGTCGAGCATGGTCAGCGCGATGAGCACATCCTCGCTGCGCGCCTGCTCGAGCGTCAGACTCTCGGTGTAGGTGCCGTCGAACGAGGTGAAGCGAACCGCCGTGGCTGACGCAGTGGGCGCAACGGCGTCGAGCACATCGGCCAGGCGAACTCCGCTCCAGGGCACCTCCGGAACCCGCCAACCGGTGACGCATTGGAAGTCTCGGACCAGCGACACCTGGGGCATCGCACGCAGATCCTGCAGGCTCAACGTTCGAGCAGTGCCCACCGAGCCGCCCACCGTCAGGGCGTACGAGCGCTCGTCCTTGCGCGGTGCGCCCTGCGTCACCGAGTAGAACCGAAAATTGTTCCCGACGGGAATCAACCCGATCAAGCCGGTCGGGTCGTGATTTCCGATGGGTCCGAGTACGGACGCGAGACCCTTCTGGATCGCGCCACCACCGATGATCCCTGCGGCGCCCGCCGCGAGCAATCCCAGCACGACGCGGCGACCCACGGGACTACCCGGGATCTCCGGTTCGGATGGCGACATGATCTCCATAGTGCGCTGCGCGCAGTGGTGTGAACAAGTGCCCCCTGGGGCACTCAACCGCACACTGCGGCGGAGCCGCACTACTTCAGAACTATGTTCACCATTTTTCCCGGGATCACGATGACCTTGGTCGGAGCCTTGCCGTCGAGCAGCGCCACGATTTTCTCGTCTGCCAGTGCAGTCTTCTCCACGTCGTCCTTCGTCGCATCGGCAGAGACAGTGATGCGACTACGCACCTTGCCGTTGACCTGAATGGGGTAGTCGACGGTATCGGCGACGAGCCACTTCTTCTCCACGCGCGGGAAAGGCCCGTGCGCCAACGACTTCTCGTGGCCGAGCTTGCCCCACAGTTCCTCGCACAGGTGCGGGGCCAGGGGAGCGAGCATCAGAATCAGCGGCTCGACGACCCCGCGCGGCGCACCGTCGGGGTAGGCCTTGGTGATGTGGTTGGTCAGCTCGATCAACTTGGCACCGGCCGTATTGTCGCGCAGCGCAGCGTAATCCGCGTGCACACCGTCGATCACCCGGTTGAGTACCCGCAGCGTGTCCTCCATGGGCTTGGCATCGGTGACGCGGACCTCGCCGGTCACTTCGTCCAGCACCAGTCGCCACACGCGCTGCAGGAATCGCTGCGCGCCGACGACGTCCTTGGTCGCCCAGGGGCGGGAGGTGTCCAACGGGCCCATCGACATTTCGTAGACGCGCAGGGTGTCGGCACCGTATTCGGCGAAGATCTCGTCGGGGGAGACCGAGTTCTTCAGGGACTTACCCATTTTGCCGTACTCACGGTTGACGGGCTGGTCCTCGTAGAAGTGTCCACCGTCGCGCTCGACGACCTCCGCTGCGGGTACATAGACCCCGCGCGCATCGGTGTAGGCGTAGGCCTGGATGTAGCCCTGGTTGTACAGCCGTCGGTACGGTTCGCTGGAGCTGACGTGACCCAGATCGAACAGCACCTTGTGCCAGAAGCGCGAGTACAGCAGGTGCAGCACGGCATGCTCGACGCCACCCACGTAGAGATCGACCCCGCCCGGATCGTTGGGTCCGTGGATCTCCGGACGCGGTCCGACCCAGTACTTTTCGTTCTCCGGGTCGGCGAAGGCCTCGGAGTTGGTGGGATCGATGTAGCGCAGCTGGTACCAGGAACTGCCGGCCCACTGTGGCATGACGTTGGTGTCGCGAGTGTAGGTCTGCAGCCCGTCGCCCAGATCTAGCTCGACGTCGACCCATTCGGTGGCCTTGGCCAGCGGCGGGGACGGCTCGGAACCTGCGTCGTCGGGGTCGAACGAGACGGGTGCGTAGTTCTCGACCTCCGGAAGTTCCACCGGCAGAGCAGAATCGGGCAGTCCGTGTGGGTTGCCCTCGGCGTCCCAGACGATCGGGAACGGCTCACCCCAGTAACGCTGACGGGCGAACAGCCAGTCGCGCAGCTTGTACTGAATGGTGCCGCGTCCGGTGCCGTCTGCTTCCAATCGAGCGATGACGGCCGCCTTGGCCTCGTCGACCGGCAGACCGTCGAGGAAGCTCGAGTTCACCAGCTCACCGTCTCCGACGTGCGCTGCCTCGGTAATGTCTCCGCCCGAAATGACCTCGCGCACAGGCAGACCGAATGCCGTCGCGAACTCCCAGTCGCGGGCGTCGTGCCCGGGGACCGCCATGATCGCGCCCGTGCCGTAGCCGGTCAGCACGTAGTCGGCGATGAACACCGGCACCTGCTCGCCGTTGACCGGGTTCGTGGCGTAGGCCCCGATGAAGACGCCGGTCTTCTCCTTGTTCTCCTGACGCTCGAGATCGGATTTGGCCGCGATCGACGCGCGATATGCCGCAACGGCTTCCGCCGGGGTAGCGGCCCCTCCGGTCCACTTGTCCGATACATCGGCCGGCCACTCGGGAGCAACCAGTCCGTCGACCATCTCGTGCTCGGGGGCGAGCACTACGTAGGTCGCGCCGAACAGCGTATCGGGACGAGTGGTGAACACCTCGATACCGGAGAACGAGACCTGCGCACCGCGCGAGCGCCCGATCCAGTTGCGCTGCATGGTCTTGACCTTCTCCGGCCAGTCCAGGTATTCGAGGTCGTCGACCAGTCGATCGGAATATGCGGTGATGCGCATCATCCACTGCCGCAGGTTCTTTCGGAACACCGGGAAGTTTCCGCGGTCACTGCGCCCGTCGGCGGTGACCTCCTCGTTGGCCAGCACAGTACCCAGACCGGGGCACCAGTTGACCATCGAGTTGGACTCGTACACCAGACGGAATCCGTCGATCACCTCGCGGCGCTCACCGACGGTCAGCGATTCCCAGGAGCGGCCGTCGCCCAGCGTGCGCTCACCCGAGGCGAAGGCAGCCTCCAGTTCCGAGATGGGCCGGGCCTTCCCGAGGTCGGCGTCGAACCAGGCATTGAAGATCTGCAGGAAGATCCACTGCGTCCAGTGATAGAAGTCGACGTCCGTCGTCGCCAGGGACCGCCGCCGGTCGTGACCGAGACCCAGGCGGCGCAATTGGCGTCGCATGTTGGTGATGTTGGCCTCGGTGGTGCTGCGCGGATGCGTGCCCGTCTGCACGGCGTACTGCTCGGCAGGCAGACCGAACGCGTCGTAGCCCAGCGCGTGCAGCACGTTGCGGCCCTGCATGCGGTGATAGCGCGCGAAGACGTCGGTGGCGATGTAGCCGAGAGGATGACCGACGTGCAGCCCACTGCCCGACGGGTACGGGAACATGTCCTGGACGAAGAGCTTGTCCTTCGGGAGCTCTCCGGCAAGCGTTCCGACCGGGTTGGGCGCGTCGAAGGTGCCCTGGGTTTCCCACAGGTCCTGCCACTGCTCCTCGAGACGCCCGGCGAGTTCGGCGGTGTAGCGGTACTCGGGAGCGGACTCGGTGGGTGCTTCAACGGAATCGGTCACACCTACCAGCCTAAAGTGTGACGCGGCCCGCCTGGTACCAGGACCTCACTGCGCCGTATCCTGGCGAAGTGGTCATCGTCTCGGTTGTGTTGTTCGTGCTCGCCCTCGTCGTCGGCGCTGTCGCTGCCCTGTCGTTGCTCGGGCGGCTGCCACGTAACCGTTTCGCCGGTGTCCGCACCCCCGAGGCCATGCGCGACGACGAGACGTTCACCCTCGCCAATCGCGTCGCCGGGCCCACCACCGCCGCATCGGCGCTGGTACTGGCCATCGGCGCGGTAGCTGCTCTCGCTTTGAGCGGCATCATCGCCGTCGTCGGCGTCGTGATTGCCCTGCTGGCCGCGTTGTTCATCGCTGCAGCCGGAGGATCCATCGGGGCCCGCGCCGCAGCCGCCGTCCCAGCGCCCGCCGAGGCGGACGGATGCGGGCACTCGTGCATCTCGTGCAGCCTCAAGGACGCCTGCCAGCCGAGCTGATCGGATGAAGACGCGATCTGCACGTACGTTCGATCCTGCCGGCGTGATGTTCGGTGTTCTCGTACCGCTGGTGGTCGCCGCCCTCGGACTCGTCCTGGCCCACCTGTGGCAGGGCCGACTACCGGACCAGGTCGCCACGCATTTCAGCGGCACCGAGCCGGATGATCTGGCCGATCCGCTCTCCAACACCTGGACTCTCGCGATCGTCATCGTGCTGGTGGGCGGCGGGTGCAGCGCTGTCGCGTCGCTGGCCCGGGTACTGCTGATCATGCGTCGAACGATGCTGATCATCGGGCTGACCGTCGTCGGGATGATCGGCGTTCTGCAGATCGCCACCCTGACGCGGGAGTTGGATCTGACGTCCGGCCAGAGCGTCACCATCCCCGGCTGGGCCATCGCAGCCGGGACCGTCGTCGGGTTCGCCGGTGGGTTGTTCGGTGCATCGCGGTTGCGGGACCACCGTGAACGCGTCGTCGCCACGTGTGTGCCGCACACCGATCTGCCACGCTGTAGCGCCGAGTTGCCCCTGGTGGTCCGCGTCGGTGCCAGTCGCGTCGCCGGTATCACTGTGATGGTGGTGTCGTTGGCCGCTGCTGCGCTGACCTGCTACCTGTCCGGGTCACTGTGGCCGATCTTCCTGTTCGTGCCCCTGACGATTCTGACTCTGTCGCTGCTGCGCTTCACCGTGCACATCGACCAAGACGGGCTCTACGTTTCGAGCCTCGGGATGGCGGCGTTCGATTACGACATCGACGAGATCACCGGGGCCTCGGTGCGCACGGTGAACCCGGCCAAGGACTTCGGCGGGTGGGGCCTGCGAGTGAAGGGGCGCGGAAATTACGCCGTCGCCACCGAGACCGGTCCGGCGGCCTTCGTCACTTTTGCCAACGGTGACCGGCTCACCATCGGCTCCGACGCTGCAGAGAAAATCGCAGGCACGCTCAACACCTTGACCGCCGGTACCAGGAACTCCGCAGTGGATTAAGTTAGCGGCGTGAAGTTGTTGCGGGATACCGTGCTCGATCCATTCCTGTTGGGGATCATCACGGTCGCAGTACTGGCAAGCATCTTCCCGGCAACCGGAACAGCAGAAGACGTTCTCACCTGGGTCACGCGCATCGCCATCGGACTGCTGTTCCTCATCTACGGCGCACGACTGTCACCGCGCGACGCCTGGGAAGGCATCAAGCACTGGCGGTTGCACTCGGTGATCCTGGCGTCGACATATCTACTTTTCCCCGCGCTCGGACTGGCGCTGCGCGTCCTCGAACCCAGCCTGCTCAGCGACGACCTCTACACCGGCGTGCTGTTCCTGTGCCTGGTTCCTTCCACCGTGCAATCGTCGATCGCCTTCACTTCCATTGCCCGAGGCAACGTGGCGGGCGCCGTGGTGAGCGCGTCGTTCTCCAACATCATCGGAGTGTTCGTCACCCCACTGCTGGTGATCGCGCTGATGACCACCACTGGCTCGGCCGGCATCGACCCCGGCTCGATCCTGCGCATCGTCGCCCAACTTCTGCTTCCCTTTGCCGTCGGCCAGCTGCTTCGACCGTGGGTGACGGGCTGGCTGACCCGACACAGTGCACCCGCGAAGATCGCCGATCGTGGGTCGATCCTGCTGGTCGTCTTCGCCGCGTTCAGTGAGGCGATGAACCACCATGTCTGGTCCTCGGTGGCCGTGTGGCGCATCGGGATCGTCGTCGCAGTGTGTGTCCTTCTGCTCGCCGTGGTGTTGACGATCACCTGGTACGCGGGCACGTTGTTCGGTTTTCCTCTCGAGGATCGGCTGGTGCTGCTGTTCTGCGGATCCAAGAAGAGCCTGGCCAGTGGATTGCCGATCGCCGCAGTCCTGTTCGTCGAACAACCCGTCGGCCTGATCGTGCTGCCGCTGTTGCTGTTCCACCAGATCCAGCTGATGGTATGCACGGTGATCGCTCAGCATTTCGCGGGGCGGCCCGAAGCGGAACCGATCCCGGTGGCCGGGTAGCGGGCTAGATTGGATTCGGAGTCGACGGCAATCGGGAGAAGACGATGACGAGAAACATTCACACCGACGGAGTCGTTTCTGCGGCCTATACCGGACGACTGGGCACCGATCCTGTTCCGGCTCTCAGGCTTCCCGAAGACCAACTCGACCCCGACGCCGCCTACCGCTTCATTCACGACGAACTGATGCTCGACGGCAGTTCGCGCCTCAATCTGGCGACGTTCGTCACCACCTGGATGGATCCGCAGGCCGAAAAGCTGATGGCGGAGACCTTCGACAAGAACATGATCGACAAGGACGAATACCCGTCCACCGCCGCCATCGAGCAACGATGCGTCAACATCGTCGCCGATCTGTTCCACGCGCCCGGTCTCGACCCGGACGATCCGGCGTCGGCAACCGGCGTCTCGACCATCGGATCCAGTGAAGCCGTCATGCTGGCCGGGTTGGCACTCAAGTGGCGTTGGCGTGCCAAGAAAACCGGAACCGGTGCCCCGAACCTAGTGTTGGGCAGCAATGTTCAGGTGGTGTGGGAGAAGTTCTGCCGCTATTTCGACGTCGAGCCGAAGTACTTACCGGTCGAACGCGGCCGCTACGTCATCACTGCCGAGCAGGTGCGAGACGCGGTGGACGAGAACACCATCGGTGTCGTAGCCATTCTCGGCACCACCTTCACCGGCGAGCTCGAGCCGGTACAGGAAATCTGTGCGATGCTCGACGACGTCGCCACCTCGGGAGGACCGGACGTTCCGGTCCATGTCGACGCGGCCAGCGGCGGGTTCGTCGTGCCGTTTCTCGACCCGGAACTGGAATGGGACTTTCGCCTACCCCGCGTCAGATCCATCAACGTCAGTGGACACAAATACGGATTGACCTACCCGGGAATCGGATTCGCCGTCTGGCGAACAGCAGAGGATCTGCCGGACGATCTCGTGTTCCGTGTGAACTACCTCGGCGGCGACATGCCGACCTTCACGCTGAACTTCTCGCGGCCGGGCAACCAGGTGATCGGTCAGTACTACAACTTCCTGCGACTGGGGAGGGCCGGATACACCGGAATCATGTCAGCGTTGCGTGACACCGCGGTTCGCATAAGCAAGCACCTCGACACACATGACGATTTCGAGGTGATCACCGACGGTTCGGCCATCCCCGTGCTCGCGTTCAAGCTGAAAGAACACTGCGACTTCACCGTCTTCGACGTCTCCCACGAACTACGCGCCCGCGGCTGGCAGGTACCGGCATACACGATGCCCGACAACGCAACCGACGTCGCCGTCCTCAGAATCGTGGTACGAGAGGGCTTCAGCGCAGATCTCGGACGGCTGCTGTGCAATGCCATCGACGAGGTGATCGACGGCCTGAAGTCAGGTGGACATTCGACCGCGCGGGCTTTCTCGCACTAGGTGCGTCCTGGGTCGTGAGCGGAAGCTCGACCCCTGCTACGAAGTTCCGCGCACGTGCGGCGCAGCCGCTCTCAGTTTCGGTCGACGTCGATCGGATGAGACGCGAGCAACGCCAACGGCATCGGCTGTCGACGCAACACATTCGCCCACAGATCGAACCTCGGCGGTCCGATCACGTCGGATGCCAAGGCCGACAGCACGATCCAGTCGTTGCGGTCGAGTTCGCCTTCGAGTTGGCCGAACGTCCAGCCCGAATACCCGGCGAAAATTCGCACTCCATCGACCAGTGGCTCGATGTCGGCCGGATCGGAATCGAGGTCGACCATCACCACCCGGCCGTCGACGCGACGCAGTCCGGGAACACCGTCGATCGAGGCTCCGGTGCGAAGCGTCGCCAAGCACAGAGCCGAATCCCGCTTGACCGGGCCGCCGACGTACAGCGCCCGCGGCGCGGCCGCCAATTCGGACCAGTTGGGCAGTACGTTGTGCACTGCGGTCTCGCTGGGGCGATTGATGACGACTCCGAGGCTGCCCGCGTCGTTGTGTTCGATGATGTAGATGACGGTGCGGCGAAACGTCGGCTCGACGAGGTCGGTCGACGACACCAACAGACTGCCTGGTCGGACATCGCGCAAGGCCGATGCCGTCTGGTCCTCGGGTTCCTCCGCATGCGCTGCCACGTTAGCCATTGTGGCACCGTGCACCGCCGGATGTGGCGCAAGCGATACGGCCAGTCCTCATGGGTCGTTCCGCAGGCTCCACTCCCGCCTCAGTCCTACTCCAGCCCCGCGATCTTCGTCAGAATTCCCAACTGATACTCGAACAGATCGTCCCTGCTGGCGAAGGTCGTGGCACCGTACTGATCGAACACGTCGAAGCTGATCGCACCGAACAGCGACGCCCACACCATCACGCCCAGAGCCATGAGCTCGTCGGGCAGGTCTGTCCCCATTTCCTGGCGGATCTCCTCGAAGCTGGTGTGCAACGACGCCAACTCCGGCGAATCGGCTTCCACGTCCGGCCGACTGGTTGTCCACGCGGAGTGAAGGACGGTCACCAACGCGGTGATCACCCGGGTTCCCGGCCCGGTGGTCTGCTCGGCCGGCGCGTTGTAGCCGGGTACCGGGCTGCCGAACAGCAGGGCGTATCGCGCGGGCTCTCGTAATCCCCACTGACGCACCGCCCGGCCGAGAGCCAGAAATTTCTGCTTGGGTCCGTCGGCCGCGTCCACCGCCGCATCGACGGTGTCCCCGAGCTCGGTGTAGCCGTCGACGACGAGCAGAGTCAGCAATTCGTCCCGGCTGGAGACGTATCGATACACCGCCGAGGACACGACCCCGAGATCCCGCGCGACGGCGCGCAGCGACAATGCGGCCGCGCCGTCGGCGGCCAGGTGTTCGCGTCCGATCCGGGTGATGTCGGCCAGGGTCTGAGCGCGGGCTCGGGTACGGGGGGTGCTCGACATGCCACTGATAGTAACTGCTGCTCTTTCAAGAGAGCACTGCTCTTGCTTTATTCGACGGACGGGTGCACACTGGTCACATCAGAGAGCATCGCTCTCGTATCGATCGAATGGAGCAATCATGAATGAACTACACGTCGTCATCGGAGCCGGACCCGTCGGATGGACGGTCGCCGAACAGCTTGCCGCACTGGGGCACTCGGTCCGCGTACTCACTCGATCCGGCAGCGGACCGGAGGGACCGATGGTCGAGCGGCGATCGGTGGACATCGAATCCGATGACCTGGGTCCGCACCTCGACGGGGCCACCGCCGTCTACCACTGCGCACATGTCGCCTACGAGAACACGGTGTGGCGCGAGAAGCTCGAAGCAATGGAGAAGCGAGTGCTCGACGCGGCCGCGGGCACGGTCGTCGTGTTCCCCGAAAGTCTGTACGCCTACGGCAGGGTCGACGGACCGATCAGTGAGGACTCGCCCCGAGAGGCTACTTTCCGCAAGCTGGGCGTGCGAACACAGCTGCTGGCGGCCAGGGACCGACATTCGACGCCCACCGTCAGCATCGCGGCCTCGGACTTCTACGGACCGCGCGTGACGATCTCGCACATGGGCGAGAGGGTGATCACGCCACTGCTGGCCGGTAAGACGATCCGCGTCATCGCTGCCGCAGACCTGCCGCACTCCTTCACCTACGTCCCGGACTTCGCTGCCGCGATGATCACCGCCGCCGCGTCACCGTCGATGTGGAACACCGTCCTGCATGCGCCTACCGCTCCTGCGGTATCGCAGCGGGCGATGATCGAGATGTACTCCGCGGCAGCCCATTTGCCGACTCCGAAAGTCGGCGTTGTTCCGGCCTGGGTGATGCAGGCGCTGAGCGTCGTGCCGGGCCCGATGAAGGAACTAGGCGACACCCTCTATCAGTTCCGCTACCCCTTCGTCCTCGATTCGAGCCGCAGCGAGGCAATTCTCGGGAGGGGGCCGACCTCGCTCGCCGACGGGACCGCCGACACGATCGCGTGGTGGAAGAGTTCGCAGCCGGCGGTGCCGATCGGCAACTAGACTTACCTCGGTGACCGACGCATCGTTCAGTTCCCGACTACGTCAGTCACCCGGCGTCGGCAAGCTCACCACCGTCCGGTTCGCCGGCCAGTTCGGCGACGGGGTGTTCCAGGCCGCACTCAGCGGGGCCATCCTGTTCAATCCCGAGCGCGCGACCGATCCGGCCGAGATCGCGGCAGGGTTTGCGGTGCTGCTCGTGCCCTACTCCCTCGTCGGACCGTTTGCCGGGGCGTTGCTCGATCGCTGGGATCGACGATCGGTACTACTGTGGGCCAATATAGTTCGCATCGTCCTGATCCTGGTGACGGCAGTCATGCTCTGCGCCGGAGTGTCCGCGACACCGTTGTTGCTGTTGGCGTTGGCGACCGTCGGGCTGAGCAGATTCGTGCTCGCCGGTGCCTCGGCGTCGCTGCCCCACGTGGTGCGGCCGTCGTGGTTGGTGCCGATGAACTCGGTTCTGGCCACCATCGGTTCCGGCTTCGCTGCCGCCGGTGCCGGCCTCGCTGTCACGGTGATCAGCGTCGTAGGTGCAGGCGACCTGGGGTCGGGTATCGCGGTGGGTCTGTCCGCCACCGGATCGGTCGTCGGGGCTCTCGCGGCGGCACGGTTTCGACCGCGTTCACTCGGCCCGGGCACCGAGAGTCGGAACGATCGTCCTGTCAAAGATGTTGCTGCCGGGCTGAAATCGGGAGCCGTGGCCGTCTGGCGTTCGCCCGGTGTCACCTCCGCGATGGTCGGAATCGGTGCACACCGGATCG
>NZ_CAPS01000019.1 GCF_000333955.1 Rhodococcus sp. AW25M09
CGAATCCCCACGTTGACCACACGCGATCGGATGTCAGGAGTGAGGTGCGGTTCGAGATAGGCAGCGCCGATCTCGGCCAGCACCAGCACGATTCGCTCGTCCTGCGCCAGCAGCTCGGGCACCAGTCGATAGAAATGTTCGCGTTGATCCGTGGTCCCGTTCATCAGCTCCCCTTCTTCTCGACGTGGGCGACGACGACAAGCGGATGGTTGTTGTGTTCGGCTCGAAAGGCCCGACTGAGCGCATCGTGGTCACGGCCATCGACGTCGGAGGTTGCCCACCCCTCCACGGCGAACCGCGATGCGATGCCGCCGGGCCAACCCAGCCCGGCAGAGTCGTTGTCGATCACCACTGCAGTCAGGTTGCCCAAGTTGGATCGCCCGGCGAATTGAATGGCTTCCATGTCGCTTCCCTCGTCGAGCTCGGCATCGCCGATCAGTACGAATACTCGGGCATCGCTCCGCCGGATCTGCAGCGCCACAGCAGTTCCGGCGGCCAGCGCCAAGCCGTGACCGAGCGATCCCGATCCGATGTCGGCGCCGCGCACCAACGTCCGGTCCGGATGACTGCCCAGGTTCGAGTCGTAGCTGCCGAACGATTCGAGCTCGTTGCGCGTCAAGAATCCCCGTGCAGCGAGCACCGCGTAGTACGCCATCGGGCCGTGCCCCTTGGAAAGGTAGAACCGGTCGCGATCGGGGTCCTCGGGATCGGCCACGTCGAGACGAAGTATTTCCGAGTACAGCACCCACAGCACGTCGAGCGTGGAAGTGGCGCTGACGCTGTGCTTCTCGTCGCCGGTCATCAGCGTCATGAGTTGAGGCAACTCGTCGTATGTCATCTGCATGACGCAAGCCTGCAACCTCGAGTGCACTCGAGGTCAAGGGCTTCGAGCTGGCGGGTGGTGCGCTCAGTGTCCACTCTTTCGCCTCCGAGACGCTTTCCCCGATCCTGGAGAAGAATTGCGGACACTCACCGCGCCAGCAGTGCCCAAACCGTTACTATTGCGAATGGTTCCGGTATTTCGTAGGGTGAAGGCGACTCCGACAAGTCAGGACGGCGCGATGGCTTTCAATCCACCCCGAACGTGGTTCGGCGCGAAACGCTACGGCTGGGGAATCAGCCCACACACCTGGGAGGGCTGGCTTCTGCTGGCGGCTCTGGTGATCATCCTCGCCACGCTGGGGGCTACCGTATTCTCGTGACATGTCGCCCACACACCTCGACGTAGCGGGAACATCCCTCGACTGTGCCGAGCCGGCGGAGCTTGCGCGCTTCTACCTCGCACTTCTCGGCGGAGAGTTGTTGTGGGAGAACCCCGAAAGTTCTGGAATTCGGACGCACGCAGGCATGAACATCGTTGCGCAAAAAGTAGCGAACTACATTGCGCCCGTGTGGCCTTCGACGTCGATCGTGCACTTCGACCTGAACGCAGGAGGGAGCCTCGTCGAATCCGTCGCCTACGCAGTCGAATGCGGGGCCACCGAAGCGGCGGAGCAGCCCGACCCCCGGTGGCGAGTACTCCTCGACCCCGCCGGACACCCCTTCTGCATCACTACAGAGGTCTACGACGGATGACGCGGGCAATAGCCTGGGACGGTGTAAGGACGAGCGACGAATTTGTTGATTCGATGAACAGATCGTTCGACCGACGGACACAAGGCCTGTCCACGCTGTGGCTGTATTTGGTCCCCATTGCAAGCGCGTCGGTAGGTGCCCTGACCGGGGCAGTGCTGGGCAGGTTCGGTTTCGTGTTGACGCGCAAGCAGGTCTGAGGTGGCCGAACCGGAGAAAGTAGAACTCAGCCTGGCTGACGTTCAGCGCGTGGCGGCTTTCGCAGCTGCCTGCGCCCGCCGGATTTTGCCAGTGTTCGAGGAACTGCACCAGTCGGATCTCCGTCCACGCTCGGCGATCGACGGGGCCGAGGAGTTCGCTGCGACGGGCGGCCGAACGGCAGCGCTTCGCCAACGTGCCTGGGACGCGCACAAAGCCGCCCGCGAGGTGCCGGCATCAGCGGCGACCGACGCCGCCCTCGCCGCCATGCACGCCGCCGGTGCCGCCTTTCTCCACCCGCTGTACAGCCCGCATCAGGTCAAACACATTCTCGGCTCTGCCGTGCATCTGCTGCTCGCCCAGCCCGAAGCCGTTGCAGAGCAAATCGACTGGATTCACACCCAGGCCGACACAACCGTATGCACGATCCTGCGCCGGTTTCCGGAACCGACCGGCGGGCGCACGCGTTACGGCGCGCTCCTGACCCAACTCGATACCGAATTGCGACGCTGACGCATTGTCCTGATCAAGCGGTGGTGACACCATGGAACTCGTGAAGGCCCGCGAACGCCCCTGGACTCGATACCTGCTCGGTATCTGGCTGACGTGTATCGCGTTCATTGTGATTTCCGATATCGTGTCCGAGCCGTCCATCTGGAACTGGTCCAAGCTGGCATTGTTGGCAGTAGCCGCCCCCTGGCTTTGGCACCGTTCTGGCCGGTCCTCGCAAATTCCCGAGAAGATCGGGCCAGAGACTGTGCCTGCTGCGGACGTCGACGCGGTCGTCGAAGAATCCGGCAGAACCGTCCAGGCCATCCGCTCGCTGAGAGAGATGCATCCAGGCCTTGGCTTGCTCGATGCGAAAAGACTTGTCCAACCTGACAATTGACATTAGAAAGATTTCTCGATGACACAGGCCACCGACACACGTGACATCCGGGATTCCGACGGCTTCGTCGAGGCCGCAACTATGTTGGTCGACTTCCATCGCGAATACGACTACCCGGCACCGGATCCGGATTTCCTTGCACAGCACCTGAGCAGGTTGGTCGAATCCGGCGACACCAGCGTGCTGACATTCGGCACTCCTGCCATCGGTGTCGCAGTTCTACGCTTTCGGACGGGAACGTGGACTGCCGATCTCGAGTCCTATCTCGCCGAGTTCTATATCAAGCCCGGCTTGCGCGGGAAGGGCTATGGGACAACTTTTCTCGATGATGTGATCGACCACGTCAGAACCCGAGGAGCCACCTACCTGGATCTCAACACCTCGGAGGACGACGAAGCGGCCCGGCACGTGTACGAAAAGCGCGGCTTCGACTGCCACGAAGGACATGGCGAGGGACCGATGGCTCTCTACTACGAACTCGATCTCGCTTGACTCGAGTCGAGGCAACTCGCGGCCAATGCGCCCGACAAACGTGCTCTACCGAGAGCTTGGCTGAGATATCGCTGCTCGCAAAACCTTTGCCGTGGCCGCAGCCCCGGACCCAGTCATGATCATGGCCGCGTGGTCGTGACCGTCCAGCCGAGTCGACGGCTCGAATGTGTACTGGCTCAGATACTCCGCGGTGTACATCGGCGCGCTGTCGGCACCCACGCTCCACTGAGCGTAAAGCAGACTGATCGGGGCCCGTACGTCTGCGAAGTTCGAGATTCCGAAGAAGACATCCTCGGCGTCGGAGACCACGGTGTTTCCGTCGAGGCGAACGACACCCTCGTGCAGGTCGTGAGCGGCATAGATGTGCAGTAGTGGATCCGAACGATCGAGCAGCGGGGCACTGCTCGAGACGACGAAGTCCACGTACTCGTCGACAGATGCCCGCGTCTGTCTCGATCTCTCGACCTTGTCGGCGAACACAGCGGACACCGTCTCACGCGTCAACCCGTTCGGGGGAACCGCAGGAACACCGCCGTCGACGAGGGTGAGCGATCGCACTCGATCCGGATACCGTGCCGCCAGTTCGACGGAGACGAAACCGCCCATCGACATTCCGTACACATGAACGCGATCGAGCCCCAGGTGATCGAGTACAGCGACCAGATCCTGCGCATGCTGGGCCATCGACGACGGACCTGCGACGTCTACGCTGTCGCCGCGACCCCGCAGGTCGGGGGCAACGAGAGTCAGATCGGGAGCTCCGGCGTGAAGCCGCGTCCACAGTGCGCGCTGACTGGACACTCCGTGCACCACGAGCACCGGCTCGCTGGTGCCCGATAATTCCTCGACAGCAAGGGTGCCGCCCTGGACCTGCACACGATGAACAGTCACCGATGCACCGTATCCCCGGGCTGAACGATCAGATCAGGTGGTCGTCCCGGTCATCGCTCGTGGATCGACGAGTCGATCGAAGTCCTCCGCGGTCACGACGCGTTGCTCGAGGGCCGCTTCTCGCAGGGTGGTGCCGTCGCGGGATGCCTGCTGAGCCACCAGCGACGCTGCGTCGTAGCCGATGGCCGGAGACAGCGCGGTCACGAGCATGAGGGAACGTTCGACACCCTCGTCGATGCGATCACGGTTCAGCGTGATGCCCTCGATGCAGTACTCGCGGAACAATCGGCACACATCGGTGAGCATCCGAGCCGAGTGCAGCACGTTCTGAATCACGATCGGACGCATGGTGTTCAGCTCGAAGTTTCCCTGTGAGCCGGCAAATGCCACGGCCGTGTCGTCGGCGAGCACCTGAATGCAGACCATCACCACCGACTCGCACTGGGTGGGGTTGACCTTGCCCGGCATGATCGAGCTGCCCGGTTCGTTGGCCGGCAGGATCAGCTCGCCGATTCCGCATCGCGGTCCGGACGCGGCCCAGCGAATGTCGTTGGCGATCTTCATCAGTGGTACCGCGAGTGCCCGCAATCCCGCGGAGGCTGCCACCACCGCGTCGAGTCCGCCGAGAGCCGCGAACTTGTTGGGCGCAGTGACGAACGGGTAGCCGGTGATGTTCGCGAGTTCCGCTGCGACGTCGACGTCGAAGCCATCGGGCGCGTTGAGACCGGTACCCACCGCGGTGCCGCCCAGGGCGATCTCGTGCAGCGCAGGAAGCGTAGCCATCAGGCGAGCGATGCCGTCGTCGAGCTGACGGGCGTAGCCGGACCATTCCTGGCCGACGGTCAGCGGAACAGCGTCCTCCAAGTGGGTGCGCCCGATCTTGACCACATCGGCCCACTGGGTCGCCTTGTCGGCGACGGCTGCGTGGAGTTCACGGACGCTGGGACCGAGCTCATCGGTGACGGCGGCCAACACGGCAAGGTGCATGGCAGTGGGGAACGTGTCGTTGGAGGACTGGCTGCGGTTCACGTCGTCATTGGGATGTATCGGGCTCTTCGAGCCGAGCGTGCCACCGAGGAGCTGAATACACCTGTTGGCCACGACCTCGTTGACGTTCATGTTCGACTGCGTGCCCGAGCCGGTCTGCCAGACGTAGAGCGGGAACTGCTCGTCGAGCGCGCCGCTGGCGACCTCGTCGCAGACCTGCGCCATCAGGTCCGCCTTCCACTGCGGGAGCAATCCGTGCCGGGCGTTCACCAGTGCGGCGGCCTTCTTCACCGAGCCGTAGGCGCGGCAGACCGCCACGGGCATCCGGTCGCCTCCGATAGCGAAGTGCACCAACGAGCGCGCTGTCTCCGCACCCCAGTAGTGGTCGGCAGGGACCTCCACGGACCCCATGGGGTCGGTTTCGGTGCGAGTTCCGTTCTCGTGCAGACCCACCGGTAGATCGAGGACGGTCGGGGCCGCGGGAGCAACAGTGTTGGTCATTGCTCGACCCTGCGTGATGCGGACGGGTCCGCGGCAGAGCCCAAGGGTCGGTATCGACGTGACATAAGGCCCTGTCGGTCACCGCGCCGTGCCCGTTGACTGAGGAGGTCGTCGCTGCCACCCGGGTTGCGTCACCCCCCACATCCCCGGAGGCCCCTGAGATGTCCGCCCCCACCCGCGATACTGCGCAGAGCTCAGCAGCCCGAGAGCACCGCCGGGTGCCCCGGTTGTCCTCGGTGACGGCGAAGTTCGTCATGGCCGCGACCGGCACGGTGTTCGCGCTCTTCGTGGTCGCGCATCTGCTCGGGAACCTCAAGGTCTACCTCGGCGCGGAACACTACGACGACTACGGGCACTGGCTGCGAACTCTCGGTGAACCCCTGCTTCCCTACAGCGGCGTGCTGTGGATCCTGCGGGTGATACTCGCGCTCTGCGTGCTCGGCCACATCGGATGCGGGACCATGCTGTGGTTACGCGCCAGGAAAGCTCGGGGGCCGTTCAAGCGTCGCAATCTCGGCTGGGGCATTCGCACGTTCTCGGCACGCACGATGCCGGTCACCGGCATCGTGCTCGGGCTGTTCATCGTCATTCACATCCTCGACCTGACCACCGGCACCACCCCCGTCGCGAGCTCGGGTTTCGACCCGGGCACCACATCCACCAGCGCAGCCTACGAAAATCTCGTCGCGAGCCTCGACCGTCCCGTCGTCGCCTCGATCTATCTGGTCGCGATGACGGTCCTGGGTCTGCATCTGTTGCACGGATTGTGGAGTGTGGTCAACGATTTCGGTGTCACCGGCCAACGCGGGAGACGAGCCGCGACCATAGTGGGCGGCACGCTGGCCGCGTTGATCTTCGTCGGCAACGCATCGATCCCCGTCGCCGTCCTCACCGGAGTCGTCTCATGACCACGACGCCGCACATGCTCGTACCACCGACAGCACCGTTGACGCTCGATTCCTTACGTAGCCTCGGGGACCCGGTGTCCGGCAACATCCCCGACGGCGATCCCGCAACCGCCTGGGCGCGACGCCAACTCGACCACGATCTCGTCAGTCCGCCCAACCGCAAGAAGTTCACCGTCCTCGTGGTCGGCACCGGTCTCGCCGGGTCGGCCTGCGCCGCCGCCCTCGGCGAGCTGGGTTTCCGGGTGGAAGTGTTCACCTTCCACGATTCCCCCCGTCGCGCGCACAGCGTCGCGGCCCAAGGCGGCATCAACGCAGCCCGCGCGCGAAAGGTCGACGGCGACAGCCTCGAGCGATTCGTCCGCGACACCGTCAAGGGCGGAGACTTCCGAGGCCGCGAAGCAGAGGGCTTCCGGTTGGGCGAGGAGTCGGTCCGAGTCGTCGACCATCTCGACGCGATCGGGGCACCCTTCGCGCGCGAGTACGGCGGCCAGCTCGCCACCCGCTCCTTCGGAGGCGTCCAGGTCTCGCGGACCTACTACACCCGCGGCCAGACGGGCCAACAGCTGCAGGTGGCTGCCTCGCAGGCACTGCACCGGCAGGTCGCCGCGGGAAAGGTCACCGTGCACACCCGACAGGAAATGCTCGACCTGATAATCGCCGACGGCCGAGCGCAGGGCGTGGTCACTCGCGACCTGGTCACCGGAGAGCTCGCCGCCACCACCGGTCATGCGGTGGTACTGGCCACCGGGGGATACGGCACCGTCTACCACCACTCGACGCTGGCTCTGAACAGCAACGCCACCGCCGTGTGGCGCGCGCATCGACACGGCGCGCTGGTTGCCTCGCCGTCGTTCGTGCAGTTTCACCCCACCGCCTTGCCCGTCGACTCACCCTGGCAGTCCAAGACCACACTGATGAGTGAGTCGCTGCGCAACGACGCCCGCATCTGGGTCCCCGCCGAAGCCGGCGACGACCGAAATCCCGCCGCGGTACCCGATGCCGAGCGGGACTACTACCTCGAACGCAAGTACCCGGCCTACGGCAACCTTGCCCCGCGCGACGTGTCCTCTCGGGCCGCACTGGAGCAGATCGACTCCGGTCACGGCGTCGGTCCGCAGCACAACAGCGTCTATCTCGATTTCCGCGACGCGGTCGCGACAGTCGGCCGGAAAGTACTCGAGGAGCGCTACGGCAACATCTTCGACACCTACCGCAACGCCACCGGTGACGACCCACTGGACACCCCGATGCGGATCGCTCCCGCGGCCCACTTCGTCATGGGCGGGCTGTGGGCCGACTACGACCTGATGACGTCGATCCGTGGGCTCTTCGTCGGCGGCGAGGCGGGCTGGGGCTACCACGGTGCCAACCGTCTCGGCGCGAACTCCTTGCTCTCGGCATCGGTGGACGGCTGGTTCACCCTGCCCCGTTCGGTCCCGAGTTACCTTGCGCCACTGTTGGGTACGGATCTACTGCCGCAGGACGATCCGGCCGTCACTGCCGCGCTCGGGAGGGTGCGCACCCGCACCGACGCACTTCTCGCGGTCGACGGTACCCAGAGCGCCAGCCACTTTCACCGTGAGCTCGGCGAGATCCTGTACCGAGGCTGTGGGGTGAGCCGTTCCGCGGAAGGACTCACCACCGCCATCGGCGAGATCCGAGCGTTGCGGGCCCAATTCTGGGAAGACCTGCGGATCGTCGGAGACGGCAACGAGCTCAATCAGGAACTCGAGCACGCCGGACGGGTGGCCGACTTCCTCGAGCTCGGCGAGCTCATGTGCGTCGATGCCTTGGACCGAGATGAGTCCTGTGGCGCGCACTTTCGCGTCGAACATCAGAGCGCCACTGGGGAAGCGGTGCGCGACGACGAGCACTGGGCGTTCGCGTCGGCGTGGGAGACCCGCGACGACGGACATCACGTCCGACACGCAGAACCACTGACCTACACAGCCGTGCCACTACAGACGAGGGATTACCGATGAAACTCACGCTCGAAATCTGGCGCCAAGCCGACGCTGCCGCGGTCGGTGGGTTCGAGACGTACGTCGTCGCCGATGCCATGCCGGGCATGTCGCTCCTGGAACTACTCGACCGGCTCAACGAGAGCCTGATCGAGGACGGCACCGATCCGGTGGTCTTCGACTCCGACTGCCGCGAGGGCATCTGCGGCTCCTGTGGCATCACGGTCGACGGACGCCCGCACGGACCGGAGGCCAATACCCCCAGCTGCCGCCAGCACCTGCGCAGCTTCGCCGATGGCGCGCGAATCACACTGGAGCCGTTGCGTTCCGGCGCGTTTCCCGTGGTGCGCGATTTGGTGGTCGACCGCTCTGCCCTGGACCGACTGATCGAGGCCGGTGGATTCATCTCGGTCGCCGCGGGTACTGCCCCGGATGCAGACTCGCGGCCGGTTCCGCACGCCACCGCCGAAGCAGCTCTGGAGTTCGGTGGCTGCATCGGCTGCGGTGCATGCGTAGCCGCCTGCCCCAACGGCGCGGCTCATCTGTTCGTCGGCTCCAAGCTCGCGCATCTGTCGTTGATGGTCCAGGGCAAGACCGAACGGGGAACGCGAGCGCTGGCGATGACCGATTCGATGGATGCCGAGTTCGGTCCCTGCTCGACCTTCGGTGAATGCGCCACCGTCTGCCCCGCTGATATACCGCTCACCGCGATCGCTGCGGTTCCCAAGGAAACCATCAGAGCCCGGTGGCGAGGGCGCCCGGACTGAGCGCCCTGCCGCTCACCAGATTCCGAGCAGCTTCATCCACGCTCCACCGATAACGGTCCAGATCGCGATGAGCACCACGCTCATGATGAAGCCGATGCGGAACCATTCCGAGGTCTTGACGAAGCCGGAGCCGAAGATGACCCCGGCCGGGCCGGACGAGTAGTGCGCAAGACCCCCGAACAGGTTTCCGATGAATCCGAGGACCAGAGCTGCGAAGAGCGGGGGAGCGCCCGCAGCCAGCGCTGCGGCGAGGAAGACCGCATACATGGCGACAATCTGTGCCGTGTTCGAGGCGAACAGGTAGTGGGCGTAGAAGTAGACGACGGTGAGTATCGCGAAAGCGAGTAACCACGGCAGGCCGGCGACGCCTCCCGAGACCTTGTCTCCGACCCAGCCGATGACCCCGTAGGCCTGTAGCTGGGACGCCATTCCGACGAGCACAGCGAAGAACACCAGTGTCTGCCAGGCACCGGTGTCGGTGACCAGGTTCTTCCACGTGAGCACCTTGGTAACGAGGAGCACGGCGACACCGGCAAAGGCCACCGAGGTGGCGTTGATACCGAGTTGTGAACCAGCACACCACAGTACGAGCAAGCCGCCGAATGTCGCGGCCATGATCTTTTCCGGACGTGAGGTCGAACCGGACGCGGCGAGCCGTTCCCTGGCGTGCTTCGGTGCCTCCGGAGTCGTCTTCACCGTCGGTGGGTAGATCTTGGACATCACCCATGGCACGGCAACGATGCTCGCGATACCGGGCACGCTCGCAGCAATCGCCCAGCGGGCCCAGGAAATATCAACGCCCAACTCGGCCGCGGCGGCCACCGCCAACGGGTTACCTGCCATCGCGGTCACGAACATCGCCGAGGTCACGACGTTGACCTGCAGCGAGGTGAGCAGAAGAAACGCGCCGAGCCGTTTGCGTGACTCGTCGGGCTCGGGCCGTGAATTTTCGAGCTTGCTCAGTGAGGCGATGATCGGATAGATGACCCCGCCGGCTCGGGCAGTGTTGGACGGCGTCGCCGGGGCAAGAACGAGATCGGTGAGGGCCATTCCGTAGGAGAGCCCTAGACTCGTGCGTCCCAGCCTGGCCACGAAGTGCAACGCGATGCGTTCACCGAGGCCGGTGACGAGAAAGCCTTCCGCGATGAAGAATGCCGCAACGATCAGCCAGATGGTGGAGTTGCTGAAGCCGGCGAGAGCGTCAGCAGGCTCTTGTGTGCGCGTGATCATGGCGACGGCCAGGCCGATCAGAGCAACCGAGCCGGTCGGTAGAGGCTGCAAGATGAGCCCGGCGATGGTGCCCACGAAGATCCCGAGCATCGCCATACCGTGCGGATCGATTCCATCCGGTGTTGGGAGCAGGAATCCCGATACGGCCAGCAGTATGGGGATACCGGCCTTCCACAGGAGCGGGGACACGTGCTTGTGAGGCGGTGGGACGGGCGGCGGCGTGGAGATCGGTTCGGCGGCCGGTGCCGGGGTCTGAGTCATGCGTCAAGCCTGTCGGCACGGCCAGGTCGACGACAGGGCACAAGGTCCCTCGCCCTCGCCCGAGATGTCACTTCGGGCCTACGTCTGCACGGTGGTATCAGTACCGTCCCAGCGCCAACGCCACGTTGTGCCCGCCGAATCCGATCGACGTGCTCAGTGCGTAGTCGATCTTCTGATGCCGCCGAGAACTGACGATGTCGAGATCGATTGCCGGGTCTTGGTTGTCGAGGTTCAGAGTTGGCGGCACTACCGATTCACGGATCGACAGCATCGTCAGAATGGCCTCGAACGCCCCGACTGCACCGATGGAATGTCCGAGCGCGGACTTGGGTGCGTAGACGCTGGCGTGTCCGACGGTAGCGGCAATAGCCCTGGCCTCCGACAGGTCACCTATCGGTGTCGCCGTGGCATGAGCGTTGACGTGATCGATATTCTGCGCGCTCAAACCTGCAGTACCGATTGCCTTTTCCATCGCCTTGCGAATCCCTCGGCCCTCGGGGTCCGGTGCCACGATGTGAAACCCGTCCGAGGTGATGCCTGCGCCTAGCAAGCGACCGTGGATCTTCGCACCGCGAGCTGCGGCATGTCGCTCCGACTCGATGATCAGCAGCGCTCCCGCCTCACCGAACACGAAGCCGTCGCGATCACGATCGAACGGCCTCGACGCGCGAGTCGGTTCGTCGTTGCGGGTGCTCATGGCGCGCATCATCGAGAAGCTGGCAATGGGCACGGCATCGATGTGACCCTCGACGCCCCCGGCGATCACGACATCAGCCTCACCCGTGACGATCAACCGCCACGCGTGAGCGAGTGCCTCCGAGCCCGACGAACACGCCGACACCGGGGTGAACACCCCTGCCCGAGCCCCCACCTCCAGACCGATATGAGCCGCAGGCCCATTCGGCATCACCATCGGCACCGACATCGGCGACACCTTGCGGTATCCGCCGGCCCGCATCGCATCGACGGCCCCGATCAGCGCATCGCCGCCGCCCAATCCGGTACCCACTGCGACGGCGAGTCGATCCGCGTCCATGCCGTGCAGACCCGACCCACTCCACAGCCGTCGCACGAGCACCACCGCCAGCTGCTCGACGAAGGAAAGTCTCCGCCTCTCCACGCGGGTCAGATGATCTGCGAGTGCCATCTGCAGGACCCCTCCGATGCGAACCGGCAGGTCGTAGTCCGACACGAACGTCCTCGCGAGAGGTCCGATTCCGCTACGACCGTCGAGGAGGCGCTGCCAGGTCGTGTCGGCATCGTCGGCCAGGGCCGTCGTGGCGACGTACCCGGTGACGACCGCGTTGTGACGTCTAGTTTCTGTAGCGATCGATTCACTCATAGTGTCCATGAGTACATGTAGCGACCGGTACAGTCAACCCATGGCTCGCCCACTCGATCATGACAAGCGCGTCGAACTGCTCGGCCGTGTTGTCGAGTACATCGGCACCCACGGCCTCGACGATCTGACTCTTCGCCCGCTCGCTGCCGAGCTCGGCACCAGCTCTCGAATGTTGATCTACTACTTCGACTCCCGAGAGAACCTGATCGTGCAGGCGTTGATCAGTCAACGACCGGCGTTCGGCGAGATGTTCGGCGATGTGGCCGATTCCGAGCACCTCGAGCGGAGACTGGTCGAGCTGTGGAACTCGATGACCGGCGGTAGCGATACAACCAGCTCACGAATACTGATGCAGGTCATCGGAATTGCGTCCATCAAGTCCGGCGTTCTCGCAGACTTTGCACGCGACAACGTACGTGCCCTCACCGACGCCTTGGCCGACGCGATGTCGCGCTGCGGCATGGATTCGGCAACCGCCTCTGTTCATGCGACCGCACTGGGCGCGGGATTCAGAGGGCTACTACTCGATCGCTTCACAACGGCAGACTCCGAGCGCACCGACGACGCCGCCGTCATGCTGTTTCGCGCTGCAGCGCAGCGCTGTTCGACGGGAGGTTGAGCAGGATACTTTCCACGGCAGCGGACAGAGCAGAGCACGGCCAGAATTTCGGCTTGCGTTGGAGTGCACTCGAAGACGTAGCGTCTGGTCCATGACCGCAACACCGCATTCGCCGGCCGCGACCGACACCGAGGACGCGAGTATCGGAATTGCCGAGATGGCCGAGTCCTCGGGGCTGACGCAGGACACGCTGCGTTGGTACGAGAGGGAGGGACTGATACCGGAGATTCCTCGCACGGCGATGGGTAGGCGGGCGTTCAGCCCGAGACTGGTCGCACTCGTGAAACTTCTGGTTCGTCTTCGATCGACCGGGATGCCCACGGCCGATATGCGTCGATTCGTGATTCTGGTGAATCTGGGCGCGTCCACACATCAGGAACGGATCGACATTCTGAGCGCGCACCGGCTACGCGTCGACGAGAAGCAACGTCGTCTCGCCGAAGCGCGGTCTGCTCTGGAAACGAAAATCTCGCACTACGAGGACCTGATCGCACAGGGTCTCGACTGCGATGGTCTCGCGGTCGTCCCCCCATCAGCCAACGAGCACAGGAGCATTCATGTCGATTTCCACTCGTAACGTCCCGGCACTCGATCGCAGAGTAGGCGCCATCGGCCTCGGCTGCATGGGCATCAGCTGGGCATACACCGGTGCCGATACCTCCTCGGACACTGCGGGGGCACCCATCCTGGCCCACGCACTCGCCTCGGGAATCGACTTCTTCGACACCAGCGACGCCTACGCCGCCGGACACAACGAGAGGGTCGTCGGCCGCGCTCTGGCCGGGACGGATGCCGTGATCGCCACGAAAGCCGGCTTGATCGGGAACGCCGACGGCGGTGCGCCTGTTCTGACGCGAAACGGTACGCCGGAACACCTCACGCGGGCCTGCGACTCGAGCCTGCGGAACCTCGGTGTGGACACCATCGATCTGTACTACCTCCACCGCGTCGACGACCAGGTACCGATCGAGGACTCCTGGGGAGCCCTGTCCGAATTGGTGGCGGCGGGCAAGGTGCGCGCCCTGGGACTCAGCGAGGTCACCGTCGAGCAAGCGCGGGCGGCCCAGAGTATTCATCCGGTCTCTGCGGTGCAGTCCGAACTATCCCTGTGGACGCGAAACGCGTTGGGGCAGGGCACTACACACGACGGTGAACCCGTCGGAAACATCGTCGAGTGGACGGGTGAGAACGACGCGGTGTTCGTGCCGTTCTCGCCTCTGGGTCGAGGATTCCTCACCGGTTCGCTCGACACCTCCACACTTCCGGCCACCGACATGCGGTTGGCGCTTCCCCGATTCTCCGGAGCTGCGGCCGAACAGAACCGATCGATCGTCGAGGTGGTGTCCGCGGTTGCATCGAGGCACGATTCCACCCCTGCCGCCGTGGCATTGGCGTGGGTCCTCGCCCAAGGTCCCCATGTGATTCCCATTCCCGGCACCACCAACATCGGGCACTTCGACGCCAACCTACTGGCACTCGAGCTTCAGCTCACCGCCGAGGATCTCACTGCGCTCGACGATGCGCCCGCCGCAGTCGGAACACGATACTGACATGCCGCGAACGGCACTGTTGGAGATCGACTTTCAGCCCTGGATCATCGAGCTCGGGCATGACCCCGGCGCACTGGCTAGCGCCGGATCGGTTCGTGAATCTCAGCGCTCCGCCGGAGCTCTGGTGGTGTGTACTCGCTATCTCAGCCGCGATGCGGCCGATCCACTGCGTTCCGACCCGGCCGGTGCCGGTGCCCGCTTCCACCCGTCGATGGCACCTCTGCCAGGAGACCTCATCGCAACGAAGTTCGACCGCGACATATGGTCCAACCCCGATCTGGACCCCCAATTGAGACTCGTCGGGGTGGAGCACTTGACAATCACCGGCTACCTCACGGATTTCGGCGTTCGAATTGCCGCGGAACGCGCAGGCTCATTGGGCTATCGCGTCACGGTGCACTCCGCCGCTTGCGCGGGATCGACCGAGGACGAGCATCAGCGAGCCCTCGAATCGATGGTGGCGGCCGGTGCCACTGTCGAATAGGCCCCGGGTGAAGTCCGCTATTGTGCGTCGCGGAAGTACGGTTCGACCGTGCCCTTGAGCTTGACGAGCATGGGATTTCCGTAGCGATCCTTGGCGGTAGGGACTTCTACACGCACCCAACCCTCGGTCACGTTGTATTCGCGAATACTGGTCTTCTCGACGCCGTTGAAGCGAATACCCACGTCCCGGCGAAGAACCTCTTCGCTGTAGAAGGCGCTGCGCGGATCGATCGAGAGGTGATTCGGTGGAACGTCTGCGTTCTGGTCCTCTGGCATGGATTTCTTTCGTCGAATGCTGCGTCAGGTGCTCGGTTGATTCACAGAGAGAATACGCGACCCAGCGCTGTCACCTCAGCCCCGCGCCATGTCCACGAATCTGGACAGGTGAAGCTGTTGCGCCACAGTGATTGTCGCGCTCGAGTGCGTCGGGGCGGTGCAGCAGAATCACCATGTCGGCGTCCTGCTCCAGTGAACCGGACTCACGGAGGTCGGACACGATCGGCTTTTTGTCGGTTCGCTGCTCCGGACCACGGTTGAGCTGACGCGAGAAGATCGAGCGGTAAGCCTTGCATGTCGCAGACGTAGCACGTTGAACTGCACCCCGGGGTCGGGTGCTCCTGCGTCTTCACTGCTTGACTATGTTGGCCCCGGCATGGTGTCCTGAACATGCTAGCTGAGCCGGCCGCATGGCCGAGGTAGGTTAGCCGTCAAGGGGCCTCCGCAAGGAGGCCCCTCTTCATTTCGGCGGAAACAAGTAGATTCCGTCGCCTCGCTGCGAAACCTTGTCGACATGAATCGGCGCAAGTAGGTCCCACATCTCGTCGTTGCAGATCTTCGCCGTTCGCCCGTTGCGGGGGAGAACTTTCACGGAAGCAGCGTAGGCAACCAGGTCCGCAAGCTGTATGAAGTAGGACTGCTGCGAATCTCTGGGTACAGAATCCTCGACGATGTGGCGCGCATTGACCCGGTCGCCTACTGCGGACCAAGTAATGCGCCGAAACCGGCGAACCAGCTTTCGCACCTCGTCGTTCTGACCGATGTCGTGGACGATCACTATCGGAACGCCGCTCGCATCACTGCGCTTACGTAGTCGTTCCAGTAGATACGTCCACGATCTATCGAAGACGTCGAGATCACGCTTCTGCACGAGGTCCTTACGAATCGAGATTGCGAAGACTCCGGATGACACGGTGACCAGGGATTTCAGATGCCGCTGGTACAGGTCGCGCATTTGCCCATCGCCCAGGCCGAGATCGCGGTAGACCTTCTTCACTCCGACGATATGGTTCGCCTTCGCTTCCTGTCTCATCGGAATTCGGTACAGGTCGCGCACGGCCCGTCGCATTTCGATGACGTGGTCCAGCCTTGTCGTCCAATCGTCGGCTGGAATCAAGACACATCCGAGTGTGAACGTCGCTGAACCGCCAGCGCCCATGCCGGTATCACCGGACTCGTCGATGTACGCGAACTCCAAGCGCGGCCCGACAACCTGATCCGGAAGTGGCGTCAAGGCAGTCGAATCGGGGTCGGACAAACCGCAACGACCGGAGTCCACACATGAGCACGCTCAGCCCACGGGAACATCGCCCTAGCCTCGCGCCATGTCCACGAATCTCGACAAGTGCAATTGGTGCGCCACCGTGATCGTCGCGGTCGGGCCGTTACGGTGCTTGCCGAGAATCAGGTCGGCCTCACCGCCGCGGGGATCGTCGCGCTCGATGGCGTCGGGGCGATGCAGCAGAATCACCATGTCGGCGTCCTGCTCCAATGATCCGGACTCACGAAGGTCGGAGACCATCGGCTTCTTGTCGGTTCGCTGCTCAGGGCCACGGTTGAGCTGGCACACCGCGACCACCGGGCATTCGAGTTCCTTGGCCAGAAGCTTGAGCTGACGCGAGAAGTCCGAGACTTCCTGCTGCCGCGATTCGACCTTCTTGCCGGACGACATCAGCTGAAGGTAGTCCACCACAATGAGCTTCAACCCGTTGCGCTGCTTGAGTCGCCGGGCCTTGGCGCGAATCTCCATCATCGTCAGGTTCGGAGAATCGTCGACGAACAACGGCGCTTCGCTGATCTCGCTCATTCGACGAGCCAGCTTGGTCCAGTCGTCGTCGGTCATCTTTCCCGAACGCATGTCACCGAGCTTGATCTTCGCCTCGGCGGACAGCAGTCGCATGACGATCTCGGTGCGACTCATTTCCAGAGAGAAAATGACACTGGGCATACCATGCTTGATGGAGCACGAGCGCATAAAATCCATACTTAGGGTCGACTTACCCACGCCAGGTCTAGCCGCCACGATGATCATCTGACCAGGGTGAAGACCGTTGGTGATCTCGTCCAGTTCGGCGAATCCTGTCGGCACACCGAGGGAAATTCCGCCGCGACTGGCGATGGAGTCGATCTCGTCCATCGTGGGCTGCAGCAGCTCTTCGAGGGGAAGGAAGTCCTCGGAGGTGCGGCGCTCGGTGACCTCGTACACCTCGGCCTGCGCGCGGTCCACGACCTCGGCGACGTCCTGGCCGTCGGCTCCGGCGTAACCGAACTGGACGATGCGGGTGCCGGCCTGCACGAGTCGACGCAGAATCGACTTCTCGGCAACGATCTCGGCGTAGTACCCGGCATTGGCCGCAGTCGGAGTCGTCTGGGTCAGCGTGATCAAGTACGGCGGCCCGCCGATCCGCTTGAGCTCCCCGCGTCGATCCAACTCGGCCGATACGGTCACCGGGTCGGCCGGCTCACCGCGACTGTAGAGATCCAGAATCGCGTCGTACACGTTCTGGTGGGCGGGCCGATAGAAGTCGCCCGGGCGAAGCACCTCGAGCACGTCGGCGATGGCGTCCTTGCTCAGAAGCATGCCGCCCAACACGGACTGCTCTGCGGCCATGTCCTGCGGGGGCTGGCGACCGAAATCCTCACCGGGGCCCTCGCTGGAAGGAGAGCCGGAGTAGTCGGACTGTCCTCGATCGTCCACAACTGCCACGCGAACCGGCCGTCCTCTCCCCATCGTCATGAGCACGGCCGAATACCACCCAGCCGTGCGGTGTAGCAAGTTCTACCCCCGGGCACCGACAGGTTCTGTTCGGCACCGGATTCGTACTCTCCATCGCCGCTGAACGGCATCGAAAGAGACGCTGCACGGACGGTAAGCGCTATCGGCAGGAGTCACAACACTGCCTGTGCATGGATCTGTGGACCAAATGTGTATGGGCTTGAACAACTGTGTTGACCACCTGTGGACAACCTGGGTATAACTTTCGGAGTTTCGACCATTCAGCCAGCTCGAAGGGTGTACATAAAGTTTTCTTCCTGTGCATTGATTCTGGATCGGCGTGTCGGCCGAATTGACAGCTCGGGCGTGTTGAGTAAATGCCAAGTGAATTCCAAGGTGTCGTGCGTCACAGCGACTGGGATGGGTCACAGAAACAGACCACCTCGTCGTTTCGGCTGGGGGCCACGATCCGAAGCCTTGGAATCGGGCCCCTCGTTGCGGCTGCTCGAACGTCGGGCTCCACTGCCGCGGGACAGTCCGCTCGGCCGTCTGCGGCGTTCTCCGGCCCACTCAGCGCCGCCTCCGCCGCGCATTCCCACCCTGCGCGGGCACAAGCTCTCCGTGGTGCGAGCCGAGACACGACAAAGCCCCACGAACCGAGGTTCGTGGGGCTTTGTGCAGCCGTACCGGCCGAAAGCTGAGATCAGCTTCCGACGACCTCCAGCTTGAACTTGGCGGTCACGTCGGGATGCAGGTTCACGACGATGTCGTGCATGCCCGTGTTCTTGACGTGTGCCTTCGGCAGATCGATGCTGCGCTTGTCGACGACCGGTCCACCGGCAGCCTTGAGAGCAGACGCAACGTCCGACGCGGTGACCGAGCCGAACAGCTTGCCCGAGTCGCCTGCGGTCTTCACGGACAGCGTGACGGCCTCGAGGCCTTCGATGGCCTGCTTGAGCTCGTTGGCATGCTCGAGTCCGCGAACGGCACGAGCTTCCTGAGCGCGGCGGATGCCGTCGACCTGCTTCTGTGCTCCACGGGTGGCCTGAATGGCCAATCCGCGGGGCAGCAGGAAGTTACGGCCGTAGCCGTCCTTGACCTCTACGGTGTCGCCAGGCGCACCGAGGTTGTCCACATCAGCGGTGAGGATCAGTTTCATACCAATCGCCCCTTTCTATCGAGCCGTCGCGGCGTAAGGCAGCAGTGCTACCTCACGCGAGTTCTTCACGGCAACGGCCACGTCACGCTGATGCTGGACGCAGTTGCCGGTGACACGGCGAGCACGGATCTTTCCGCGATCGCTGACGTACTTACGCAGCAACGTCGTGTCCTTGTAATCGATCGACGCGTTCTTTTCCTTGCAGAAGGAACACGCCTTCTTCTTGAGCACCTTGTCGCGCAATGGCGGTTTGGGCATGGGGCTTTCTCCGTTACATCTGGGTGTTCTCGATCGAAGGATCTAGAACGGTGGCTCTTCGTCTCCGCCACGCCCGCCGAAGGAGCCCGAGGCCGCCGGGGCGCTGCCCCAGGGATCGTCTCCGCCGGAACCGGCGTTGGAATTGGAGTTCGAGCGGCCGCCGCCCGATCCACCTGAGGAACCAGAACCGGAGTTGAAGCCTCCGCCTCCACCTCCGCCGCCGCGGTTGGCCTTGTTGACCTTCGCAGTGGCGTAGCGCAGAGAAGGCCCGATCTCGTCGACCTCGAGCTCGACGACAGTCCGCTTCTCACCTTCACGCGTTTCGTACGAACGCTGCCTGAGCCTGCCGCTCACGATCACTCGTGAGCCGCGGGTCAAACTCTCGGCCACGTTCTCCGCAGCTTCACGCCAGATATTGCAGCGCATGAAGAGTGCGTCGCCGTCTTTCCATTCGTTGGTCTGACGGTCGAACGTGCGCGGAGTGGACGCAACGGTGAAGTTGGCCACCGCCGCACCGGCCGGGGTGAAGCGAAGTTCTGGATCTGCCGTCAAGTTCCCGACGACGGTGATGACGGTCTCGCCTGCCATGGTTCCTCTTTCAGTAGTAAGTCTTTGTTGATGCCAGCCTAGAGGCGAGCAACGACAATTACTTGCCCTGTCGCAGGACCTTCGTACGCAGCACGGACTCGTTGAGTCCGAGCTGACGATCCAGCTCGCTGACGGTGGCAGGCTCGGCGTTGAGGTTCACAACGGCGTAGATGCCCTCGGCGTGCTTGAGGATTTCGTAGGCCAGACGACGCTTGCCCCACACATCGACCTTGTCGACGGTGCCGCCATCCTTGCGAACGACGTTGAGGAACGTATCGAGCGACGGAGCGACAGTGCGCTCGTCCAGATTGGGGTCGAGAATGACCATCAATTCGTAATGACGCATAAGACCTCATCACCTCCTGTGGACTAGTGAAAACGGCCACGGACTATCCGTGGCAGGAGGGTCGTTGCGTCAGCAACCCCTCGAAGATACACGACAGGGCGCTGACCTGCTAATTCCCGTCGGACGCACGGACCGAAGATCGCGCGTCATAGTCTTGCATCATGCGATCCGGGGTCCGCGCCAATCCGACGACGGTGGTCGTGGTCGTTGCGATGGCTGCAGTCGGACTGATTCTGGGGTACCTGAACAAGGCCCGGTGCGCGCTCGCGCCGTTCGATGCTTCCGGTCGCAGCACAGTGTTCGACGCGATCAAGGACTCCTCGGTCTGCTACTCCGACATCCAATTCCTGTGGCTCGGTCGCGACATCGACAATCACATCTTCCCCTACATCCACGGGGCCATCACCAGCGACGGCATTCTCACCGGGGGCACGGTGGAGTATCCCGTTCTCAGCGGATTGCTCATGTGGCTCGGTGCCATCCCCGCGCACACCGACGCGCAGTTCCTGTTGACCTCGGCATTGATCCTGGCACCCTTCGGTCTGCTCACCGCCTGGATGCTCGGCCGCATGGCCGGCTGGTCGGCTTTGCTGTGGTCGATCGGCCCGCCCCTGGTGATGTACGCCTTCCACAACTGGGAACTACCCGTCGTCGCATCGGCCGTAGGCGCGATCTTCGTCATGACGCTGCCGATGCCGCTGCGGCGGAGAGCAATTCTCGCGTCGGTGCTGTTGGCGGTCGGCTTCTGTCTCAAAATCTATCCCGGTGCTTTCGTATTGCCACTGATCGCCTACGTGGTCACCGGCGGGATCGACGGCCGCGAATCGCCCGACTCCGTTCGAGGTCGCTACGACATCCGCGGCGGACTGATGGTTGCCGGCGCGGCGATCGGCACCACGGTCGCAGTGAACCTGCCGTTCGCCGTCCTCGGCTACGAAGGGTGGCGCGCGTCGTTCACCTTCCAGTCCTTGCGGCAGGCCGATCTGACGACCAACTCCATCTGGTACTGGGGCCTACGCCACTTCTACATCACCGACCAGATGAGTCCCGATGCCTACGCCGAAGCCGAGGCATCGTTCCAGAACGTGGTGGACGTCGCGTCACCGCTACTGGTGTTCATCGCATTCGCGCTGGCGCTGTGGCTGGGCCGTCGTCGCGCGAAAGTGGTCGGCACCTATCCCTGGGTCGCGGTGAGCGGCTCGATGCTGTGCGGATTCATGTTGCTGCACAAAGTGCATTCGCCCCAGTACACGCTCTGGCTGCTTCCGTTCCTGGTGCTGCTGCGCGTTCCGTGGGGACTCGTCGCCGCGTATCTACTGGTCGATCTGTCGATGGGCATCGGTGTCTTCAAGTACTTCGCCGCACTCGCTTCGGGTGCCGACGCCGACGACGAGGAGTTCTTCGTCCTGGTCGGGGTATGGGGCCGAGCTCTGTTGTTGGTAGTGCTGTTCGTGCTCTTCATCAGGGCTCGCATGCGGGTTCCATTGCCGGGCGAAACAGACCAGTCGCCTGTATTATCGCCCCGACCAGCATCGATATCGCTGACGACATCGCCGGGGCAGTAAGACGCAAGAGCGGGGCGGGGACATGACACAGGTGCCGCGATTTCAGGGGAGCACAGAGCACGAGAACATCGCGGTACGACGCATCGGCTTGGTCGAGGACCACGAATCGGTTGCTCTCGGCCTCCAGGCCATGCTCACGGACGAACCCGACCTCGAATTGGTGTCGTTCGCCGCCACCGTCGGCGAACTGTTGGATCGGCCGCAGACACTCGATCTGGTGGTACTCGACCTTCGACTGGGTGACGGCTCGTCCCCTCGCTCCAATGTGGAGCAACTGCACGCTGCCGGGGCCCGCGTGTTGGTCTACACCGGTGCCGAGAACGCATTTCTGGTTCGCTCCGCTGCCCGTGCAGGGGTGTTGGGGGTGGTGCGCAAGTCAGCACCTGCCTCGGCGATCGTCTCGGCGATCAGGCGCGCCGCGAGCGGCGGTCAGGTCGTCACGACGGACTGGGCTGCCGCAATCGACGGCGACCCGCAGCTCCCCGATGTCGGCCTCAGCCCACGTCAACGCGAGGTGCTCGCGCTGTATGCATCGGGCGAAAAGGCCGGTCGCGTAGCCCGCCTGGCCGGCTTGTCCGAGCAAACCGTCAACGATTACCTCGTGCGCATCCGCAACAAGTACGCCGAGGCCGGGCGCCCGGCACCGACGAAAACCGATCTGTACAAGCGTGCGGTCGAGGACGGTTGGCTGCCGATGCCCGAACTACCGCCACGGGAATGATGCAGGGTTCGAGCGCGGAGGAACGCCTCTCGCGCTACCTGGCCCGCTTCGCGAGCGCGGGTGCGCTTGCGTACCTGGTGTTGTTGACGCCCCAGATCGCGTCGCAGTTCGGACGGTTGCAACCCTGGTACACACCGCTGTTCGCGTTCGCCATCTTCGGACCGGCCCTCTGCCTGTCGTTCGCCTCGTTCCGCTGGAGCCTGCAACGAATCCGCGCCCTGGTCACAGTGATGGCCGGTGCCTACGTGGCCGGGCAGGTGCTGTGGATTCCAGCCTTCGAGGGTCCGTCTCTCGGATTGACCGAATCTGCCTGGATCGCAGTGTTTCCCGGTCTCATCTCGGTGACAACAGCGATCGCGTGGTCGAATCGCGCGATCTTCGCCTATCTGGTGTTCGTCGCCTCCTTCGGGCAAGTCGTCAACTACTACAGCCGAATCGACCACGGCAACGTTCCACTGTTCTCGGACATCGTCTTCGGGATCATGTTCTGTGGATTATTCACTGTCACAGTCACATTGGTGGTGCGCACCGGTCGAATACTCGACACAACCCGCCTCGCTGCCGAAACGCAGGCCGCCACCGCAGCAGCGAGCGCCGCACGATCGGTGGAACGCGAACGCTTCGACGCCCTGATCCACGACGACGTCATGTCCACGTTGCTCTCGGCCTCGCGTTCGGGCAACAGTTCGGCGCTGACCGCGCAGTCCGCCGCGGCACTGGCCCGGCTGGACCGTTTGCGCTCGGGCATCGCCTCGACCGAACCTGTGGGACCCGACAGCTTCCTCGCTTTCCTTCGATCAGCACTGACCGAAGTGGACGACCACATCGTCATCGACGCCGACACCGCCGACGCATCCGGAGACTTCACCCTGCCGATGGATGCAGTGCGCGCATTGTCGGCAAGTGCCGCGGAAGCGCTCCGCAACAGCGTTCGCCACGCCGGGGAGAACGCCGAACGTCTCGCTCGGGTTCGCGTCGGCGCCGATTCGGTACGCATCGACATCCGCGACGACGGATGCGGGTTCGACCCCGGATCCGTCGCCCCGCACCGGCTCGGCCTCGCTGTCAGCATCACCGGACGCATGCGGCAGCTGCCGGGCGGATCGGCCGACGTGGCCTCTGAAGCCGGACGTGGCACCACCGTCACGCTGACCTACCGACACCCGGTGGGCGCGAGATGACCGACACCGGCACGGCCGACACCGCTGCCGATCGCGACGTTCGAGCATTTCTCGGAATGAACACCGCGAGCGCATACGGAGTCGCCGCAACCTTCTTCGGCACGTACACGCTGATGAACTTCACGGCATCGGGCGGAGTGCACAGCGTCTGGGCGGTGCAGGTCGCGGTACTGCTGGTCTCGTGCGCCGCGTTCGCGCTGGTAGCCGTTCCCGGCGACCCGTTGGGTGCAGGATGGGCGACGGCCATCGGCGCAGCGGCACCTGTGTCCACCGCCGTCGTGCTGTCGCAGCTTTCGGTCCCGGTCGCCAATGGACTGCAGACCTGGCCGCTCAGCGCTGCCGTCGCCCTGTGCGGATTCGTCAGTGTCCGCGGACGCACGGCCCACGGATGGGCGGCCATGGTTGCCGTGGTCGCAGTGTGTGCGTTCTGGGCGGACGCCACCGACCAAGGCGCCGTGGCAGGTGTCGCCATGTCGGCCATCAGCTTCGCACCTCTGGCGATGGCCACGTTCTTCGCCCTGACCTTCCGCTCGACGGCCGCGGCGGTTTTCGAGCTTCGCGCTCAATCTCGTCGCCGCGCAGCAGAGGAGGCGGCGACGTCGGCCGGCCTCGACGAACGGGACCGGCAACTGGCGCGACTGGATTTTCTGGCCCGCCCCTTGCTCGAGAAGATCGCGAGCGGGGCCGAGCTCGATACCGCCGAGCGTGAGGCCTGCGGCCTGCTCGAAGCATCTCTGCGAGATCGGCTGCGGGCAGCGGGACTGATGACGGACGAGGTAGCAGCAGCGGCGCGATCTGCCCGGGTGCGAGGAGTACAGGTGGTACTGCTCGACGACGGCGGGCTCGCTGTGGTCCATCCCACGATTTCGGGGCGAGTGAGTGCCGCCGTTTCCGCTGCCCTTCGGAATGCCGAAGGCGGAGTTGTCACCGCTCGGATCTTGCCTCCCGGCCGCGCAAAGATCGCATCCATCCTGGTCAGCGATGAGAGCGAGGATGTACGGATCGAGCTCGATGCCGACGGGAGCAAGTCTGTCGTAGTGCCGTGACACGCTGACCGGACAGTTGACGTTTCAATGCCCCTAGAAATCAGGGCAGAAAAGCTGCGCATTACCTGTGAGAATCACTCACATTGGTTTAGTTGGTCTCAACCCACTTCAGCGTCAGGGAGATTTGATGTCCGCATTGCTCGAACCCTCGCCCTCCGCGAACGACTCGACCGCGCCCACGACGCGTCGTTCCCGTGGGGCCATCAGCTTGGTTCCCCCCGCGATGCAGATCCATCCCGTTCCCGCCGCTGCGAGCCCGTTCCCACCCCGCCCCGATCTGACCGGCCGAGAGATCGAGGTCCTGCTCTGCTGGATCCGCCACGACTCCAAGACCGAGGTCGCGAAAGCTCTGTTTCTCTCGCTCGGAACGGTCAACACCCACCTCACCCGAATCCGGGCCAAGTACACCTCGGTCGGGCGGCCCGCACCGACCAAGGCCGGCCTGGTGGCGCGGGCCCTGCAGGACGGCCTGGTCGATATCTCGGAACTCTGAGCGTCCCGGAACAGCAGGTCAGACGCTGAGTTCGGTGTCCACGCCCTGCTTTTCGAGGCGCTTGTTCCGCTGGATGCTGCTGACGAAGGCAGCTCCGATGAACAGGATGCCCACGAAGCCGGTGATCAGCTCGTTGATCTCCACACCGATCGAGACCAGCAGGATGATCGACAACGCACCGATAGCCCAGTGCGCTCCGTGCTCGAGGTAGACGTAATCGGACAGCGTTCCCTTGCGCACCAGGAACACAGTGATCGAGCGGACGAACATCGCCCCGATGAAGCCCAGGCCGAGAGCGATGATGATCGGGTCCGCGGTGATGGCGAAGGCACCGATGACACCGTCGAACGAGAACGAGGCGTCGAGCACCTCGAGGTAGAGGAACAGGAAGAAGCCTGCTTTACCTGTCGCCTTGGCGAGTTCGCTCGGTCCGCTGGAGGGCTCGTCGCCCTCTTCCTCGATGTGGAAGAGCTCTCCGAGCCCGTTGACGGCGATGTACGTGATCATGCCGAGAACACCGGCGACCATGACGGTAGCGATCTTGTCGTCCTCGGCGAGGAATTCTGCACTGAGTACCAGCAGCAGGCCTGCTACGACCACCGAGAGCTGGTCGAGCTTGCCGATGCGCGCCAGCGGCTTCTCGAACCAGCTGAGCCAGGTGATCTCACGGTCCTCGAAGATGAAGCCGAGGAACAGCATCAGCAGGAACATGCCACCGAATGCCGCGATCTGTGGATGCGCGTCGGTCAGCAACGTCTCGTAGCTCGGATCGCCGTTGGGGAAGTATGCAGCGTCGTCCGCCGGGGGATTGAGCGCGAGGTCGATGGCGGCGACGGGCCCCTTGCCGGATGCGGCCCACACGATGACCAGGGGAAACAGCAGCCGCATACCGAACACGGCAATGACGATGCCGATGGTGAGGAAGATCTTCTGCCAGAACTCGCTCATCCTCCGCAGCACGGTGGCGTTGATGACGGCGTTGTCGAAGGACAGAGACACTTCGAGCACACCGAGGATGAGGACGAGGATCATCGCCTCGAGCCCGCCGTACAGGAATGCAACGATGACGGCGACGATGGTGACCGCGATCGACCATCCGAAGATCTTCACAACCACTGGCAGTGGCCTTTCTGGCTAGGAGCGGAGCCTGCGGGAGAGACCAGGGATCCGGGAACGGGAAAACCCCCGCCCATCATGAACGACGAGGCGAGGGTATCCCCAATCTTGGGAGCGCCTTTACTAGACGTTTACTCCGAAATCGCGGGCGATGCCGGCGAGACCGGACGCATAGCCCTGACCGACGGCCCGGAACTTCCACTCGGCGCCGTTGCGGTACAGCTCACCGAAGACCATGGCGGTCTCGGTCGATGCGTCCTCGCTGAGGTCGTAGCGCGCGAGCTCTGAATTGTCGGCCTGATTGACCACGCGGATGAACGCGTTGCGCACCTGGCCGAACGACTGCGAGCGTGCGTCCGCATCGTAGATCGACACGGGGAACACGATGGTCTCGATCTCCGGCGGCACAGCGGCGAGATCGACCTTGATCGCCTCGTCGTCACCCTCACCCTCGCCGGTCAGGTTGTCGCCTGTGTGCTCGATGGAGCCGTCGGGAGACTTCAAGTTGTTGAAGAACACGAAGTGCTGGTCACTGAGGGCCTTCTTGGTCGAATTCAGCGCGATGGCGCTGGCATCGAGATCGAAATCGGTTCCGGTCGTCGTGCGGATGTCCCACCCGAGTCCGACCGTGACTGCGGTCAGGTTCGGTGCTGCCTTGGTGAGCGAGACATTGCCACCCTTGCTGAGGCTGACGCCCATGGAGAGGTCCTTTCGCAAATGGTTTCCCGTTACGGGTACAACCGTAGTGGGAATGTCCGGTTTCTGGACGTACTCAGTCAACGAGTGCGCCGGTGCCAGGGTTCCCGTCGGTACAATCGAGCAGGTGACAAGTCGCTGGCCTGGGGTGTTCCGCCGAGGTGCCGAATCGGACGCCGCTGCGCGTCGTTCTCAGGACAACGCCGTCGCCGCATTTCTCGATATGGACAAGCGCCAGTCCATCGCCTCGGCAGGAGTCGAAGCCGCCACCGCACTGCGCCCGGGGGACAGGCTCGCTGCGCTGTGGGCCGATACCGAAAAACAGTGCTTCGACGCCGGAGCCGCCTATCTCGCCGCTGTCGATCAGTTCGACGGAATCGCGACCGCCGCCGCCCGATCGGCCTTCGACCGCGCAACCGGACTGCTGCACGACGCCAGCGCGGCCGTCGATCGGTTCTACGGCGCTCATCGCGACACCCTCGAGCAGGCCTCCGCCCAATTCGCGGCCACACCTCGCCTGGTGCAGGACGCCCTGACCGAGGCCGACACAGCCCGATCCACTGTCGACGAGCAATACGCCGCCTACCCGTCGCTGCGCGAGGCGTGGCACGAACTCGACGTGGCCACAACGCAATTGCAGAGCGACCAGCGTGATCCCGTGCGTGCACGTCAGCACGCTGCCACCGTCCGCGAGCGAGCTGCGGCACTGCGCGCTGCTGTCGAGTCGGCCCCGGGTCGACAGCACGAAGCCCGAACAGCACTGTCCTCGGTACGCACCCGAATCGAAGCCGTCCGAACGCGATCGGAGGGAATCGCGCCCGCCTTCTCGAGTTTGCTTCGTGAATTCAACGCCAAGAGCTCGGCGGATCTGTCGCACAACGAACGGTCGAGTGCGCGCCACATCGAGCAGGCCGACGAGGATCTACGAGCGGCACGTTCGGCGCTCGATGCGGGAAACCCGGAGCATTCACTGGAGTTGGCGACTCAGGCCCGCCGTCACCTGGCCGATGCCGAACAACTGGTCGACGCGGTGACCGACCGAGTGCGTCTACTGCGCGCGGTGAAGGCAGACCCGAAAGAGACCGAGGACAAGATACGGTTCAAACTTCGCGACGCTCAACAACTTGCGCTCAATCGTGGTCTGGTTGCCGAATGGGGCTCGGTGTTGGATGCTCAGCTCGCCCGGATCGACAGGGCGAGCACTGCCCTGACGGGTACCCACCCCGACTACTGGTCATATCTGCAGGACCTCGATACCATTTCGGACTTCATCGCAGGCGTGATCGAACGCTTGCGCAGCTCGCACTGACTCACATTCACACGAAGGACAGCGGTGCAACACTTTCGCCATCTCGACGCAGACACCCGGGAACGAGTGTTCTTCCTGCAGCCGGAAGACATCGAGACCAGCGACGGAAACAACGTCGTAGCAACAGCTCTGGGAGCCACGCTGTACATCCCGGCGACGCGTCCCGACCTGACCTCGACGGTGAACAAGCGCACCGACGAGGGCGTGCGGTCCATCGTCATCGATCTCGAAGACGCTGTCGCAGACTACGATCTGGACGAGGCGTTGGCGAACACCGTCCGAACTCTGAACGAACTCTCGGGTTCGAAGTCGCTGGTCTTCGTCCGGGCTCGCACCCCCGCACACATCCGCGCCATCTGCGCCGGCCTCACCCACGGCGGCGGGCTCACCGGGTTCGTCGTACCGAAGTTCACGGCCGCACGCGGAGCCGAGTTTCTCGACGCGATCGTCGCAGGGGCGCAGCAACACGGCACCCGCCTGTTCGCAATGCCCGTTCTCGAATCGCCTGAGGTGGTGCACCGCGAGACGCGCGACGCAGAACTGGTTGCCATCCGCGAACTACTGGGCTCCTACCACGACATCGTGCTCGCAGTGCGTATCGGAGCCACCGACATGTGCGGCACCTTCGGCATCCGCCGTGACCGCGACCTGACGATCTACGACGTCCGCGTCGTCGCCGACGTCATCAGCGCGATCGTCAATCACCTCGGCCGCTACGACGGGACCGGATACGTCATCACCGGGCCGGTCTGGGAGTACTTCGCAGACCACGAACGCATGTTCCGTCCCCTACTACGGCAGACGCCGTTCGTCGACCAGGACGCCGTGCGCTTCCGTCAGCAACTGGTCAGCAGCGACCTCGACGCCCTACTGCGTGAGGTGGCACTCGACCGAGCCAACGGCATTCAGGGCAAGACCGTCATCCATCCCTCGCACGTCCCTGCCGTACACGCGCTGTCCGCGGTGACGCACGAGGAGTACCACGATGCACTCGACATAATGTCCTCCGACCAGGGCGGAGTGCAGGCGTCCGGCTACCACAACAAGATGAACGAGCTTGGCCCACATCGAAATTGGGCCAAGCAGACACTGCTCCGAGCCAGGGCCTTCGGGGTCACCAAAGAGGGAATCACATTCGTGGATCTACTGACCGCGCTGGCACAACGATGATCGACAATCCCGCCGACGGCATCGCCCTGACCGACACCGGCTCGTCGTCGTCCTGGACGGCCACCCAGCTGGTTCGACCCGGCCTACGCCGCAACCCCCGTCGCGCCCACCTCCTGGTATCGACCGTGCTCGGCAAACACATTCCCGTCGATCCCGACGTCGTCGTCTCGGCCGGGGAGGAGCTGGCCGCCCTCGTTGCGACCGTGGTGGGCGGTGCCGATGTCGATGTGCTCGGATTTGCCGAAACTGCAACGGGATTGGGCCATACCGTCGCGACCGCGCTGGATGCACGCTGCTATCTGCACTCGACGCGGCGCCGGGTTCCTGGGATGACCGTGCACGGCGAATTTCAGGAGGGCCACTCGCACGCCACGGATCATCTGCTGATGCCGACCTCGCCCGATCTTCTCGGCGGTGATCTGCCGCTGATTCTGGTGGACGACGAGATCTCGACCGGAGCGACGGCGCTGGATGCGTTGCGACAGATTCACTCCACGGCCGGCCGCAGTCACTATGTCATCGCGTCCCTGGTCGATATGCGCACCGCCGAGCACCTCGCCGCTGCCGCCGCGGTAGCCGCAGAGTTCGGCATCCGAATAGACAACGCCAGCCTCGCACAGGGGTCGGTGGAGCTGGCCCCGCGTCTGGTGGAGACAGTGCTCGGCCTGTCGGATCCGCAGTTCAATCCCACGGCAGCACGGCCTGGTTCGGTTCGACGCGTCGACGCCCGCTGGCCGGCGACGCTGCCCGAGGGTGGACGGCACGGCTTTCTGCGCACCGATGCCGCCGGTTTCGACACCGCGATCGCTGCCGTCGCCGCAACCGTCGATGCCGCACTCGAAGACTCGCGGGCCGTCGTAGTCGTCGGGCACGAGGAGTTGATGTACCTGCCGCTCAGGCTGGCGGCGGCCCTGCAGAAACTGGGGCACCCCGCGCTGTTCCAGACGACCACCCGGTCGCCCGCCTACGTGCTCGACGTACCCGGGTACCCCTTACGACGCGGATTCGAATTCACCGCTCCCGAGGACGAATCGGCACTGCGCTACCTCTACAACGCGTCCGGGATCGACGACGCCACACTGGTGCTCGTCGCCGACGCCCCCGCGGACACCGCGGCGCTCGCTGCGGCGGCCGAGACGCTCGCCGCATCGGGTATCGATGTTCTGGTGGTCGTCGTGACCGGAGCCGACCCGGTGGCACTCGAGATCGCTCGGCGAGCGCGCCCGCTGCGAGGACCCGAATTCGGTTCGTACGCAACCGGAGAGGTCACCTGGTTGCTCAAGGATCTCTCGGCGGTCTCACTGGAAGCCGACATCGACGAGCGCGAGAAAGCGATTCAGGCCGGGACGGCGCACTACGCGGAATCGCTCCCGGTCGAGTACCAACCGGACCTCGCGTACCGGGAGCTGTTCGAGAAGGTTTTGCACGAGAGCGCGTCGCGGCTGGCGGTCGCCGTCGGAACGGTCACCGAGGTGGTCCTGGCCGAGCGTGGCCACGACATCGCGCTCGCGTCACTGGCCCGCGCAGGTACCCCCGTCGGAATTCTGATGCGGCGCTGGGCTTTCGCCGCGCACGGTATCGAGATTCCGCACTACGCCGTCTCCATCGTTCGCGACAGAGGCATCGACAGCGTGGCTCTGAAATACCTCGCCGAGCATCACGACTCGCGATCGGTGGTGTTCGTCGACGGTTGGACCGGCAAGGGTGCGATCGCCCGCGAGCTCACTGCCGCACTGCGCGAGTTTCCGGGAGCCGAATTCGACGACGATCTGGCTGTACTCGCCGATCCGGGAAACTGCGCTCGCACCTACGGCACCCGAGACGACTTCCTGATCGCGTCGGCCTGCCTGAACTCGACTGTCTCGGGTCTGGTTTCACGGACCGTGCTCAACGACAGCCTGATTCGGCCCGGCGACTTCCACGGCGCGAAGTACTACGCAGACCTCGCTCCGGACGACGTCTCGCGTCACCTGCTCGACACCGTCGCAGCCCGTTTCGACGACGTGCGCAGCGAGGTCGACGCCTCGGTGGCCGCAGTGCTCGGCTCGGACCGAACCCCCACCTGGTCCGGCTGGGCATCGGTGGAGAAAGTCCGCCAGGAGTACGGCATCTCGCACGTCAATTTCGTCAAACCCGGCGTCGGGGAAACCACCAGGGTGTTGCTGCGCCGAGTTCCGTGGCGAGTACTGGTGCGCGAGGCCGATGCACCCGAGCACGAACACATCAGAATGCTGGCCGCAGCCAGGGGAGTGCCGGTCGATGTGGTTCCCGACCTCGCCTACTCGTGCATGGGACTGATCAAGAACGTCTCCGGCGGGGATGCGTCGTGAATGCCCAGGTTGCCGTGGATCTCGACCGCACGCTGATCTTCTCCGAGGGTGCGCTCGAGGTGCCATTGGACGAGAACTTCGAATGCGTGGAGGTGTACGAGGGAAAGCCGTTGTCGTACATGAGCACTCGATCGGTCTCGCTACTGCGCGAGTTGAACGAGATAGCCGTCGTCGTGCCGACCACGACGCGCACCATCGAACAGTTCCGCCGAATCACGCTGCCGGGTGCCCCCTGGCGGTACGCCATCACCAGCAACGGCGGCAACATTCTCGTCGACGGCATCGCGGATCCGCAGTGGCGCACCGAGTTCGACGTCGATCTGGCCGGCATCGGTGCCGAGTTGAGGTCTCGGATATCGAGGGAGTGGGTTCTGAAGTACCGCGAGGCCGACGGCCTGTTCTGCTACCTGGTGGTGAACACGGCCACCCTCCCGACGGACTTCGTCGAAGAATGGTCGCAGTGGTGCGCGACGCGGGGCTGGAACGTCTCGCAGCAGGGTCGCAAGATCTACACGATGCCCAACGCGGTGTGCAAGAGCTCCGCGGTGGCCGAGGTTCGCTCCAGGCTGATCCAGGACGGCACCCTGAACGCCGACGCTCGCGTGTTCGCCGCAGGTGACGGCGCACTCGACGCCGAGATGCTCATCGCTGCCGACGCGGCGATCCGCCCACGGCACGGCGAACTGGAACTGATCGGATTCGCCCGACCCGGGCTGACGGTCACCGATTCCTCCGGCGTCCGGGCCAGCGAGGAAATTCTCGACTGGCTACGGAACCGAACCGCAGTGCGCCGCGTCTAACTTGTCGTCGGGGAGAGAAGACGTCGGGCAAGGGGTGGGGATGTCGGATCCGTATGCGGAACTCGAGCAGCAGGTACAGGCCATCATCGAGCACGGACCCGGGGCCGGCTTCGGGCCCGAGGCGGTCAATTCTCTGATCGAGAACGCGTTCTCGAAAAGAAACGGCTCGTACGGATACGAGGGGGACTACGAGCCGAACGAAGTGGTGGTCACCGAGCCGTTCGAGGTGATGAAGCACGCGGCCATCATCGCGAAGGTCAACACGCTCGCAGCCGAATCGATATCGACGTCGTCACTGAACTGGAACGACCTGTCCGCCGCGGCCTCGGAAGGATCCGACAGTTTCAGGAACGGGATCGAATCCGCCATGAATTCCGGCTGGTCCGGGCCTACCGCCTCGGCCGTGCAGGGCGGAGTCGGCGACTACACGTCCTCGGCCACAGCGCTGTCCACCGCTATGACGATGATCAGCAACAAACTACTCGAGGCACACGCGGGATTCACCCAGACCAAAGCATCGGTGCCGCCGATCGTGGACATCGGCGTCGGTGCCAGCATGCTCGACTCGACGTTTCCGAGCGGCCTTCCGTTCGCCGATTCCATCAAGGCTATAGCGCGGCTGCACGACGAACAGGAAGAGCAGGCGCGTCAAGTAATGCGTTCGGTGTACGTGCCGGGGGTGATGCAATCGGACGACAGGGTTCCGGTACTACCTGCAGCGCACAACCCCATCGCCGACGGTGGTGGTGGTGGTGGTGGTGGCGGCGGCGGTTACAGCGGCGGCGGGGGACCCGGCGGAGGTGGCGGTGGGTCGACCTCGGCTGGTGGTGCCGAGGGTACGGGCGATCCCACTGCGGCACAGACGCAGCCCGGTGGCACCGATCCCAGCGGAACGGATCCAGCCGGAACGGGCCGACCAGGTGCAGGATCGGAGCAGCCGGGGTCCGGGCAATCGGGATCTCTGCCGCCCGCCGACAGTACCGGTGAAACACGCGCCGCGGCGGCTTTCGGCCCCGGATCCGCCAGCGGTGGTCCAGGTTCCGGAGTCGGCGCAGGATCCGGCGGCTCAGGCTACGGCGGCTCAGGCTATGCAGGTGGATCGGGCTACGCAGGTGCATCGGGTACCGGTTCGGGCTCGGGCGGTGGTTACGGCTCGGGCGGCGGTTACGGCTCGGGCGGTGGTTCCGTTCTCGGCCCACCGATCGGCGGTAGCGGGACCACCGCCGGGGGCACGGGCAGCGGTGGACCGGGCGGCGCAGCTGCTGCGTCCGCCGGCCGCGCTGGGGCACACGGTATGCCGGGAATGGGCGGAGCGGGCGCAGGAGGCGCACGTGGAACCGGCGACAACGACGGTGAGCACGCCACCCCCGGCTATCTGGTCGACGTGAGCAACGGCAGCGAGCTGATCGGCGATTTGCCCCTGGTCGCACCACCGGTACTCGGCGGCTGACGATGACGAGCTGGACCATTCCCGGAATCGATTTCATACTGCTCTGCAGTCGATTCGGCCGAGATCGACTCCCGTACCCCCTTGCCGTCACCATCGACGTCGACACCGAGGATCAACACCAACTTCTGCGGCGGGAGGCGTCGGCCAGGATCGATGCGCTGATGGACGAGAACCTCGGCGCGGCTGTCCGCACGCTCGTCGACCCGATCGTTCGCATCGAATGTCGAGGCGACGCACGCGATCCCCACTACGGAACCATCCGCGCCCACGCGGCTGTGCGGCACGACATCGCTGTGGTGCTGACTCAGCAACCGGGGCCCGACGCCTCGGCGGGCGGGGCCGTCACGATCGAGTTGACCGGGCCGACCCAGGTGCCCACCCGGGTTCTCGGATCAATGCCGGCCAACGCGGCAGGCCGCCGACCGGCTGCGCGACTCGAACGGGTTACTGCCGCAGCAATATCGGGTGGGCGCCACCTGTCCACCGCCACCCGCGGGGCAACGGAGAACGAGAAGTTCCGGACGTTCTTCGACCGTCCACGGTCCGCAGTAGGCGAGATCATCGTCGCGCGCGGCAAGACCTACGACAACCGTCGCGACACCGACGCAGTCGCGTTCTTCTGGATGGACTTCGAGCGGGACGGCCGATACATCGTCTACTCCGAGGACACCATCGATATCGTGCCGACCGATACCGCCGGCCTGGCGTCGGAGATCGACCGGCATGTGGCGGTCGCACTGCAGCGGTGATCTGACTCAGCCCTTGACACCCTATCGATTTTCGATAGGTTATCGATATTCGTTGTTATCGACTATCGATATGAAGGCGGCGGTATGGCATACGGACTGGGCTCGGCACGAGCCAACAGATGGGCAATGGCGTTCTACGCGGCAATCGTCGTGGCGTGGTCGGGTTGGAAATTGTGGCGCTATCACTCGTCGGATTTCGTCAGCGCCACCGTCACGCCACGGGAGAACTCGCCGAGTCTCGACCTGTTCGGTGGACAGTTGCAGCCAGGGAACGTCATCGAGCTCAGTGTCGCCAAAAGCGACGTCCAGCGACTCATCGGGATGATCGACTTCCTGAGGTATGGCGAGATCGTGGCGGGTGGAATCGTGATCTTGGTGGGGATCTTCTTCGCGTACCGATTCTTCGACAATGTCATCGAGGAGACCCCGTTCAGCGTCGGCGCCAGCATCGACCTGGTCGTGGTTGCCGTCTGTCTGGTCCTGTATCCGGTCATGACCGGAGGCCTCCGGGTGATGAGCACCAACGCCGTTCAGAGTGCGCTCGAGACGACCGAGTTCACCGATACGGCACGGAGCCTGGGCACGTTCTGGCTGTGCGTGATCGTCGCGATCGTTCTGCAGTTCGTCTACGCGGTT
>NZ_CAPS01000018.1 GCF_000333955.1 Rhodococcus sp. AW25M09
CACTATGTGCCGTCGGTAAGAGCGGTCAGTAGCGCGCCGAGCTCTGGTGCTGATGACGCTGTCCAGCGCGCACAGAGTGTCTCCGATGGCGGCCCGTATCCCCATTCCACGAACACTGTGGGGATGCCCCACAGAGCTGCCCCCTCGACATCGTGAATCCGGTCCCCGACCATCGCTACTCCAGGTGTGCCGCCCAAGTCTGCCGCGACTGGAGTAGTCGAGGTCTCGGCGAGGGCACGGGCGATGACGTCCGACTTCGACTGGCGCGACCCTTCGGATCCGGCAATGAATGCGAAGTATTTCGACAAGCCGAAATGCTCGAGTATGCGGTGCGCAGTCAGCTCGGTCTTCGAGGTCGCTACGGCCATGGTCACGCCCGTATCGCTCAGACGGGACAGGACTTCGTCCATTCCTTCGAAGACGGAATTCTCGGCCCAACCGCGTTCGTCGTATCTCGCTCGGTAGCAATCAACGGCTCGTGCAGCGCGGGTCTCGTTCAGGCCGAAGGACAGGAACGAGTCCAGCAATGGTGGTCCAATGACTGTGCTCAGCATTTCGGCAGTCGGCTCGGGCTCGCCGATATGCGCCAATGCGTGCCGGAATCCTGCCCGAATGCCCGGTGCCGAGTCGGTCAGCGTGCCATCGAGGTCGAACAGGACGGTCTCGGCACGGAACGGATCGGCAGGGTCACCAGGTGTCGTCACGAAGTCGAATTCTTGCTCGATCGGGTGCATCGGTCGCTCCTTATGTGGACGTCGAGAGGGCTGGTTCTTCCCGCGTGTACGACGTCATCGTTGGGTAGTCGGTGTAGCCTGCGTCGCCGCCGCCGTACAACGTGGCTTCATCGAGCTCGTTGTACGGCCCGCCAGCTCGAATGCGATCGATCAGATCGGGGTTGGCCAGAAACAGCGCACCCGAGCACACCGCGTCTGCAACCTGGTCGTTCAGGACGGTATTCGCGATCTCGGGCGTCACGGGACCCGAATCGGCATGCTCATGGGGATTGAGCACGAGCGCGCCCGTCCACTGCTCACGTACAGCAGCGGTGACGGATCGGTTGCCGGATTCCATGATGTGCAGGTACGCCAGGGCTGGTAGCCGATCCACGAGATGTCGGTAGAGCAGGGCAGTGTCGGACTCGGCGATGTCGTTGTACGGGTTGGCCGGCGAAATACGGACACCGACGCGGTCGGCACCGAGTGCGCGGGCCACGGCGGCGATCACCTCTGCCGGGAATCGCACCCGACCCTCGATCGATCCACCGTACGAGTCGTCACGGACATTGGTGTTGTCCGCAAGGAACTGGTGGAGAAGGAATCCGTTGCCCGCATGGATCTCGACACCGTCGAACCCTGCGTCGATCGCACCCGTCGAGGCCGCGACGAAGTCGGCGACGGTCTCCACGATGTCGTCCTCGGACAACTCGGTCGGGGTGAGGTAATCCACCGGACCGGTCGGTGAGAAGCACGTGCCTGCAGCGGCGATCGCCGATGGGGCGACCGACGTGTGCGCGGAAGGGTACAAGCTCGGGTGTCCGATACGACCGGAGTGCATCAACTGGGCGACGATGCGCCCACCGGCGGCATGGACGGCGTCGGTGACCTGTCGCCAGGATCGAACCTGCTCCACCGAATGCAGACCCGGGGTCGAGGCGAATCCCTGGCCGATCGCACTCGGCTGGATCCCCTCGGAGACGATGAGTCCCGCACTCGCACGCTGCGCGTAATACGTTGCCATGGAGGGGGTTGCACAGCCGTCGACGGTTGCGCGGTTCCGAGTCATCGGGGCCATGACGAGTCGGTTGCTCAGCGTCAGGGCACCGAGTTCGGTCGGATCGAAGATGGTGGTCATGCTGCTCCAGTCTCTCGCGTCGGGTATGTCGTCTGTGCTGTGGTGCGTGCGTGGGCGGCGGCAAGTATGCCGCCGACTTCGGCGGTGCTGATCAGAACCGCCTTGTTTGCTTCGGACGTTCTGCCGCCGGTCATCTCGTCGACGGCTCGCATCAGATATTTGGTGATCGCGTTTCCGCGGATGCCGTCCCGTTCGGCGGATCGCAGCGCCGTACCGATCGCGGCTTCCGCGAGTTCACGGTCCACCGCGTCCTCGGCACGGGGCGGCGTAGTTATCAGGACTCCCCCTGATCCTCCTGCATCCCAGTGGTTTTCGACGATCCGGGCGATCATGCCCTCGTCGTCCACACGGTGTGGACTGCGGATGCCGCTCGACTCGCAGTAAAAGGCAGGAAAGTCGTCCGACCGGTACGACACGATCGGCACACAGTGCGTCTCGAGGAACTCCATCGTCAGCGACAGATCGAGGATCGCTTTCGCTCCGGCACACACCACCGCGACCTTGGACCTGGTGAACTGGATCAGGTCCGACGAGACATCCATCGTCTTCTCCGCACCTCGATGCACACCGCCGATCCCCGCCGACGTGAAGAAGCGGATGCCCGCGAGTTCTGCAGCAACCAAGGACGATGCGACCGTCGTTGCACCGGTGATGCCTCGTGCCAATGCGACGGGTAGATCACGGCTGCTCACCTTGGGGATGCCCGGCGTGGACGCATACCGCTCGATGTCGGATTCGGTCATGCCGATCGAGAGTCGACCATCGTCGATCCCGATGGTCGCCGGAATCGCACCGCCTGTGCGCACCGCGTTCTCGACCTCGTACGCGGTCTGTGCATTGTCCGGGTACGGCAATCCGTGGGTGATGACGTTGGACTCGAGTGCGACGACGGGTAGGCCGCTGTGCAGAGCCTCCGCGACCTCCTCGGTTATCCGCAAGGGAATTTTCGACATGCTCATGCGTGCTCCTGCGAAGTCTCGAGTCGAGAACGAACTTCCGGCTCGGGTACCTCGTCGAGCGCACGATCGGACGGACCGGCGATGCCTCGGATCGCAGCTGCGAGCTCTCCGACGCCCGCCGACCGCAACACGGCGTAATGGTCGCCCTTCAGCTCGACGATCCGGGGTGTCGACGTGGAGTATCCCGACTGATTTTCGACGAAGGAGTAGTCGTCACCGAATGCTTTGAAGATCGTCACCGGCGCGGTGAGTGTCCGACCGGCCATCTCCCGAAATGTGTACTCGAACTCGTACGTCTGTTCCACGACGCGCACGATGTTGGTGATCAGCACCTCCCCGAGCTCAGGAAGCAGACCGTGTACGTAGCTGACGAAGCTGCTCTCGTCGGCGACTCCGGCGACCAGGCACCCGTCCAGTTCGGGACCGGCGATCTTTCCGGTGAAGACCGACAGCAGGATCGTCAGATATCCGCAATCGTCGTAGCTCGCGCTCCGAGTGGTTCCTGCGCCGTCCACCACCGGGTTGCCCGGGCAGATCAGAAACAGCTCTTCGACGTCGCGGCCCGCCTGCTCGAGCTGCCAGGCGGTCTCGAAGGCGACCCGTGCTCCGAACGAATATCCCCACAACCGATACGGTCCGTGGGGTTGGACTCGGACGATCTCGGCGACGTCGGCCGCAGCCATCTCGCCGATCGTGCGGTAGGCCGTCTCGCCCGGGTTGATGCCGTGAGCTGCGATCCCGTAGAACGGACGCGTCGGGCTCGCCTCTGCCCCGAGCAACCGAAGATTCATCGGGTATCCGCCGAGGCCGGGCCAGCAGAAGACCGGCGCGGACGTTCCCACGTTGTGCAGCAACGACAATCGTGATTCGGGACCGCCAGCGTCACCCTGGATTCTCGCGGCCAGGTCCCTCAACTTCGGACGCTCCAGAATCACCTGAATCGGAAGTTTCACCCCGTATTCCGCATTGATCCTGTTGACGAGCGCGACGGCAATGAGGGAATTGCCACCGGCAGTGAAGAACTCGTCCTCGACGGACACCGAGTCATAGTGCAGGGCCGCGCCCCACACCTCGGCCAACCACCGTTCGGTGTCCGTCGCCGGTGCGACGTACGGCGCGGACGAATCGGCAGCGAGCACCTCCTCGGATCGGCTCAGCACTGTGCAATCGACCTTTCCATTTGCGGTCAACGGCAGCGCGTTCATGACGAGAATGCGATTCGGGATCATGTAGTCGGGAAGGAAGTTCGCGAGCTCGTCCTTGATGATCTCGGCGGGTCCCCGCATGTGCACGGCATCCTCGTTCATTCCCTCGCTCGCTAGCTGGTCGGCACCGATCGGTCCGCCTACGCAGTAATACGAGGCTCCCGTCGGAAGCCCACACGAGGTGAGGATGTCGTCGATGCGCTTGGCGGCAGGCAGCGGATTCCCCGTCTTGGAGCTGTAACCGGAGGACATCAAGCCGATCCCGACGTCAATTCCTCGACGCTGAAGACGGTGGAGAGCCAGACCTAGTTCGATGTAGTCCATCCAGGATTCATCGACACGAGAGACCAGCGCGATCGAGAAGCTCGCACGGTCGTAGACCTGCTGATTGATCGCGATCACGTGCCGGGATTGCACCACTGAATCCGAGACGATCTCGAAGTCGGCGACGCCGTCGAATCGATAGAGGCACGACGCCATCCCGACGACATCGCGGTGCGCCTGGACGTATACGTCGAGATCCAGGGTCCGCGGCACATCCTGTGCGGCAACGATGTCGAAGCTGCCCAGGTACTCGTCGCCGACGGGCAGTTCGAGTCGCTGCGACACCGTCGGATCCCACGGCCCCGGTTCGACCGTCGAGCCGTAACGAGCCAACGCCGTCTCGAAGACTCCGATCAGATGTCCGGCCTCGAACTCGAGTACCTCGAGTACGTTGTTGCGGTAGACCGGTTCGATGGCGCTTCGGCGCCCGACGATGTGAATGCGGCTGGAGCCTACGGTCGTGTTCGGATTCATCGACACGAAGGCGTGATCGACCGGGTGGTAGTAGTACACACCAGGTTCGAGGGTGTCGTTGCCTGGCGTCTCGAGGTAGATCTGATCGGCGTACAGGGCTCCAGGGGATGCGTACGCGTACTTGGGAAGCAGGCGCTCGTCGCTACGGAACTGCCCGAACCACCGCATGATCTCTCCGAGTTCGTCCCCGGTGAGATCGTCGAACGGACGCGGCGTCGCCGCGGACCGGTGCGTCGGCGGCGGCGCCAGCAAGTCGAACAGTCGGTCGCGCGACATCCGGCCATCACCGTCGAAAAAGCGGTAGGTTTTGCGCGCGAACACCTCCGATCGCTGGAGCGCCGTCTCTGCTCGGCCGGGCAGTTCGATCACGGGCCGGTCTGCAAGCTCCGCGGGCCGCCGAACTCCCGGATCGGCGAGCTGCGCCTTGAGCTGCAGCTTGCTCGACTTCGACTGATGGTGGCTGCCATGGTTGCCCTGGTCCATCAGGGCGGCTTCCTTCGGATTGAGTTCGACGCACGCGACGAGGGTGCGGCTCCCCGTGCGGCTGTCATCGGTCACGATCGCCGCGGCCCGGCGCACCCAGGTGTGTTCCTCGATCGACAGAGCGATTTCCTCGAGCTCCACCCGGTAGCCTCTGAGCTTGATCTGATTGTCGACCCGCCCCGAGAACTGAATCGAACCGTCAGGGTTCCAGTATGCGAGATCACCTGTCCTGTAAAGTTTTTCCGTGGGAACGAACGGCGACACGATGAACCGGTCACGCGTCTGGTCCTCGCGTCCGAGGTACCCCCTGGCGAGTTGCACTCCCCCGATGTAGAGCTCACCGACCTCACCGATGTCGGCCGGAGCGAGGTTCTCGTCGAGAATGAAGCACTGTGTGTTGTCGACGGGCACCCCGATGGGAACCGATCCTGCTCCGTCGCGGATCGCATCCGGGTCTACCAGGAACGCCGTGGAGTTGATGGTGCACTCCGTCGGTCCGTACAGGTTGACGAGCGACGACCACGGCAGCTCGTCGGAGAAAGTTTTGGCGAGCGACAGCGACAGCGCCTCGCCCCCGGAGAACACCCGCGACAGGCTGACGCAGCTTCGGAAACGGTCCGAATCGAGCAGCGCAAGCAGGAGCGTCGGCACGCACTGGAACGTCGTCACGCCGTGTGCGTTGATGGCATCGACGAGGGCCTCGGTGTCGCGGTAGATACCCGGCGACCCCATCACGACTCGACTGCCCACGGCCGGTGCCAGGATCTCCCACTGGGCGGCATCGAAACTCATCGGCGTCTTCTGCAGAACGACGGCACCGTCGCCGAGATGGCCGCACGACGCCATCCAGTTGATCTGCGACACGATGCTGCGGTGCTCGATCATCACCCCCTTCGGCCTGCCGGTGCTACCCGAGGTGTAGATGACGTACGCCAGATCGCCCGGGTTCGGACGAGCCGACGGTGCCGACGGTGTTCGCGGCGTGATGGTTTCCAGCGATACGACGCGTGTGCCCGCGGGAACCATGTCGGTGAGGTGCGCCTCGAGGTGCTCCTGAGTGACGATGACCGTGGTGGCACTGTCCTCGATCATGTACCGCAGTCGATCGTCCGGGTACTCCGGCGACAACGGCAGGTACGCGGCGCCGGCGAACAGAATTCCCCAGGCACCGACCATCGTCTGTGCGGACGGTTCGACGTAGAGGCCGACGCAGTCGTCCGCGCCGACGCTCATGTCACGCAAGTGCACTGCGACTTGTTCGGCGCGGTCGTGCAGGGTGGAGAAGGTCAGGTCTCCGTCGGAAGCGACGACGGCGACCTGATCCGGACGGCTCTCGGCTTGGCGTCGCAGCAGGTCCGGCAGGCTGGCGACGAGATGGGCGGCTTGAATGCGTGCATCGAACTGTCTTGTATCCAACGGGATTCCCCTGTGAATCGGAACGGCAGTAGGTGTCGAACGCAGAGCTGACGAGAATCAAACGGGTTGAGTCTTTTTCACGGTGGATCGGGCCGCGGCGCGGCGGGTGCGGATCGGTTGCGCGATGATCACTGCTGCGACGACGATCGCAGCACCGACCATTTGCAACGGTGAGAGCGCCTGGCCCAGAACGAGATACCCGAGCAGAGTTGCGGCGAGGGGGCTCGCGAACGACAGGAACGACACCGCAAGCGCGGGAAGCTTGCCGATACCGCGGAACCACACCGCGTAGGCGAGAAGCGCACCGATCACACTGAGGTAGAGGAATCCGGAGACGTTCTCTGTCGTAATGGAGTCAGGAAGACCTTCTCGAACCAACATGAACGGCAACAGAACTGAGCCTCCCACTGTCAGCTGCCACCCGGTGAACGTCAGCACTCCGACGCCTTCTGGTCGGCCCCATCTCTTGGTCAGCACCAGGCCGGAGGCCATGCTCGCCGCCCCGGCGAGTCCTGCGAGGACCCCGATCAGATCCAGGCCGGCGTTCGGCTGGAGGACGAGAAGTCCCACACCCACTGCACCCATGACGCAGGAAACGATGTGAATGCTCTTGATCCTCGCCCCCAGCAGTCCCACGCCGAGGACGAGCACGACCATCGGCTGAACACTCATGACGAGGGCAGCGACACCGCCGGGTAGGTGGTACGCCGCAACGAACAGGAAGTAGAAGAATGCGCCGATGTTCAGCACACCGAGTACGATCGCGCGCCACCACCAAATCCCCTGGGGTAGAGCGCGTCCCAGCGCGATAAGGATCAGGCCGGCGGGAAGTGCACGCACGACCGACGCAAGAAGTGGACGGTCGGGCGGTAGGAGTTCGGTAGTCACGAGGTACGTGCTCCCCCAGACCGCTGGCGCTAGGACGGTCAGCAGCGAATCGCGCACCGTGCTGCCGGATTTCATCGCACCGGTCCGGCGTGCACGGTTCCGAAGAACCTGTCACCGAAATCCCCGATGCCGGGGATCATGAACGCCTCATCATTGAGGCGCTCCTCGATCGACGACGTGACGATCTGCACCTGCGGCCTCGCACGGCAGACTGCCTCCAGCCCTTGGGGTGATGCGAGGAAGTTGACGAAGACGATTCTGTCCTCGCGCACGCCCGCCTCGACGAGAACGTCGATCGCGGCGAGTGCCGACCCGCCGGTCGCCAACATCGGTTCCAGCAGAAGAACGTGGCGGGACGCGATGTCGTCGGGGAGATGCGAGTAGTAAAGACGAGGTAGCTTCGTGTTCTTGTCCCGCTGCACGAGTATCTTCCCGATACTCACTCCTGAATACAGCTCACGAAACGCCGATTCCATGCTCTCGCCCGCCCGGATCACCGGGACCGCACACAACCTCGACGCGAACCGAAGACCCCGGTAGGTTTCCCCGACAGGGGTGGTCACCTCGTGATAGTCGAATGGCAGAAGATCGACAGCCGCCTCGAGAAGAAGCCGGTTGATTCTGCCCGCGTAGTTCACGAAGGCTTCCTGCGATGCGTGCCGATCTCGGATGATCGTATGCATCGCGCGCAACTGCTTGGTCTGGACGAGAAGGTGGACGCCTGGACGATCACGGGTGGTTGTCGTCAACGCGGTCGAAGACTCGCGCAGTTCTGTCGAAGTCATAGCCTGTTGTCCCTCAGTTGAATTCGGCGAATGCGTCACGAGCACGCGTCACGAAGTCACGAACCTTGACGGCATCCTTGCGTCCGTCGGCACCTTCCAGCAGAGAGTGAGCGTCGACTGCAGCCGGGCGCACCTGCCTGATCGCGTCGGCGACGTTGTCCGGGCTCAGGCCGCCGGCCATCATGAGGGGCTTGGGCGAGCGCTCGACGAGCTCGGCGCTCACCGACCAGTCGTGCAGCAGACCGGTCGCTCCCTTCGCTCCCGTACGCGGATCGAAGGTGTCCGTGATGAACATGTCGACGACGTCGGCGGTTCGATCTACCTGCGCAAGTAGCTCTTTCGCATTGTCGGATCGTACGACGAGGCTCTTGAGGACATAGAGCTCGGGCGCGATGTCCTTCAGGATTCGCAGCTGCTCGTCCTCGACGTCACCGTGCAGTTGCACCGCGCGAACCCCGAGTTCGCGACAGAATCCGGCAACCTCGGCGGCGTCCGTCAGATAGGAGATCAGCACACCCTGATGAGGTGCCGGCAGCCCGGCGATTGCTTTCGCGGCGTCGAGCTCGGTGATGTCGTCCTTGCCCGACGGGAGCCGAAGCGGGAAGCCGAGCCAATCGACGCCGGCGTTGCACAGCATCTGCGCCTCTGCCTCGTCGATGATGCCTGCGACCTGCACGAGTGCGTTCATGAAGTCCTCCCAGAAGTGTCGGTGAGTGTCGTTCGGTAGTGCTGGTAATGCACCGAGGACGAGACCGGCCGGCGACCGGGGTGGCGTCGTTCCTCGGCTGCGAACCCGAGTGGAAGTAGCAGCGCGACTGCGATATCGGTGCGATCGTCGACGCCGATCACCTTCTTGACTTGCGTTTCGTCCCAGCCATTCATGGGCGAGCATGCGAGCCCCTGCTCGGTGGCAGCGAGCATCGCGAAGCTGGCTGCGATCACGGCGTCCTTGACTGCGTACTCGCGTTCGAGGCCGCGTTCGAGAAGGTCCTGCTGAAATGCCCGGCTCGATTCAGCCGATCCAGCGATGAACTGCTCCGACCACGCACTCGATCGGCGTGCAGAGTGGAACACGTCGTCGTTGTCTCGTCGCCATGCGTCCATCTCGGCGAGAAATACCAATACGACCGGGGCTTCCCTTGGGTGTGGTTGACCACCGGTTGCGGCCTCGAGTCCGGCGCGGACATCGGGATCGCTCACTACGACGATGGATCGGCCCTGGTAATTCCATGCGGACGGCGCTTCGAGCGTGAGTTCGAGCACCCGATCGAGAGTGTGTGTCGGTATCGGATCGGGCAGATAATGCCGATGACTTCGACGTGACCTGATCGCGTCCGATACGGAAATTCCTTCTGAAGGTCTCATGTCTCGTTCCCGAATATTTCGATGTCGAATCATTTGACAACGAAAGACTAGGACAAGTGCTACCGTCTGTCAAACAGTTCGATGTCGAAATATCGATCGCCATCCGCAGTGCGCAAGGAGAGTTCGTTGACCGACGCAGTCGATTCGTTTCTGGAGCAATGGAAACGAGAGCGGCCCGAGATGGAGGCATCACCCATGGGCATAGTCGGACGACTGTCCCGGACCTCGCGATTGGTCGAACACGAGATCCGCGGCTACTTCGCCGAGGAGAACATGGAGCCCTGGGAGTTCGACGTGCTGGCGACGCTGCGCAGGTCGGGGCCGCCCTACACTTTGACGCCGAAAGAACTGGTCGCCCGCACGATGGTCGGCTCGGCCGCGATGACCAACCGGGTGGACCGCCTCGTGACGAAGGGCCTCGTGACCCGCGAAACCGACCCCGCGAACCGGCGCAGCATTCTGATCACGCTGACCGTCGAGGGACACGACGTGGTCGAACGCGTCGTGGACGGCCATGTGGCCAATGCAGCCCGCCTGGTATCGGAGCTCGAACCCGACGAACGAACCGAGCTGGAACGGCTTCTACGAAAGTTGTTGATCTCCCTCGGCGACACCGGCGGTGCCTAACCGCAGTTGATCACCCCAGATCGACCAGCTCGACGCGTCCGCTTCCTGCCCTACGGCGTGAGCATCTGCGTCCTGGAGGACTGAATCGGGTGCACTGGACCGCTCTAGGCGCGGCTGTCTGCACCGAATTCACACATGCTCGACGCCAGCGACTCTGCGAGGAAGGACTCGGGAACCGGCGGCAGTCCACCGATTTCTGCGCGGGTGGCTTCCGGGGTATCGGTCCAGTCGTAGGTGAGGGTCACGGTAGTGCCTTCGTCCGACGCCGCCAGGTTGTAGCGCCACCACCCGCGGCGTCGAGGAACATGTTGACCGCGAACACCTGCCCCATTGCGGTGATGGGATTCGCATCCACCGCCGCGCGCACCCAGTCGCCGGGTTCGGTGTCCTGATGTCGGTCGGGGTCGGTCAGAACAGCAAAGATCTTCGCCGGGTCAGCGGCAAGCGTTCGACTCACGACGAGACACTCGCGGGTGATCGTTGTGCCGGAATTGTGTGGAGTGGGGTTGCTCATGCAGATACAGACTGCTCCCGTGCTCGAATATCACCGGTCGCAGACGGCAAGGTCATCGAGAGAACGAATCATCGCCGCGGGGTGAGGCATTGACATGTCCATCGCCTTGGAGCGGAGCGGTCCCGACGAACCATATCGGCTGCCCCTGGATCCACGCCGTCAGCGAGTAGTCGATGCGCTCGAATATCTTCCCCACCGTCGGAACCCCAGCATGGTCGACGCCCTTGTCTTCGATCGAATCGATATCGCTTCACGTCGTGTCGGTACCGTGGAATCGACACCCCCGAGAAGGCAAGGATCCTGCACCGAATGACCTCGACACCAGCGCCGATCTCGATCCCGCTCGGGAAGACCGTGTTCGTTCAGGCACTTCGCTACACGGCGTTGTTCGATCAGAAGCCGTTCGCCGAGGCACTACTCATCTACACCGACAACGGCGCGTACAAGATCATGTCGCCGGGCGAGAATCACTACGGCAGCTACGTCTCCTACACCGACGTCGCCGACAGCCCGCAGCACGTGATCTTCCTGTCGTGGCCGTCCGAGGACTGGGACCGAAACGTCGCGTCGCACACCTTGACGTTCAATCCCGATTCCGCAGCGTTCACCCAGGTGCTAGTCCTGCCCGGCAACCCTGTGCCGCGCTCGCAGTACGGCTACGCGCTGCCCACTGCCGACCCAGAAAGCCTCGACATGACGGCATCCTGGGATCAGGTTCGCGACACCTACGCCGCGACATTCGAGGAGCTACGCGCACTCGCAACGTGACCTACCGAGATGTCAGCGGCGGAACGCCTCGACCGCATCTGCCGCCTGTTCGACGCCGCCGTCTGCCCGCACCTCTGCGCTGATTGCCGCGGCCCGCGAAGACGATCCGCGAGCCTCGGCGACTGCGTCCAACAGGATCTTCGCCGTGATGTTCTCGAAGTCCAGATGCACTCCCACCCCGAGTTCGGCGAGCATCGCGGCGTTGCCGAATTGATCGACTGCCTGCGGTACGGCCACGGTCGGGACGCCGAACCACAGCGCCTCGGTGCAGCCACCCATTCCGGCGTGGGTGATGAACACCGTGGCCGCATCGAGCACGGTGAGTTGCGGAACATGTTCGTATACTTTGATATTCGCGGGTAGCGCACCGAGCGCAGCAGGATCGACGCGTCGCCCGATGGACATCACCACGTGCCAGTCGGTGTTCGCGAACGTCTCGATGCACAGTCGGTAGAACTCGGGTCGCTCGTTGTAGCCCGTACCGAAGGAGATGTACAGAATCGGCGCGTCGGGTGCCGTCCAGCTTCGGTCGTCGAGCCGAACCGGGTCCAGGCACGGCCCGACGAACTGCACCGAATCCGGTACCCGATCCGCATTGGGCTGCATCACTTTCGGGATCAGCGACAGACAGTGCTGCGGGTAGGTGATCCAGTCCCAGGGATCGGCGTCGATGTCGTTGTCTCGCAACCAAGCCGTGTACGAAGCGTGGCATTGCAGGCCACCGGAGGACTCACGCATCGGCGTCAGTACATCGGAAAGATCCTCGGCGTATCCGTCCCACGCCACGTACGTCGGCGAGAGCTGCACGGCCGTCACCCCGTAGCGCACACCGAGGACGGGTCACCGTCGGGAAGTATCGAGAAGAACGGCACCACCTCCACGCCTGCAGGTTCCACCAGGTGCCGCAGAGAATCTCCGACGGCATAGGTGACGCGATGACCTCTACGCGCCAGCTCGGCAATGACGGCCAGTGATGGATAGATATGACTGGGGGCCGTCGTGCCGATCATGGCTATGTGCATGGGCCCACCGTATGACGGATGCCCAGCGCTGGGCTAGTGTATTTCGTTGGCGATCAGATCGAGCAGGCCCGGGAAGCGATCGTCGAGTTCGCGGCGGCGCAGTGTGACCTTGCGACTGTTGCCGCGATCGACCTGAAACACCAGACCTGCTTCTCGTAATACTCGAAAGTGATGTGTCAGAGTCGATTTGGTGACGCCCAGCTCGAACGACATACACGTTCGCTCGGCCCCGTCCTCGTCGCCGACAAGTTCGGTGACCACTTTGCGCCGCAACGGATCTGCCAACGCAGACATCACCGCACCGAGTTGCATTTCCTCGGGCTCCGGATGCCCGTTCTCGTCTGCCATGAGCTCCTCCAGGGGGATTCATGAGAGCAGTTCTGCCGGTCGTACTCGCAGCCCAATTCGTCGTACCGATGTCCATCTCGGGCACTGCCATCGCACTTCCGGTGATCGCAGCAGATCTCGGGTCTGATCCGACGCCGCTGCAGTGGGTCGTCAACGGCTTCAACGTCGCGTTCGCCCTGTTCACCGTCGTCTGGGGCGCGGTCTCGGATCGCATAGGCCACCGAACGTCGTTCCGCATCGGCGTACTGCTCACCGCCACCGCCAGCCTGGTCAGCGCCTTCGCACCGTCGCTGCTGTTGCTCGACGCGGCACGGGTGTTCGCAGGGATCGGTGCCGCTGCAGTCCTGGTGGGCTCGACGTCGATCCTCTCGCTACATTTTCAGGGGACCGAACGAGCCACGGCATTCGCCCTGTTCGGCACCGTGAACGGGCTCGGGCTCGCGCTCGGGCCCACCATCTCCGGATTGCTCATCGCAGCGATCGACTGGCGCGGAGTGTTCGTCGCGCAGGCGCTCGTTCTCCTGGTCGCGGCCGTCGGCACTCTGACCCTGCCGGTTCTACGTGCACACTCCACCGCCGACCGACTCCTGGATTTCAGGCTGCTGCGCAACCGTCGATTCCTCGCGCTGTGCCTGGTACCGGTTGCCGGAGCCATCGGATTCGTCACCCTGCTCACCTACCTACCCGCCGCCCTGAGCGCCGTCGCGTCTCTGACTCCTGGACGGGCCGGGCTGTTCATGCTGGCGATGACCATCCCGGTTCTCATCGCCCCACTGACCGTCGCTCGGCTGAGCAGAATGTTCGACGCCGTCACCCCCACTCGCGTCATCCTCGCGAGCCTCGGCTGCCTCGTTGTCGGCAACCTCGGCATGCTGGCCCTGCAACCCAGCGTCCCGCTCGCCGCCGTGGTGATCCCGATGATTCTGGTGGGGTTCGGGTTCGGGCTCCCCATCGGCTTGGTCGACGGCGAAGCCCTCGCGGCGGTTCCGCCGCACAGCAGCGGCACTGCCGCCGGGGTGCTCAACCTGTTCCGTATCGGCAGCGAAGCCCTCATGGTCGTGGCAGTCACCGTCACGACCGCAGCAATAATCGCGCTTTCCCGGACGGCACGATCCGACGTATCGTCTGCGAATGCCCTTCCTGCAACCGGTGACTCTCGCTGACGATCTCGTGACCCTGGAGCCGCTGAGCCCCGACCATCTCGAAGGACTGTCCGACGCTGCCCGCGACGGCGAGCTGTGGAACCTCTGGTACACCAGCGTGCCGAAGCCCGAAGACATGGCTGCCGAGATCGATCGCCGTCTCGGATTGCTCGAGGCGGGCACCATGCTTCCGTTCACACTGCGCCGCAACGACACCGGTCAGATCATCGGCGCGACGACGTTCTGCAACGTCGACTCGATCAACCGCCGCGTCGAGATCGGCTACACCTGGAATGCGCGCTCCGCGCACGGAACCGGCACCAACGCCGCGAGCAAACTGCTACTGCTGACGCATGCTTTCGAGACGCTGGGCTGCATCGCGGTCGAATTTCGCACCCACTGGATGAACCTGCAATCTCGGACAGCGATCGCAAAGCTCGGGGCCAAGCAGGACGGGATTCTGCGCAATCATCAACGCATGTCCGACGGTTCGCTGCGCGACACCGTGGTGTTCTCGATCATAGAATCCGAATGGCCCGCCGTCCGCAACGAACTTCGCAGGCGTACCGCACGGTAGGTTGACCCCATGCGCGTGGATGGGCGGGACGTTCCCGTAACGGGAAACCTGCTTCAGCCGCTGGTGCGAAGAACCAGCGACATCATTCGGGTCGTGTCGGCGGTGGTACTGCTGGGCGTGGTCATCGCCGGTTCGCTGATCACCAGAAATCAGTGGGATGCGCTCGAGCAATCGGTATCGAACATCGTCGGCGTGCTCAGCCCCGACCAGTCCAACGCCGTCTACATCGTCTACGGCGTCGCCATCCTCGCGCTGCCCTTCGGAGTACTGATCGGCCTGATCGCCGGCCGCAAATGGAAGCTGCTCGCAGGCTACGCGGCAGCGGCCCTGGTGGCTGCCTTGGCGTTGTCGATCACCGGCACCGGAATCTCCACTCCCGCCTGGCACCTCGACGTTCCCGATCGACTCGACACCTTCCTGTCGCAGTTCCTCGACGACTCCCGCTGGATCGCCATGTTGGCCGCGGCCCTGACGGTGTCCGGCCCCGGCCTGCCCGCGCGGTGGCGTCGAGCATGGTGGACGCTGTTGCTCGCGTTCGTGCCGATCCACCTGGTCGTCTCCACAGTCGTCCCCGCCCGCTCGATGCTCGGTCTGGCCGTCGGTTGGCTTGTCGGTGCCATCATCGTGTTGCTCGTCGGCACGCCGGCTCTCGAAGTTCCCCTCGACGCGGCGGTACGTCTGTTCCGCGGTCGCGGTGTCAGCGTCGAGAGCTTCACCGTCGTCCGTCCGGGCGGGCCGGGACCGCTGGTATTGGACGCACACACCCCCGACGGCGACATGGTGGTCGAGCTGTACGGGCAGAATCAGCGTAGCGGCGGCGCACTCCGACAGTTCTGGCGATGGATCACGCGGCGCGGCAGTGAAACTGCGCCACTGCACGCGTCAATGCGCCGAGCCGTCGAGCATCGGGCCCTGATGGCTCTGGCCATCCAGCAGTTGGGCGCGGCGGGCAGTCATCCACTGGCAGTTGCGGCGCTCGATCGAGGGTGGACCCTGTATGCGCACAGCCGGCCCCTCGGTGATCCGATCGAAGCAGAGCACGACGACGCCACCCTCGTTGCTCTGTGGTCGGCTCTGAATATGCTGCACGAGAATCAGATCTCCCACGGTGACCTGCACCGGGGCGAACTCCGAATCCACGACGGCCGAGCGCTGTTCTGCGGTTTCGGCCTCGCGGAACTGGGGGCGTCCGATGCGCAGATGCAATCCGACGTGGCCCAGCTGTTACTTACCACGGCAGACCTTTTCGGCTCTCGGCGAGCGGTGTCCACCGCCCTCGATGTCCTTGGACTCGATGCCGTGGTTGCAGCATCGGGTCGATTGACCAAGTCCGCCATCCCATCTCGCGTTCGTCAATCGGTTCCCGACGCAGGCAAGACAATGAAAGCTGTGCGACTCGAGGTTCTCGACCAGACCGGTACCGCCAAGATCGAGGCCGAACAGGTCACTCGATTCACCCGAAACCAGATCATCTCGCTCGTATTGTTGATCGGGTTGGTCTACGTCGCATATCCGTTCATCAGTGCGGTTCCGGCGTTCGTCACCGAACTCGGTTCGGTCGACTGGTGGTGGGCATTGCTCGGTTTGACGGTCTCGGCTCTGACGTACATCGGTGCCGGAGCGGCGTTGTGGGCGTGCGCGTTCGGCAAGGTGAGCTTCTGGAATCTGACGGTCATGCAGGTCGCCAACACTTTCGCGGCCACGACGACTCCCGCAGGTGTCGGCGGGCTGGCTCTGAGCGTGCGGTTCCTCCAAAAAGGTGGATTGGGCACGATTCGCGCGACGGCGGCTGTGGCACTGCAACAGTCGGTCCAAGTGATCACGCACGTGAGCCTGTTGATCTTCTTCAGTGTGGTCGCCGGCACCTCGTCGGGACTGTCGAACATGGTTCCCGGCAACACGGTGCTGTATCTGATCGCAGGCGCCGCCTTCGGTGTCGTCGGGACATTCATGTTCGTACCGAAGTTGCGGCGCTGGCTGCGGGTCGCCGTCCGGCCGCAGATCAAAGAGGTCCTCACCGAACTGGGAGAGCTCGCTCGCGATCCGAAGCGCTTCTCGATCATCATCTTGGGTTGTGCGGCAACGACGTTGGGCGCGGCCCTCGCCTTGTGGGCGAGCATCGAGGCCTTCGGCGGCGGCACGACGTTCGTGACGGTGACCGTCGTGACGATGATCGGCGGAACATTGGCTTCGGCGGCACCGACGCCCGGCGGTGTGGGCGCAGTGGAAGCCGCGCTCATCGGCGGCCTCGCCGCGTTCGGCCTACCTGCCTCGATCGCCGTGCCGTCGGTATTGCTCTATCGCGTTCTGACCTGCTGGCTACCGGTGTTTCTCGGGTGGCCCACCTTGCGTTGGCTCACCAAGCACAACATGGTCTGATTCATCTTCGGAGATGCGCCGAAGCTGCGGGTGCTAGCGTTTACCCAGGGTGGGGGGCTCAGCAGAGGGAGGGCGTCGCCATTTCCGATCAGGGAGAGTTCAGCCCTACCGCCCAGGATCGGTGGGTTCGGCTGTTCATCGGCGGGATGACGCTGATGTTCGGACTGGCCGGCCTGCTGATGATCCCGACGGGACAGCTCTCCGAGTCCATGTCCATCGCTGTTCTCGTCACCTCGGCCACCACGGTGCCCGTCGCCATAGCCTGGTACATCCGACCGCGTACGTCCCCTTTTCTGTCGAAGGTCTACGTTCTGTATGCCGACATCGGCATCGTCTTGGTCCTGTTTTCCTTCCAGACCCCCTTCGACGCGATGCCGGGCTGCGCCATGTTCGCGATCGTCGCCGCATTCATCGTCGTCGCAGGCTCGTATCGTGCGATGCTGATCCACCTCGGTGTCGCCACGATCACGCTGGCGGCGCTCGGTTTCCTCAGTGTCGCCGACGGAGCCGATCCCTGGTTGGCTGCATCCCGCGCCGTCACGATCGGTTCGCTCTACGCAACTCCATTTATGGTCAAGGCCTACATCGGGCAGTTGCGACTCAGTGCGGCCCGGGCACTACGTGATCCGCTGACCGGCCTGTGGAATCGCCGCGGATTGCTGGACACCGTGGACACCCTGAGGGCCACTCGGGTCGCTCCAGCAGGTTCCACCGACGGCTCGGCAGCCGACAACGGCGAGGCACTCGGAGTCGTCGTTCTCGACATCGACCGGTTCAAGCAGATCAACGACAGGTTCGGCCACCCGTCGGGCGACGCTGTTCTCATCGAAGTTGCCCGACGCCTCACCGAGGCAGTGGGCGAGCGGTCGGTGGTCGCACGGCTGGGAGGCGACGAGTTCGTGGTCGTCGCAGCCGGAACGAGAGGCGTGATCGCCCAGTCGGACCACAGAATTCGCGCTGCTCTGGAAGAAGCGTTCGATGGACCTCCGTTCACCGCGAGTGTCGGATCCACCGTAGAGACGCTCGATGCCGACACCAACATTCACGTTCTCGTCCGACGGTTGATCGCCCTCGCCGACATCGAGATGTACCGATTCAAGTCCCGTACCTCGGGAAGCGGGCTTGCCGCTCGGGCCGAGGCGGACTCCCACGAGCAGACTCGACACAGAATCGATGCGCTCATCGCAGCGGGTGGCCCCGATATCGTCTTTCAGCCCATCTGCGAGACGGTCACCGGATCGGTCGTCGGGTTCGAGGCACTCTCGCGATTTCCCTTCGGTGGCGGGTCACCACTGTCGTGGTATCGCGACGCCATCGACTCCGGCCTCGGTCCGCGGCTCGAACGCGCCGCAATCGACCGAGCGCTCGAGGCGATGCACTCGCTGCCTGCGGATACGTTCATCTCGCTCAACGCATCCGCCGACACCATCCGCACAACCAATCTGCTCGATAGATTGCGACCACATCTCGCATCGCGAACGTTCCATCTCGAGATCACCGAACACGAACGCGTCGACGACTATCTGGCTGTCACCCGAGCGATCGAAAACCTCCGCACTGCAGGGGTGCAGATTTCCATCGATGATGTCGGAGCCGGATTCGCCGGCTTGCGCCACGTCATCGAGCTGCGACCGGACACGCTCAAAGTGGACTACGCGCTGGTCCATGGAATCGACAGCGATCCGCTCCGGCGAGCCGCGGCGGCCGCCATCATCGGCTTTGCCCGACAGATCGACGCCACCGTGATCATGGAAGGCGTCGAGACCGAGGCGGAACTACAGGTGGCGACCGAACTGGGAGCCGAAATGGTTCAGGGCTTCCTCACCGGCCGACCGAAGCCGGCGGCGGAGCACGCCGAACAAGCAGTGCGGAGGTAGCCGAACCGCTGTCGATCAGATCGACGAATCGGCCGTGAACTTGGTCAGCGACGGCGCAGCAGCGAGCAGCGGCGGCAATTCGACGATCTTGCCCGGCCCGGCACGGAACTCTCGGTACTTCGCATCGGCCTCGACCGACTCCCAGGTCTCGTAGGCGATCACATGCGCCTCGTTCTCCTCGTCGACCCACACATCGACACCGAGGCAGCCCTCGAAGGCACGGGTATCGGCGAGCACCGTCCGCAACAGTGCGCGCGCGTCGGCGAGAGACTCGGGCTTGAACGTCAGATCCAACAGTGCGATGAGAGCCATACGACAACCCTAGCCCCGCTCCACACATGCGCTGCGTCGACGCCGCGCGAGACCTACGATGCCTCATGACTACTGTGATCTCGGGTGCCTACATCGCCCCCATCATCGGTGCCGAGATCTCGAACGGCTACCTCGTTCTCGACGGCACGATGATCACCGCCATCGGATCGGGCCCGGCACCGGACATCACCGGTGCCGAGACCATCGACGCGTCCGGCTGCCTCGTCACCCCCGGCTTGGTGAACACTCACCACCACCTCTACCAGTGGGCGTCTCAGGGCCTCGCCAAGGACAACACCCTCTTCGAATGGCTTGTAGCGCTCTACAAGCCGTGGTCCAAAATGGACGCCGAGGTGGTCGGCGGAGCCGCTGCAGCCGGGCTCGGTTGGCTCGCGAAGTCGGGCTGCACCACCAGCACCGATCACCACTACATCTTCCCCAAGGGCCGAGGCGACCTGTTCGCGGCCGAGATCGACGCTGCACAACGCATCGGTGTCCGTTTCCAGCCGTGCCGCGGCTCGATGGACCGGGGCGTCTCCGACGGCGGTCTGCCACCGGACGAGGTGGTCGAATCGCTCGACGACATCCTCACCGCCACCGCCGAGGCCATCGACACCTATCACGACGCCTCGTTCGGGTCGATGCTGCGCATCGCGGTCGCACCCTGCTCTCCGTTCTCGATCAGCAAGGAATTGCTGGTCGAGTCGGCTACTCTGGCCCGCGCCAAAGGTGTTCGGCTGCATACTCATCTGGCCGAGACCCTCGACGAGGAAGAGCACTGCCTCGCCCAGATGAACTGCACCCCGGTCGAATACATGGAGCAGGTCGGCTGGCTCGGAGACGACGTGTGGTTCGCGCACGCCGTACACCTGCACGATTCCGACATCGCGAAGATGGCGGCCACCGGCACCGGTACGGCCCACTGCCCGAGTTCGAATGCTCGGCTCGGCGCGGGCATCGCCCGAATCTCCGACCTGCTCGCAGCCGGTGCACCGGTGGGCCTCGGAGTCGACGGCTCGGCCTCGGCCGAGATGGTTCCCCTGGCCGGAGAGGTACGTCAGGCGATGTACATGCAGCGCGCCAAGTACGGACCGACAGCACTGACCGCGCGTCAGGCATTGGAGATCGGAACCCTGGGCGGGGCAACGGTACTGGGGCGGCAGAGCGAGATCGGATCGCTCGAGGTCGGCAAGCTCGCGGACATCGCGATCTGGCGTACCGACGGGTTCTACTCGGCCGTGGACGACCCGGTTGTGGCGTTCGCGTACGGGCAGACGCCGCCATTGGCTCGGTTGATGGTGGGCGGTAGAACGATCGTCGAGAACGACGAGTTGACCAGCGCACCGCAGGACGAGATCGGCCGCGCCGGAGCAGACGCGCACCGTCGCCTGATGACACTCGCGCAGGACGTACTGTGAGCAGTTCAGTCCCGCAGGACTTTGGCCCCCCGCGAGAACGTCTCGACCTGCTCGGTCAACCACACGTGCGCCGGAACTGCGCCGCCGAGCAATTCGCGCGCCAGTGAGGGTGAGTCTCCGATCGGGACATCGCTGCCGGCGATGATGATGTTGCCGTAGCGCCTGCCCTTGAGCATCGCCGGATCGGCGACGATCGCCGTATGTGGAAACACGCTGCCGATGGTCGACGCCTCCTGCTTCGCGAGCGACAGATCTCGACGATCACCGCAGTTGACGACGTACATACCGCCGGGCGAGAGGACGCGTCGAACATGGGCGGTGAACTCGGCGGTGAGCAGAGGGGCCGGAGTTGTGGCTCCCGCGAACACATCTCGCACGATCAGGTCGCGACTGTTCTCGGACAGAGTTTCGGTGACCGCCCGCGCTTCCCCGACGCGGATGCGGAGCAGTGGTGCCCGCGGCAGCTCGAACCACTCGCGAACGAGCTCCGAGAGTCTGCCGTCGAGCTCCACCACAACCTGACGCGCACCGGGAAATTCCGCGGTGAACGAGCGAGCAAGTGTGCACGCCCCACCCCCGAGATGCAGGGCTCGCAGGGGGAAGCTCGAATCCCACTGCGCGCGGACGAGTCCCGAGATCCATCGCATGTACTCGAACTCGAGGACGGTGGGGTCGTTCATGTCGATGTGCGAGCTCGGAACGTCGTTGACGTTGACGACCCAGCCGTCGTCGGAGAACGAGTCTCTGACCAATTCACAGGTGCCCGAATCGATCTCGAATACTCCCGGCGTCAGGCCGCCGGCTGACTCACGCTTCCTACCCATCCTGGGCCTCGAGTCGGAAGTCCTCCAGGGCCTCGAGTCGGAAGTCCTCGAAATCGAATCCCGGCGTCACGATGCAGCTGACCAAGCTCGGCTCGTCGACCACCGGCTGCGCCCGTTGCCACACAGACGGTGGCACGATCTGCTGTGGAGATTCGGGACCGACCAGCAGCGAGGTCACCGCCCCTGGCTCGGCAGCTGCGCCGCCGAGATCGAGCTGCACCGGACTGCCCCGGTGGTACAGCCACATCTCGGTCCCGCGGACGGTGTGCCACGCGGAGCGCTGACCGGGCATGAGCAGGAACAGGATTGCCGTGCCTGCCGCGCGAGGCCCCGGGTAGCCGTCGGGCAGAGAAGCCTGCTCGATGGTGACGTCGCTACGCCAGGTCTCCCGGAACCAGCCACCCTCAGGGTGTGGTGCAAGGTCGAGGCTCAGAGCCCAGTCGGGCAGCGACGTCATGCCCGCAACCCTAATCCGTGGAGACCTGAACCCGGAATCGATCACGTTCGGTGTGCAGGCTCCAGAGCTGCTCGGCAAGAGCTTCGGGGCTCTTCTTCGGATCCTTGCCATCGATGGCACCACCGATGATCAACTGCGACACTTGGATTCCCTCGTCGGCCAACTCCTCGTTGAGCAGCTGCGCATATGCTGCCTGGCCGGCGAAAGCGATGGACGTGCCGGTGACCGCACGACCGGGCTTGACCGCAGAGCCGCCGTTGACGAACAGAATCGTGCCCTTGTTCTTGCCGAGGAACCGCATACCCGGCAGAACCTGATGGACGGCGGCGATCGGACCGTAGATGGAGAATTCGACCGGACCTACCATGTCTGCCGGGGTGGTCTCGAGGACGGGTCGCATGAAGTCCTTCTGCGGCAGCGGACTGTACTGCAGCACCTCGATGGGACCGAGTGTCTCGGTGACCTGTTCCAATGCTGCGGCGATCGAGGCCGGATCGCGCACGTCGGCGGCGAACCCCTTCGCCGATACTCCGTCGGCGGCCAGTTGATCGGCGAGTGCGTCGAGGCGGGACTGGTTGCGGGAGATGAGGCCGACCGAGTAGCCCTGGGCACCGAACTTGCGCGCCACCGCTGCTCCGAGACCTGCACCTGCTCCGACTATTGCTATGGAAGTCATGTCGTATTCAAGGACTGACGATCCTCGGCTATTCCGACGACCGCCCCGAGCAGGGCCTCCGCACTCGCGTGCAGGGCACCGACCCCTCCGGTCCAGCCGAGAATGCGCAGTGCCGCGACGGCGATCCCGGCCGCATCTGCCGTGGCGTCGCGACGGCCGTTCTCGCGATCGGCCCGCGCGTTCACCACGGTCTCGACCAGGCGGAACGGCAGGTCCTCCGTGCCCGGTCGTCGTTCGGATTCGAGCTGAACCAGTGTGTCCGACGCGATGACCGCGTAGAGCCGCATCAGCGCGTACCGATGATCCCGGAAGGTCTCGAAACGCTCGCTGCGTAGCTCGGGCAACAGGTAGAGCGCACCCAGATTCCACGTGGACGCGCCGAGTTGCTTGGCGTCGAAGTAGGCCAGTGCGTACATCTGGGTGGCGGCATCTGCCGACGAGTCGCGAATGCGCTGCGCAACAGCCAACGGAGCATCGACGGTGCCGCTGAGCAGTGCGTCGAGGATGTCGTCCTTGGTGGCGAAGTGGTGATAGAGCGAGGCCTGCCGCAGTCCGACGGCGTCGGCGATGACGCGGGTCGAGGTGTTGGTGAATCCGCGAGTGGTGAACAGCTCGGCCGAGGCGTCGAGTATCTCCTCTCGAGCGGTGTCGCCGGGCCGCTTCTTCGTACTCAGCCTCGGTCTGCCTGCGCCGGTCATGTCCCCATCTTGTCAGGTCGACGTGACGGTGAGATTTCTGTCATCTGATCGAAATAGACGAAACGAGCTTGTTTCACGACGGTCACTCGCCGGGAACGGCGGTGCCGAAAACTATCAACTGACAGAAACCCGCCTCGGCGATGCAGCGGGCGGTCACTCACCACCCACCTCGCCCGTAGGAGACTTACGTGAGCTCGACAACATTGCCGGCCCCCGGCCCCGGTTCGGAACCGGCTGGCCCATCGGACCATTCGGATCTCGCTGCCCTCGGCTACGACCAGCAGCTGCATCGCAGCCTCGGCAAGTACGCGTCGTTCGCAGCAGGCTTCTCGTTCGTCTCGATCCTCACCACCATCTTTCAACTCTTCGGCCTCGGCTTCAGCTTCGGCGGCCCGGCCTTCTTCCTCACCTGGCCACTGGTGTTTCTCGGCCAGTTCATGGTGGCGCTGAACTTCGCCGAACTCGCTGCCCGCTATCCCATCTCGGGTGCCATTTACCACTGGTCGCGGCGCATGGGCGGTGAACTGGTCGGCTGGTTCGCCGGTTGGTTCATGATCATCGCGCAGATCGTCACCGCCTCGGCGGCCGCGATCGCACTACAGGTGGTGCTGCCCAGCATTTGGGGCGGCTTCCAGATGATCGGCGAGGACACCGCGCTCACCTCCTCGAGCGGAGCGGCGAATGCCGTTGTGCTGGGGTCGATTCTGCTGGTCATCACCACCACCATCAACTGCATCGGTGTCGACTGGATGTCGCGCATCAACAGCATCGGCGTCACCTGCGAGATCGTCGGCGTCATCGCTCTGGTGCTGGTGTTCTTCACCCACGCCGAACGCGGACCGCAGGTGGTCTTCGATACCGGTAGCGCCGGAGCCGATCCCGGCTACATCGGCGCCTGGATCATCTCCGGCCTGATGGCCGCCTACGTCATGGTCGGCTTCGGCTCGGCGGGCGAACTCGCCGAGGAGACCCGCAATCCCCGACGCGTGGCACCGCGCACCATCCGACTCGCCCTCTCCGCCTCCGCACTCGGTGGCGGCCTGATGATCGTCGGCGCACTGATGGCCGCGCCCAGCCTGACCGACGGTCAGCTGGCCACACAGGGCCTGCCGTACGTCATCGACTCGATCCTCACCTCGCCGTGGGGCAAGGTTCTGCTGGTCGACGTCTCCATCGCCGTGTTCATCTGCACCCTGGCGATTCAGACCGCAGCATCTCGGTTGATGTTCTCCATGGCCCGTGACGGACGACTGCCCGCCTCGCCGGCTCTGGCGAAGGTGAACTCGCGCACCGGAACTCCCATTGCGCCCTCGGTACTCATCGGACTTGCCTGCATCGCGATCCTGGCCGTCAACGTCGGCAACTCCGCGATCTTCACCACGCTATCGAGCGTCTGCATCGTGTTGATCTATCTCGCCTACATGATGGTGACCGTCCCGCTGTTGATCCAGCGACTCAAAGGCTGGCCACACGGCGGAGTGCAGCACGATGCCGACGGCCAGAAGCTCTTCACCCTCGGCCGCCTCGGTGTACCCGTCAACATCGCGGCAGTTCTCTACGGCGCACTGATGGTGGTCAACCTGTCGTGGCCGCGAGCCGAAATCTTCGACCCCACCGGCGAGTTCCCCCTGCTGCTGTGGGCCGCGCCATTGACCGTCCTCGCAGTGATCGTCGTGGGCATCGCATGTCTTCCCCACGGCAAAGCCCACCCGAAGCCTGTCACGATCGGAGCCTGAACCACCATGAGCACAGCGACAGCAACCACGCATTCGGCCAAGGAGCACGCACGGTCGCAGGCCACCACCGCGCCTGCACCCACCGCGCCGGAGGGTGTTTCGGACCTCACCTGGGCAGAATCGGTGCCCGGCGGCAGCTACACCACCAAGGTCCTCGCCCGCGGAACACGCCTGCGGCTCATCGACGTCGACGGCAGTGCCTGCGCCAATCTGCTGCTCTATCGCGTCGACGCACCGTGGGAGCGGCTCAACACCGCAGACACCGTCAAGGTTCCGTGGCAGGCGTATCTGAGCGCAGGCCATCCCCTCCTCTCGGACCAGGGCCGCGTGTTGGCCACCATCGTCGGCGACACCTCCGGTCACCACGACGCGCTCTGCGGCACGACGTCCTCGGCGACCAATTCTGCGAAATACGGAGTCAGCGGACCACATTCGTCAGCTCCGGCAGGCCGGGAGCTGTTCACGCTGGCCGCGGCCAAGCACGGACTCGAACCGCGGGACGTAGCGCCGTCACTGTCGTTCTTCCACGGCGTCACCGTGGCAGCAGACGGTGCACTGATCAGCACCGGCTCGGCCGGACCGGGGCGCTCGGTGGATCTGCTGATCCATCTGCCGGTGATCGTGTTGCTCGCCAACACCGCTCACCCACTTGACCCCAGCACCGAGTACTCCACGACAGCACTCGACGTGTTGGCCTGGCGAGCACCCGAAGAGTTGCTCACACTCGACAACACCGAACCGGAATACCAACGCGCAGTGCAGAACACCGAGAAAGCATGGAAGGCAGCGCAATGACCGCCAGCACAGCAATCGTGAAAGACGAGATCGCCCCCGCATTCGGACCCTGGTCGGCTGTCGTCGAAGCCGGCGACATTTTGACCATCGTCGACCTGTACGGCAACCAAGCCGTCGACACCCTGCTGTACGGCGCACACGATCACTCGCTCCGGTACTCCGCAGCCGCCACCGTCACCGCGCAGCAGAACTTGTTCCTCAGCACCGGAACCGTGCTGCGCAGCGATGATTCGACACCCCTGATGACCATCGTCGAGGACGAGGTCGGCAACCACGACACCGTCGGCGGTGCCTGCTCCAAGGAATCCAACACCCTGCGTTACGGCCACCACACGCAGCATCAGCACGCTTGCGTCGAGAACTTCCTCATCGAGGGCTCGAAGTGGGGCCTCGGAAAGCGCGACCTGGCACCCAACATCAACTTCTTCATGAACGTCCCCGTCGATGCCGACGGCACCCTCGGCATCGTCGACGGCCTCTCGGCACCCGGCAAGAAGCTCTCGCTGCGCGCCGAGATCGACACCCTGGTACTGGTCTCGAACTGCCCGCAGATCAACAACCCCTGCAACGGATTCGATCCCACCGCAGTCCGCATGATCGTCACGCGAGAGTCGGCGGGGGTATGAACGCGACCAAGATGACCGTCCAGCGGCCCGGCATGATCACCACGGTCCAGGACTGGCCGGGACGCGTCGGATACTGGAAGGTGGGCGTGCCGCCGTCCGGGCCGATGGACGATCTGTCGTTTCGGCTCGGCAACACCGCGCTCGGCAATCCCGAGGGCGCACCCGGGCTCGAGTCCACCATGGCAGGACCTGCATTGACGTTCGACGCAGACACCTACGTCTGCGTCACCGGTGCCGCGGTACCGGTGACGATCGACGGACGAACCGTCCCGCAGTGGCGTCCGGTGCTGGTTCCTGCCGGCGCAACCCTGGACGTCGGTATGACAACCGGCCACGGTTTGCGGGTCTACGTGCTGGTCCAGGGGGGTCTCGAGGTCGACGACTACCTCGGCAGCGCAGCGACATTCACGCTCGGAAAATTCGGCGGACATCGCGGAGGCACCCTCGGCGAGGGCGACGTCATTGCGCTCGGCGGTCGATCGGACAACCCGGCCGTCCTCGGACCGATACCGATGGAACACCTCCCAGTGCTGACATCCACCTGGGACATCGCCGTCACCGAGGGGCCGCACGGCGCGCCGGAGTTCTTCACCCGCAACGACATCGATACCCTCTACGCCACCCGTTACGAGGTGCACTTCAACTCCGATCGCACCGGAGTCCGGCTGATCGGGCCCAAGCCGCAGTGGGCCAGGACAGACGGCGGCGAAGCCGGACTGCATCCGTCCAACATTCACGACAACGCCTACAGCGTCGGCGCATTGGACTTCACCGGCGACACCCCGATCCTGCTCGGCCCCGACGGCCCGAGTCTCGGCGGATTCGTCTGTCCCGTCACCGTGGTCGCCGCCGAACGGTGGAAGCTGGGCCAGCTCCGCCCCGGCGACACCATCCGGTTCGTTCCGGTCCGCGCTGCCTCCACCGCACCTCTGGGATCGCTCGGTCTCGCCCGGCGGGCATCACTGCCGGCGGTCTTCTCCGCCGGTGGCGACGGTGACGACGGAGTCATCGGCAGGCGTGACGCGGACACGTGCGTCACCTATCGACGTTCGGGGGACGACAACGTGCTCGTCGAGTACGGCGACATGAAACTCGACCTGACTCTGCGCGCACGAGTACACGCTCTGCATCAGCGCGTCGAGGCGCTCGCCCCGCGCGGGCTGGTGGACCTGACCCCGGGCATCCGCTCGTTGCAGGTGAAGGTCGATCCCGATGTGCTCTCGATCGAGACGTTGATGGGTCTGCTCGCCGAGGTCGAGGACGATCTGCCGGCCGCCTCGGAACTGGTGGTCCCCAGCCGCCAGGTTCGGCTGCCGCTGTCGTGGGACGACCCGTCAACCAGGGAAGCCATCCAGCGATACATGCACGGAGTCCGTGCCGACGCCCCCTGGTGCCCCTGGAACATCGAGTTCATCCGGCGCATGAACGGACTCGATTCCGTTGCAGACGTATTCGACACCGTCTTCGCCGCCGACTACATGGTGCTCGGACTGGGTGATGTCTATCTGGGCGCTCCGGTGGCGACCCCACTCGACCCACGGCACCGACTGGTGACGACGAAGTACAACCCGGCGCGCACGTGGACACCGGAGAATGCGGTCGGTATCGGCGGTGCGTACCTGTGCATCTACGGCATGGAGGGTCCGGGCGGTTACCAGTTCGTCGGCCGAACCACGCAGGTGTGGAACCACAGTGCAACCTACAGCGGCGGTCCGTTCGAGGAAGGCACCCCGTGGTTGCTGCGGTTCTTCGACCGAATCTCCTGGTACCCGGTCGAACCCGAGGAGTTGATGGATCTGCGCGCCGATCTGGCGGCCGGGCGCGGCGGTGGAGTACAGATCACCGAGGGTGAGTTCTCCCTGGCCGAGCACGAGAGTTTCCTCGAAACCAATGCCGATTCCATCGACGAGTTCCGCGCGAAGCAGGCCGTGGCCTTCGGAGCCGAGCGGGACGCATGGTCGGCAGCAGGCGAATTCGACACGACGAAAGGAAAGACCGATGCGGCCTGAGGTGCGAGAGCGAGTGTTGCAGGCATACAAGCGTATTGCCGAGGTCGACCGCCCCGAAGTGTGGATCACCCTGCGAGACGAGAACGACGTACTCGCCGAGGCCGTGTCCATCGACGAGGCGATATCGGCCGGTAGCGATCTGCCGCTCGCGGGCGTACTCGTCGCGGTCAAGGACAACATCGACGTGGCAGGTCTGCCCACCACCGCGGCCTGCCCCGAATTCGCGTACACACCCACGGTATCCGCTGTCGCCATCGAACGTCTCACGAGTCAGGGCGCACTGGTGCTCGGGAAGACCAACCTCGACCAGTTCGCCACCGGTCTGGTCGGCACCCGCAGTCCCTACGGAGCAGTGCGCTGTGCCTGGGACCCGACGCTGGTCTCGGGCGGATCCAGTTCCGGCTCCGCCGCCGCCGTGGCGCTGGGAATTGCAGACATCGGAATCGGCACCGACACCGCGGGATCCGGTCGGGTCCCGGCAGCATTCCACGGCCTGGTCGGCATCAAGACCACGCTGGGTATCGTCCCGAACACCGGAGTGGTCCCCGCCTGCGCCGACTACGACTGCGTGACCGTGCTGGCTCACGATCTCGACAGTGCAACCGCGGCAATGAAAGTCATGACCGGACCCACGGTCACCGATCCGCGCAGCCGGGCCTGGCCCGCCGACGTCCGACTGGCTGCGGCACCGCAACCGCGCGTCGCCATCCCCCGAAGCGAGGACCTCGCGTCGTTGAGCCCGGCCTACCGTCGGGCATTCGAGGACACGGTCGCAGGCCTGGCCGGCAAGGGCTTCACCCACGTCGAGGTCGATATCTCGGCGCTGCTCGATGCGGCGAAGCTACTGTACGACGGAGCCATTGTGGCGCAGCGCTATTCGGCCGTCGGTAAATTTCTCGACACAGCGCCCGCCGGGGCCGATCCCACGGTCGCAGCGATCGTCGGATCCGCGGCCGGACCGTCCGCGCACCGATACGTGGACGATCTCGATGCACTCGGGAAAGCGAAGACTACTGCCCGCGCGTTACTGAGTGACGTCGACGGCCTACTGCTACCCACCACCACCGAGCACCCGAGTATCGCTGCGGTTCAGTCGGACCCGATCGGCATCAATCGCCGGCTGGGTACGTTCACCAACTTCTGCAATCTGCTCGACATGGCGGCCGTGGCGGTTCCCGGTGCCCCGACGGCGGACAGCGCTCCGTTCGGAGTGATGTTCGTCGTGCCCGCATTCGAGGATCAGGTCGCGATCGACCTCGCTGCTCGACTGGCAGGCACACCCGCACCGTCGTTGATCGACGACGGCATCGAGGTACTGGCCGTGGGCGCGCATCTGCGCGGCTTTCCTGTGCATCACCAGTTGACCGATCGCGGTGCCCGGTTCTGCGGTGAGGTGACCACATCCTCGGACTATCGGCTGGTGGATCTGCATGCCACTCCGCCCAAGCCGGGCCTGGTGCGACAAACAGGCGGCGCGCCGATCGCCGGCGAGTTGTACCGAATGTCCGCGGCCGCTCTCGGCACCTTTCTCGCCGCATTGCCCGCACCGATGGGCCTCGGCCCGGTCGAATTGTCCGATGGTCGCTGGGTCACCGGATTCTGCTGCGCACACGACGCGGCCGAGCAGGGAACCGACATCACCGAGTACGGCGGCTGGCGCGCCTATCGATCTGCGTGAGAACGCATCACGCCGGCACAGGCCTGCCGCCGTCGGTGGCGACCCGCACGGCGAGTAGACCGAGCACGGTGCCCATGGCGTAGCGCTGCATCTTCAGCCAGGTGGGTCGGACGGCAAGGAACCTGGCGATCGATCCGGCCAGCACCACGATCGCCAGGTTGACCGTCACCGCCACCGCAATCTGCACGCTGCCGAGCACGAAGCCCTGCAACACGAGGTGTCCGGCGGCAGGGTCGACGAACTGTGGGATGACCGAGATGTACATGATCGCGATCTTCGGGTTCAGCAGGTTGGTCACCAAGCCCATGGAGAACAGTCGGCGAGTCGAATCCTGTTGCAGCTCGGCCGGTTCGAATGCCGATACGGTCCCACGCAGCGCCTGCACCGCCAACCAGGCAAGGTAGGCGGCACCGGCGAGCTTGACCGCCGTGTACAGCGCAGGAACGGCAGTGAACACCGCGGCCAAGCCCAGATTGGTGGCCGTCAGATAGATCAGGAAACCGATCGCGACGCCGGCCAGCGACACCATTCCCGCCCGTCTACCTTGCGAGATGCTGCGCGAGACGAGGTAGATCATGTTGGGACCCGGCGTCAGAACCAACGCGAGGGCTACTGCGAACACACCGACGACTGCCGCTCCAGTGACCATGGCCTTCAGCCTTGTTCAGCGAGCTTCCCCGGTCCATGGCCAGTTACCCGATGATGGCCACCACCGAGCCATATCACTGCGACGCCGTCTCACCGCGGCGATACGGCGTGGTTGCGGAACTCCCTCGGTGACCGGCCGGTCCATCGCGTGAACGCATGAGAGAAGCTCGCTACATCGCTGTAGCCGAGTTCGGTGGCAATCTCGCTTACCGTCACCGAACGGTCCAGCAGGCGCACGGTTGCACGCTCCCGCAGAAACGACTGCCGCAGTTCACGAAAAGTGATGCCCTCCGCACCGAGTTGCCGCTTGAGGGTGCTCGTGGAGACAGCCAGTTGCCGCGCACAGTGTGCACTGTTGGTGCAGTCGGCATCGGCATCGAACAGTGCACGGACCGTGTCCGTGAACGACTTGGTGCGACGCCCGTCGACGGCCTTCTTCAGCTCCGCGACCCCGAGCTGATAAGACACCGCGTCGGAGAATCGGCATGCTTCGTCGAGGACGGTCGCCGGGACGAACACGAACGGGGACGGCGCATCGAACACGAACCGTCGGGTCAGGTCCTCGTCGAGGGTGGCTCCTACCTCCGACGGCGGGATGTTCAGGTGGAGTTCGACCGCTTGCGCTGAGCTCGTGAGCATGTCGATGAGACGAAGAAGGCACGTACCGCCATAGGCGACAGCGATGCTGTCGAGTCCGTCGTCCCCGGTACGGCCGGAGAGTCCGATGGTCAGCCCACGATCGGTGTTATGGGATTGCACCGCAAGCGCTGTCGTGATCAGGGGCAGGAACGCGAGCAGATCGACGATCTCCGCTATCGAACCGGCGCTGATCGCAGGCAGGCTCAGTGGTCCCAACGACGTGGGCTGAACGTATCTGGCGAAGGTCACACCCAGCCGGAAACCCTGGGCACGGTCCAGATTCGGGTACACCTGCCTGAACCACCGCAGGGGTGCCTGACCGTCGCGGCTGATCAGCTCCGACATGCTGACATCCTCACGCACCAGAATGTCTCGGAACGCGGCCTCGGCCCGCTCACCCAGTGCGCCGCTTCCGAGCAGCTGCGCGAAGGCGAGCGGAGGCACCCCTGACTCATCGAATCTCACATGAGCCAAATTAACAACAATGCGATGCATTCGAGCCTGGTTCGGCGAACTCAGTCGGTAGAGAGTGAGATCACAGTCATCTCAGCGAGGAGCACACCATGGCGAACGTCACCTTTGTCACCCACGACGGGGAGAACCACGAGGCAACACTGATCGAGGGCACGTCCCTCATGCGTGTTGCCGTCGACAACGCTGTGCCCGGCATCGATGGCGACTGCGGCGGTGAGGCGGCCTGCGGCACCTGCCACGTCATCGTCGAGAACGGATGGACGGACGTGGTCGGCGCCAACGATGAGGTGGAGGAAGACATGCTCGCGATGAATCCCGAGCGCGAGCCCACCTCTCGTCTCTCGTGCCAGATGACGGCACGCGAGAACTGGGACGGCTTGACCGTCCGCATTCCCGAGTTCCAACTCTGAGCTGTAGAACAGGAGCCAGGACCATGAGTATTGCTGCAACGGTCTCGAACACCGCCAGATCCGTCATCCCCATCGAACTACAGATCCGGGGCGCGCACCTCTACGACAAGACCCGTCGACTGGTGACCCGGACCGATGGTCGGGTCATGTTCACCGAGACCCCCATTCCCACGGTCGATGAAGTCGATCTCGCGGACATCGATCTGAGCAACCCGTTCCTCTATCGCCAGGGTCGGTGGACCTCGTACTTTGAGCGCGTACGCAACGAGGCACCGGTACATTTCCAGCCCACCAGTCCGTTCGGGCCGTTCTGGTCGGTCACCCGCCACGCGGACATCATCGCGGTGGACAAGAACCACGCGGTGTTCTCGGCCGAACCGTTCATCGTCATCGGAGAACCTCCGCGGTTCATGGACGTCGCCATGTTCATCGCGCAGGATCCCCCTCAGCACGACACACAGCGCGCTGCAGTCCAAGGGGTAGTGGCCCCGAAGAATCTGCGCGAGATGGAGGGCCTGATTCGGTCGCGGGTTCGGGAGGTCCTCGACGACCTACCCGTGAACGAGCCTTTCGATTGGGTGCGCACCGTCTCGATGGAACTCACCGCTCGGATGCTCGCGACGCTCCTGGACTTCCCGTACGAGCAACGCCACAAGTTGGTCGAATGGTCCGACCTTGCAACGGCAATGGAACAGACCAACGGCGGCCAGTCGGACAACGACGAGGTGTTCCGCGCAATGGGCGGAGCGGCCACGAGCCTGAGCGAACTCTGGCATCGCAAGGCCGCCCGCACGGCCGCAGGCGAAGAACCCGGCTTCGACTTGATCTCGTTGCTGCAAGCCAATGACGACACCAAGGACCTCATCGAGCGGCCCCTGGAGTTCCTCGGCAACCTCCTTCTACTCATCGTCGGTGGCAATGACACCACGCGTAACTCGATGAGCGGTGGAGTGTTGGCGCTCAACAAGTTTCCCGACCAGTTCGAGAAACTGAAGGCCGATCCCGCTCTGATCCCGGGCATGGTGTCCGAGATCATCCGCTGGCAGACCCCGCTGGCCTATATGCGCAGGATCGCTAAATCCGACACCATCCTCAACGGTCAATTCATCCGCAAGGGCGACAAAGTCGTCATGTGGTACGCCTCCGGCAATCGTGACGAGCGTGTGTTCGAGCGGCCCGACGACTTCGTCATCGACCGAAAGAATGCCCGCAATCACATCGCGTTCGGGTTCGGCGTGCATCGATGCATGGGCAACAGGCTCGCCGAAATGCAGTTGCGCATTCTCTGGGAGGAATTGCTGACCCGCTTCGAGAATATCGCGGTCATCGGCGAGCCCGAGTACGTGCAGTCGAACTTCGTGCGAGGCATAACGAAGATGATGGTCACGCTCACCCCCAAGGCGCAGCCGGAGTGAGCACCGACCGTGCGGTGATCATCGGCGCCAGCCATGCCGGCGCTGCGCTGGCCGCGCACCTCCGGCGCGAGAAGTGGTCGGGGGATGTCGTCCTGATCGGCGACGAGAAAACGTTGCCCTATCAGCGGCCCCCATTGTCGAAGGCGTATCTGGCCGGCACCTCCGCCCTCGATGCTCTGGCGATCCGCGGCGCGGACTTCTACGACAAGCAGAGCATCGAGTTGGTGGACGCGGCCGTGACCGCCGTCGACCGGCAGGCGCGCACCGTGACACTCGACACCGGCGTCATGCAGTCGTACAGCACGCTTGCCTTCTGCACCGGCGCGCGGACTCGCCGATTGACCACGCCCGGAGCCGATTTGGCGGGGATCTACTACCTGCGTACCGCCGCCGACTCCGCGTCGCTCCGCTCCGCTGCGGTGCCGGGTAAGCGAGTAGTAGTCGTCGGCGGTGGGTACATCGGTCTCGAAACAGCAGCCTCGCTGAGCAAGCTGGGGTTGGAGGTGACCGTAGTCGAGGCCGCCGACCGCGTGCTGGAACGTATTACCGCACCGGTAGTCTCGGCGTTCTTCACACGGATCCACCGTGAGTCCGGCGTCGTCATCCGTACGGGGGCACTGGTCGAGGAATTCCGTGGTGACACGCAGGTGCGAGAGGTAGTACTGGCGGGCGGAGAGACGCTGCCCGCCGACCTGGTCGTCGTCGGAGTGGGCATCGTCCCCAACACCGAGCTCGCCGAAGCGGCCGGGATAACCGTCGACAACGGAATCGTCATCGACGATCGGGCTCGCACCAACGATCCCGACGTCATCGCTGCCGGCGACTGCGCCTCCTACGAGATCCCGCGATACGAGCGACGGCTCCGGCTCGAATGTGTCGCCGCCGCAAACGAACACGCGAAAGTGGCGGCGTCGACCATGGCCGGAGGATCTGCCACCATGTCTGCGCTGCCGTGGTTCTGGTCCGATCAATACGACCTCAAACTGCAGATCGCGGGACTCAACACCGGATACGACGAGGTCATCATCAATGGCGATCCCGAGCGCGACCGCGATTTCACGTGCTACTACCTGCGCGAGAGCGAACTCATCGCCGCAGACTGCGTCAACCGACCCCGCGATTTCATGACGAGCAAGAAGGCGATCGCCGAGCGCTCCCCGGTCGAACGCGCAGAATTGGGCGGGTAGAAAGCGGAACACGAGACCGCACGCCGCCGGAACCACCTGCACCACCGAGGATGCCGCCGAGCAGGTCCCCGAGCCCGCCACCCGCCCCTGCGGATCCGCCGGAACCGCCCGTGGGCTTCTTGGCCAGGTACGCCATGACGATGGGCGCAAGAATCGGCAGCACCTTCTGCACCAGTGACGCGTCCGCGCGTCCAGTGATTCCGCCGAGCGCGCAGGTGACCTGGTTATCCTTGTCACCGAATACATTCGACACGATCTTGGCACCGTCGTCGGTATCGACCTGATCGATGTCGATGCCGCCGTCCAGTAGCCCGGACGCCGAATGCTTCTGCAGAGCGTTCTCCAGCGACGCTGCGCCGGAGCTGTCCTGCGCATTGGCCTCGAGACCGATAGGGATCTGAGCAAGAAGTTCGTCGAGCGATGCGATGAGTTCCACCTCGAGAAGGGGGGGCACCCTCGGTGGGTGCCGACGCATCAGACCTCAGTTCTCCCGCACGACGAGGGCGACGCCTTCTGCGATCGCTGCCATTCCTGCCGCCGTCGGATGCAGCGGCGCGGCCGGATTCTGTGGGATGACGCCCTCGAAGTACCGCTGATCGGGAGCGACGCAGACGTCGTGGCCGACGCTCAACGGCTCGGTGTCGACGAACTCCGCGCCGTGTTCGCTTGCCTGCGCCTTCAGTGCCTCGTTCATCGCGGTGATGCTGCTCTGGATGTAGTCGGCGTCCTCGGGCAGAATCGGTTGGGTGGGGAAGCAACCACCATCGGGCAGATAGGTGCCGTACCCGACGACCAGGACCCGTGCGTCGGGCGCGCGCTCGGCCACCGCGTCGAGCATGGTTCCCCACTTCGGTGAGTTCTCCGCAATGGCGGCGGCGACGGTGTCGATACCGCCCGCGGTGAGCCGGTCTTTGCAGACGTTGGTCGCCGAGGTGCTCGCGAACGTCAGGCACTGCACGGCCGTCGAGACCAGCCCGATGTCGTTCCCACCGATCGTGACTGTCACCAGGTCGGTGTCGGCGCTGAGCGCATCGAGTTGCACGGGCACCTCTCCGCTGGATGTGCCCTGGGGAGCGGAGACGATGTTCTCGGTGACGGCCCCCGAGCAGGTGACATCGACGAACGAGGCGACCGCCGAGTTGCGCCGCGAGAACGTGTGGGTAGTTGGAATCGGACTGTTGGCATCCCGGTACGCCCACCTGGTCGGGGATGCGTGGGCCCGCCGCGGCCGAATCCCCCAGTGCGACGTAGTTCAGCGGAGCGGCAGGGGTCTGCGCGGGGGATTGTGTTGCGGAAGATTCCGACGTGCAGGCCGCGAGCACGCAGGCGGTCACCGCGAGACCGACGCAGATTCCTGGGCTTCTCACAGCTTCGACGCTACAGCTGCCGGTAACCTCGACCAGGTTGTCCAGAGAAATGCATCTACACATCGAAGGCAGGCACACTCCATGATCACCGATTTCATCAACGCGATCCTCGGCGGCTTCGGCTCCATCTCCGCAGGCAGCAGTGGCTTCGAGCTGGCACCGGGCACTCTGCCTTTCGGGCTGTAGAGACCGGCCGACCGGTCACCTCTGCGGTGCCGACGATTCGATCGGCACCGCACGGGTACACCGTAGTCATGACTACCCCGAACAACGACGACGCTGCTGCCCCCGACGCGAAGAAGGACGTTCAGTCGGACCCGGCTGCGGCCCCTGAAGGCAACGATTGGGCCAGCGAAGGCGGCGCAACCCCAGCCGGCCCCGCTACCGACGACGAGCGAACCGACAAGAATTAGCCGGTCAATCGGCGGGGAGCAACCCGCAGCGTGCGGACATCGCCTGCTGACACGATGTGCTCGACCGATTCGCCCTGGGCCGACTTGGATCCGTCGACGGCGAAGCTGACGCGAGCGTCACCAAGCCAATCGACGCCTACGACTACGCCCACGGTTCCCGTGGGAATCCCGCTGCGCCATCGCACGCGCCCAAGATTTCGAACTGTGATCACGGTCTCGCCGATCTCGAAATGCCCCATGCGCCCCCCTGGCTCGTTTCTTACCGACTAGTAGACCTCGAGTGAACGCCCTGCTCAAGCGGTAGATCCGCGCTTATCGACGAAGTCGGCGAACACCGGGGTAGCCATTGTGCGCACTAATGGGTGATTCCCCCAGTTGTGGTCGCAAAATACGTCAGACAGTATTTTCTACCTCAATAACTTGCTGTTCTCGCAACTTTTCTTGCTGCTATGCAGCCTGCGGAGTGACACTCTCTGCATGACTTCAGACACTGTTCACCACACTCCGGTCGACGCAATCGTCGTCGGCGGCGGCGTTGCCGGACTCAGCGCTGCCGTTGCCCTCGGCCGCTCTCGCCGATCCGTCGTGGTCGTCGACGCGGGTGATCCGCGAAACGCGCCCGCAGCACACTCGCACAACTACCTCACCCGCGACGGTGAGTCGCCACTCGAACTGGTCCGACTCGGCCGCGACGAGGCGCGGCACTACGGTGCGCACATCATCGACGGCACCGCTCGTTCGGCGACCCGCACCGAATCCGGTTTCGAGATATCCCTCGCCGACGGTTCCGTCGTCCAGGGCCGACGCCTTCTGGTCACCACCGGCCTCACCGATGTTCTGCCCGACATCCCAGGTCTCGCCGAACGATGGGGCCGCGACGTGCTGCACTGCCCGTACTGCCACGGCTGGGAGGTACGAGACCGCGCAATCGGAATTGTCGGCAGCGCCATGGCCCAGCACCAGGCGCAGATGTGGCGTCAGCTCACCGAACATGTCACCGTGTTCGCCCACACAGCACCGGAGTTCACCGACGAGGAGTTGCAGAGACTCGCTGCGCGCGGCATCGACGTCGTCGACGAGGAGATCGCCGGGGTCGAGGTCGACAACGACGCGATCGTCGGTGTCACGCTGTCGGACGGTCGGCAGGTTCGACTCGACGCGTTGGTCGTGGGCCCCAGCTTCACCTCCCGCGCGGACATCCTGGTCTCGCTCGGCCTCGGCACCACCGAGATGGTGCTGGACGACCACGTTCTCGGCACCTACATCGAGGCCGATCCGGTCGGCGCCACCGCTGTGCCGGGCGTCTGGGTCGCCGGCAACGTCGCAGCGCCGATGGACACCGTGGTCGCTGCGGCGGCGGCGGGGGTCAAAGCAGGTGCCGCGATCAACGGTGACCTGATCGAGGAGGACGTCCGCGCCGCCGTGGAACGAGCAAAATCCACGGCCCCCTAGGCACCCGGTGCCGCAGACCGTCCCACTTCGGGCTTCGTCACCGAATGCACTACCGAAAGACGTATATTCACCGAAGGAGGCGTCGCAAAGAGTCCGCGCGAACGCCACGGGCGAACAGGAAGTAGGTCCTTCGATGAACACGAAGGTCGCTGCTCCCTTCAACGTGCAGTCGACCCGAACAGCAGTGCTGGCCGCGGTGATCGTCGTCGCGACCATCGTCTTCCTTCTCGGCGACGCCGGAGTGCGCATGGGTGTCATGGTCACCGTCGCCGTCGGCTCCGTCCTCGCGATCAGCGGCGCCATCCGCAGATACCGGCCCGACGATTCTCGATGCTGGTGGGCCCTGTTCGGCGCCTCGGTGGTCTTCCTGTTCGGTGTCTCGCTCCGTACCGAGCCCAGCGCACTGGCACATACTTTTCCGCTGCTACCGGACCTGTTCACGCTGACCGGGTACGGCCTCGTCGGATATGCCCTGTCGCGCTGGATCCGAGATCGCAGATCGATCGACGACATCACTCCACTCGTCGATGCGGGTCTGATCTTCCTCGGCACGTTGTTCCTGTCGTGGTTGCTGTTCATCTCCCCGGCCCTCGAGTCACCGCGCTCGTCGGCATCGACGGTGGTCAACGGTGTCTATCCAGCAATCGACGCAGCGCTGATCACCCTGACCACCTATCTGTTGTTCTCGTCCAAACCCCGTACAGCTGCGCTGCAATGGGCCCTGCTCGCTCTGGTCGCGGTACTCGTCGGCGACGTCTCGTACGCCTTGGCCACCACGACCGGCGACACACCGTCGTCGGGACTGCTCGACGCCATCTACCTCTTCGCCTATCTCTCCCTGGCCATGGCGGCGCTCGATCCATCGATGCGCACCCTGTCCGAGCCGCAGACCCCTGCGCCCGCCCACAGCAACCGTCGGGTCGTGTTCGTGGTGATGCTGTTGGTCGTGTGCGCCACCGTGCCGCTGCTGGGTTCGGCAGTCTCCAGTGGCGACCTGGTCGTTCGTTCGCTGTTGCTCGCCTCGATCCTGGTGGGCGCATTCCTTCGTGGCGAGCGCGCACTGACCCGAGTCCAGACCGGCAAGGAGCACGCCAAGTACCTGGCCGCTCACGATCTGTTGACCGGCCTACCGAACCGAACGATGCTCGACCAGGAATTCGCTCGGCACGAGCGCTCGCAGACTCCCGAACGCACCTGTGTTCTGTTCGTCGATCTCGACAATTTCAAGATGGTCAACGATTCGTACGGCCACCGCGTCGGTGACGAGCTCATCATCGCCGCAGCTCGACGTATCCGCGCCTCCGTTGCTGCCGCAGACTCCGTGATTCGGTACGCAGGCGACGAATTCGTCGTGTTGACCCGGCGCGATCGCCTGGGAGCAGAAGCGATGGCCCGCCGCATCATCGATCGAATGAACGAGCCGTTTCCGCTCAGTGCCGCGACGGCGTACGTCACCGCCTCGGTCGGCATCGCCGATGCAGACCGGTTGCACGATGCCATTCGCGAGGCGGATACCGCGATGTATCACGCGAAGTCTCTCGGCGCAGCGCGCTATGCGTTCTTCGACGAATCCTTGCGAGCTCGCGCAACGTCGGCGATCGAGACCGCGACCGCACTACGCGGGGCGATACGACGTGGAGAGCTCGAGGTGTACTACCAGCCGATCGTCGACACCGCCTCGCGTACCACCGTCGTCTACGAGGCACTCGTCCGCTGGAATCGGCACGGCAGAGTGCGTACCCCCAACGACTTCATCCCGATCGCCGAATCGACCAATCTCATCAAGGAGATCGGCGAATGGGTGCTGCACACCGCCATTCTGGATCTGGTGACGCTGCGCGCGAACGGGCAGAACGTCACGATGTCGGTGAACGTGTCCCCGATGCAGTTGCGCGACGATTCGCTGCCGGTCATCGTGGGACGACTGCTCGAGCTGTACGGCGTCCGTGGCTCGGATCTGGCGCTCGAGATCACCGAGAGCGTCTTGATCGACGACATGGGCACTGCGAAGAGCATTCTCGATCGACTCGCCGCGATGGGGGTACTCATCGTGCTCGACGACTTCGGCATCGGCTACTCCTCACTGAACAGGTTGCGCGCGATGCCCATCGCGCTACTGAAGATCGACAAGTCGTTCGTCCACGAGATCGGGCGTTCCGAGTCCGACACCCAGCTGATTCGCGCGATCGTCGCCATGGCATCGGCGCTGCCGGTTGCCACGGTGGCCGAGGGTGTCGAGACCGAAGAGCAGGCCGCCATCATCGAGGCGCTCGACTGCCGTTTCGCGCAGGGCTTTCTGTTCGGTAGGCCCGCACCCATCGCACATTGGCTCCTCGAATCGGCCGAACGACGGTGATCTCGGTGTTAGCGTCTGGCGGTGTCTGCAACCGGAATGCGCCCACTTCGCACCACCGCTCTTGCCTGTGCCCTCCTGCTGGTGCCGCTCGCCGCGTGCAGCAGCAGTGACACCACCGGTACCGACTCCACTGCCGAGAACAGCTGCGTGCTCGGCAGCAGCGGCGGTACCCCGGTAGCAGCGACGTCGGGCGCGGGCTCGGGCGACATCTCCACCAATCCGGAAGTGGCAACCGGGTATCGATCGGACATGACCCCGGTCGAGACGCCCTCGTACTCGGTCTCGACGGCCAATCCGGTGTCGACCGAAGCAGCCTGTGAGGTATTGCGTGACGGCGGCACCGCCGCCGATGCCCTCATCGTCGCGCAGACCGTGCTCGGCCTCGTCGAACCGCAGTCGTCAGGAATCGGCGGCGGCGCCTTCCTGATGTACTACGACGCCGCCACCGGCGACGTACAGAGCTACGACGGCCGCGAGAAGGCCCCGATGAGCGCAACCGGCGACTACCTGAGATATATCGATGACGTCGACCGTACTGTGCCGCAACCAGATGCACGGTCCAGCGGCCGCTCGATCGGCGTCCCCGGAGTGCTGCGGATGCTCGAGCAGGCCCACGACGATCACGGCACCAAGGCGTGGGACGAGCTCTTCCGACCCGCTATCGGTCTCGCCGACAACGGAATCGAGATCAGCCCGCGGATGGCGTCGTCCATCGCCGACTCGGCCCCCAAGCTCGCCCTCGACCCCGCCTCCAAGGACTACTTCTTGCAGCCGGACGGCACCGGCAAGCCGGCCGGGACGGTCCTGAACAACCCGGCGATGTCGAAGACGTTGTCCACCATCGCAACCGACGGTGCCGACGCGTTCTACACCGGTGACATCGCGCAGGCGATCGTCGACGCCACCGCTGACACCACCGCCGGGCGAACCGCCGGGCAGATCACGCTCGACGACCTCGCCGCGTACGAGCCCAAGACCCGAACCGCCGTGTGCACGCAGTACCGCGACCACGACATCTGCGGTATGCCGGGTCCGTCGTCGGGTGGTATCGCAGTGGCGTCGGCGATGGGGATCCTGTCGAACTTCGATCTCGCGCAATACGCACCGACGGGGATGGACGCCAACGGCGGAACCCCGACGGCCGAGGGTGTACACCTGATCTCCGAGGCCGAGCGCCTCGCCTACGCCGATCGCGACAAGTACGTGGCCGACCCGGACTTCGTGCCACTGCCCGGCGGCTCACCCGATGCCCTGCTCGATCCCGAATATCTCGGCGAGCGAGCAGGACTGATCGACGAGAGCAAGTCCATGGGGACCGCGCAGCCCGGCGACTTCGGCCCGGTGCAGTTCGCATCCTCCACCGATCCCGAGCACGGCACCAGCCACATCTCCGTCGTCGACAGCGAGGGCAACGCGGCCTCGATGACGACGACCGTCGAGTCGGCCTTCGGCTCGTTCCATATGGTCGACGGCTTCCTGCTCAACAATCAGCTCACCGACTTCTCGGCCTCCCCGGTGGCCGATGACGGGATGCCGGTGGCCAATCGCGTCGAGCCGGGCAAGCGTCCGCGCAGCTCGATGGCACCGACCTTGGTCTTCGACCGCGACGACGACGGTGCACGCGGAGATCTGGTGCTCGTCACCGGTTCACCCGGCGGCTCGGTCATCATTCAGTTCGTCATCAAAACGTTGGTAGGACTGCTCGATTGGGGGATGGACCCGCAGCAGGCAGTGTCGATGGTCGATTTCGGTGCAGCCAACACCCCGTCCACCAACTACGGCGGTGAGCATCCGAACGTGTCGGGCGAGAACGATCCCGTGGTGGCGGCGCTTCGGGAGATGGGACAACAGGTTTCGGTCAAAGACCAGTCCAGCGGCCTGAGTGCACTGCAACGCACCGACGGCGGCTGGATCGGGGGAGCGGACCCACGCCGCGAGGGTGAAGTACTGGGCGGATGAGCGGTCAGCTCACGAATCGATAGCCCATTCCGGTTTCGGTGATCAGGTGCATCGGGGCGGCGGGGTCCCGTTCGAGCTTCTGCCGCAATTGGCCGAGATAGATTCGCAGATAATGTGTTTCGCGCTCATGTCCGGGACCCCAGACGGTGCGCAGTATTTCCTTCTGCGACACCAGCTTGCCCTCGTTGCGAACGAGCAGTTCGAGTACTCCCCATTCGGTGCGGGTCAGGTGCACGTTCTCACCCTGCCGAACAACGGTTTTGGCGGCGAGGTCGACGGTGAAGTCCGCGGTCTCGACGATGGGATCGGCCACGGTCTGCGGGCCGCGTCGTAGGGCAGCACGCAGTCGCGCCAACAGCTCGTCCATTCCGAAGGGCTTGGTGACGAAGTCGTCGGCACCGGCGTCGAGGGCTTCGACGGTATCGGCCGAATCGGTTCGTGCCGAGAGCACGAGGATCGGCACCTCGGTCCAACCGCGCAGACCGGCGATCACGTCGATGCCATCGATGTCGGGGAGGCCGAGATCGAGAATCACGATGTCCGGGTGGAAGTTCGCAGCCACCCGCAGTGCCTCACCGCCGCTCGCCGCGCTGACGACCTCGAACCCGCGCACGTTGAGATTGATCCGCAGCGCTCGGACGATCTGCGGCTCGTCGTCGACGACGAGCACCCGCACCTTCACCTGCTCGCCGCCTTCAACTCGACCGTCATCGTCAGCCCTCCGCCCACGGTGTTCGATGCCGTGACGGTACCGCCCATCGCCCGCACGAAGCCCCGCACCACCGACAACCCCAGCCCGACGCCGACAGAATTGTCGCGATCACCCAGGCGTTGGAACGCGTCGAACATGGTCTCTTCGGCTCCCTCACCGATGCCGGGTCCGTGGTCGGCGACGGCGATAGTCGCGCGCTCGCCGTGCACCGCGGCGGTGACGGTGATGTCGCCGGTAGGGGCGTAGCGGGCACTGTTGTCCACCAGGTTCGCCAGCACGCGTTCGAGCAGACCCGGGTCGGCCAGTACTTCGACATCACCCACCTCGACCCGCACCCGGTCGTCGGCTCCGATCAGCGCGCCGGCCAGCACGTCGTCGACGAAGACGGGCCGCAGACTGGGCTGCACCACTCCGGCTTGCAGCCGCGAGGAGTCGAGCAGGTTGCTCACCAGAGCAGTCAGCTGATCGGCCGATTCGTCGATGGTCGCCAGCAGCTCCTCGGTGTCCTCGGCCGAGAACTGAACATCGGTGCTGCGCAGCGACGAGGACGCGGCCTTGACCGCCGACAGTGGCGTCCGCAGGTCGTGACTGACGGCCGAGAGCAATGCTCGACGCAACGCGTCTGCCTCGGCGAGAGCATTGGCTCGACTGGCTTCCTCGGCGAGCCGCGCCTGACGAACCATGCCCGCGGCCTGATTGGCCACTGCCGCGAGCACCCGCCGATCGTGTGCGCGAGTACGTTCACCGACTAGTAACAGTGTGAAGTCACCGGCGTCGACCTCGGTATCGGCCCCGGTGCGATCGACCGGAGCCTGCTCGCCTGCACTTCCGACGATCGATTGGGACTCGTTGTCCCACAGAGCTACACCGCCCTGCCGATAGGTCTCGCGGGCGCGGTTCAGTAGCGCGGTCAGGTCGGCTCCACGCAGAACCGATCCGGCGAACAGCGTCAACAGTTCGGCTTCCTGGGTCGCTCGACGAGCCTGACGCGTCCGCCGGGCGGCGGCGTCCACGAGCGCGGCGACAGCCACGGCCACCAGCAACAGCACGACCGCAACAACGAAGTTCTCCGGCTCGGCGATGGTCAGGCTGTACCGGGGTGTGGTGAAGAAGTAGTTCAGCAGAAATCCGGCAATCAACGCCGAGAATGCAGCCGGGGCAACGCCTCCCAACAGTGCGACGCAGAGCACCACCATGAAGAACAGTGCGCTCTCGCCGCTGGAGTCGAACTTCGGCCCCACTGTGCTCAGTACGGCAGCAGCCAGACACGGCACCAGAACGGCGGCGATCCACGCGAGGATTCGACGGCGTCCCGAATCCACCTGCAGGCCCCATCGCCGGGCCTGTTCGGCGTGAGTGACCATGTGTACGTCGATCTTCCCCGAGTTCTGCACCACCGCCGCGCCGATGCCCTCGTCCAGAATGCGGGCCGCGCGCGACCGTCTCGAGGTTCCGATCACCAGCTGTGTCGCATTCACCCCCCGCGCGAAGTCGAGCAGCGTCGACGGCACATCGTCACCGACGACGCTGTGCAGACTCGCGCCGAGACCGGCGGCGAGCTTTCGCACCGAGCCCATCTGCGGTGCCGAGACTCCCATCAGCCCGTCGCCACGGACGATGTGCAGCACCATCAGCTCCGCGCTGGACTTCGAGGCGATCCGGCTCGCGCGGCGTAGCAGAGTCTCCGATTCCGGACCACCCGTCACAGCCACCACCACGCGCTCGCGGGCCTCCCACGTCTCGGTGATGCGATTGTCCTTGCGGTACTTCACCAGTGCCGCGTCCACCTGATCGGCGATCCACAGCAGCGCGAGTTCCCGTAGAGCCGTCAGGTTGCCGCCGCGAAAGTAGTTGCTCAGCGCGGCGTCGACCTTCTCGGCGGCGTAGACGTTGCCGTGCCGCAGCCTGCTGCGCAACGCCTCGGGAGTGATGTCGACCAGTTCGACCTCGTCGGCCGCTCGAACCACGCTGTCCGGCACAGTCTCTCGTTGAGGTACACCGGTGATCTGGTGCACCACGTCGTTGAGTGATTCGAGATGTTGAACGTTGAGCGTGGAGATGACGTCGATGCCGGCGTCCAGCAGTACTTCGACATCCTGCCATCGCTTGCCGTGCACGCTGCCGGGGGTGTTGGTGTGCGCCAGCTCGTCGACGAGCACCACCTGCGGTCGTCGGGTCAGGACGGCATCGAGATCGAGTTCCTGAGCAGAGGACCCCCGGTACTCGACGGTCACCATCGGCAGCACTTCGATACCGTCGAGTGCCTCGATCGTCCGCGCGCGGCCATGGGTCTCGACCACCGCGGCCACGACGTCGCAGCCCCTGCCGCGCAGTCTGTGGGCCTCACCGAGCATCGCGAAGGTCTTACCGACGCCGGGTGCCGCGCCGAGGTAGATCCGCAGCTCACCCCTGTCCGCCACAGCCTGTCTCCTCACCCGGCCGGTATGTGTCCCGCAGTGCCAGGTTCAACTCCGGGACGTTCACCGCTTCGGCACCGAGTACACCGTACTGCGGTCCGTGGGTGTGCTCGGCGACCAGAGCCTCGACATCGCTCAGGGACACCCCGTTGACCTGCGCCACTCGCGCAGCCTGGATCGCCGCGTAGGCCGGGCTGATATCGGGATCGACCCCTGAACCCGAACCGGTCACCGCATCGGCAGGTACCGCCGTCGGGTCGACGTTCTCGCGTGCGGCGATGGCGGCACGGCGCTGCTCGACGGCGGAGGCCAACACCTCACTCGCGGGCCCGAGATTGCTCGGCACCGCCGCTGCTGGATCTGCACCGGCGCGGGTATGGAAGAACGGATCCGGTTCTCCCGGAGCCACCTGCGGATCGACGCCGATCAACGCGCTTCCCACGACGCATCCCTGCGCGTCGCGCAGCGGCGAACCCTCGGCGGAGTCGGAACCGATGCGACTGATGCCCCAGACCGCGGCCGGATACCCGATGCCGAGGATGACCGTCAGTGCCAGTAGCACCGCGAGACCTGCCAGTACCTGGCGGAGAAATCCCTGTACGAAACGCATGATCAGCCAATCCCTGGGATGAGTCGAACGAGAAGGTCGATGAGCCAGATTCCGACGAACGGACTGATGACGCCGCCGACGCCGTAGACCAGCAGATTCCGTCGCAGCAGCGCTGCCGCCGATGCCGGGGTGTATCGAACACCTTTGAGCGCCAGAGGAATCAAGGCCACGATGACCAGCGCATTGAAGATCACCGCGGACAGGATCGCAGATTCCGGAGTAGCGAGGTGCATGATGTTGAGCCCACCGAGCTGGGGATAGACGGTGGAGAACATCGCCGGCAGAATCGCGAAGTACTTTGCCAGATCGTTGGCCAACGAGAAGGTCGTCAATGCTCCGCGGGTGATCAGCAACTGCTTGCCGATCTCGACGATCTCGATCAGTTTGGTGGGATCGGAGTCGAGGTCGACCATGTTGCCGGCCTCCTTGGCGGCCGAGGTGCCGGTGTTCATCGCGACACCGACGTCGGCCTGGGCCAGAGCGGGGGCATCGTTGGTGCCGTCGCCGGTCATCGCAACCAACCGCCCGCCCTCCTGCTCCTGCCGGATGAGCGTGAGCTTGTCCTCCGGTGTCGCCTCGGCCAGGTAATCGTCGACGCCGGCCTCGGCCGCGATGGCCTTGGCCGTCAGCGGATTGTCGCCGGTCACCATGACCGTCCGAATTCCCATGGCCCGAAGCTGAGCAAACCGCTCCGCGATACCCGGCTTGACCACATCGGAGAGCTCCACTACACCGAGAGCTCGGGCAGCAGAACCGGTTTCGTGCACCGCCACCACCAGAGGGGTACCGCCTTTCTGAGCGATATGATGCACCGCATCGTCGAGATCGCCGGTGCCGCCGCCGGCACGAATCCACTCGTACACCGAATCCGCTGCGCCCTTGCGAATCTCGATACCCGGTAGGTCGAGTCCACTCATCCGCGTCTGCGCCGTGAACGCGACGAACTCGCCGCGCGAGTCGGACTCGCCCGTCACGGTGTCGAAGTCGTGTTCGACCAGTTCGACGATGCTGCGGCCTTCGGGAGTGCCGTCGGCGAGCGAGGACAGCCTGGCAGCACGAGCGAGCTCGACGGCATCGACGCCCGTAGCCGGGTGCAGTCCGGTTGCGCGGCGATTACCGAACGTGATGGTTCCGGTCTTGTCCATCAGCAACGTGTCGATATCGCCTGCGGCCTCCACGGCGCGTCCGGACATCGCGAGCACGTTGCGTTGCACCAGCCGGTCCATGCCGGCGATACCGATCGCCGAGAGCAGTGCACCGATGGTGGTGGGAATCAAGCACACCAGCAGCGCGATCAACTGGATCGGATCCTGCTGCCGACCTGAATAGTTCGACATCGGTCCGATAGCCACAACCGCGAAGAGAAACACGATCGTCAGTGACGCCAGAAGAATATTGAGTGCGATCTCGTTCGGCGTCTTCTGCCGAGCTGCACCCTCGACGAGCGCGATCATCCGGTCGACGAACGTTTCACCCTGCGCTGCAGTGATCTTCACGACGATCTCGTCGGAGAGCACGATGGTGCCGCCGGTGACCGCGGATCGGTCGCCGCCCGACTCTCGCACTACCGGAGCCGACTCACCGGTGATCGCCGACTCGTCGACGCTGGCGATGCCCTCGATGACGTCACCGTCACCGGGAATCACCTCGCCCGCCGAGACGACGACCTCGTCACCGACCTTCAGATCGGCACCGGCCACAGCCTCGATTGTCACACCCGTCCGCCGTCGAGCAACGCTGTCCTGCTTGACCTTTCGCAGGCTTGCCGCCTGCGCCTTGCCGCGGCCCTCGGCGACGGATTCGGCGAGGTTGGCGAACAGCACCGTGAACCAGAGCCACCCGGTGACGAACCACGCGAATACCGACGGCTGTGCAACAGAGAGCACGGTGGTGACGATGGAGCCGAGAAATACGACGAACATGACCGGGTTGCGGGCGAGGTGTCGTGGATCGAGTTTGCGGAACGCGCCGGGTACGGCCGTGGACAGTGACAGGTTCATTGCATGGCCTCTGCTATGGGTCCGAGAGCAAGTGCGGGGAAGAAGGTGAGGGCCGCGACCAGGATGGAGGTGCCGATCAGCAACACGGCGAACAGCGGTCCGTCGGTCGGAAGGGTGCCGGCGTTGGGCGCACTGCGCTTGGTCGTCGCCAGCGATCCGGCCAGGGCCAGCACCAGGACGATCGGTAGGAATCGGCCGAGCAGCATCGCGACACCGAGGGAGATCTGGAACCAGTCACTGGTCGCCGTCAGCCCGCCGAACGCGCTGCCGTTGTTGTTCGACGCGGATGCGTAGGCGTAGAGCACCTCGGTGAAACCGTGGATTCCGGGATTGCCCTGGTAGTTCGTCGTGGATTCGAGCGCCACGGTGACGGACGTACCGACCAGGACGAGAATCGGCATCACCAGTACCGACAGCGCGGCCATCGTGATCGCACGTCGCCCGAGCTTCTTGCCGAGGAATTCCGGAGTTCGGCCGACGAGTAGCCCTCCGACGAACACGGCGATGATGGCCAGCACCAGCAATCCGTACAGGCCGGTACCGACGCCGCCGGGCGCGATCTCGCCGAACAACATGTTCAGCAACACCGTTCCGCCGCCGAGTGCAGACATACTGTCGTGCGCGGAATTTACTGCGCCGGTCGATGTTCCGGTCGTCGAGACGGCGAACAACGCCGATGCCGGGATGCCGAAACGGACTTCCTTGCCTTCCATCATCGCGCCTGCGGCCGTAGCCGCCACTCCGCGAGTACCGGACTCGGCGAACAGCGTCACCGTCAACAGCGTGGCCCACAACGTCGCCATGACGGCAAGCAGCGTCAGACCCTGCTTACGACTGCCGACCATCGTCCCGAACGTCCGAGTCAGCGCCACCGGGATGAGCAGTAGCGAGATGATCTCGACGATATTGGACAGTGGTGTCGGATTCTCGAACGGATGCGCAGAGTTCGCCGCAAGAATGCCGCCGCCGTTGGTACCGATCTCTTTGATCGCCTCCTGAGAGGCAACGGGCGCAAGAGCATTGGTGACGGCCTGACCGTCGAGACCGGTGGAGGCGAAGCCGCTGGAGAAGGACATGATGACGCCCTGAGTCAGCAGGATCACGGCCACCAGCAGCGACAGCGGCAGCAGGATACGCAGTGTTCCACGCACCAGATCGACCCAGAAGTTGCCGAGCTCGCCGCCGGCCGAAACGCGCACAAATCCTCGGATGACCGCAATCGCCACCGCCATACCGACTGCAGCGGAGAGGAAGTTCTGCACGGCCAAGCCCAGCGGCTGCGTCAGGTTGGACATCGTCGTCTCGGGTACGTACGACTGCCAGTTGGTGTTCGTCACGAACGAGGCCGCGGTGTTGAATGCCATCGCGGGACTTACACCCGACAGTCCACCGTTCAGCGGGAGTACGCCCTGAATGCGCTGCAGCAGAAACAGAAGTACGACGCCGGCGAACGAGAATCCGAGCAGACTGGTGGCGTAGCCGACCCACGTCTGCTCGGATTCGGGATCGACCCTGGCGATCCGATAGAGAATGCGTTCCACACTCGAGTCACGAGTGCGGGTGAAAACGCGAGCCATGTAGTCGCCGAGCGGTACGTATGCCGCCGCCAGAACGACGACCACCACGCCGATCTGAAGACCGGCCAGCAGAGCAGGAGTCATGGCGGCGTCAGAACCTCTCCGGATCGAGGAGAGCGACGAACAGGTACACCGCGACACACGCGGCCACCGCGAGACAGAGCAATTCGGTCATCGCTCGATACTGGAGCCCACCAACGGGCCGAGCCGCGTTCCTTACGCTTTCTTACGCCGTCGACCAGCAGCTATGACGGAATCTTTACGCTACTGCTCCTCGATGTCGTCGACGCGTACGTCGACGGCGTCACGATCGAGGCTGATTGCCAGCAGATCGGACACGACATCGATCGCGATCATTGCCAGTTCGTCGCCGGCAGCTTGCAGGTCGTCGCCGTAGACGCCGATCACCGCAAGGGACAGGCCGATGCAGGCGTGACCGTCGAGGTCGAGGTCGATCTCGGTGGGTTGAGCGCCGCGGACGCCGGCAAGGGCGCGACGAAGGGTCGTCTTGACGATGTGATCGCTGATCCGCAGTGTGTCCGCCGGGCCGGCCCCGGAGCCGCCGGGAAACGCGCTGTCGATGGGCCACGTACGCCTGGTGGTGTTGCGTACTTTGGTGAGGATGGACGAGCTGATGTCCACCCAATTCGGTTCCTGCGGTGCGTCCCGAAGTTCGGCGGCAGCACGTGCGAGGACCGAATCCGGCTCTACCGGGTTCGCCATGTCGCCAACCTTTCACTCAATGTTGCTCGTGCCCTGGTCAACTGACCACGTACCGCTCCGGCGGACAACATCATGATCGCGCCGATCTCGGGGTGGGTCATGCCCTCGACCTCGCGGAGCAGCCAGCAGGCCCGCTGACGGTAGGGCAGCTCGGCGAGTGCAGTGCCCAGTTCGGTCATGAAGCTGTCGGCTTCGACATCCGCCTCCGGGTCGCTGCCCGCGCCGGTGCTCTTTCGCTCGAACACCCAATCTTCTGCGGGGGGAACGCTACGCCTGCGCCGATGGTCGATCACTTTGTGCGAGACCAGCGAGAAAAGCCAGGTTCTCAGCGCCGAATCTCCACGGAAGTTGTCGAGCCCCTTCCACGCTGCCACGAAGGCGTCCTGCACCACTTCCTCGGCGGCACCCTGATCGGACAACATGTTGCGCGCATATCGAAACATCTCCGGGCCGTACCGCCGGACGATCTCCTCGAACGCGTCGGTCTCGCCGAGCGCCGCAGCGCCGACGAGAACGCGGTCCGACGCGTCAACCCACTGCATCGAGCCCCCAGACGTAATCTTATGACGTAGGTCACTTTGTTCGGACGTGCGTTTCGTAGATCGAGGTACGACCAACTCCTGACACACACTCTGCACCAATACTCAACGACGAGAGGTATCCATGAGCTCCACGACGGATAACAAGGCAACCGTAACCACATCAGGCGAGGGAAAGACCGACGTCACGAGCAAGTCGGATTCCGTTCTCCTCAGCCCTCAGGGCCGCACCACCATTGCCGATACCGTCGTCTCCAAGATCGCCGGCATCGCCACCCGTGAGGTCCAGGGAGTGCACGCCGTCGGCGGCGGAGCCAGCCGCGCGATCGGCGCCCTCCGTGAGCGCATTCCCGGCGCCCGCGTCAACCAGTCGCAGGGCGTCTCCGTGGAGGTCGGCGAGCGTCAGGCAGCGGTGGACCTCGACATCGTCGCCGACTACGGCGTCTCCATCGGAGACCTCGCCGCCGGCATCCGTCGCAACGTCATCAACGCCGTCGAGCGCATGACCGGCCTCGAGGTCACCGAGGTCAACATCGTCGTTCACGACATCTTCCTGGACGACGGATCGGACGACGAGGAGACCTCCACCACCGAGCCCGCCACCACCCGAGTGCAGTGACGGACCCGAACACGACGGACCGTGACCAGTCCGAGGACATCGCCGACGCCGTGGTGGCGATCGACGGTGTCGTCGGGCTGCACGGCGGCATGTTCGGTGAGGCTGCTACCTATCTGCCCGGCCGCCGAATCGCCGGCATCCGCATCGGTGAGGACGGAACCGAGGTGCACGTGACACTGGAGTTCGGCGTCTCGGTTCGCGAGACCGCCGACGCCGTGCGTCGCACCGTGGCCGCGATGATCGACGGGCCCATACACGTCACCGTCGAGGACATTGTGCGAGTCTGACCAGGTGGATCATCACTCAGCGCACGACCGAGCCGCCGCGTACAAGGCGGCTCGGCGCGCGGTTGCACGAGAACACCATCCCGACATCGGCGGCGATCCGACTCGATACATGGCCGAGCTCGCCGCAGTCGACCGGAGGTTCTCCGTTCTCCCCTCGGCTCCGATCAACGCGGCCAGCGCACCGACCGTGTTCCGCGCCTCTTCGATGCCGTCCACCCTGCGCAGTCTGCCCAAGCAGATCGCTCGCATCCGCAAGCGAGTCACCCGGCGCAACTACTTCGAAATCTGACTACTCCGACATCTGATTACTCTGACTGGAGATCAAGACAATGACCACCGCAACCATCGGTTTGTTCGTGGGACTTCTGCTGGCCATCGCCGCAGCTGCCGGCGGTTTCACCGGCTTCCTCATCGCCATCGTTCTCGGCGGTCTCGGATTCTTCGTCGGTCGCTACCTCGACGGCGAGCTGGACCTGAACTCGATCATGCGTGGTCGCGGTCGTGACTGAGACAGCAACCGAGGCCGACACCCCGAACGACCCTGGACAGCGCGGCTCGCTGGAGATCAAGCACAAGGCCGTCGAGCGTCTTGCCGTTCTCGCCGCTCGCAGCACCGATTCGGTCACCGCCCGCCATCCAGGACTGCGTGTCCTCGGGGGGCGTGACCTACCCAAAGCCGAGGTGACGGTCAACGGCTCTCGCGTCCGCGCACAGGTCGTCGTGGCCGTCACCTGGCCGTCACCGCTTGCACAGGTTGCCGCCAACGTCCGCGCTGCAGTGGCGCGAGATCTATCCGAACTGGGCCTCTACACCGTCGACCGGGTCGACGTCACCGTCGAATGCGTGTCTGCCGAAGCCCCCGTCGAAGAAGGGAGAGTGAGATGAACGAGAAGGCGAGCAAGAAGCCCGTAGCCAGCCCCACCGCCGCCATCCCTGCCGTTCTGTTCGCACTCGTCCTCATCGGTGCCGGTGCGGTACTCGGGCGAGAAGCGCTGCTGAGGCTCGGTGCACTCGACGGACCGGACTGGGTCGGACCTGCCGCGACTCATCTGGACGGACTCACCGCGCAACAGTGGATGTTGCCGGCGGGCATCGCGGCGGTCGTCGTCGGATTCATCCTGGTGTTCGTCGCTATCCGCCCACGCCGACGCACCCACCGCGCCCTCAGCGAGCAGGACATCTGGCTCCGCAAGGGTGACGTGGCCGCCGTTGCGCGCGCCTCCGCCCTCGACAGCGTCGGAGTCGATTCCGCGACGGCAAAGGCCGGCAACAAGAAGGTCACCGTTGCCGTGTCGACCGTCGTCGGCACCGATACGTCGGCCCTGAAATCCTCACTCGTCACCTCCGTGGACGACGCCCTCCGCCCACTCGCGTCGGCACCGAAAGTCCGCACCCGAGTGCGAACGACAGGACCAGCCTCATGAAACGCGCCACCGCTTCGGTCGACCGAACCAGTACAGCGGTCGTCGGACTCGCACTGATCGCCCTCGGCGGCGGAGCAATCGCGTGGGAGCGCGGCAAGTTCCCCGGCCGTGAACGCATCGACGCCGCCTTCGTCGACACCGCCCTCGACGCCGGTTGGTGGCCCTGGGCTCTGGCCGCGGCCGCGATCGTCCTCGTTCTCCTCGGACTGCGGTGGCTCCTCGCGCACCTGCCTCGGCGCTCGATCGGCATCGTGGCATTCGCGTCCACCGCAGATGCCACCGTCGACGGCAGGCTCAGTGTCGATCTGACAACCGCCGCGCGAAGCGCCGCGAAGTCCCTGGCTGCCCACGACGGTGTCGTCTCGGCAACCGGTCGCTCGGTGTCGGACCGTGGTCAACGGGTCGTCGAGATCACCGCGACCCTCGACCCTGCAGTGACATCGCTCGACACAATCTCCACCGCGGCAGCGCAGACACGCGACGACATCGTGACATCGTTGGATGGAACCCCGGCCGCGGTGCGAATCCTGTTGCAATGCGGTACGTCTCGGAAGCAATCCGCTCGTGTGAGCTGACTGGCGGCCGCACGCTCAGGAGAACTCGATCTCCCCGATCAGTCCGTGGTGATCGGATCCCGGTAGATCGATTCTCTCCAGGGACCGAGCGTGGCCGCTGTTGGTGAGGATGTGGTCTATCCCGACGACAGCGGGTGTGCCTTTGCCGGTGGGATAGGTCGGTATCAGGCCCTCTCCCAATTGTGCTGCGGCGTCGGAGTATCCGGCGTCCAGCAGGTTGCGGAACTTCTTGTGCGAATACGTCGTGTTGAAGTCTCCGCTGACGATCACCGGACCGTCGTCTGATACTGCAGCCACATCGTCTCGGAGCCTGTCCAATTCAGCGGTCCAGATGTCGGCGGGCGTGATGTAGGCGGGTCCGGGGTGCACGGCCAGCAACGAAATCGGCTCGAAATCAGGGACCTGGATACGGGTCGCAAGATTCACCGGACCGTATCCACCCAGTTCGCGGCTGTCGGAGATCGGTAGGCGGCTGTAGATCCCGGCACCGCCGCCCCCGCCCGCGTCAGGCCGAAGATAGCTGTAGGGGAACAGCCCTTCCATCCCGGCGTCACGCAGTCCCACCACCGCCGCATCGGTCAATTCCTGAATCGTGACCACGTCGACGGAGTTCTCGCGGGCCTGACCGACCACCACCTCCGGATCTGCCAGTCCCACCATCAGATTTGCCTGCATCACGCGCAACCGCACACCACCGGAACTCGGGGCGGCATCCGCGACGTAGAGCGGTGCGTAGGACAGCGCGCCTGCCGCCAGCACGACGGCCGAGACTCCAGCCAGAATCCAGCGCCTGCCGATCAACGCCACGATCGCGCCGAGCACGACAGCGACGAACAGCAACGGAGCGAACGACGCCAGTGCGATCAGCACATTGACCTCGGTGTCGGTGTAGAAGACCCCCAGCGCCACAAGCCCGGTGAGAATTCCGAGAATGGCGATCGCGCCGGTGAGTATCCGTACCCAGGTTCGCTGCATAGGTCTTCAGGGTAGCTACACCCGCACGCCGATGGTCAGTGCCCGGATCGTCGTCCAGGTCATCGACACCAGGCCGCGGAGTGCAGCAAACGAGAAAGCAGTGGACCACACCGTTCGCGTCGAGGGTTCGGGCACCGCTACGCCGGCGAAGCGATCTGCCAACCAGTCCAGCGTCAGCGGCGCACAGAGCGGATGCAACGACAGGTGTTCACTCAACCGATCTCGGAGATAGGTCACGTGCGCGCCGGCGTCGTTGTACCGATCGACCTGTCCGTCGACGTCGTCTATGGCAATGATTTGATCGTGCACCGACTGGACGACCAACAGCGGCACCGTCGGGGCCGTGCGACCGGGCTGGATGTCCTGGAAAATCTGCACGATCTCGGGTAGAGCCAGCAGATCGGCCAGCGGAACGTCGATGTAGTCGTCCAGATCGTGCCGCGCCAACCGGATGACAGCTCGAACGGTCGTCATCGACTCTGCGGAATCGAAAATGCGCATTCCGTCCTCGTTGACGTACTGGCGAACGATCCGGTCCAGTTCGGGATAAGTACGCCGCAGACCGGCCACCACCAGCAGAGGCAGCGCTGCGTGCAGCGTCGCGTTCAGCCGGGTGAACGCCGAACCCGGATCTCCGACGGGCGAGCCGAGCGCGGCACCGACCAATTCGATCTCCGGCGCGTACTCCGGAGCCATCTCCGCTGCCCAGGACGTCGCGAGCCCGCCGCCCGAGTAGCCCCACAGAGCGACGGGCGTGCTCTCGTGCAACGCCAGTGGCTCGAACGACAACACCGCGCGAATGGCGTCGAGCGTGCAGAACCCGGGCTCCTTCGGCGCACCCCAGTGTCCCTCGGGTCCCTCGTGATCGGGGATCGAGATGGTCCACCCGCGCCGAAGGGCGTGCAGAACCAGTAGGAACTCGAACTGCGGAACCGCGCCGAACGCCCGCGAGCCACGGCGAAGCGCGTAGGACGGAAAACAGGAGGACGCGACACCGTCTATCGCACACTGATAGGAGAGCAGTACCGGCTCGGCGTTCTGCGGCCGCAGCACAGTCGTGACGCTGGCCTGCGCAAGCCCATCGAGATCCACGGTGCGGTACAGAAGCTGCCACGCATCGACTCGCTGCCGAACGCGACCGAGCATCGCGACCTCGACCGGCCTTACCTTGAGAATCGTCCCCGGCCGAGCCGCGTCGTACCCTTCGGGTGCGGAATAGAACGGGTCGTCTTCGGGCCTGGTCGCGTCGTTCCGGCTCGATACATATTCCACCGGCCAGGGCTGTTCTTCCCCCAGTGATCTGTCGACGCTCATATCTCCACCGCTTCTTGTCCGAGCCTTTTCGTCACACTAACTTGCCCTGACCGCCCCCATTTCACGCAGCCTGCCGCCAGTTGGTGATCAAGACATCGGTCGCGTAGCTCAGGTCGAGACCTTCTCCGCCCCAGTTCGGGATGATGGCGTCGGGCTCGATGTCGTTGCATTTTCGCCGAAGATCCTCTGCATCACCGGATACCGCGGGTGCATGCAGAATCTCGGTACCCGAAGGGTGACGAAACACGAAGCGTTGGCCGCCAAGGGCTTCGATGAAGAAGTACCCGTCGTGCAGCGCTCGATGATGTTCACCGCACAGCAGGATCAGGTTGTCGAGTGACGTTTCGCCACCACGGGAGTAGTACGTGACGTGATGCGAATGCAGAAAGCGCGTGCGGCCGCATCCGGGCGCAGCGCAACACCGATCTCTGATGATCAGCTGCCGCATTTGAGTTCGGCTCGGGTTCCTGGACTTGGCACTCCATCGCACAGTCCTACCGAGACGGCCGTGACCGACCGTCCGCATCACTGCGGAACACGGCACCTGAGCCAGTGTCTCGTCGTCCAGCCCCGGTCCGTCGTCGAAGTGGGCGTGATCGCGGCCCGCCTCTTCACTGTCACCGATGTGCACCAGTACCTCAGCGGCAGGTGAAACCACCGGAGAAGCCACGGCATCGCACACCATCTCTGCCATCGCGATCAGTGCCGGCACCGGATTTGTGGGAGCCGGAGCCGCGCGGTCGCCCTCCGCTTCGTCCTCGGTGCGAGTGCGCTCGTACTCCGCCCTGGTCAGCGCGGCCAGGAATCGTTTGCCGTCCTCGGGTCGGAATCGTGCACTGACCACGAGGGAACCGTCGTCTTCATCCCAGCGCCATCGCCCCACGCACGGATCGGCGTCCACACCGTTTCGCCTACTCGGTCGCATCGCCTTCTTCAGTCCACGGCACAGGCGCTCGATATGTGCCGCGGGTGCGTCGAGTGCCTTCTGCAGCAATGACGCCTCGTTCTCGGCCGTAGCCACCCGAGTCATCGCCCGCACCTTGGAGTACGAGACCGTGCCGCTCAGGTAGGCCGAGGTGATCAGCGGCAACTCCCGCATCGCTTTGGCCACCCGCACCTGCTCACGGGCCGTGTGCAGATCGACTCCCGCGCGCCAGGACAGCCAGTGCGCACAGGACCGCACCTCCCAGCCTGCCCACCCGCGTCGCACGTCGAACTCGCCCACCAGGATCAGATACTGCGCTGACGCGGCAGCGATCTGACCGGCCAGAGCACAGATCTCGGTTTCGATATCTCGCGTCTCGGTCCTGTCGATCATGAACGCCCCCCGGCTCATCGAATGTGTGTTCGACAAATGTACGACGGGCCACCGACAAGAACTCCGAAGCGGAGGCGATCCGTCCCCGCGGGGACGTGATCGGACCACATTTCCTCACCGATGGGCCGATACTGACACCAGACGCCGTTCTCGAGCGATGGGTAGTGCAGCCGTGAACAGACACCGATCAGTGGAGCCACCGACCGGCGACACACATCCAGTACTGGGTGGGTAGCGAATGCCTCACATGGCCGACGACCCCAATACTCTCGTGCGCTTTCGTAGTCCACTGCGCAGCACGTGGTTGACGTCGTTGTTCGGCGCTGTACTGCTGGTTGCGTTGCCGATCGTCATCATTACGGGCCTGCTCTCGTACATTGCGTACGGACCACAGTTCGGTCAGGCCAGGCCGGGGGCCGTCGGGTGGCTGCGATTGCCGTTCTTCGACTGGCCGACCGACCCCGCCTGGCTCTACCAGCTCACTCAGGGCCTGCACGTGGGGTTGGGGCTGATCATCGTGCCGCTCGTCATCGCAAAACTGTGGTCGGTGATGCCCAAGCTCGCCGAACTACCACCCGTCCGATCGCCGGCGCACGCACTCGAACGCCTGTCCCTGCTCGCGCTTGTCGGCGGACTGCTGTTCGAGATCGTCACCGGCGTCCTCAACATTCAGTACGACTACGTCTTCGGTTTCGACTTCTACGCCGCCCACTACTTCGGGGCCTGGGTGTTCATCGCGGGATTCCTCGTACACCTCGGCCTCAAGGTTCCGCTGATGTGGCGAACTTTGCGGTCGGAGTCGTTGATGGACGTGCTACGCACACGCAACGAGGCTGCGAACGACACACCGCCGGCAACCATGAGCCGGCGTGGTGCCATCGGATTGGTGGCCGCCGGAATGGGTTTCGTCGCCGTACTGACGCTCGGCCAGACGCTCGGTGGAGTTCTGCGCAAGGCAGCAATTCTGCTTCCACGAGGGCGCTCCTACGGCGACGGCCCCAACGACTTCCAGGTCAACCGAACGGCCGAGGCCGCGGGAATCACCGAGGCGCAAACCGGTGCCGACTGGCAGCTGACGATCAGCAGCGCAGCCGACGACGCCGTTCCGGTGGTGCTGTCCCGAGGCAGGCTGATGTCGATGCCGCAGCGTACTGCGGAACTTCCGATCGCCTGCGTCGAAGGATGGTCGACGACTCAGACCTGGACCGGCGTGCCGCTGGCCGAACTCGCCGCCCTTGCCGGCGTGCCCGCGCCGCGCTCGGCCGAGGTGACCTCGCTCGAACAGAACGGTGCGTTCACGCGCGCGGTACTGCAGGGGAATCAAGCGGCCCATCCGGACTCGCTGCTGGCGTTGACGGTCAACGGGGTCGACCTCTCGCTCGATCACGGGTATCCAGCGCGGGTGATCGTGCCGGCGCTGCCGGGCGTACACAACACCAAATGGGTTGCGAGCATCGTCTTCCGTTCCTGACCTAGCCGTGCCCGTCTCGCCCCAGGCTGGGGCTCCGTAGCCGTCACGAAATGCTTGCTGTTCGGCCTCGGGTCTCCCCGCCATCACGTGAATTCCCCAGTCAGCAGCAGGATCTCCCCAGAACGCGCGATCGTGGTCGAGAACTCCGACGATCCGCAGTGATGCTTCGTCGAGGATCAGGTTGGGGATGAACAGGTCGCCGTGCAGCATGCGCGGTTCGGCCACCCGGTCCAGAAGATCACTCGCGTGCCTGCGCGTCGTCAGTCACGTTAGCCAGAGTACCGATATGGTCGCGCTATCGCCGCTGAGCTGCTTCCAACTGCGATCGCAACGTGGACTCGGTATGCCGGATGGCCTGCCCGACGACGGGTTCGACGACGGCCCCGAGGAGCTTGCCCGCGATACCACCGGGCAGGCTGTAGCGGAAGATGACGTCGAGGCGGGTCTGCCCCTCGTCGAGGTCGACGAAAGACCAGGTGGAGGAGTTGGACAGGCCCTCGACCGATTCGAGCGTCAGCCGCTCGTCGGGGACCCATTCGGTCACGTGCACGACGGAGGTAAGCGCCTTCGGGCCGATCTGCATGGTCGCGTCGTACGTGGCACCGAGACCGGACGTGATCTCGCCTCTCGGCTCGAACCGGGTGATTCCGAACATCCACTGCGGCACGTTCCGGTAGTCGTCGAGATAGGCGAAAGCTGCCTCACGACTGGTCGACGCGATCGCCGAACGATTGATCTCACGCATATCGCCGACTGTAGTACACGCTACGGCGTGTTACACACACTTTGCCCGACGGACTACCGCCGAACGTAGCCCAGCTGCTTATCGACGACGTTGACCAGTGACGATCCGGCCAGATATCGGTGCAGGTTGCCCTCGAACAGCTGCCACAGGCGCTCGGCGAAGTCGTCGGCGTCGCCTGCCAGATGTGCGGTCAAGATGACGTTCTCCATGTCCCACAGCGGGCTCGTGTCCGGCAACGGCTCGACCTCGAAGACATCGAGCACGGCCCAACCGATCGCCCCGGACGCCAATGCCGCACACAGCGCTTTCTCGTCGACGACGGGACCGCGTGAGATATTGACCAGGCCCGCATAGGAACGCATGGCCTCGAGCACTTCGGCATCGACGAGTCCTCGAGTGCTGTCGGTCAACGGCGCAGCCAGCACGACGACGTCGTATTCTCCTGCATACGAGGATAATTGGCCTACATCCAGAATTCGATCGAACTCGGCATCGCCTGGGCGCTCGGACGTTGCCGAGGCATCGACGCGCATACCGAGTGCTCCGAGTACCCGACCGATCTCACGTCCGATGGAGCCTGGTCCGACGACAAGCGCGCGGCGGCCCTGAATTCCGCTGGTCCCTCGATGCTCCCAGACACGATCGCGCTGTCGACGGATTGCCTGGGGCAGCTTCTTGACCGACGCCAGAACTCCAGCGGCGACGTATTCGGCTATCGCACGGTCGAGGATGCCACCGGAGTTGGTCAGCAGCCACGGGCCCTCGCGTAGAGCGGGATCCAACAGCCGATCGACTCCTGCGCTCGATGCGTGAATCCATCGAAGGTTCGTGGCATTCGGCCACACGGCCTGCAGATCGACGGTCTCGAACGTCCGAAACAGCAGCACCTCCGCCCACGAGACCGCATCGGCGAGTTCAGCGATCACGCAGCCCCTGAAGTGAGCTCCTTCGATCGAGGGAAAGGACATTCGATCCGAATCACTCTCGACCACAAGCACGTTCACCATGGGGGCTATCCTCGCCTCTTCGCCGATACCATGTCGAAACAATACTCGATCTGTTCGAGAAGCCGACCGATCGGTAGTGTCTGCTCCATGGGCGAGAATCGGGATCGGATGCTTCGGGGCGAGCTCTACCGGGACAGCGATCCAGACCTGGTCGCGTCTCGGGTGTCGTGCGGAAAGCTGCTCGACCGGTTCAATGCCACCGCGGCAGACCAGAACGCAGAGCGCAGAGCGATACTCGGGCAGTTGCTCGGATCCATCGGAGCTGATTCGTGGATCATGCCGCGATTCCAATGCGATTACGGCACATACATTTCCATCGGTTCGAACACTTTCCTCAACTACGACGCGATCCTGCTGGACTGCGCACCCATCACCATCGGGGACGACGTTTCGATCGGCCCACGCACACAACTACTGACGGCTCTGCATCCCATGGAAGATCACGAGGCCCGCCGAACTCGCTGGGAGAGTGCGCTTCCTATCACCATCGGTGACAACGTCTGGCTGGGCGGCGGCGTCATCGTCTGCCCGGGGGTCACCATCGGCGAGAACTCGGTGATCGGCGCGGGGAGCGTCGTCACTCGCGACGTACCGTCGCACACCTTCGCCGCCGGTAACCCGTGTCGGGCAATTCGCGCCCTACCGTGAGATCACTGCATTCAAAATCCTGTCGGAGTCACGAACCAGCGTGCCGACGGCCATGCGCGCCCCCCACCACATCCCGAACCAGCCGACCGCTACGGCGACGGGAATGGACAAATAGGCGAAGGCTCCGGGAAGGAGCAGCGCGAGTAGCAGACCGGGCACGACCGACAGTCCCAGGACAACCATTCCGAGCATGAGTAGTCCGAATGCATTGCCGGTGAACGATCCCCGTGTGTTCAACGAGAATGCCTTGGTCGGTTCGGGCACCGAGTACGCGCCACGCACGGAGGTCACAGCGGTCAGCCCGGCACTCACTCCGAGCATCGAAATCGTCACCGCGATGGGGATCTGCAGTCGGTCGAGCCCGACATCGCCGAACACTCGAACCACCAGGGTCGACAGAATCGCGAAAGGTGCCGCGACCAGCAGCCAGGCGATCTGCCGACCACGGACATCGTCGGGAAGGGCTTGCGGAATCATCACCAGGTGCCACATCGAACTACCGTCGAGACCGTACGAATTCGACCCCGCGCCCATCGCCATGAAGATCACGATCCACGCGCCCCAGGCGGCGCTGAACGGAATCGAGTCCGACACCAACGGACCGATTCCCCCGAGCACCGCGAAAATCAGCACCGACAAGAGCTGACTTCGACGACGCATGTCCCCGCGCCACAGAGACAACTCGCGCGTCACCACCGCGCCGACTCGCGTTGTCCGCCAACCTGTCGCTCCGTCGCGACCGCCGGCGATCGTCTGCTTTCGCGATGCTCCCGAGGAGGTGGAGACCCGTCCTTCGAAAAGCCGCAGTACCAGTCGCTGCCACGCCCAGACCAATGCGCCGTCCAGCAGCAACAATCCCAGTACTGCGCCGATCGCCAGCGGCCAGTTGCCGTCCAGCGCAGCATCCACGCCGGTGATTCCCCAACTGAACGGAATCGAATGTGCCAGCGTCAGAGGCCAAGTCACGTCACCGGACAGCACCCGGCCGAAATTCTGGGTGATGGGAAACTGCAGGAAGTACAGACCACCGAAGACCGCACTGAACACCAGAAGCGCGAGCTCGCGACTGCGCCTGCTCTTGAGGAGCTGCGACATCGCCAGCGTCACCACCCTGGACAACGTCACGAAGAACACCAACGTTGCTGGCCAGGCCACCAACGCGAGCGGAAGTGCCGTCACGGAACGAGACAGCGCATAGATCGGGATACACGCGGACGCGATGGTGGTCAGCGGGACCACGATGCCGAACGCCGACGAGGTCAACAACGCACGTGCAAGCCGACTGGGGTCGACGGAGAGCAATTGAAAGTGACGGGGCTGAATATTGTCGTCGGAGATGCCCGACAGCACCGGGAACAGCACCCAACTCAGCCCAGCCAGGGTCAGCCCGAGGCTCGCGGTACCACCGACCAGTACCTGTGAGGCATCACTACGCGCCGCCAGCACGCACGCCAGTACAGCGAAGACCAGCCCCAGCAATCCGAAAACAGTCTTGACCACCGCACGTCCACCTGTGAATTGCCTGCGGTAGAGCGTGATTCGCATCTGCAGGACGGTGCGCTCGACGGATGTCACGAGCGCATCCAAGACAGGCCGTCCGGGTTCTGTTCTCGGGTACCGACCAGACGAACGAAGGCGTCGTCGAGGGTTCCGCCGGCACGGACCTCGTCGACCGTTCCCGACGCAACGACTCGGCCGCCGGTGATGACACCGACGTGAGTGCACAGTTGCTCGACGAGCGCCATGACGTGGCTCGACAGAATCACCGACCCGCCGGACCGGACGAATTGAACGAGAATGGTGCGAATAGTGGTGGAGGAGATGGGATCGACGGCCTCGAAAGGCTCGTCCAACACCAGTAGCCGGGGCCCGTGCAGCAGTGCTGAGGCAAGTCCGATCTTCTTGGTCATTCCCGCGGAGTAGTCGGCGATGACGGTTCCTCCGGCGTCGGTCAGATCCAATGCATCCAGCAGTTCGTCTCGACGCTGCGCGATGACGTCCTCCGGCATCGCGCGCAATCGTCCGAAGTAGGTCAGCAGCTCGTGACCGGTGAATTGCGACGGCAACGTCAGCCCGTCGGGGAGCACCCCGAGCAGCTCTTTCGCTGCGATCGGGTCGGCCCAGACATCCCTTCCGAACACCAGACTTCGCCCGTATTGAGGTCTGAGTAGTCCCACTGCCATGGACAGCGACGTCGTCTTACCTGCACCGTTAGGACCCACCAAGCCGAACATCGAGCCGGGTGGAACCGTCAACGACAGATCGTCGACGGCAGGTTTGGGGCCGAAGGCCATACACAGGTGCTCGAGCATCAGGGCAGCAGAGTTCGTTTGCACGGGTAACAGACTAACCGGTATGGGCGGATTCGTCATGCGGTATGTATCGGCGATCCCGGTACCATCTGGGCATGAATCGCACTGCAGTGGTCACCGGAGCTTCGTCAGGCATTGGACAGGCCGTTGCGACGGCACTGGTCGCCCACGGCTACCGGGTCATCGGCACCTCCCGCAATCCGGATTCGATGACCGACGCTCAACGGGTAGCGGGCGTCGACTATCGAGCACTCGATCTGACCGACACCGCGTCGATCAGCGCATTCGTCGCCGAACTCGGCGACGTCGACGTCTTGGTCAACAACGCGGGCGAGAGCCAGTCGGGACCGTTCGAGGAACTGCCCACCGACGCCATCGAGCGACTCTTCCAGCTCAACGTCTTCGGCGCAGTCACACTGTCGCAGAACGTTATTCCCGGCATGCGCGAGCGTAGGTACGGCCGCATCGTGATGGTCGGCTCGATGCTCGCCAGCTTTCCCCTCGCCTATCGCTCGTCCTACGCCTCGACGAAAGCAGCCATCAAGGGTTTCTCCGACGCAGCTCGTCTGGAACTCTCGCCCTACGGCGTGTGGATGACCACCGTCGAACCGGGATCGATCAACACCGGAATCAGCGAGCGGCGAACCAAGTACATTGCACCGCATTCGATCCATCGGGACGACTTCCACACCATGATCTCGTCACTGGACCGCAAAGAGGGAACCGGCATTTCCGCTGAGGACGTCGCCGAGGTTGTCCTGAAAGCCATCGAGGCCGACCAGCCGAAACCCTTGTACGCCAGGGGAAGCAACGCGCCGCTCGTGTTCCTCGCTCGCCGGTTGATGCCGGCCGCGTTCATGGAGAAGATCGTCGCGAAAATGTTCGGACTGAAAAGATAGTTTGAACCGCTGACCTGCGGGAATACAGCCCCGTGATAGAAATTCTCGGGCTCGTCCTGGCCGCGACGGGCCTCATCGTGGCGGCTCAGGTGATCTCGAAGAAGACGGGCCTGCCGTCTGCGGCGCTGCTGACCGTAGCGGGCTTGGCAGTGTCGGCGTCACCGGTGCCGGACATCGTCCTCGACCCCGAGGTCGTGCTGACGCTGGTGATCCCTCCACTGCTCTACAGCGCGGCTCTCAACTCCTCGCTGATCGCGATCCGCCGGAACGTATGGACAATCCTGAGCCTGTCCGTTGCCCTGGTGGTCGCCACGGCCGCGCTGGTGGGAGTTGGTCTGTGGCTGCTCGTTCCCGGCATCACACTGGCTGCCGGCATGGCGCTCGGAGCCGCCGTCGCCCCACCCGACCCGGTCGCCGCATTGGCCGTCGGTCGACGAGCGGGCATCCCACCGAGGCTGGTCACCCTCATCGAAGGCGAGGGGCTGCTGAACGACGCGACTGCCCTGACCATGCTGACGGTCGCAATTGCCGCGATCTCGAGTCAGGACATGACTTTCGCACACGCCGGGGGACTGTTCGTGTTGGCCGCGGTCGGCGGAATTGTCGTCGGGCTGATCGTCGCGCTGCTGCTTCGACTGGTGCAGCGGTTCGTTCACGATTCGTTACTGCTCAACATCGTGTCTCTGACGACGCCGTTCGTGGCGTACTTGGCCGCGGAAGAAGTGCATGCGTCCGGGGTGTTGGCCGTGGTCGTCGCGGCACTGATGATCGGCCACCACACCCGCCACGCCGTATCGGGTGCCAGCCGTTTGCAGACCAGCGCGGTCTGGCGACTGATCGATCTGCTGCTCGAAGGCTTCGTGTTTCTACTCATCGGCGAGCAGCTGCCGACGGTGGTGGGTGGACTGTCGGCCTACTCCGACGCGACTATCGCCCTTGCCGTCGGTGTCACCTTGGCCGGCGTACTTCTCCTGCGTCCGCTGTGGCTGCTGACGACCGGACTGTCCAAGCGGGAAGCGCTGGTGATGAGTTGGGCAGGCACTCGTGGTGTCATCACCGTTGCCGCGGTGTTCACGTTGCCACTGACGATCGACTCGGGCGAGCCGTTCGCGAGTCGAGATCTGTTGCTGTTCTGCGCCTTCCTGGTGGTATTGGTAACCGTGGTAGGGCAGGGTCTGACGTTCGCTCCGCTGGTGCGACGGTTGAACGTGGTCGCCGATCCGGCGGCGGAGGCACGTCTGAGAAACGAAGCGCGCGAGGGATCTACGAAAGCAGCTCTGTCACAATTGGATCGAATAGCCGACGAAGAGAAACTCGACGACGACGGCCGGGAGATCCTGCGTCACGAGCTGGAAAATCGTATCGATCATTATCGCCGAAGGCTCGACCACCTCGACGAATCCGAAGTCGGCGACTCCGTCATCTCGCCGGCGCAGATGGCAGCGACGAGTACGCGGCGCCGCATCCTGGCCGTCGAGCGAGAGGAGTTGCTGTGCTGGCGAGACGCCGGCCGCTTACCGGACAACAGCATGCGCAGCCTCGAGCACGAACTCGACCACGAGGAGCACTCCTTCCGCCCGCACCGAGAGAACGACTAACCTGCGATTGTCGCGTGCATCTCCCAGACGATGACTTCAGCACCGGTGGCGGTGCTCAGCTTCTGTCCGCCGCCTCCGCTGATGCGGACGGCGTCACCCTCGGCGAGGACGCCGACACCCTCGAGCATCGCTTCCCCCTCGGCGACGAAGACGTGCACGAACGGTGCGTCGGGAATCTCCACCGGAGCTTGGCCGGGCTGCAGGCGCGCGGCGTGCATGGCCGCATACTTGTTCTTGATGCGGATAGCCGCGTGATCGGCGTGGTTCGCCATACCCGACGCAACGGGAACCAGACCGCCACTGAGTAATTCGCCGTCGATCTCGAGTTGCTCGTAGCCCGGTGTGATGCCCTGCTCGTCGGGCACAACCCACATCTGCACGAACCGAACTGGATCTCCATGCTTGCCCGAGTAGGAACCGGCGGTCTCACCGAGTCGCCACGAGTCGTTCTTTTCGGAGTGCAAGATTCCCGTGCCTGCGCTCATGCGCTGTGCGAGACCGGGATAGATCACCCCGGAGTGACCCATCGAGTCCTGGTGCACCAGTGAGCCTTGCAGAACCCAGGTCACTATTTCCATATCGCGGTGCGGGTGGGTGTCGAATCCCTGCCCGGGTGTGACGATGTCATCGTTGTTGACCATCAGGACACCGTGGTGGGTGTTACTGCGATCGAAGTGGTTTCCGAACGAGAAGGAATGCTTGGAGTCGAGCCAACCGATCTTGGTCTTCAACCGGTCGTCGGCCCGGCGAACATCGAGTTGCGTTGCTGCAGCGGTCATAGCGTGAGCCTCGAATCGAGAGTGAATGGATACCTACAGGACGTGCGAGCCGTACATCTCACCGAGCGGATCGGCGATCAACTCCAATCGCGCACCGTCGGGGTCCTGGAAGTACAGCGAGACCTCGCTGTGTTCGATCAGCTCGACCCCGGCGTCGATCAATTTGGTACGCAGGTGTTCCCACCGAGTGGGCTCGACGCTGATCGCCACGTGATGAAGCCCGCCGAGTACTTCCTTGTAGGGCCCGACGTCGAGTCCCGGAAAGTCGAAGAATGCCAGCAGATTGCTGTTGCCGATATCGAAGAAGAAGTGTGAGGAGCCCGGGTAGTCACGGTTTTCGATGAGTTCGGTGAGCGGGAATTCGAGCAGATCCTGATAGAAGCGGACCGTTGTTTCGACGTCGCTGCTGACCAACGCTGTGTGATGGAGTCCTCGGGCGGAGGACGCGGGCCGCTCGCCTGCCGGCTTCAGATGCTGCTCACGAATGCGGTCCCGCTGTGCGGTGTGTAGATCCACCTCGGTCATCGCTCCACCCTCCGGTCAAGTAGTTGCTTCATCAACTACTTGGAACGGTACACCGGTTAGTTGCGTTGTCAACTACTATGCAGGCATGGACTCACCCCGGTGGCTCGACGGCGACGAACAACAGGCCTGGCGCGCGTACCTCGATGCGACACGGCTACTGCTTCGCGACCTCGACAATCAGCTCACTCGCGACTCCGGGATCTCCTTCACGGACTTCGAGCTGCTGGTGGTGCTCTCCGAAGCACCCGATCGCCGAAGGCGCATGAGTGAACTCGCCGACGCCGTCACCACCACCCGCAGCGGAGTGACCAGGGCCATCAGCCGACTCGTCGAGTGCGGCTGGGTCCAGCGCGTCCGATGCGACGACGACAAACGCGGAATGTCGGCAGAGCTCACCCACGCCGGTATGGACACGCTCGCAGCGGCCAGCCCCGGCCACGCAGCGGCCGTCCGAGAGAACATGTTCGACCTCGTGAATCCGAGCGACTTGGGCGCTCTGACCCGCACGTTCTCAGCAATGCGAGACCACGCATCATGACATTGCGCCACATACCCAGCGCGCAGCGGCATCACTGGTGGAACGAATGGCTCGACTCCAAGCAGTCGTTCCCGGCCACGGGAAACTACGATCTGGCAGCCAATGCCCACGGGCTGTTGATGGTGCACAACGAAGACACCGTCTTTCCCGGCGAAGGATTCGATTCGCATCAACACCAGAACATGGAGATCCTCACCTGGGTACTCGAAGGAACACTCGAGCATGCGGACTCCGAGGGCAATACCGGATCGATTCGGCCCGGCCTGATTCAGCGGATGAGTGCCGGCACCGGGATTCGCCACACCGAACGCAACGCGTCGAGCCTGAGAAGCCGAGAGAAGCTACGCGTCGTGCAGATGTGGATTCCCCCGGACACCGATGGCACCGTTCCCTCCTACGAGGAACTCGATGTACGGGACCAGCTGGCGTCCGGTGAACTGGTCTGCGTGGCGTCGGGGATCGCGGGTAGAAGTGGCGTGCGCATCGGCAATCATTTTGCGGCACTGCACGTTGCACGCCTTGCGCCGGGACAATCGATCGTCGTCCCCCATGCGCCGTTCGGTCATGTCTTCGTCGCCGACGGTTCCGCGGTGTTCGAGGACGTCGGCGACCTCGCTCGAGGGGATGCCGTTCGACTCACCGCCACGGGCGGGCACCGTGTGACAGCATCGACGGCGAGCGAGATCTTGATCTGGGAAATGCACGCCGGCTTCGCTTGACCTCAGGGCAGTGGATGTTGTTCTCCCAACGCCTCCGCGCATGCTTTCAAACTCCGCCGCAGCGACTGCCTGTCCTGTTCGGAGAGTGATTGAATCATCGTGCGCTCCACGTCGGCAACGGCGGCCGACGCGCGTTCGAGTCGTTCCACGCCTCGCGCCGTGACATGGAGACGTTGCGCCCGCCCGGTGCCGACGATGTCCACCAGGCCTTCGCGCGTGAGCCCGGCCAGTAGCTGATGCGTCGCCTGCCTGGTGACGAACACTCCACGGGCAAGCTCGGCATTGGACAGGCCCGGCCGGTGAGCAAGAAGTTCCAGGCTCGAGTACTGAGATACCGTCATGTCCAGCGCCCGCAGCCGTTCGTCCATCGCCGAGCGCAGCGCCGTTGTCGCCCGCTTGAGGGCGTATCCGATCGAGGTGTCGAGATCCACTTGACTCATGTCAATATCTTGACATAAATTGATTTACGTCAAGACCTTGACCAACGAACGACAGGAATCGACATGACCGACGCATCCGTCTCCGGGCCCAGCTTCCTCGCCCTCCAGGTCCGCGATCTCAACGCGAGCGCAGACTTCTACGAGTCACGACTGGGCCTCGTCCGCGCACCCCAAGCACCCCCGGGAGCAGCGGTGTTCGCGACGACGCCGATACCGTTCACTGTCCGAAACCCATCTCCCGGAACCGATCTCGACGGCGGACAGCCCGGTCTCGGGGTGGCCCTGTGGCTCGCATGCGGGGACGCCGAGGCGCTACACGAAACACTGGTAGCCGCAGACGTCCCGATCCTCACCGCACCCTTCGACGGCCCTTTCGGAAAGACCTTCGTCCTGCAAGACCCGGATGGATACGCCGTCACCGTGCACAGCGGTTAGTTCCGAAAGAACTATTGCGAAATATTCCTTTCGGGTTATGGTGGGTGCATGAGCCCCAGACCTGCCGATCGGACGCCACGGAAGCTGACGGACATGTCCGAGCTCAAGGCGCTGACGCATCCCATTCGACTACGGCTGCTCTACGCGTTGCGCGCCAACAAGTCGATGACTGCCACTCAGCTCGGCGATCTCGTGGACGAGTCGCCCGCTTCGGTGAGCTATCACCTGCGCAGACTTGCCGAGCATGGGTTCGTCAAAGAGGTCGAGAACGGATCGGACAAGCGCCAGCGCTGGTGGTCGGAGGCCAACGAGAACGGATTCAGCTGGTCCGAGACCGACTTCGCCGATTCACCCGAGTCGTTGTCGGTTGCCAAGGCGTCCAAGGACTCCTGGCTTGCGCACCAATGGTCCCGTCTGCGCAACTTCGATCGGACGTCCGAATCCTGGGGGCCGGATTGGGTAGCGGCAGCGTTCAGCACCGACAACGTCTTACGACTGACATCGAACGAGACTGCCGAGCTGGATGCTGAACTTCGCGCCGTCCTGGACAAATGGCGCCGGCATGGCGAGGACGCGACCTCGGAGGACCGCGAGCACGTCATGGTGCTGGTGCACGGATTCCCCACGACCCCATAGGAGTTGGCATGTATCCATTCGACCCCTACAGTTACCTCTTCATAGCCCAACAAGACCGCGAGCAGCGCCTACTGCAGGCCGAGCGCCGCAGACTCGCTGTTGCACAACGGCGTCTGCGGCGGGACGAACTCCGAGTCCAGCGAGCATGGGACGAGCTGACGGCCTCGCTAGCGGACGTCTCCGTGTCGGAGCGACGCGTACTCGAACTGGCCCGCCGGTGATGGAAGCTGCTCAGTACAGCAGCTTTTCGAGCCAGACCTCGGCATAGGGTTCGGCATTGAACGCAGGGACGTCGACATAGCCGAGTCGCGAGTACAAGCGGCGAGCCTCGACCAGATCCTCCCTGGTGTCCAAACGAATTCGCTTCCGACGCGATTCTCGGACGAACCCTTCCAGATACTCGACCATGGACGCTCCGACACCGCCTCCGCGGACGCTGGCATCGACGAAGACTCGCGTCAGTTCTGCGATGTCGTCGGAGATGAAACGCACGCCCCCGCAACCCACTACCTCTACGCCGAGGTATGCGACCACGAACACGCCCGAATCTCCAGCGAGATCGTCGCTGGGCTCGTCGACCATGGTACGACGCACTTCCTCATCGGACGCTTCTCGGCCGTGGAAGCGCCCGACGATATCGACGTTGTAGCGACGCAGAATGTCGATCGCTGGTTCCGATGACGGATCGACAACGGCGAACGACGCAGCAGCGGACACTACTTCGCGGCAGCCCGCTTGGCGAGTACCTTCGAGATTCCCAGCTGAGCAGCCACGAGGATCGCACCCACGATCGCACCGATGACCGCCGATGCGAGGGTGTTGACGATCCAGGCCAGCACGCCGCCGATGCCCGCGACCCCGCGGACGGCTTCCTCGCCGTGGTGCACAAGTTCGTAGATGGGGTGGAAGCCGAGCTCGTCGATTCCGACGAGCAGGATGTGTCCACCGACCCACAGCATCGCTGCGGTACCGACGATCGACAGCACCGACATGACCTTGGGCATGGCCTTGACGAGACCTCGGCCGAACTTCTCGACGAAGCCGGTGGAGCCGTCGGCCAATTTCAGACCGATGTCGTCCATCTTGACGATCAGCGCGACGACTCCGTAGACGAGGATCGTGATCACTACCGCGACGATGGCAAGTACGATCAGCCGATTCCAGAAGCCCTCTGCCGCAATGGTATCCAGTGAGATGACCATGATCTCCGCCGACAGAATGAGATCGGTGCGAACGGCCCCGGCGACAACACTGTCCTCGTCCCGCGGCTCGTCCTCGGCAGCATCGTGGTGCTCGCCGTGGCCGAACAGTGCACCCCAGATCTTGTGCGCTGCCTCGTAGCTCAGGTAGCAGCCACCAAGCATGAGAATCGGCGTCAACAGCCACGGTACGAACTGGCTCAGCAACAGGGCGATCGGCAGAATGATCAGCAACTTGTTGCGGAGCGAACCGATCGCGATGCGCTTGATGATCGGGAGTTCGCGTTCGGCCGCGAGACCGCGGACGTATTGCGGCGTCACCGCGGCGTCGTCGATCACGACACCGGCCGCCTTGGCCGTCGCCCGGCCGGTCGCGGCACCGATGTCATCGATAGATGCAGCAGCCAGACGCGACAGCGCTGCCACGTCGTCGAGCAGAGCTACGAGTCCGCCGGCCATCACAGACCTCCGAATGAAGACGAGTGCACGGGCAGGCTCCTTGGGCTGTATACGACGCCGAATCCCGACGATCTACGCCTCGAAACCATACCGCCAGAGGTGCGTCGGCCACCACACACGAGCAAGTCGGCGATGTATGGTTTCCTATACGTATAGTGACCTATACCTAGAACAGGAGTCGATCATGGCAGTCAAATGGATCTCGGCCTGTGGTGTCGGCCTCGCCACCGCGGCCGCGACGGCGTTGCTGGCCTGGCTCGTCTCGCCCGTCGCTCCGGGTGTTTCGGCCGTGGTATTCGGATTCACCGCCCTCCCGTTCGGGACGATGCTCGGGTGGATTCTCTTCATCGCCCCGGAGAAGACCGAACCCGCCTATGCCTCGGGCGAGAGCGTCGAATCCCACTGGGCAGAGACAGCATCGAGCGGGACGGCCACCGATCTGGTGTGCATTCTGGGCCTGACCCTCGCTGTCATCTCGATCGCGCGGGCCGAGCCACCGGCCACCCTGCTCCTGATCGGCTTGCTCATCGCCGCATTCGCGTCGTTCACGGCGCGGTACGTAATTGCGCGACACCGCGCCCTGTCCGAGTGAAGAACAGTGTTCGACGACGTCGCACCGAGATGGGCTGGTCGCAGCACGAACTGGCCGAACGTATCGATGTCACCCGCCTGACGATCATCTCCATCGAGAAGGAACGATTCGATCCCAGCCTGCCCGTCGCCTTTCGTCTCGCCGCGGCCTTCGACTGCTCCATCGAGGAGGTGTTCGAGCCGGACCCGAGTTGATCGCTACTGCGAGTACGAGCTCAGAAAATTGCCGAGTCGTTCGAGCGCCGTCGCCAGATCGTCCACGTTGGGCAGCGTGACGAGCCGGAAATGATCGGGCACATCCCAATTGAAGGCCCGGCCGTGGCTGACGAGAATCTTCTCGGATTCGAGTAGATCGAGCACGAACTTCTCGTCGTCGACGATTCCGAAGCGTTCGGTGTCGAGTCTCGGGAACATGTACAGCGCGCCCGCGGCCTGCACGCAACTGATTCCATCGATGGAGTTGAGCATGCGATGCGCCAGATCACGCTGCGCCGTCAGTCGTCCCGCCGGAAGCAGAAGATCCTCGATCGACTGCCTGACACCGAGGGCAGTCTGTATCGCGTGTTGCGCCGGCACGTTTGCGCACATACGCATGTTGGAGAGCAGGGTGATGCCCTCGATGAAACTTGCCGCACGCCGACGCGGCCCGGTGATTGCCAGCCATCCGGCGCGAAATCCGCACACCCGGTACGCCTTCGACAGGCCCGAATAGGTCAAACACAGGACATCTTTTCCAGCCAGGGTTGCGAGGTTCGTCATCACCGCGCCCTCGTAGACGATCTTCTCGTAGATCTCGTCGGCAAGCAGAATCAGATCGTGCTCACGAGCCAGATCGACGAAGCGCTGCAGTGCCTCGCGCGGATACACCGCCCCCGTCGGATTGTTCGGATTGATCACCACGATCGCGCGGGTACGGGGCGTGATCTTGGACTCCAGATCCTCGAAGTCCGCTGCCCAGTCCTGGCTTTCGTCCGCAAGATAGTGCACGGGTGTGCCACCGGCCAGTGCCACCGAGCCCGTCCACAGCGGATAGTCGGGCGAGGGGATCAAAATCTCGTCTTCCGGATTACACAGTGCCTGCATCGTCATCGTGATCAGCTCCGATACCCCGTTGCCGAGATAGACGTCGCCGACGTCGAGATCGGTCAAGCCCTTGGTCTGGTAATACTGCACCACCGCGGTGCGGGCGGAGAACAGCCCACGAGAATCCGAATACCCCTGTGCAGTAGGCAGATTGCGGATCATCGCCATCATGATTTCGTCCGGTGCCTCGAACCCGAAAGGAGCGGGATTGCCGACGTTGAGGCGCAGAATCGCGTGTCCCTGCTCCTCGAGTTCTTCGGTCTTGTCCAGGATGCGCCCCCGAATGTCGTAGCGAACATTCTCGAGCTTGCGCGCCTGATCGATCGATCTCGTCATGCCGAAATTTCCTCCTGTCGAACGGATGGCGACATCCGGGTCCGGACCGCCACTGTGGCACACACGATGACCGCCGCTCCACCCACGACCACGGGCCACGTCAACGCCTCGTGCAGGATGATTGCGGCCCAACAGATGGTCAGCACCGGTTGAATCAGCTGAATCTGACTGACACTCGACATCGGGCCGATGGCCAGGCCTCTATACCAGGCGAAGAACCCCAGGTACATGCTCACCACCGCGAGGTAGGCAAACGCTGCCCACTCCGGAGCACCCGCCGTCGACGGTTGCTGCCACCATGCGTACCCGGCCAGCGCGCCGGTCACCGGAACGGAGACCACCAGCGCCCACGAGACCGTCTGCCAGGCACCGAGTTCGCGGGCCAGCAGGCCGCCTTCTGCGTATCCGACCGCAGCGGCGACGACTGCCCCGAGAAGCAGCAGATCCGACCATTGCAACCCGGTGGCCTCACCGGACTGAACCGCTGCAAATCCGACCGCGACGGCAGCGCCCATGGCTGCGACCAACCAGAACACCGGCCGCACGGGTTGGTGTTCGCGCACCACCGCGACCACGGCAGTTGCTGCCGGCAGCACGGCGATGACGACAGCACTGTGACCCGCCGATGCAGTGGTGAGTGCGTACGAGGTGAGTACCGGGAATCCGATGACGACCCCGGCCGCGATCACCGTCAGCCGCAACCACTGCCTCCCCTGGGGGAGCCTTTGCCTCGTCGCCGCCAGCGCTACCGCCGCCAATGCGGCAGCAACCACGGCTCGTCCGGTACCCACGAACAGCGGCGACAGGCCGCCGGTGACGGCGATACGAGTCAATGGCACCGTGAAAGAGAACGCAGTGACGCCCGCCATGCCCCACAGGAGCCCAGCGCGCGATAGCAGTCCCGCGCCCGAGTGAGTAGCGCTACTATGCTGTTTCATGTCCGACGATAGCAGTAGTCGAATCGTGGCTGCACTCAGAATATGGATTGCGGCCGCGCCACCAGAGGCTCGACTACCGTCCACCCGGGCCCTCGTGGCCGAGCACTCGGCCAGTCCGGTCACGGTGCAGAAGGCATTGCGCACCCTCATGGCGCAGGGCGTCATCGAAAGCCGGCCCGGCGTCGGGACATTCGTCAGGACCGTGCGGACGGCCCGCCCCAATGATTACGGCTGGCAGACGGCAGCGCTCGGAGCGCCGGACAATCGCCTGCAGCTTCCGGCTGCCCTGCAGTCCACTTCGAGCGATGTGATCGCACTACATTCGGGCTACCCAGCTCGGGAGTTGTTGCCGGAGAGGCTGGTTCACGCCGCGTTCACGCGTGCGGCGCGTACCGATTCGGTGATCGCCCGGCCACCCACTGCGGGCCTACCGGAACTGCGCGCATGGTTCGCGGCCGAGTTGGGAGCGTCCACCCCGCTGGGCATCACGCCCCCGTCGGCCAGCGATGTCGTCATCATTCCCGGTAGCCAGACCGGTCTCAGCACTGCCTTTCGGGCTCTCGTGGGTGCCGGCCGGCCGCTACTGATGGAGTCGCCGACGTACTGGGGTGCCATTCTCGCGGCCACACAGGCGGGCGTTCGCGTCGTACCGATCCCCAGCGGTGTGAACGGCCCCGACCCGGACGCGCTGGCGCGGGCATTCGCGCACACGGGCTCTCGGGCGTTCTATGCCCAACCCACGTTCGCCAGTCCGACCGGGGCCCAATGGTCACGCACCCTGTCCGAGCAAGTGCTCGACACTGTTCGACGCCACGGCGCATTCTTGATCGAGGACGACTCGGCACATGATTTCGGCATCACCGCCGAGCCGAATCCGCTGGCCGCACAGGACGATGCCGGCCATGTCGTCTACCTACGATCGCTGACCAAGACTGTCTCGCCCTCGGTTCGGTTGGCCGGCGTGATAGCTCGTGGCCCCGCGTACGAGCGCATCCTCGCCGACACCGGAGCGGAAACGATGTACGTCAGCGGAATCCTGCAAGCCGTCGCACTGGATGTGGTGACGCAACCCGCGTGGCGTACCCATCTTCGGCGTCTGCGCACACAACTGGGCTCGCGTCGAGACTTGCTGGCGAACAGCCTGATCGAGTTCGCATCGCGAGGCCATCTCGACGCAGTTCCACGAGGTGGGCTCAATCTGTGGATGCGCTTGCGTGATGATGTGGACCTGGAACAGGTTGTGCAGCAATGCAGGTCGGCGGGCGTCATCGTCGGAGCCGGGGACGATTACTTCCCCGCCGAACCCACCGGCAAGTACCTTCGGCTCAACTACGCGGGCCCCAACCCTGGCGAATTTCCCGACGCGGCACGCACCATCGGTTCGATCATCTGAGGCTGTGGGAAACATCGACGGCGAACGTCGACTTGCGGCCCCAGATGAACCACACCAGGGGACCGAGGAAGGGAAAAGCCAGTACGACGAAGATCCACACTGCGCGGCCGGCAACGGTGTAGTTGGGCGAGCGAATGATGCTGACCACCGCGGCAACGAACAGGAATACCGCACCGAACGTCAGCGCGAGCGCGATCAGCAGGCCCAGGGTTCCCAATCCGATGCCGAGCACTTACTCGGTGGTCGACTGTTGTTGAGAAAGAATTGTTGCGACCTGCATGACGGTCCCTTCGCGTGTGCTGTTTCGTTGACCGGTACAACGCTACGAGCCGGCAGCCCCGACCACATCGGTCTGCGCGGGTATCTCCTCGTACATCTGTGGATGTACGACAGGTCTATCGTCGACTCCCACCGACCGCTACGTTGATCCGGTGCAGAAGGTGAAGAACGACTATGCCGCGTGGATGGAACTGGGGCCGGGAGGACTTCCCACCAACGTCGGTGGATGGCTGATCGCTACCGCCCTGAGACCACTCGCTCGCCGCGACTCACTGACTGTCGGCGGCGCGGCGGGCCCCGGTTTGCACTGGCATCTCGAGCGCCGAGCCGGACCTCGCCCGACGATCGCGCCGTACCCGATACCCCACCGTCAACTCACCGATCGCGCAAACTCGACACTGATCGAACGACTGAACGCGGCCGTCACCGTCGAGGCCCGACCGGACGGGCCGTTTCACATGGCACGCAGTCGATTCGAGCGTAGAGGCGACGCACTGTACGTCACGGATATCACCGCTGCGGCACCATGGATTGCCCGGACGAAGGGCGAGATTCTGCACGTGCACGAGACCGAAGGTTCGTCGCACGTGGTGCTGCAGCCGGACGACGCTCAAACTGTCATCTCCGCGGGATGGGGCGAGCTGCACCCGCTGGCCGGGCGCCCCGTACTCGGCCTACCCGAGACCTACGTCTTCCTGTACGCACCACGACACTCCGACGACGCCGACCGAATCGAACAGATCATTCACCGCGCGATATCTACCGCGACGAGGTGAATCCGCGCTGAAGCGGGTTCGACTTCACCGCCGGATACATCCCCGAACGCCACAACGTCGACGCGGTCGACTTCGGACGCAGTCGAGATTCGACCTTCATCCTGGAGGCGAAGTCGGCCACGAAACCCTCTCGTGCATAGAAAGATTCGACAGCATCGAGGCAGTGCCGGTCGACATCGCGAATCCGGCGACCACTGACGTCGAGATACGCTGCATCGTGCAGGAGGGCCGCCTCCGATCCCTTCGGTGTCGACACGTCCATGTGCCTGGCTATCGCCTGGTAGACGATCCGCGCTGTTCGCTCGCTGCCATCACCTAGGTGGATGAACTGCCGGGCTCGTTCGGCACCGAGTATCGCGAAACAACCTGCCGTCGAACGCTGTTCACCGCCGAGTTCCAAATCGTGCAGCACGCACGCGAGATAGAGCGCCTCCCAATCAGGGCGTAGACCGTCGACGGCCGCGAACGCCGTGGCGTACTGCCAACATCGCAGGCTGTGCATCAAGACGGGCGTACTCAGGCACTCCCGGGCTTCGTCCAGCGCGTCGCGGCACAGCCGCGAATCCGGTGCCTCGACGATGGGCCAGGCAGAATCCGACGAACCTCTCCGAGGACCGAGGACAGTCCCGGGCAGCATCACGAGCTGTTGTAGCACAGCAGCTCCCACGGTTCGTGCACGATCTCCTGCGCTGAGTTCACCGGGTTCCATCGGAGGCACCCTTCAGATGGCGGAGCATATCTGCCCGGGTGATCGCTAGCATCGCGTCGAGCATCGGTTGGTCGACGATGCGTCGTTGGTGCAGTGACACAGCACCGTTCATTGCTGCCCAGGCATTCAGCACCAGAGCGCGCGACCCGACGTCGGCACCGGCCTCCGCCACCGCTCGCGTCACCGAATCGATGAGTTCACCGAGCGCGGTGTCGATCCTTCCCTTCGCCTCGCCGACTGATGCGGACTCGGACTTGTCCACATCCGTCAACCCCAATAGGCGTAGCGCCAGTGGGTTGCCGCGGTGAAAAGCGATGTAGCGATCGAGGAATTCGGCCACTACGAGGACTGGCTCGCCCGCATCGACCGGTGCCGACATCTCCTCGACGTGGGTCAGAGCGGTTCGCCACGCCAGAGCGGCGTAGACGTCGACCTTGCCGGCGGCGAAATTGGCGTAGATCGAGCTCACCGCGACATCTGCTGCTGTAGCGAGCATCTCGATCGTCGTTCCCCTATATCCATGCTCGAGGAAGAGTGACCGGGCACCGTCCAGCACCGCGTTGTGTGTTCGACGCTTCCGCTTGTCGATAGGGGTATCCAAGACCATGAACTTATCGTAGTCTGATTCCGTTATCGGAATCAAATGACGATAGAAGGGAACGAGATGACGACCAACGAGGTACAGACACCGGACAGTGGAAGCGCGGCAATGGTCATGTTTCTGCCGCAGTCACCGTTCGTGCAGCAGCTGGGGATCGAACTGATCGATATCGATGAGGGCGTAGCTCGGCTGCGGTTGCCCTATCGGGACGAGTTGTCCACGGTGGGCCAGATGCTGCACGGAGGTGTGATTGCCGGTTGTATCGACATCGGAATCATGACCGCCGCCTGGGCCGGATCCGAAGTCCCTCAACAGCTTCGAGGTGTGACCGTGTCCATGTCGGTGCAATTCCTCGAGCCGGTGTACGCCGAGAGCATCGACATCGTGGGGACGCGGCTACATGGCGGCCGGAGCCTGAAGACGTGCCGGGCCGACATCGTGGGTACCGAATCCGGCCGTCTGGTCGCGACCGGCACCGGAACATACAAAGTGGGCTGAAGCCTGGGCAGACGCTGCCGAACATGTGACCATCGATGCATGACACTCGACGACATCGTGAATTTGGTCGGCAGCTTCGAAGGCACCGTAGCGCTGCGGCCGCAAGAAGGCGATGGAACTCCCGAACTCGCCTGGGGCGACGTGTTCTTCTACTACTCGCCCGACGGGACCATCCCGACGACTGTTCAGCCGTTTGCAACCATCGTGACCAAGAACTATCCAGGCGACGAGCTGTCCCAGCTGGACCGGCCCGACGCATTCCGAGTCAATGTCGTTGCGGGTAAGCAGGAATTCGAACAACTCCTGGGGGTGCCGGCCCGCGAGGCGGCAAACGCAGTCCAGGCCGACACCGACGACACCCTTGCCGCTCACCCCCAGTACGGCCCTGCGGGTTGGATGTCGGTGGTCAACCCGTCCTCGCACACCGAATCGCAGGTCGGGCAACTACTCGGTTCTGCTTATGCCGTCGCCAAGGGCAGGTACGAGCGCCGTCAGCTTTGATCAGCCGAAGAATTCGTCCATGGATCGGGACAGCCCTTCGACATCCAGGCCGTTGGCACGGTCGTGTTCGGCCACTGTGCCGTACTTTCGGCGCTCTCCCGGCTCGACGCCGATTCCCCGCAGGCGATGCCGCACGTCCGCCAAAGCCCTGTTGATCTGCGGCACAGACGTCCCGGCGAGGTAGGGCTCGACGATCATGACGTCCGGCTCGGTGAGGATCTCGCGCAGTGTGTGACTGTCGAAGGGCCTGATCGTCGACGCGTGCAACACCGTGACATCTCGCCCTGTGGCCGCGGCCAGCACCCGATCCGTCATCGGACCGACGCTGATGACCGTACCTGAATTACCCTGCTGCAGACCCGTCATCGATCCGTCCGAGAGACCGTACGGTCGATCGTTCGAGGTGCCGTCGAGCCTGATGTAGACACGATCCTCGGACGCCGCTGCGGCGCGCAGCATCCATTCGACCTCTTCGACGTGCCCGGGCACCTGAACCGTCCACCCGTCCAAAGTGTCGAGAAGCGCGACATCTCTCTGGCCGAAGTGCGTCTCGCCGCCTTGCGGCCACCCGTACGACCCACCGGAGCTGACGAGAATCGCACCGACATCCTGATGACCCAGGTCGAGCTTCACCTGCTCGAAGGGCCGCTCGATCAGAAACGGTGGGAAAGTGTGCACGATCGGACGCAGACCGGCCAGAGCCATACCGCCCGCAACGCCGATCATCGTCTGCTCGCGAATCCCCACGTTGACCACA
>NZ_CAPS01000017.1 GCF_000333955.1 Rhodococcus sp. AW25M09
TCTGGTCTCCCTCCTCGGTCCCGGAGCATTCTGGACCCTCGGCCTGATGATCATGGGTGTCGTGCTGCCCCTGGTGGACAGGTTCGCCGGCGTCGATCGGAGCAATCCCCCGGACGAGGCGATCGCCGCGCTGGAGAAGGACCGGTACTACCGCTGGTGCGTCTACCTGTTCCTGCCGCTGCAGTACGCAGGGCTCGTCGCCGCCTGCTACCTGTGGGCGCACGGCCCGCTGGGAGTTCCCGAGCGCATCGGACTTGCCATCACCGTCGGCATCGTCGGCGGAGTGGGGATCAACGCCGCGCACGAACTGGGTCACAAGCGCGAACTCCTCGAACGCTGGCTCTCGAAGGTGACGCTGGCGCAGTCGCTCTACGGCCACTTCTACGTCGAACACAATCACGGCCACCATCTACGGGTGGCCACCCCGGAAGATCGGGCGTCGGCGAAGTTCGGTGAGTCGTTCTGGAAGTTTCTGCCGCGCACGATCGTCCACGGTTTGCGCTCGGCGTGGCAGCTCGAGTCCCGCCGTCTGGCACGATCGGGCTCCTCACCCTGGACTTTTCGCAACAACCTCTTCAACGCCGCCGCCATGAGCATTGTTCTGTTCGGCGGGTTGATCGGCGTTTTCGGCACTGTGATCGTGCCGTATCTAGTGCTGCAGGCCGCGATCGCGATCGTCCTGTACGAGGCAGCCAACTACCTCGAGCACTACGGGCTGCTGCGGCAGAAACGGCCGAGCGGGCGTTACGGCAAACCGACACATCGGGACAGCTGGAACAGCGATCACCTGTGGAGCAACCTGTTTCTCTATCACCTGCAACGACACAGTGATCATCACGCGAATCCGGTGCGTCGATACCAGGCACTGCGCACAGTCGACGAGTCTCCTCAGCTACCGGCCGGCTACGCGGTGATGATCTTCTGCTCCCTGGTGCCGCCGCTGTGGCGCAGGGTGATGGACCAGCGACTGATCGACTTCTACGACGGTGACCCGAATCTCGTCAACGTCGACCACTCCGACCCCAGGGCCGTGCGCACGCTCGAGCAGCTGTGCATCGAACGCGAACAGGCGCGGCAGTAACCGTCAGACCGCCGCAGGTTCGTCGGTCTGCGCGCGCAGGTAGCGGCCGAAGTGCGGCACCGTGAACGCGATGGTGCCGCGCTCGGCGGAGTAGATCAGTCCCTTCTTGATCAGTCCGTCGCGGGCCGGAGACAGTGACGCCGGTTTGCGTTTCAATTCGGTCGCTACGGCAGAGGTCGGCACCGAGCCGTCGTCCACCGACAGTTCGGCCATCGCGCGCATGTATTCACGTTCGGCGGGCGTCGCGCGTTCGTAGCGGGAACCGAAGAATCCGACGGCCAGCTCTTCCTCTGCTGTCGGGGCGGCGACACGCACGTCCTCGACGGTGATCGGGGTCTCGGCCGCGAGATCCCAGGTCGCCTTGCCGTATGCCTGAACGAAGTAGGGGTAGCCGTCTGCAGCCAGGTACAGCGCATCGAGGGCCTCGGGGGTGAACTCGACGTCTTCACGATCGGCAGGTGCGATCAACGCGAGGTCTGCCGCGGCCCGTTCGAGCCTGCCGATTCGGTGGTAGCTGAAGAGTCGCTCGGAGTAACTCTTCGACGCCGACAGCACCGCAGGCAGGTGCGGCAAACCGGCTCCGACGATGATCAGCGGCGCGGTGTCCTGACTGAGCTCATGGCAGGCCGCGCACAGTGCGGAGATGTCCGCGGGACCGAGGTCCTGCATCTCGTCGATGAAGATGGCGATACCCACGCCCACGTCGCCGGCCAGCGCGGAGGCGTCGAGCAGCAGTTCCACGAGGTCGATTTCGATGTCTCCGGAGTCGGCGCGGCCGGTCTTGGCCGGGACGTCGATGCCGGGTTGCCACCGCTCCCGCATGCCCTTGTCGGCGGTGGCGCGCAGGGCGAAGGCCTTGAGAACGCCGAGGAATTCGTCGACGCGTTCGGGATCGCGATGCGAGGCCGCGATGCCTCGGACGGCCATGTGCAGTGCCGAAGACAGCGGTCGACGCAGTTCCTGGTCGGGGCGGGCCTCGATCTTGCCGGTACCCCATCCGCGGGCGATGGCTGCGGATCGCAGCTGATTGAGCAGCACCGTCTTCCCGACGCCTCGCAACCCGGTCAGCACGACGCTGCGTTCCGGCCTGCCGCGGGTGATGCGTTCGAGCACGACGTCGAAGGCGTCGAGCTGCTTCTTTCGACCTGCGAGCTCAGGTGGGCGCTGGCCGGCGCCGGGAGCGTATGGGTTACGCACGGGGTCCATGGGGCCAAAGTAACAACCGATCGAGTGATCTATGCGGACATCTAGCTCGTGTCCTAGATATCTGTATTCGTTCGATACTTGCGCAGTGGCCCTGGTCGCCGCTAAATTCGACAGCGTGAAGCGCATTCTCGTAGTACGCCGCCGTAGCGGGGTCTGATTCGGACCGACCCCCGCTGCGGGTCGTCGTGCTCTCTCGGTCCTTCCTTCACATTCGGAAGACCATTCCATGAATGCATTTGCTTCTTCTCGCGCCACCGATCCATTCCACAGCCGCTACGGGTTCACCCTGCCGCGCACCATGCGTGAGGCGACACCCCAATCCACCTGGCAGCACATGTCATGGACGGCCTTCACCGAACGCTTCTCACCCGCGACCGGACCGCTCCGCCTGGGGTCGTGGACCGGCCACAAGGCACCCGGCGGGAAAATGGTGTTCGACGCCACCTTCGGTCTCGGAGACACCATCATCGCGTGCGCAGCAACGACGTACGGCCCGATCGAGGCCCTGACCTCGATGCTGTACGACGCCGGATTCCACCTCGAGATCCTGTCTTTCCACCAGCAGACGGTCGGCGACGAAACCGCCACCTTCGTCCTGATCGAGCGCGACGGGCGACGCGAATGGTCGATGGCCACGGCGACCGACGCCACCCTGTCGTCCATCAGGGCCGTCATTGCCGGAACGAACATTCTGCATCGGTAGCGGAATCTGCCGCCATCTAGCGATAAGGCTAGATACGGATAGATCTCGCTACGGCATCTCGATCGTCTCGGCTCGGTGGATATCTGCCAGCGCCCGGCGCAGATAGGTTTCGGCGCGGCCGCGGCGCACCGCGAGCAAGTCCGCCACCACGAGGAGCGCGTGCGCGGGTCGTGGCCTCGAGCGCGGCTGCTCGTCGATGTCGGCGACACCGAGAGCCCCGGTGAGCACCTCGACGAACCCGGCGATATCCAGATTCGGCAGCCAGTCCGCGCCTCGTACGGTCCTGCCGAGCACCTCTTGAACGTTCTCTCCGGTCAGCCCATCGCTATATACCTCTTCGAGCAACGTGCGTACCATCGCGGCATGCACGTGACCGGCCTGCGCCGAGTCCGAGCGGCCCAACAGCTCGACGGCATCATCGAACGCAGCCGAATCCCGCGCGGCGACCGCGGCCAGGGCATCGTCGGTGGCGTCGGCGATCCGTCGCACTTCGGCGGGCCATTCGGCAGGCCAGACGGCGGGAACGCGGCTCGGGGGAACGGCCACTGGGGAGGAGTCGGTCATCACAGCAGTGTCTCATTCCAGACCGACACCGTTCCCTTTATATGTAACCGGTGTTTATACTAAGTCGCGCACTGTGGCATCGGCCACACATGCGAACGTGGAGGAGGTGGCTCGATGAGCGAACGGAAGATCGTCGCATCGGATCCCGGCGAAGTGATGCTGCAAGCCAGGAACGTCAAGTTCGACTGGAGCGATCTACCGATGCACTGGGTGCCGGGCGATCCGTACACCACCCACGTTCTCAACGTGCTGCATCTGATCCTTCCCGCCGGCGAGCACTGGTTCGTCGACACGTTCAAAGAAGCCCTGCCGTACATCGACGACGAGAAGCTCCGCGACGACGTCATCGGCTTCATCGGCCAGGAAGCCGTCCACGCCGAGGCCCACACCGGGGTCCTCGTACATCTCGAGGCAAACGGTCTGAATCCGAAGCCGTTCACCGACCAGATGGAGTGGACTTTCGGCAAGGTGCTCGGGGCCGATTCGGTGACGAGCTTGCGGTCCAAGAACAACCTGGTCGAGCGCTTGGCCCTGATCGCCGCGATCGAGCACGTCACGGCATTCCTCGGCGACTGGGTACTCAACGCCGACGGCCTCGATCGCGCGGGCATCCACCCCACGATGCTCGATCTACTGCGCTGGCACGGTGCCGAAGAGGTCGAGCACCGTTCGGTCGCTTATGACACCCTCCGTTATTTCGACAAGCGTGAGGTTCGTCGCCTGCGCACGTTCGTGGTGGTCGTACCGTTGATGGGGTACATCTGGATGCGCGGAATCATCTTCCTGATGAAGCACGACCCGGAGTTGCAGACCGCGCCGAAGTCCGTCCGCAAGCCTCGCTCCGCGCTGTGGAGAAAATCGGTCCGTCGCGGCACCCTTCCCGCGCTGACACACGTCCTTCGCAGCATGTCTCGATACTTGAAGAAGTCGTACCACCCCAGTCAGGAAGGCTCCACCGCGCAGGCGGTTCGGTACCTCGCATCCTCGCCTGCCGCCCAGGCCGCAGCCAGGTGAAGCTCACTTCGCGCCGCGTTCCGCGCCTGCTCCCCAAGGATCCGCCGCCGGATCTGCGCGGGCGGTCGCGTCCCGATCGATCCATGCAGCTCCTCGGCACGTTCCTCAACGGCTACATGCACGCCGCGGCAGGTAAGGAGTACGTCGACGCCGTCGCCGGGCACAATCCCGATTCGGCGATGAGGCTGGTCGTCACCGAACGCGACATCGTCGCCGAGGACAACGATGTCGCCGCACTCACCCTCGCGTCGCCGACGGGCGAGCAGCTGCCGACCTGGCATCCGGGCTGCCATCTCGATCTGCACCTGCCCTCGGGGCGACGTCGGCAGTATTCGTTGTGCGGCGATCCGTCCGATCGCAGTTGCTACCGCATCGCAGTGCGCCGAATCCCCACCGGCGCAGGTGGATCCATCGAGATGCACGGGCTACAACCCGGCACCGAGGTCACCGTTCGCGGCCCCCGCAACGGATTCCCTTTCGTCGGCGAAGGCAGCGCCCTGTTCGTCGCGGGCGGAATCGGAATCACTCCCATCATCGCAATGGTTCGCGCCGCACGGATTCTCGGTATGGACTGGCAGTTCGTGTACTGCGGTAGATCTCGCGACACGATGCCCTTTCTCGACGAAATCGAGAGCTGGGAATCCGATCGCGTCTTCATCCGTACCGACGACGTGCACGGCTACCCCGGCGAGGGCGAATTGCTCGAGCGTGCACCGGCGGGCGGTGCGGTCTACTGCTGCGGGCCTACCCCCATGCTCGACGCCGTCCGCCGCGACTTTCGCCGGTGCGCAGCCACCGCATTGCATTTCGAGCGTTTCGGTCCGCCGCCGATTCTCGACGGCCACCCGTTCGAGGTGCAGTTGATCAGCACCGGTGCGGTACTCGACGTCGCGGCCGATACCTCCATACTGACCGCGGTCAAGGAACAGAAGCCGAATATCGCGTACTCGTGCCAACAAGGTTTCTGCGGCACCTGCAAAGTTCGTGTTCTCTCCGGTGAACCCGAACATCTGGAGTCGCGCCTGACGCCGGACGAGCAACACGATCACATGCTCATCTGCGTCTCTCGCGCACGCAGCGGGCGTCTCGTACTCGATCTATAGAACGGATATTTCTCTTGAGCAGCAACGCGGTTCGCACCACCGTCGTCAACGAAGGGATTCGGCTGGCGGTCTTCGAGAGCGGCAATCCCGACGGAGATCCCATCGTCCTCGTGCACGGATGGCCCGATACCCACGAGCTATGGAGCCACATCGTGCCGCAGCTCGAAGACCGCTTCCGGGTGATCAGCTACGACTCGCGTGGTGCCGGCGAGAGCTCGATTCCCGCCGAACGGTCGGCGTACAAGCTGGCGCGGCTGGCCTCCGATTTCTATAGTGTCGCCGACGCCGTGAGCCCCGATGCTCCGGTACACGTGCTCGCTCACGACTGGGGTGCCGTCGAGGTGTGGGAGGCCGCAGCTCAGTCTCGGGCGAAAGACCGAATCCGTTCGTACACCTCGATTTCCGGACCGAACCTCGATCACCTCGGAAAATGGTCGCAGTCTCGGTTGCGTCATCCCACCCTCACCGGCATCAAACAGGTCCTCGCCCAGGTTCGGGCATCCTGGTACACCGCCACCTTCCATGTCCCGATCCTGGCCAACCTGCGGATCAAGCGGCAGTTCGCCAAGGGCTGGCCGGCATTCCTCGAGGAGTTCTCGGGAGTCGACCCGAAGCTCGTCACCCAGAACCCCACGCTGTGGTCGGATGCAACCAACGGCACTCACCTCTATCGCGCGAACATCATTCCGCATCTGAGCAACCCACGGGATCGGTACATCGACATCCCGGTACACCTCATCGTCAACACCGAGGATGTGGCAGTGCGTCCGTATCACTACGACGACACCGGCAAATGGGTGAAGAACCTGACCCGAAACGACATTCCGGCGGGGCACTGGTCGCCGATTTCCCATGCCGACGATATCGCCCGATTGACAAGGGAATTCATCGACACGCTGGACTGAGTCAGCGTAGATGCTCGCGCAGCGTGGTGGTCGCGTAGTCCTGACGAAAGAGGCCGCGCTGCTGCAGGATCGGCACCACATGGCCCACGAAGTCTTCGAGTGAATCCGGGTAGCGAGGACACATCAGGTTGAAGCCGTCGGCTCCGCGGCCGATCCACGACTGCATCTCGTCGGCAATCGATTCCGGAGTGCCGATCATAGTGGCGTGCCCGCCGCCGGCAGCGAGTGTGCCGAGCAATTCCCGAACCGTGGGGTCGTCCTTCTCGATGATCCGCAGAATCGTCTCGTACCGGCCCTGCGGCCCGGCGAACTCCGACGCCGGCGGCAACGACGGCACCGCGGCATCGAGTTCCCATGCTGCGCAGTCCTGTCCGGTGAAGGTGGACAACATCGCGAGTGACTGTTCGGTGGGCAGCAACCGATCCAGTTCGGCCTTCTTACTGCGGGCTTCGTCCATGGTCGACCCGACATAGGTCACCAAACCCGGCATGATTCCCACTGCATTGCTGTCGCGGCCGGCAGAGCCGATACGCATCTTCACATCCTCGTAGTAGCTCTGCGCGGCCACGAGATCATAGGCGACGGCATAGATCGCCTCGGCATACTTCGCGGCGAGGTCGCGACCAGGACCCGATGCCCCGGCCTGGAACAACACCGGCCTACCCTGCGGCGACCGCGGTACCGTCAACGGCCCGTCGACCCGAAAGTGTTTGCCGTCATGGTCGATGGAGTGCACCTTCGTCGGATCTGCGTAGGCCCCGCTTCGATCGAGTGTCAACGCGTCGACATCCCACGAATCCCATAGTGCCTGAGCAACATCGACGAACTCCTCGGCGCGCGCATAGCGCTCTTCCCGGCCCGGGATGGCGTCCATTCCGTGATTGCGTGCTTCGGCGTCGAACATGGAGGTGACGACATTCCAGCCGACCCGGCCGCCGCTGATGTGGTCCAGGGAAGCGAGCATGCGTGCGGCATGAAACGGGGTGTAGAACGTCGACGAGATCGTGGTGACCAGACCGATGTGCGTGGTGGCCCGCGCCATCGCCGACAGCGCTGTAACAGGCTCCAGAAACCAGGTACCTGCTCCGGCGGGGTCGCGTACCGAGTGCCCGTCGGCGAAGAACACCGCGTCGAACTTTCCCCGTTCGGCCAGCTGCGCGAGTTCCTCGTAGTACGCGATCTCGCCGAGATCCTCGACCCGCGAATCGGGGTGCCGCCACGCCGCGCTGTGATGGCCGCATCCGTACAGAAAGGCGTTCAGGTGCAGCATCTCAGTCCTTGACCAGGCCGCCGTCGACCACCAGATTCTGGCCGGTCACCGACCGCGCCCACGGTGAGGCGAAGAACAACAGCGCGTCGGCGAATTCCTCGGGGGTGGTGACGCGTTGCAAGGGCGTCGAGGCGGCGATGAAGTCGAACACCTCGGCCGGCGTTGCCGCGCTGGCATCGGTGGTGCGGAGCAGTCCACCCGAGACCATGTTGACGGTGATGTTGTCCGCGCCGAGATCGGCGGCCAGGGTGCGGGTCAGCGAGAGCAGCGCCGCCTTGGAAGCCGTGTAGTCGTGGTACGGCACCACTGGATTCTGGAACAAGTTGGTGCCCACGTTGATGATTCGGCCGAAGCCCGCCTCACGCATCCCCGGCAGCGCCGCCTGGGTGGTGAGCAACGCTGCGCGGACGCTCCCGCGCAGCTGAGCGTCGAAGCGGTCCCAGGTGATGGTGTCGGCCTTGGGCCGGGCATCACCGTCGAAGGAGAAGTCGGCCAGCGCGTTGTTGACGACAGTGGTGATCGGAGTGCCGAAATGCTCACGTGCCGAGTCGAACACCGTGGCCACCGCGCTCTCGTCCGTCACGTCGCCCTGAACCGCGAATGCACTTTTGCCGAGGCGATCGGCCAGCGCTTCGGCGGCATCCTTGCTGTTGCGGTAGTCGATCACCACGCGTGCTCCCTCACCGGCGAAAGCAGCGGCAATCGCTGCTCCCAGTCCGCGGCCGCCGCCGGTGATCAACACTGTCTGCTCGTCGAAGTTCATGCGCCTCGCCTCTCGTTCGAGGTCGGGACCGTCACGAGGGGACAGGAATACCGAACGTCACGACATTCCCTTCGCTGGTCCTAACCAGATCAGGTTCGACGGGTGTGTTCTCAGCCCTGACGGGCACCCCGTGTCGCTGTCGACTGTACCGGTAGCGTTCTCTAGCTGTTTCTTGTTTTCATCGTAGACATGCCGACAAACTTGTATGCACCGCTCAGCCGATGACGGCCCAGCCATGCGGCGGAACGCTCACTCGTCCACCGTTCAGGTGCGCTTCCCCTGCCAGTACTTCGCTGCCTTCGACCAGGTAGTCGATCGCATCGTCGCCGAGGTTGAGCGCCACTGTCACCGAGTCACCGTCTGCGTGGGCGCGATAGAGCAACGCGGTGTTGGTGAGCTCGAGCGTCTCGGTACGCGCGGAGTTCAGCCACGGATGACGACGCCGTAACCCGATCAGCTCCTGGTGAATTCGGAAGACCGGCCAGCCGTACGGCGCGAGGTCGTCGGACGTCTCCGGGTATTCGGGACGCACCTCGTCGTCACCGCCGACGCGATCCTCCTTGATGCCGCGGAACGCCTGCTCGTCGCCGTAGTAGATCATCGGCATGCCGCCCACGGTGAACAGAACCACCAACGCATGCAGCAGATGTCGCTCGTCCTCGATGACGCTGGCGATGCGATTGACGTCGTGATTTCCGACGAAGGTGGCGGGCACGAAGGCGTCGAGCCAGCCGTTGTGGCGCTCCAGCGCGTGCGAGAGCTCGAAGAAGTTCTTCTCGCTCAGGCCACTCCAGATCGCCTTCCACAGTTCGTACTGGGTAATAGAGTCCAGTGTGGAGGCCGAGACGATCCGGTCGTAGTCGCCGTGAATGACCTCACCGAGAAAGTATGCGTCCGAATGCTTTTCGCGGACCTGCGGCAGCACCGAGGCCCAGAAGCGCGGCGGTACCGCGTAGGCAGCGTCGAGTCGCCAGGCGTCGACGCCGCGTTCGAGCCAGTGGACAAGCACGTCGACGACGTACTGCTGCACGTGCGGGCTATCGTGGTTGAGCGCCACGAGTTCGTCGTGGCCTTCGAAGTTGCGATGCGTCGACTCGTCTCCGGACCAGTCGAGGTAGAACCATCCGGCGGCCTCGGAATCGGGGCCTTCTGCCAGGGCCTGTCGGAACTTCGGAAAGCTCTGCGCCACATGGTTGAAGACACCGTCGAACATGACCTTGAGGCCGCGAGAATGTGCTGCGGCAATCAACGAGTCGATGTCCTCGTCGGTACCGAGTCTGCCGTCGACGTGGTAATAGTCGACCGTGTCGTAGCCATGCTTCTCGGATTCGAAAATCGGTCCGAGCGCAATGCCCGACGCACCGAGTTCGAGTGCGTAGTCGAGCCACTTCTCGATTCTGCTGAGCCGATGCAGATCCGACTGAGATTCACCGTTCCAACCATGGACCGGTGCGCCGGTGAAGCCGAGTGGGTACAGGTGCCACCAGATAGCGTGCTTGGTCCACTCCATCATGACTCCATGATGGAGTCGCGGCTCAGATCGGCTGCCCCGGTATGTCCCGAGAGGCTCGTCACCAGGTCGAATTCTGCGAGCAGGCAACGCAATACATGCGCGACGCCCTCCTGTCCACCGAGCGCGAGGCCGTACAGGAAAGGCCGCCCCAGCAGTACCGCATCGGCTCCGAGCGCCAGAGCCTTGGCCATATCGGACCCGGTGCGCACACCGGAGTCGAACAGCACGGTCAGATCATCCCCCACCGCATCGACGATGGCCGGCAACGCGTCGAGTGACGCTCTGGCCCCGTCTATCTGACGGCCACCGTGGTTGGAGACCACGATGCCGTCGACTCCGTGCGAAGCTGCTTCACGGGCGTCGTCGACGGTGCAGATTCCCTTGAGCACGATCGGACCGCTCCAGTGCTCGCGCAGGAACGCCAGGTTCTTCCACGACAGCCCAGGGTTGGGGAACATCTGCGCCCAATGCATGGCGGCGGCAACAGGATTCTCCTCGACAGGCTGCGCCAGTCCGGCCTGGAACGCCGGATCCGTCAGATAGTTCTCGATACCGAGGTTGGCCAGGAACGGCAGGTACCCGCGGTCGAGGTCGGCAGGCCGCCACCCCAGCATCGTCGTGTCGAGCGTCAAGACCAGCGCGCTGAAACCGGAGTCCTTCGCGCGTTGCAAGAAGCTGAGCAACACCGACTCGTCCGTCGGCCAGTACAGCTGGTACCAGCGGGGAGCATTTCCGCCCGCCTCGGCGATCTGCTCGAACGAATGCGAGGCCTGCGTCGAATGTATGTACGGCACACCGAGTTCCGCGGCGGCTCGGACCGTGGCGAGCTCACCGTCCGGGTGAGCAAGAGTCTGGACGCCCACGGGAGCGATCATCAACGGAGCGGGCATATCGGTGCCGAGCACGGTGCACGCGTGATCACGGGCGGCCGAGCTGCGCAGCATTCGAGGCGCGAGGGACCACTTGTCGAATGCCGCGCGGTTGGCGCGCGCGGTCGACCCGCTACCGGCGCTGGCGACGATGTAGCCCAGCGCCTCGGGCGAGAGCGACTCGGTGGCCTGATCCTCGAGCCGCGCCAGATTGGTGGTGATGGGCGGTGTCTGCTGGGCGAACATTCCGGCGGCGTAGATGCCGAGCTGGTGATCGCTGAAGTTGCTGGGCCTGGCCTCGGTCATCGTTCGACCCTACCGGGGCAGCGCCGAGGATCGGGCGAGAAATGCGTCCAGCAGGGTCGCGCAACGCACCCGAGCGGCCGCTTCGGCGTCGGCGATGGTTCTGCGTATCTCGTCTACGTCCACCGCATGCTCGACGCCGTCGCGGTCCCAGGCTGCGGCCCACGCGTCGTAGGTATCGAGGTCGATTTCGGGGTGGAACTGCAGTCCGAGATGCGGTCCGAGGACGAATGCCTGTTGTGCTGCGTCGTTGCGGGCGATGACCGTGGCCTGCGGCGGCGCGGTGAAGGTGTCGCCGTGGAACTCCATCCACGGCCCCGGGGCCACCAACTCGGGATCGGAGGTCTCGACCCGAACGAATCCGTACTCGGGATGCTCGGACTTGCGGACCGATCCGCCGAGTACTCGTGCGAGCAGTTGCCCGCCGAAGCAGACACCGAGGACCGGAACCTGCGCGTCGATCGCGTCCTGGACGTAGGCGATTTCCGGCGCGAGCCAGTTCAGCGTGTCGTCGTAGGCGGCGTCGGGCGAGCCCATGATCACCAGCAGCTGCGCATCGGAGAGCCGCGGCGGCGCAACATCGGGGCTGTGGTCGAAGGAGTGGACGTCCAACTGGAAACCCCTGGTGCGCAATTCGGCGTCGAGGGTGCCGATGTCGCGTCGCGCAAGCGCAGGATCCCCATCGTGGACGAGCACTACGGCGCGCGGGTCGTTCGTGTATGTCACAGGGCTCCTTTACGGTGTTCGTGCACACCGTACGACAGACTGGATCCGATGCCACCTCGTAGACGCACAGCCCGATCCACCACTGCCCGCACCGTCAAAGCCGGGCAGAGCAGTGCTGCGCGCAAGTTCGCGGCAGCGAAGAACGGTGAGCCTGCTCCCAAGAAAGCAGCAGCGAAGAAGGCGGCACCTCGCAAGACGGCGACCAAGCGAGCAGCTCCTCGCAAGACCTCGCCGCGCAAGACGGCCGCTCCGGATCTGCGGGTGCCCGATCCCGGTGAGCGCGTCTGGGTGCTGGACGTGCCGTTCGAGGATCGGTCGGCGGCGGGCGCAGCCGGAGCGCGCTGGTATCCCGGTCCGCGGGTGTTCGCGTACTACGGCACCGAGCTGCCCGAGTATCTGCAGCCGTACGAGTCGATGCCCTACAGCCTGCAGCGGTGGCTCGAGGACGACGCCAACGAGACATGGCGTGACGAGGTGGTTCGGGACCGCGCGATGCAGCCTCGTGACACCCAACTCGAATCCGTGCGTCGGCATCTCGCCGCTCTCGACGCGGGATTCCCGTATTTCGCGCAGATGGATTCGACGGGTCTGGGCAAGACACTGGCGGTGTGCGAGTCCGTTCGGCAGATGTCTGCGGCGGAGATCGGCACTGTGTTGGTGGTCGCCCCCAAGGGCGCGTTGCCGGGTTGGCGTCGCACCATCGCCGACAGCGAGGCAGACATCGAGCCGTCCGATCGCAAGCGCTGGCTGTTGATCACCTACCAGTCGACGAAGAAACTGCTGTCGGTTCCGCCCGAGACCGATCTGGGCAAACGTAAACGGACACAGAACAAACGGACCATCTCGCTCGGCGAGCTGCGGTTCGACATGGATGTCGTGATAGCCGACGAATCGCATGCTCTGATGAACATCGAGTCGCAGCAGTCCCAGATCCTGTGGCGTTATCAGGAGGCGGCTCGTTCGGTGGTGTGGATGTCTGCCACTCCCGGCTACCAGCCACTGCATTTCGCGTACATGGCTCGGGCGGTGGAACGCAGCCGTGGAGTCGAGATTCTCGGCGACGACGAGTATCTCGGATACGCGGTGACGATGAAGTGGGCGGAGTTCCTCATCGAATCCGGGTTCGCCGTCAAGGCGGGCAAGGCATCGACGGGGTTGACGACGTGGAGGTGGGAGCCCGAGGACGCTGCCCGACGTGAACGCGATATCGCCGCAGTGCACGGATGGCTCTCGGGAGGTGCTGAGCCGTGGTCGATTTCGCGGCCGTCGCCGCCGACCCCGCGGGAGCCGCTCGGCCAGGAGCTCACTGCGGCGCAGAAGCGGCTGTACAACTCGGCGTGGGTGGACTACCGCAAGGAACTCGGTCTACCTATCTGGAAAGCTGTCGGCGGGAAGCGAGTGTTGCAGAAGAACCCGAGTACTCGTGCCGCTACCCTGCGGTTTCGCCAGAAGTGTTCTTACCTGCGCATTCCCGCGTCGGCCGATCAGGTGCGCACGTGGGTCAAGGCCGGCAATCAGGTGTTCGTCTCGATGTTCTACCGCGAGTCGGTCGCCGCTCTGGCGCAGACGCTGCGAGACGAGGGCCTCGACGTCGCCGTCGTCGACGGCAGCATGAGCAGTCCCGATCAGGAGGCGTCGATCAGGCGGTTTCAGACCGGCGGCGCATCGGTCATCGTCTCGACCACCACCAGCGCGATCAACCTGCACACCAACGAATTACTGCTGCCCGAAGGAAGCGTGTCGACTCTCGCGCCGCGTGTGACGCTGATCCACGATCCCCGCTGGACTCCCATCGACATTCGCCAGATCGAGGGCCGCGCCAACCGTATCGACAAGGACCACAACCACACGACATCGACCTGCTACTACGGGTACGCCGAAGGCACCGTGGAAGAGGAGATGGTGCTCACCGGCATCGAACGCATCGCCGATCTCGGGTCGATCGTGGGCCAATCGGATCTCATCGATCCGGAGGCGTTTCTTGCTGCACGGGCAGAACGGTGACGGAAAGACCTGGCCGAATCTCGTTCGAGATTCGGAATAGTCCGTAGCCGATGGGCCTTGAACTTGGGTGACAGGAAATACTACGAACAGCGGGAGTGATTCGACATGGCCACATACGACGTGGCAGACCGCTCGGCAATCGTCACCGGCGGCGGATCCGGAATCGGACGCGCCGTCGCGCATCTTCTGGGAGCCAACGGCGCGTCCGTACTCGTTGCCGATCTCGACCATGACGGTGCCCACGCAGTCGCAGACGAGATCACCGCCGCCGGCGGCTCGGCCGCTGCATTCGTCGGCGACGTAGCAGACTTCGAGGCCGTCCAGGCAATGGTTGCTGCCGCAACCGAACTCGCCCCACTGCGGATCGCCGTGAACAATGCCGGCATCGGCGGCGTCGCCGAGCCCATTGCAGATGTCCCGTTGGACAATTGGCGCAAGGTCATCGAGGTCAACCTCAACGCGGTGTTCTACGGCCTCAAGGCGCAGATCCCGGCAATCGCTGCAGCGGGCGGTGGATCGATCATCAACATGGCCTCGGTGCTCGGCAGCGTCGGCATTCCCAACTCTGCGAGCTACGTCACCGCCAAGCACGGCCTCCTCGGCCTCACCAAGAACGCCGCTCTCGAGTACGGAACAGCAGGCGTTCGCGTCAACGCCATAGGCCCCGGCTTCATCAGCACCCCGCTGCTCGAGAACAACATGGATGCCGACGCGCGCCATGCACTAGAGGAGAAGCATGCGCTAGGTCGGCTCGGCACCTCGGAAGAGGTTGCAGCTCTGGTGGCCTTCCTCGCAAGCGACGCAGCAGGGTTCGTCACCGGCAGCTACCACCTCATCGACGGCGGCTACGCAGCGCAGTAAAGTCAGCTGCGACGGCGAGCGGTCGGCAGTTCGATTTCAGGTACCGACTCTCGCAGCCGAGGTGACTGTGGGCTGATTGCGATGTTTGTCAGCAGACCTCCATCCGGCCGAGGTAGGTTTTGGTTCATCGGCAATTCGTCGGTAGCAGGCTCAACTTGGCACCAGGAGTAGTCATGATCGTTCTCGGAATCATCCTCGCCCTCATCGGCTATTTCACCAGCATCTCAATTTTGACGACTATCGGCATCATCTTGATTGTCGTCGGCCTGGTTCTGACGGTGCTCGGTTCGATGGGGCGCGCAGTCGGTGGTCGCAAAACGTGGTTCTGACGCTTGCGTTAGAACGTATGTTCGATCGCTGCTAGTCTGAACACGCCCCCGGAGTTGGCGATGCGGCCAGCGGAGCCACTTCGGGCGGTCCAGAATTCTCGAAGGCGGTCGCACGCGATGGCAGTCGGACAGCACGATCCGGAGTCCGTCGCTGGGTCGCTCTATCGTGTCGGAGATCGGTGGGCCGAGAGGGCACCACGTAGATGTGACAACGGCCATCGGCTGGTCGCCGGGTCCGTCCTGGTCGGGTCCCGTGCCTGTTCGTGTGACCGTGGGCACCACCGCACGCATCAGTGCCAAACCTGCGGATTCGTGTGTTTCACACCGGAACTCGGCGAGTTGTGCAGTGACGCCAGCTTCGATTCTCGTGCCGCCCGGCCCCGACCCACCGTCGTGGACAATCGTCGGCACGAGCGCCAGTGAGCTCGCCGAGAACAAGTCGAACGAACGAACCCCGCTGCTCGACGGTGAGCAGCGGGGTTCGTTGTCGTACGCACTTATCCGACGTGTACCGGGGTGTCTCCGACGGGTAGGTCGTCTTTCTTGGCACGCACCAACAGCAGCACGACCGGGCACACCAGAGCCACCAGGATCGCAGCGGTACCGAAAGCCCAGGCGTAACCCGACACCTCGGCCGCGAACGCATGGTCGATGGTGGCGAGCACGAAGTTGCGGATCGGTTCCGGCAGCGAGGCCAGCACCTCGTCGCTCGGGATTTCCTGGCCGGCGAGGGCCTCGGCGGGCACTCCGGCGGGCGGAGTCGGTGCCGGGTTGTCGGCCAGGTACGAGGACTTGGACGAGGTGTACACCGTGGTGAACACCGCCGCGCCGAGAGCGCCGCCCACCTGCAGAGTGGCGTTGATCAGTGCCGATGCCGCACCCGCGTCGTGATCGGGGACGCCGATGAGTGCGACGTTCTGCATCGGAACCATCAACAGGCCCAGACCGAGGCCGAGCAGTACGACTCCGGGGAGCACGTGCGTGAAGTAAGAGGTGTCGACGCCGATCTGCGTCAGCAGCAGTAGGCCGACTGCCGAGACGACGGGTCCGACGGCCATCAGCGGCTTGGGTCCGATCTTCGGCACCAGCGCGGACGCGAGCGCGGCGGTGATCAGAATTCCACCGGTCATCGGAAGTGACGCGACGCCGGCGATCACCGGGCTCATCTCGAGCACGATCTGGAAGTAGAAGGTCAGATACAGCGTGCCGCCGAGTAGCGCGGCACCGATGACGGCCGATCCGATGTATGCGGCACCGCGGTCGCGGTCGAGCAGCACGCTGAGCGGGAGCAGCGGGTTGGCCGACTTCGACTCGACCACGACGAACGCGGCCAGCAGCGCGAGTCCGAGTGCGATGAAGGAGATGGTGGGCACCGTCGCCCAGCCGTCTTCGGCCTCGGTGAAGCCGTAGACCAGCGAGGCCAGTCCGAGCGCGACCAGAATCGCGCCGGGTAGGTCGTAGCGGGTGTCTCCGTGCGCCTTGCTCTCCTTGACCAGCGGCACTGCTGCGGCAATGGCGATCACAGCGACGGGGATGTTGACCAGCAGGCACCAGCGCCAGTTCGCGTATTCGGTGAGCACTCCGCCGAGAAGCAGGCCGACGGCTGCGCCGCCACCGGCGATCGCCCCGAATACGCCGAATGCCTTGGCGCGTTCCTTGGTGTCGGTGAAGGTGACCGTCAGGATGGCCAGCGCTGCAGGCGCGAGCAATGCAGCGAAGACTCCCTGTCCTGCGCGTGCGATGAACAGCTGCCAGCCTTCTTGTGCGAGTCCGCCGATGGCGGAGGCCACGGCGAAGCCGGCCATGCCGACGATGAACGAGCGCTTGCGTCCCCAGTAGTCGGCGATGCGGCCACCGAGCAGCAGCAGGGCACCGAACGCCAGTGCATATGCGGTGATCACCCAGGTGCGGCTGGTGTCACTGATGCCGAGGTCGAGCTGCGCCTGCGGCAGGGCGATGTTGACGATGGTGCCGTCCAGCACGATCGTGAGCTGCGTGATGGCGACGATGCAGAGCACCAGCCAGCGTCGCTCGTAATTCGGATTCACTTCCGGCACTTCGCGCTCGGAGGGCTGCGACATGTTTCTACCCCACTCGTACTCGTTGATTCTCTGGGCACGAAAAATGTCCCGTTCAGAAAATAGGCCACGATTCGAATAGTGTCAAACGAACTAGTTGGTTGGAGGTATGGTGGCCGCCATGAAGCCTGACGCCAGTGCCACCCGCGCCCGCATCGTCGTTGCCGCCCGCACCGAGTTCGCTGCACACGGACTGGCCGGAGCGCGGGTGGATCGCATCGCAGTCGCGGCAAAAGCCAGCAAGGAGCGCCTGTACGCGTACTTCGGAGACAAGCAGGCACTGTTTCGCGCTGTCGTCGAGGACGGGTTCGCAACCTACGTCGAATCCGTGCCCTTCAACGTCGAGGATCTCGGCGAATACGCCGCACGGGAGTACCGGCACTTGGCCTCGGTGCCCGAGGAACATCGATTGCTGTTGTGGGCGCAGCTGCAGGGCGACGGCGAACTCATGCCGAGTGAGTCGGTGCACACCGTGCTCGCCGATCGACGCGGCGCCATCGAAGCAGCTCAGAAGGCAGGATCGATCTCCACCGCCATCGCCGTCGACGACCTGCTGACGCTGATATTCGGAATCGTGTCGGCGTGGATGACCGCGCCGAGAGGTGACTGCGAGGTGGCCGACGAGGAGGAGATAACGCGTCGAGCATCGGTCATCGAGAACGCTGTACGACGGTTGTGCACTCCGTAGCGCTCTCTATCGATCTCTAGCTTCGAGACAAGAGTGCCGAATATACGGGTAGCGGGCCCGGCGACATTCGCAAACGCGCGCGCGTTCGCCAGACGCTCGCGGATTCGCTGGCAGATCCGCGCGCACCCAGCGAACGCGCGCGCGTTTGCAATGGGACCAGAGCCCGACAGCAAAATCTAGCGCTATCTACCCTGTTGGCTAGCAATGTTGATACGGACAAGTCGTCAAACCGGTAGCGAGTCGCGACCGGTCTCTCGGATGGTCAGGACGGTGGCGACACCGATGACGCAGACTCCGATCACCCAGTAGGCGGGCGACATCGCGTTGCCGGTCGATTCCACCAACTGCGCGGCGACGTAGGGAGCCGTTCCACCAGCTGCGATCGTACCGATGTTGAATCCGAGCGATACGCCGGTGTAGCGCACCGAGCGTGGGAACAGCTCGGTGAACAGCGGGAAGGCCGGCACCTGCACCATGCCGTTGAGCACCATATACACGAAATACACAACGCCGACCACGAGGATGCTGGACGTAGCCCCGAGGATCATGAAGACCGGCAGCGCGATGATCACGTAGGCCACGTAGCCGAACAGCAACACCGGCTTACGGCCGAAGCGGTCGGTCAGTAGTCCGCTGAGTGGGAACGTCGCACACGCCAACGCAATTGCGATAGCCGACGTCCAATACACCGAATCCTTCGAGAAACCGAGGTCGTTGATCAGGTACACGCTGAAGTAGGTCAGGCCGATATATCCGGATCCGTTCATCGCGATCGCGATACCGACAACCCTCAGTACCGACAGCGGTTGCTTCTTCACCACGTCGCTCAACGGGCTCTTGACCACGTCGTTCTTGGCCGCCATCTCCTCGAACTCCGGGGTGTCCTCCAACTTCAATCGCACCCGCAGGCAGACGAAGGCCAAAGGCAGAGCGAGCAGGAACGGGATTCGCCATCCCCAGGACGACATTTGCTCGTCGGTCGTGATCAGCGCGACCACTCCGACAACCGCGGCGGCAACTGCGAAGCCTAGTGTCGAGCCGACCGGAGTGAACGAACCGAAGAATCCCCGACGGTTCGGCGGAGCCGATTCTGCGATGTACGTTGCGGCACCACCGATCTCTCCTCCAGCCGAGAATCCCTGGGCAAGGCGGATGGTCACCAGCAGGATCGGTGCAAGAACGCCGACGCTGGAATGCGTCGGGAGCAGCCCGAGTATGCCGCAGGCGACTCCCATGCACACCACGGTGATGACGAGGGCGTGACGCCGGCCCTTGCGATCCCCGAGTCGGCCGAAGAAAATCCCGCCGAGGGGACGGGCGATATAGGCGACGCCGAACACGGCCAGCGTTGCGAGGATTGACACGCCGGGGCTGGTCGACGGGAAGAACAGTGGCGCGATGACGACGGCCAGAAAGCCGTAGACAGCGAAGTCGTAGTACTCGATGAGTGTGCCGACACCTCCGGCCAACGCTGCTCGACGCGCGGTCGTGGTGTCCGCCTTAGGCGGTACGACTCTCGCGCGGGAGTGTTCGGTATTCGTCATCGCGCTGATCCTTCTGTGAGTGGTTGCGTGCTTCGGTGCTCGGAAAGAAGAAGTTCGTACGATCCGCCCGCTTCGATGACCGCAATGGTCCTGGCGTTCGGAGCGTGGCCGGTGATCGTCCGTCCATCACTGCTCGACAGCTCGGCTCGACGCCAGTCGAGTCTGACAGTGTCGCCGACGGCCACCGCATCGGAGACCCCGGGAACGGTGATGAGCGGCATCCCGTTGAAGGTCTCGCCACGCCAGAATCCAGGTGAGAACGATTCCGCAACAACGGCACTGACGCCCAAGTTCCGCAGTGCCACCATCGGTGGGTAGTGCGGGTGGCCGTAGCCGAAGTTGCGCCCGCCGACGATGATGTCCCCGGGCCGCACGCGATCGACGAATCCCGGGTCGTACGCCGTCATGCACACCGACCGCAGGTGCTCGGGGTCGTAGGACTTGATGTTCGCGACACCCACCACAAGATCGATGTCGAAGTCGTCTCCGAAGACCCACGCCACTCGGCCTTCTATGACGTCCGGAGGCGGCGGGTAGGCACTCATGACCGCACCTGTGCGATCGCACCGGCGAGGGCGCTGGCAGCGACGGTGTAGGGCGAACCCATATAGATATTGGCGTCGGAACTGCCCATACGTCCGGAGATGTTGAGCACTCCAGTCGAGATGCAGTTCTCACCGGCCGCGAGCGGCTTCTGATAACCGAAGCAGAAGTCGCAACTCGAGACGGCGATGTGGGCACCGGCCGATCGCAATATGTCCAGCAGCCCCTCGCTTTCGGCCTGATCGTGAACCTTCTGGGACGTCGGTACGACATTCAGTTCGACGCCGGGGGCGACGGTTCGGCCGTCGAGCACCAGGGCCGCGGCGCGCAGATCTTCGATGCGGCCACTAGCGCAGGAACCGATGAACGCCTTGGTGATCGGGATTCCCGCAAGCTCGGCAGCGGTGTGGGTGTTCGCTGCACGAGCCGATCCGGGCTGCACCACCTGCGGAACGATGGTCGAGAGGTCGATGGTGTGGCGGGCCGCGTAGATGGCACCCTCGTCGGGGAGCGCCGGAGTGAACGAATAACGCGCGACATTCCGGGCGTAGTCGAGCGATAGCTCGTCGGGCTCGAAGATTGCCGAGACTGCTCCGGTGAACATCGCCATTCCGCACAGCCCCTGGCGGTGGTCGATCTTCATCGACCGTGCCCCTGGACCCCCGAATTCCATGACTTGGTGGGCGCATCCGTCGGCACCGACCAGATCGATGATTGTATGGACGAGGTCGCGACTGTCGACGCCGGGGCCGAACTCACCGACGAGGTCGAACCGCGTGGTGGCCGGGACGTCGACGTACAGCTGACCGGTCACCCAGGCCTCGATCAGATCGCGTCGGATGCCCCATCCGAGGGCACCGAAGGCACCGATCCCACTGATGTGACCGTCGAAGTGAACCAGGAACTCGCCGGGCGTCGCCAGTCCGAGCTCCGCGGTCAGCTGATGGCCGATTCCCCGCCCCTCGTGCAGTTCGATCCCGTAGAACTCACACCAGTCTCGCGTGACCTGATGCACCTCTTGCTCTTTCGCGTTCTTCTTCGTCAGCATGTGGTCGATGAACACCACGTAGCGGGACGGGTCGTCGAGCTCGGTGATGCCGAAGTCCTCATGCATCTGCCGAAACATGACGTCGGTGTAGCCGGGGAAATCGTAGGCGATCATCCGAGCCGGACGAACGGCATGATTCTCACCGGCGTGGACCGTTTCGGCATCACAAGTTCGACCCAGGATCTTTTCTACCATCGTCAGGGCGTCGGAAGTCATGTCGGTCACGCGATCGAGCCAGCAGGTAGGTATTTGCGTTGCGCTGCTTCGACTTCCGGGAACCCGATGAGGTCGACGAACTCGTGGTGCTGCAGTGCGTCGGCGCTGACGTCGGCTGGAGCCTCGCCGCCGGCGAGTCGGCGCAGGGCTTCCCGGGCGGCACCGGTTGCCGCCATCAGGACCTGGGTGGGCAGGAGGGCGAGTCTGACGCCGATCTGGTCGAGAACGTCGGGAGTGAACTCTCGTTCCGTCCACGTCGATGCGGTCAACGTCGCCATCAGTGGAACACCCACCTCGTCGTGGCAGTGGGCCCACTCCTCGACGGTCTCGAACGTCTTGGTAACTGGCATGATCATGTCGGCTCCGGCATCGACGTACGCCCTGGCGCGGCGGATCGCATCGTCGCCGCGGCTGTCGGTGCGTGCGATCAGCAGCACATGGTCCGGCATCGAATCTCGGACCGCGCGGACCTTGCCCGACGCCTCCTCGACGCTGATGAGGTCCACCGGCTCGCCCACACAGATGGGGCATTTCTTCGGCGAGAGCTGATCTTCCATGAAAACACCCTGCACTCCCGCGGCCGAGAATCGCCCTGCGGTGCGCGCGGCGTTGACGGCATTGCCGTATCCGGTATCGATGTCCGCCACGAGTGGAAGCGACGATGCCTCCCCGATGGTGCGCACGGCCTGCAGGTTCTCGGTCATCGTGTAGAGCTCGGCGTCGGGCAGTCCAAGGGCGGCCGAAACGGCAAAGCCTGACGCGCACAGAGCCGAGAATCCTGCCTGCTCGGCCAGCTTGGCTGTCAGCCCGTCCCAGACACCTGGGGCGTACACGAGGCCCTGGTCGGTCATATCTCTGAGTGTCGCAGTCATACACACCATCCATTTCGTATTGCGGAACGCATTCCGAAACTAGAGTGGTGGCGATCACAAGTCAAGGGGGGTTCGTAGGATGGCGGCAGCAGTTCCCAGTTCGATCGAAGGAGCACACGTGGCATCGCCCACCGAGTCCGACGCTCATGCCGGCCGCGACATCGTCGGCGCGGTGGTCAAGGCGTGCCGGTTGCTCGAGCACTTCGACACCTCGCATCCGGTGTGGACACTCAACGACCTGACGACAGCAAGTCGAATGAACAAAACCACCGTGCACCGGTTGATGACCACGATGATCCACGCCGGCTGGGTGGACCGAACACCCGAGGGCTCGTACAGAATTGCCATGCCCGTCTTCGAGATCGGGTCGTCCGCTCTGACCCAACTCGACATTCGCGGCGCGGCCGCGTCGTACATGCGGGAGATTGCCAACACGTTCGGCGACACTGCGTATCTCATGGTTCCTGCCGGCGAGGGTGCCGTGTGTATCGATCGGCTCGAGGGCAGCAACTCGCTCGTTGTCGCGGGCATCTCGATCGGATCCGTGTTGCCGTACCACGCTGCAGCAGGACCAATTTCGATGCTGGCGCACTCGGCAGAGATTCGCGATCAATGGCTGACAGGATCGCTGCCGGCATACACGCCCGAGACGGTCACCGAATCGTCCGCGTTGATGTCACACCTCGAGCAGATCCGGACGCAGGGGTATGCCGTGAGCCGCTCCGACTATCTGGCCGGAGTTGCTGCGGTGGGCGCGCCGATCCTGGGACGTCGCGGGGCGGTCGTGGCAGCCATCAGCGTCGGCGGACGGATCGAGGCCTTCGAGGGCGTGGCATTGCAGAGAAAGATCGACACTATCGTCGCTGCCGCGGCTGCTCTGTCTCGGGTCGCCGCCGCCCTACCCGCGACTAGTTGAAACTACAGCTGTCTAGCCCCGTTCCTAGATCAACGCAGAGAGCCCGATTCACCGATCGATTCGCTCGATCAGTTTCATGGCGTCGAACGGTGCGTAGCCCTTGATGTCGTTGTCGAAGTACACGTGGACGTCGCGACCCGTTGCCGTCCAGTCCGCGATCTTGCCGGCCCATCGATCCAAGGCCGCGTCGGTGTAGCCGCTGGCATACAGCTCCTCGTCGCCGTGAAACCGGGCGTATATGAAATCGGCTGTCGGAGTGTCGACGTACGGATACTTACCCGCGGTATCGGCCACGACGAACGCAATGTCGTTCTTTCGCAACAACTCCACCGCTTCGTCGCAGGCGAAACTCTGATGCCGAGCCTCCACACAGTGCCGGAGTGGCCGATCAGAGGATGCAGGCAACAGCACTCGATCCTCGGCCAGCTTGTCGTCCCGCAATTCCGCCAAAGTAATTGCAGCAGAGACAGTTCGGGGCAATACAGCGAAGAAGTCAGACATCTTCTGCGCGTCGAATTCGAGGTTCGGCGGCAACTGCCACAGGAACGGCCCGAGCTTGTCGCCCAGCGTCAGCACCCCGGTGGCGAAGAAGTTCGCGAGAGCACCCTCCACGCCGACCAGACGCTTGATATGCGTGACGTATCGGCCGCCTTTGATTGCGAACACGAAGTCGTCCGGCGTCTCGTCGTGCCACTTGGTGAAGCTCGACGGCTTCTGCATCGCATAGAACGTGCCGTTGACCTCGATGGACGTCAACTGTTCCGACGCGTACCCGAGCTCCTTTCGGTGCGCCAAGCCGGCCGGGTAGAAATCGCCGCGCCACGGCGCGTAGGTCCAACCGGAGATACCGATCAGAACTCGAGGTCGATGCGACGCAGGCATGAGCAGACTGTAGACGCGGCGGCTAGAGGCGAGCAGTGTTCAGCACTGGCTGGCACAGCGGACGTCCTCGGTCAATAATGAGTAGCTATGCGGGCGGGCGGGCGAGCGGTGGTGCTGACGCTGGTCGCTGCCTGTATGTGGCTTTTCGTGACTCCGCCACTCGATCCCGGAACCGCGGACTTCACCGCCGCGCAGGCACCTACTATCGCTCCGGTCGTCGAACCACCTCCACTGACGCTCGACGAGCTCACCGCTCGGGTCGATCCCACCGTCGTCACCCTGTCGGCATCGGCCGGCTACACCGGGGTTGCGGGCACCGGCTTCGTCGTCGCCCCCGACGGGATTGTGCTCACCAACTTCCACGTCGTCGAGAACGCCACCGAGATCAGCGCAGTGCACATGGGCAACGGACTGATCTACGACGCCACCGTGTTGGGTTACGACAAATCTCGCGACGTGGCGGTCGTGCAGTTGATCACCGCGGCCGACCTGCCAGTGGTCGAGCTTGCCCCGGACCCACCTCCCGAGGTGGGTGATGCGGTGACCGCTGTCGGGAATGCCTCGGGCGCGGGGGTATTGGTGCCGGCTCCCGGTGCTGTGACCGCCCTCGATCAGCAGGTGCGTACTCGTAGTTCGGTGGACGGCTCGCGGAACACGCTCGATCGGATGATCCGCGTCGATGCCGATGTGCGAGCGGGTGATTCGGGTGGCCCACTGTTCGATGCCTGGGGTCGAGTGGTGGGTGTGAACACTGCAGGTCTGTCCGACGAGGCGCGCAACGGAACCGAGTTCTCGCCACCCCAGGCACCTGAGGCGTATGCCGTCCCCATCGCAGAGGCGGTAGCTGTGCTCGAGCAGGTGATCGCCGGAAAGTCGGGCGGCACAGTCCATGTGGGACCGACGCCGTATTTCGGGGTGTCGGTGCGAGATGTTTCGGTCTTCGAGAACAAGCCTGCGGTCGGAGCGGCGGTCGTCTCGGTGACCTCCGATTCCCCAGCGGCGGCAGCGGGATTGTCGGCTGGGGACATCGTCGTCTCGGTCGACGGTATACAGGTTCGGTCCTCGTCGGATTTGTCCGAGGCGCTCATCGGCAGAGTCCCCGGCGATTCTGCCGTCGTGGAATGGGTGGACGACGGCGGCGTCACGAGTTCCGGCACAGTCACTCTCGCCCAGGGAACCCCGACAGCCTGAAGCGTCAGTCCTGCACCACCGACAACACGTTCCCTGCCGGGTCGGTGAACCAGGCGATCAGCGGTCCACCGTGTCGAAAGATTCCCCTGTTGTCGGTACCCATCTGCGGATACTGCTGAAACACAACCCCTTTCGCGGCCAGCGCGTCGACTGCACTCTCGATGTCGCCCACCGGGAAGTTCAAGATCGTGAACTGCGCGGGCACGTGCCCTGGGCGCGGATAGATCAGCACGATCGCCCCGCTCCCCAGGTGCAGCTCGAGCATGCCCATCTTGTTCTCGGTCACCGTCAGTCCGAGCGTCTCGGCATAGAAGGCGCGCGCCGCTGGTAGGTCGTCGACTGCGAATCCGGAGAACGGCTGCCTGGTCAGCTCCAAGATTGTCATCGTCGAATTATCGCGCTCTCGCGCATGCCACGGGCCGATATCCGAGTAGCGTGGCTCTCGTGACTATTCGCCTCGGTTACCAGATGCCCAACTTCAGCTACGACGGTTCGGTCGCAGAACTCTTCCCCCAGGTCATCGCGCAGGCGCGCGAGGCCGAAGCGGCCGGATTCGACACCGCATTCGTGATGGATCACTTCTACCAACTTCCCGGAATCGGCAAGCCCGACGAGCCGATGCTCGAGGCCTACTCCGCGTTGTCCGCCCTCGCGACCGCCACCGACACCATCCAGCTCTCCGCTCTGGTCACCGGCAATACCTACCGGAACCCGGCGATCCTGGCCAAAACGGTCACCACGCTGGACGTGGTCAGCGGTGGTCGCGCCATCCTCGGGATCGGTGCCGGCTGGTACGAGCTCGAACACCAGAGTTTCGGACTCGAGTTCGGCACGTTCACCGACCGATTCGAGCGGCTCGACGAGGCCCTGCAGATCATCGAACCGATGCTCCGCGGCCAGCGACCCACGTTCGACGGCCTCTGGTACCAGGTCGAGAACGCGATGAACGAGCCTCGCATCCGCGACGATCTGCCGATCATGCTCGGCGGCGGTGGCGAGAAGAAGACCTTCGGCCTGGCCGCCCAGTTCGCCGACCACCTCAACATCATCTGCGACGCAAAGGAATTGCCGCGCAAGCTCGCCGCGGTGCAGGCCCGCTGCGAGGAGGTAGACCGCGACCCCAAGGACCTGGAGACCAGCTTCCTGACCTTCGTCATCATCGACGAGGACGGCGACAAGGCCAAGGAAATGCAGCGTGAATTCTTGCTGAAGCAGGGCCTGGATCTGACCAACCTGTCGGAGGAGGACGCCGCCAAGGCCACCGACCGGCAGTTCTGCGGAACCCCGGACGACATCGCCGAGCAGGTTCAGAAGCGCGTGCTCGATCAGGGAATCGACGGCATCATCATCAACCTCGTCACCAACGGGCACCAGCCGGGAGTCGTCGAACTGGCAGGCAAGGCACTGAAGCCGCTCATCTAGTTTATTTCTGCAGCAGTAGCCACGGGGGAGCGAGCAGTGGCATCATTCCCCCGTGGCACAGCTGAGGATGAACGGGCACCGTGTCTTGGTCGCCGACCTGGACGGTGACGCTCTGCGCGCACTGTCGGGTTCGATGGTGGCGTACGAGGGCGATGTCGCCTTCAAGAGCGCAGGCGTCGGCGGTGGCGGCGGCTTTCGTGCCGCACTCAAGCAGAAGGTGACCGGCGAATCGCTGTCGCTGATGGATGTGTCCGGCAAGGGCACGGTCTACTTCGCCGTCGACGCCCAGGACATCACTCTCGTCGAGGTACAAGGTGACAACCTCCACGTCGAGTCGTCGCAGTTGCTTGCTCTCACAGGTCAATTGAAGACCGACATCAAATTCTCCGGCCTTCGCGGCGCAAGCTCGGGCCAGGGCTTGTTCACCACTGTCGTCAGCGGATCCGGCACCGTAGCCCTGTTGTCCAAAGGCGGGCCGATCATCGCCCTCGCCGTCGATCCGCAATACCCGCTCGTCGTCGATCCAGACGCGTTCGTCGCCCATCGTGGCCAGTTGAACCAGAGCTTCGTCACCGACGTCACGTGGCGCTCCGCCATCGGCGGCGGCAGCGGCGAGGCGTTCTCCCTTCGCTTCGACGGCCAGGGCGTCGTGTACATCCAACCCGAGGAGCGCTGACGTGCCGCTCGAACTGGTCAACAGTAAAGTCGTGAAATCCGTTCTCGCGCCCCATCAGAACGTGCTGGCTCGTCGCGGTTCGATGCTCTACTACACCGGAGACGTGCGATTCGTTCCGCACTCGATGGGCGGCTCGGCCGGTGCCATGCCTGGCATGAGCGGTGTTGCCGGGATGGCCGGGCGGATGATGGCAGGCGAGCATGTGGCGATGATGGCCGCAGAGGGTCAGGGCGAGGTCTTCTACGGCCACGCCGGGCTCTACATCGAAGTGATTCATCTCGACGGTTCCTCGATGCTCACCGTCGAAGCCGACCGTTTACTGGTGCACGACGGGTACCTGCAGAGTTCCGTCGTGGCGCTGACCTCGCAAGGCGGAGTCCGCGGGGCGGTACGCGGCGCGATGACAGGTCAGGGCCTGTTCACCACCCAGCTGACCGGTCAAGGCAGCGTCGCTGTGTTGTCACACGGGGGAGCTACTGCACTGCAGGTCGGCCCCGATCACCCTCAGGTGGTGGTGGACCCGCAGGCGTACGTCTGCCACATCGGCAACATCAACGTGGACATCTCCGCCAACGTCGGCTGGCGAGACGCCGTCGGTAGGGGCAGCGGCGAGGCAATTCAGCTGAAGATGACCGGCATGGGCACCGTGTGGGTCCAGGCCTCCGAACAGAAGTTCTAGGAGCCGGAATGAGTCTGGATATTCACACCCCGTACACGCTGCCGGTCAACGACAACGTCCCCGGCAACGACTACGCGTTCTGCGTAGAACTCACCGGTCAGCCGTGGTTCACGTCGAAGGGCGCGATGATCGCGTACTACGGCAACGTCCGCTTCGAGCCGCTCGGGCAGACGTCCATGCCCGCCATCGTCGCGGCGCGGTTCTCGTCTCCGCTGTACTCGAACGACTGGGTCCTCGCGCAGGGGCAGGGCAAGCTGATCCTCGGTGACCGCGGTTTCAACATCAACAGCTACGACCTCGACGACGGCAACCTCACCATCCGGGCCGCGAATCTGCTCGCATTCGAGCCGACTCTGGATCTCAAGCAATCCATCGTCCCGGGATTTCTCACTCTGCTCGGTACCGGCAAGTTCCTGGCCTCGTCCAATGGCACCGTCATGTTCGCCGAGCCGCCGCTACGTATCGACCCGGAAGCCCTCGTGGGATGGGCTGATTGCCCCTCGCCCTCGCATCACTTCGACGCAGACTGGATGCAGAACTTCCTCGGTGCTGCCCGCGGATTCCTCGGAGCCAACAGCGGCGAGGAGCGCCAATTCGATTTCACCGGCACCGGCACCGTGCTGATCCAGTCGAGCGAGAAGGTGCTCAACGATTCACACCTGTTGCGCTACATCGAATCTCAGACGGTCTCACTCGGTCAGAACTCGCTACGTGCACTGCACAACACCATAGGAGCCCGGTTACAGCAGTAGCCCAATCCGCGGTAGCGCGCATACTGGAGTTTCATCCAGGAGGTACGCCATGGCCAACCAAGGACCGTTCGGATTCGGATCCGACGACTTCGACAAGTTCGCCCGGGAAGCAACCGAGGGACTGCGCGAGGTGGTCGGCTCACTGTTCGCTCCCAACGTCGGGGCTCCCAAAGCTCCACCGGAGCCCGAAACCACTGGTCAGAAGGGTGATGGAGTCTGGGCAATCTACAGCGTCGACGACGCCGGATCACCGCAGATCGACCAGCTCTACGCCACCGAACTCGATGCTCTCCGGGCCCACAAGGACAACACCGACCCACGCCGACGCGTCCGTTTCCTGCCCTACGGCGTGAGCGTCAGCGTCCTCGAAGACTGAATCGGGTGCATCGGACCGCG